>JAXMHQ010000001.1:0-198807 GCA_046346665.1 Verrucomicrobiota bacterium
CCTTTTGTCCGATGAGCGACGGCAATTCCACTTTCATACCGTCGGATCATTTGGGCCTGCTTTCGCATCTGCTCGACATGTACGTCTCACAGTTAACCTGGTTTCTAGCCATACCCTCAACGCACGATTGCCAAACGTGCTGAACCAAGCTTCGCGCTCCTCCGTTACTCTTTGGGAGGAAACCGCCCCAGTCAAACTGACCCGCACGCACTGTCCCCCGCCTGGCTTCACAGGAATCGGGGTTAGAATCCTAATTAACTAAGAGTGGTGTTTCACATTGCGACTCCACGAGCCCCGAAGGACTCGCTTCAAAGTCTCCCACCTACGCTACGCAAAATTAATCAAGACACAATACGAGCTTACAGTAAAGGTGCATAGGGTCTTTCCGTCCTACTGCGGGCAGGCGGCATCTTCACCGCCGTTACAGTTTCGCCGAGATCCTCTCCGAGACAGTCGTTCAGTCGTTACACGATTCGTGCAGGTCGGAACTTACCCGACAAGGAATTTCGCTACCTTAGGACCGTTATAGTTACGGCCGACATTCACGGGGACTTGGACACCGAGCTTCGCCTTGCGGCTAACCCAATGTTTTAATCTTTCCGCATTGGTCACGTGTCACACCCTATACGTCGTCTTCACGACTTGGCAGAGTGCTGTGTTTTTGTTAAACAGTCGCTAAACGCAATTTACTGAGACCCACCGAAGTGGGCACCCCTTCTCCCGAAGTTACGGGGCTAATGTGCCGAGTTCCTTAGAGAGGTTTCTCTCGCGCGCCTGAGTGCGCTTACACTCACCCACCTGTGTCGGTTTACGGTACGGGCGACTGGGGGAACAACTGCAAACTTTTCTCGGCACAGGAACCCACCCATGCGCTTCGGCCGAAGCCTAAGCTCAGCATTCGATTGCCTAGTGGATGTCTTCCCATGCGTCATTCGCAGCCTTAACCCCAGCCGGCGCAGGAATATTTAACCTGCTGTGCATCGATTACGCCTTACGGCCTCATCTTAGCTCCCGGCTAACCCTGGGAGGACGAACCTGGCCCAGGAACCCTTGGGTTTACGGCGACCAGAATTCTCATCTGGTTTATCGCTACTCGTGTCTGCATTCTCACTAATCAACGCTCCACCGTCCGTTTCCGTCCGGCTTCGCAGCATTGATTACGCTCTCCTACCACTCGCAAGATCCGAAGATCCTGCGAATCCATAGCTTCGGTATGTGATTTAATCGCCAATCATTTTCGGCGCGACATCGCTCGATGAGTCAGCTATTACGCACTGTTTAAATGATGGCTGCCTCTAAGCCAACATCCTCACTGTCTAAGCAACGTCACATCCTTTCCACTTAATCACATTTAGGCACCTTAGCTGATGGTCTGGGCTGTTGCCCTCTCGGCCATAAATCTTATCACCTACGGCCTGATTCCTATGATACTGAGACCAATGGTATTCGGAGTTTGATTGGTTTTGGCAGCCTGGTGGGGCCCCTAAGCCATTCAGTGCTCTACCTCCATTGGGTACTTCCATAAGACTCGCCCTCAAGCGATTTCGGAGAGAACCAGCTATCACGGGGTTTGATTAGTCTTTCGCTCCTACTCTCAAGTCATCTCAGGATTTTTCAACATCCACGAGTTCGGTCCTCCACCCAGTGTTACCTGGGCTTCAACCTGCTCAAGAGTAGATCACCTCCGCTTCGGGTCTATTGCCAGCGACTTGGTCGCGCTGTTGGCACTCGGTTTCCCTTCGCCTCCGGTGCAGAACACCTTAGGCTGGCCACTGACAATAACTCGCAGACTCATTATGCAAAAGGCAAGCAGTCACCACACCTTGCGGCATGGCTCCTACACATTGTAGGCATATGGTTTCAGGTTCTATTTCACTCCCCTAACAGGGGTTCTTTTCGCCTTTCCCTCGCGGTACTAGTTCACTATCGGTTGCCAAGGAGTATTTAGTCTTATCCGGTGGTCCGGACGGATTCATGCAGAGTTTCACGTGCACCGCATTACTTGGGATACCTCTAGACGACTTTGAGTTTTCGCATACCCGGCTGTCACGGTCTATGGCTCAACTTTCCAGAAGATTCTGCTAACTCTCTGTCTATCACATTAAGGTCCCGCAACCCCGGAAGGACAAGTCCTCCCGGTTTAGACTGTTCCGCTTTCGCTCGCCACTACTGACGGAATCGCTTCGTTTTCTTTTCCTGGGGTTACTGAGATGTTTCACTTCGCCCCGTTTCGCTTCATTGGACTATGAATTCATCCAATGATAATGCCGCGTTAACGGCACTGGGTTGTCCCATTCGGAGATCCACGGATCACGGCCTGCTTGCGGCTCCCCGTGGCTTATCGCAACTTACTACGTCCTTCATCGCCTCTTGGCACCAAGGCATTCACCATAAGCCCTTAGTAGCTTGATCACAAAAGTTACCTGTCACCTCTTTCGAGTTGAACAGGAACTCAACGAACTGTATTTGCCCTAGAATTTACCTATGTGTAGTTGTCAAAGAACATCCCGGATCTTTTCGTCCGAGCGGTTTAGGCCCGGACGATCCGTCCCGGTAAATTGAATTCCGCAAGTGGTGATCTGAGATTTCAAATTTGAGATTTGAGATTTCAGAAATGGTGGGCGTGCGTGGATTTGAACCACGGACCCTGCGCTTATCAAGCGCATGCTCTAACCAACTGAGCTACACGCCCCCAAAGTTTGTCGAGGGTCGAGTGTCGGGAGTCCAGGGCCGGAGCCGCATTCGACTCTCGGCACTTGTCTCTCGACGGCAGTTTGGTGGAGCTGAGGAGACTCGAACTCCTGACCTATAGCTTGCAAAGCTACCGCTCTACCAACTGAGCTACAGCCCCATTGCAAAATTTCAAATCTCAAATTTGAAATCTCAAATCAAGGATCGAGTTCGATCTCTACCACTTGCCAAAGAGCATGACTGCTCATTGGAAAACTGAATTGTGCGATAAGGTATTGAGCCAAATCCGCGAACTGGAAGTTTTGATGCTTCCGGTTCAGCGTTCGACCTCGGAAGTCCGGTTTTTAACCCGGACCCGTGGTTTCTCCTTAGAAAGGAGGTGATCCAGCCGCAGGTTCCCCTACGGCTACCTTGTTACGACTTCATCCCAATCACCAGCCATACCTTCGGCACCTTTTAAGGGGCGACTTCGGGTACAACCGGCTTTCATGATGTGACGGGCGGTGTGTACAAGGCCTGGGAACGTATTCACGGCGCCGTAGCTGATGCGCCATTACTAGCGATTCCAGCTTCATGCCGTCGAGTTGCAGACGACAATCTGAACTGGGCCCGGTTTTTGGGGATTTGCTCCATCTTACGATCTTGCTTCCCTTTGTGCCGGGCATTGTAGTACGTGTGCAGCCCTGGCCGTAAGGGCCATACTGACTTGACGTCATCCCCACCTTCCTCCTCGTTGAAGCGAGGCAGTCTGTCCAGAGTGCTCCAGCCTCTCGGCCGGGTGGCAACAGGACACAGGGGTTGCGCTCGTTGCGGGACTTAACCCAACATCTCACGACACGAGCTGACGACAGCCATGCAGCACCTGTGCAAGCTTCCCTTGCGGGATCGTCAGACTTTCATCCTTCTACTACTTGCATGTCAAGGCCAGGTAAGGTTCTTCGCGTTGCATCGAATTGAGCCACATACTCCACCGCTTGTGCAGGCCCCCGTCAATTTCTTTGAGTTTTAATCTTGCGACCGTACTTCCCAGGCGGCACGTTTAACGCGTTAGCTACGCCACAAAAGGGGTCGATTCCTTTTACAGCAAACGTGCACCGTTTACGGCTAGGACTACCAGGGTATCTAATCCTGTTTGCTCCCCTAGCTTTCGTGCCTTAGTGTCAGGAGTTGTCCAGGGACTCGCCTTCGCCACTGGTGTTCCTCTCGATATCTACGCATTTCACTGCTACACCGAGAATTCCAGTCCCCCCTCCAATCCTCAAGCCGAATAGTATTCAATGCCATTTCCGGGTTAAGCCCGGAGATTTCACATCAAACTTACCCGACCACCTACGCACCCTTTACGCCCAGTGAATCCGAACAACGCTTGGGACCTCTGTATTACCGCGGCTGCTGGCACAGAGTTAGCCGTCCCTTCCTCTTCCGGTACTATCAACGCACTGTGTATTAAGCAGTACGCATTGATCCCGAATGACAGGGGTTTACGGGCCGAAGCCATTCATCCCCCACGCGGCGTCGCTCCATCAGGCTTTCGCCCATTGTGAAAAATTCTCGACTGCTGCCACCCGTAGGTGTCTGGACCGTGTCTCAGTTCCAGTGTGGCTGGTCGTCCTCTCAGACCAGCTACCCGTCTTAGCCTTGGTGAGCCGTTACCTCACCAACTAGCTGATAGGCCGCGGGCTCATCATGAAGCGCCAGGCCTTACGGTCCCCAGCTTTGAAGATCAAAAGATGCCTTCCAATCTTCACATCCGGTATTAGCTCGCCTTTCAGCAAGTTATTCCAGACTTCATGGCAGATTACCCACGTGTTACGCACCCTTGCGCCGCTCCAACTACAGAATATTGCTACCCCGTAATCGTCGCTCGACTTGCATGTCTTATCCACGCCGCCAGCGTTCGTTCTGAGCCAGAATCAAACTCTCCGTTAAAAAACGTCTACCGCGTGAGCGGTAAACCACGCCGAAGCGTGATCTAGTTTAATTCTTGTCCGATGATTAGTCGGACGAATTACAATTTTAAAACTCTCCAATGTTGGCCGCTTGCGCAGCCACCATCGAAGGGGCTCTCACTTATCGCACAATTCAATTTTCAATGAGCAGCGGGTCTTCTCTGCGTTTCCACAGTCACCAACCCAAAATCTCAATCGGCTTTCTTTAACGCCGTTTCCCCATCAGGGGGACAAAAAACCCGAGAGCCGATTTAATCATTCTTAACTCGGCCTCTCAGACCTTCGTTATTTTGCGTCCAGGATTTTAGCCCGTCCGCCCCGACTGTCAACAGTTTGTTTTGCTGTCTTCCAGTCGCAAAGAACGTGGACAGATTATCCTACGCGCCGGATCGCGCAAGAGTTTTTTTAAAAAAAATTCGAGATCAAAAACTCCTTTATTTACAGGCGTTTCGTGGATTGTGCGCGAATTCTGCGCAATATTGTGAATAACTTTTTTCGCGTTCCAGCCCCATTTCCCCTCCTGCAACCCGCCATTCATCCCACCCGCCCCGAAACATCGCTCCACAACCCCAAAAACCCCTCACAAATCCTTCCACCAAAAACTCAAAATCTGGATGTCCCGAGGGCTGTTGCAGCCCAAAATCGCGTAAAATCGACGGTTCGATCCCTCCACCGACACCTCCACCTGGAATGTCCGGCTTCGCACCTGGCAATAACGATCAATAATCGGCCGGTATTGCGGGGGCACTTTGGCCTGTGCCTCCCCCATGCTGTGAAACGGCGCCTCCTGCCGGTCCCGGATCAATTCGTCCGCCGAATTCTCATCCAGCCCAAGGGCTTGCAACACTTCGGCCGAGGTGGTGTTCAGGTTGACCCGGCCGGATGAAAACGGGGTAAACAACTGCACCAGCCCAACAGGATAATGGGGCGTTTGCACGATCCGGCCCCAACGATTCCTTCGTTGAAAGGCCGCCTCCACATGGTTCGTGGCAAACGGTCCCCAATACATTTCCGGCGTAACCCCCCGCACCAGGAGCAGCTCGGTCAAATCATCCATCGGCCCGTTCTTCGCAAAGTACGGCGGCACCAGCGTCTGGTAATAATCGCTCTCCGCCCCCCCAACCTTCGGCAAATCATCCTTGTCCACCCAATCCTGGATCGCAGCCGAAATCCCCGAAATCTCGCTCGCGTCCACCCCCACCACCGTCAATGCCTGCTGCAACAACTGCTGGTCGGCCGTGTTGATGTTGATCTTCGATTCCAGGTCCGTAATTTGAATCGACAGCCGGCGTTCCCCGACTGGAAATCCGTTCAGCGTCACATTTGCCAGCGGACCGTTGGTGTCGCAGTCATCCGTCATTCCGCCGGCCCACCGTTGCGTCAGCGCCGAATAGGGACAGGCCATGCTCTGTCCCAGGACCCACCGGGCCAGTTCGACGCCGGAGCGGCCGAGCCAGAGATCCTGCGACTGGTCCTGCGCGTTCATCGCAAGGCGCGTTTCGACCTTCATCGCAAAAGCAAACGCTCCCACAATCGCCGCCAGCACGAAGATCGCGATCATCACGATCATCAGCGCCATGCCCTCGCGGGCTTGGTGATTCGAGTGCGTTTTCATTGGGCGCCGGGCCGGATGATCTGGTTGCCGGGAAGCGGCGGCTGCTGGCCGGGCCGGATCGGCCCCGCGCCCGGCATCTGCCACATGGGCATGACCATCACGGAAGGCAGCGTGATGACGCTGGCGATTTGCTGTTCCTTCTGGCCCGATTGCCATTTGTCCCCGCCCCATTTCAGACTGACCAGCACCTTCGCCGGCAACTGGTTGGTCTGCGTCCATTCATCCATCCAGTCCCCCGCTTTCGGATCCCAGAATGCCATGGCGAATTCCTTCACGTCCTTCAGCAACACCACCGGGTGCTGCTGTTCGTCTTCGTCCATGTCCATCAACACCGGGCATTGCCGCATCACCAGTTGCTGCCCGCGTTCGGGGGCCGGCTCGAGCGAGAAAGTGATTCGCCGGACGTCGAAGGAGCCGAACCGTCCGCTGCGGGGAAAGGACTCCGGCAATTTCGCGACGAAACTCAGGGTGGCGTTGCGTCCGTTTTCCGCGAGGAACCGGTAATACTCGATGGACCCGGCGAACGAACGCGTGGAATTCAAGGCATCCTCCAGCGTGCGCAAAGCCATCCGGGTGCGCTGGACTTCCGCCGCCGCCCGCTTTCCGCTCTCCGCCCCCCGCACCACCGCCATCCAGCTCGAATAAACGGCGCCCACAATCAGCCCCAGGATGGCCAGGGCCACCATGATTTCGATCAGGGTGAACGCCTTCGAACGGCGGGCTGTCGGAAGCTTCATCGAGGCACTCCTCCGCCGAATCCCTGCTGCTGCATCTGCGGCAGGTACAGGATCGCATCCAGCCGCTGCGGCCGCGCGCCTTTGTGCGCCGGCAGGATCACCACGGTCACCTGGCAAAGCCCGTTGGATTGGACCTGGATTCGCTCCCAGTCGTATTTCCAATCGCGGAATTCGCCAAATCCCGATCCCTCGTAGATGACGTTGGTGTGGGTGAATTCGTCATACAAGTTCGCAATCACCGACGCCCGCGGATCCTCACGGGTCTGCTGCAGAGCCCGGGCGTTGGACAGCCCGTTCGAGAGCAAACCCAATATGGCGAAGAGGCAGACGAACAGGATGCCGCCGGCGATCAGCACTTCCAGGAGCGTAAACGCCCCGCAACGCCTGTCGGATGCCCTCAGATCGTGCAGGATCATCGCCCCCTCCAACGATTGGGATCCGATTCCAGGGTTGCCAGCCCGGTGGTGATCTCAAGGGTGATCTTCCTCCACTGGTCCCGCTCCGGCCAGTGCAGGATCATCGTCATCTCGTCACAGGTGCCGTTCGGAAAGAAATGAATCCGGGCCGTCTCCGATTCCCTGTATTCCAGCAAATTCACGTCGAGCATCTCAATCCTCACGGCGTCGCCGAGCCGCAGCGACCGCGCCTTTCCGCCCGGTCCGCCCGCCAGTTCGCAACGCCCTTCGCGCGGGTAAATGATCACCTGGCTGGTCTGCCCCTCCAGGATCGCGCGCGCCCGGGCCGCGGTGAACAGGTCGATCAGATCGCTGGTGGTCCGGCCCGGCCCCGACCTTTTCAACGCCTGGTAGAGTGTGGGAACCCCGGCGGCCATGATGATGCCCATGATGCCGACCACGATCATGATTTCCATGAGCGTGAATCCACGAACAGGTCGAGAGTCGAGCCGTCTTCGCTTCGCTTCGCCGCGCCAAGGAATCGAGCGTCGAGGGCCTGCATCCGCCCGAAGCGCACGCCGGGCAGGCCCTTGACCTTCGACCGTCGACTCTCGACAGATTTTCATTTCGCCGCGCTGATGTTGGCGATGAGTTTGAACATCGGGAGGAGGACGCTGAGCAGCAGGAAACCGACGCCGAGGGCCATGACGATGATGAGGAGGGGCTCGATCAGGTTCATCATCACGCGCAGTGAAATCTGGAGTTCGCCTTCGTAGGTTTCCGCCAGGTTCGCCAGGGCGCCGGGCACATCGCCCGTGTCCTCCCCGATTTTCACCAGGTCCACCATGAGCTGCGGGAACAGCCGGCTCTGGGCCAGCGGCTGGGCAATGGTTTTGCCGTCCGTCACCGCCTCGCGCGTCCGGGCAATCGCGTCCTTCAGCAAATAATTCGGAATGACCTGCTCCGTGATCTTGAGCGCGGTCAGGACCGGCACGCCGTTCTGCAGCAGCGTCGAAAGCGTGCGCGCAAACTGGGCGAACAGGTTCGTCCGGATCACCTTTCCAAACACCGGCATCTTCATCTTCCACTCGTCCATCTTGCGCCGGCCGCTCTCGGTCGACTGGAACCGGCGGATGAGGATGACGGCGGCGGTGAGCACGAGCAGCAGGACGAGCACGGACCAGAAATGGCTGAACACATCGCTGACCCCGATGAGGATCCGGGTGGGCAGCGGCAGCTCCACGTTGAACCCGTTGAACATGTCCACGAAATGCGGGAGCATGAAATAAATGAAGAACAGGATCAGGCCGACGCCCACGAGACACACCATCAGCGGGTAGATCATCGCGCTCTTCATCTTGCCCTGGATTTCCGCGAATTGCTGGAAGTGCGACGCCATCCGGCGCAGCACGTCCACGAGCGCGCCGCTCGATTCGCCGGCGCGCACCATGTTGACGTAAAGTTCGGAAAAAACGATCGGCTGCTGCGACATCGCATCGGACAGGCTCCGCCCCTCCATGACTTCCTGCCGGAGTTTCTGGCTGACCTCGGCCGAGATTCCCTTCGATTCGAGGTGCGACATGCTTTGGAGGGCGACGGTGAGGGGCATGCCGGAATTGAGCAGGTTCGCCAGTTGCTGGGTGAACGTGGCCATCTCCTGCAGCTTGGGCCGCCGCTGGCGGGTCAAGGACTGCCGGATCGACGGAGGCAGGAAGGCGGCCAGGTCAATCTTGCGCCGGGCGATGGAAGCCGATTCAGCCGGCGCCGCGGCCCCGGCCCGCGCCGTGTCCACGGCCACGGGAAACAACCCGAGCCGCTCGATCTGCGCCAGGGCCGCACTCCGGTCCGCCACGTCCAACACCCCCTGCACCACCTCGCCTGTCCGGCGGCGGGCCTTGTATGAAAATTGCGCCATATCAGCTGATTCCTGTTAAACAACGATTTCGCCGAAAAGTTGCGCGAATTGCAACCACGGATGACACCCGGCACACTAAAGGAATTCTAACCGCGAATGGACGCGAATGGACGCGAATGGACGCGAATCACAAACAGTCATTGGCGTTCATTCGTGTCCATTGGCGGTTGAGATTTTCGGGGCTGGAAACTTCTCAGGATTTGTCCTGGGCCGCCTTCGCCACCACGACGCCCTCATTCACGCTGCCGCGCCGGTAGCCGAGAAGATCGAGCGTCACGTGGGCATAGCCGATCTTCCGGAGCGCTTCGGCGATGCGCGCCGGGACGCCGTCCACCAGGAATTTCCCCATCTCACCCGGGCCCACCTCGATCCGGGCCAGGCACTGGAGGGTTGCAGGTTGAAAGTTGAAGGTTGAAGGTTGCGAGGGCGCCGGCCCCGGGCGCAATTCGTGGTGGCGCACGCGGAGGTCGAAAAAGCCGAGGTCGCGCAATACATTTTCAGCCGCCTCGATCATGGCCAGTTTTTCCGGGGAAACTTTTTCGCCGTAGGGAATGCGCGAGCTGAGACAGGCCATCTGGGGTTTCTCCGAAGTGGGCAATCCCAGCTCGGCGGACAGGGCGCGGATTTCCGATTTCGTGAGCCCGGCTTCCTTGAGGGGGGCCCGGACCTGGAATTCGGCGGCGGCTTTGGCTCCCGGGCGGTGATCGCCGATGTCGCTGGCGTTCTCACCGTAAACGATCACCGCGAACCCGCCGTCGCGGGCCACGGGCGCGAGCTCCGTGAACAGCTCGTGCTTGCAGAAATAACAACGGTTGACCGGATTCGAAAGGTATTCGGGATTCTTGAATTCATTGGTGCGAACGACCTTGAGCGGGATTTCGAACCGGCGGGCAATTTCCACGGCGTCCTCGAACTCGCGCCGCGGCAGACTGGGGGAGTCGGCCAGCACCGCAAGGCTGCGGTCGCCCAGAACATCCCGGGCCACCTTGGCCAGGAACACGGAATCCACCCCTCCGGAGTACGCGACCACGCAGGATCCGAACGAGCGGAACAACGCGCGCAGACGATCGAGTTTGTCAGATGCCACGAATGAAACTTGGCATCTCCACCGCCGGTTGTCGAGCCGGGCCGAGGCCCGTCCCGGAAAATTCCGGAGGGAAAATGCCGCCGCGGGTCCGCCGCGTCAGGCCCCGCCCGCGCCCAGGGCCGGCGCCGGGGAGGACTTGAGGATCGCCCAGCCAAAGCTGAGCTTGGGAATCAACCCGGCAAGCCGGTTGAAATCGATCGGCTTCGGAATGGCGCTTTCGGCCCCGAGCCGCAGGCTCTCTGCGGTGTCGGGGGCACGGTCGGCTCCGGCGAGGGCGACGACGGGAATATTGCGCACCAGCCGGTCGGCCTTGAGGCGGCGGAGCAGTTCGAGGGCGTTCATGCCCTGCAGTTCGAGGTCGAGCAGGATGAGCTGGAGCCGGTCGCGGAGGGGGGCGGTGGCGCCGGCCGGTTCGCCTAACAACATTTGAAGAGCTTCCTCGCCGCTGCGGGCCTCGTGCAGCCGGTTCACCAGCCGCGTCGCGGCAAACGTCCGCACCGTGGCTTCCGCCACGCCGGGATCACTGTGGACCAGCAGGACCTCGCCCGCATCCGACCCGGCCAGTTCGCCCCGGGCCTCGGCCTGCGTGAAAAGCGACGCGATGGAAACCTGCAAAGCCGACGCGAGCCGGCGGATGCTGCCCAGCGAGAGGTTCCGCGCGCCGCGTTCCACGTCCGCGACGTACGTCCGATGTAAACCCGCGCGCTCGGCGAGTTCTTCCTGGGAGATGCCCAGGCGCTTTCTGCGGGCCCGCACCGCCGAACCGAACCGTGTTTGCAAGTCGGCTGACTCCATGATTTAAGCGTTGGTTCAAAAACTACTTGCCCCATGCTACATCAGACCACAACAGACTAAGAGTGACAGCGGGCGATTTGATAAACCCTCGTCCCGACAGGCGTTTTGGTCAAGGGGGGTGTTTACCCCGGGGTGTGATCCTAACGTTATATAGACCTATAAATGACGCCCCGCCCGGGCCGGCGGGCGCGGCGGGCGCCGGGCTCCGGCCGGCCGGGGCCGCCCCGGCGGCAGCGCGGTTCGTGCTTGACGGCGGGGGGCAATCTGGTTGCATTCCATCCCATGAAATCGAAAATTTTTGCCGTGGCATTCGCGGCCGCCTCCCTGGCCCTCATCGTCGGCTGCGTCAGCACCATGGACGGGCACAAGCAGGCCGCCGTTCCGTTCCAAAAGGACACGATCGAAGCCCGTTATGAGCGCCCGATGACCCAGGTCTACACCGCCGCCAAGGAAGTGGTGGCGTTCAACGGGGCGATCATCAATGAAACCATCCTGCACGGACAGACCAACGCCGTGGACAATGTCGCCAAGGTGATCCAGGGAAAGGTGAACCAGCGCACGGTTTGGGTCCGCGTTATGCAGATCGACCCCAAGACCACCGCCGTTTCCGTCCAGGTCCGGACTTCCGGCGGCGGTGCCGACATCGATCTCGCGGCCGAGATCGACAAGCAGATCGCGCTAAAGCTGGTTCGGTAAGCGGCCCTTGAGGCCGATATTTTGCTCGTAGGTGCCGAGCTTCACGGTCCCGGGCTTTTCGCGCCCCTTTAATTCCAGTTTCAGCCGCGCCAGCCGGCTCTCCGCCGCATACGCGGCCGCACTGCCCGGGTACAACTGCCCGATCCGGCTCACGGTGTGCCGCACCGTCTCCAGGTCCGCCCCGTGCCGGACCTGCAAGTCCGCCAGCAAATTCAGCCACCCCACCACCCGCCCCGCGGGCTGGTCCGGCTGCATGATCAACTGGTCCAACTGGTCGGCCGCCAGGTCGAGCCGGTCGAAATGGCCCGCGTAGATTTTGGCCAGCTCCTCCCGCGCATCCGCATCCCGCGGATGGCGCTCGATCTGTTTCACCAGCTCCGCCGCCCGCGCGCCGGGATCCACCGACGGCGCCTGCGGATGCTGGTCCGGCTGGAGCAACCCGATGTTGTCGATCCCCTGCGGGAGCGCCACGGTCCGGGGTTCCTGCGCCGCAACCAGCGAATCCATGCTTGCCAGGTGCGCGATGCGCTGCGCCGCCAGCGCGGCAAATTCCGTCCCGGGCAGCATCTCCGGAATCCGCTCGAGCGTCTCGCGCGCCGCATCGGGATCCAGCGCGTACTTGAGCTGCCAATCCGCCAGGGTGTTCAAGGCCAGGGCGATGTTCCGGGGCGGGTGGCCGGGTTGATTGCAAATCCGTTGGATGACGAGGGTGGCGCCGGGCAGGTCGTTCAGGTTTTCCGCCTGGACGGCCGCCAGCAGCAGCAGCCCCTCGACATCGGTCGGGAACCGGTCGAGCTGGCGCCGGATTTCCGCGACCGCCTCCGTGTATCGGCCGCGGTTGCGATGCGCCTGCGCGAGGGAATAAAGCGGTTGCGGATCGGGTTCCCGGCTGCCACCGTCGTAAAGGGATCCGAACGGCGCGGCGATCATGCGCGTGATGGAATGGCGCCAGATCACGGCGAGGAGGAGTCCGCAAACGGCGGTCAGCGGGATGCCGAGATACGCGCCGGCGGCGCCGCCGTCCGCCACGAACGGGATGACCTTCCGCACCATGAGCGCCAGCACCAGCCCGGTGCAAATCCAGCGCACAATGAGCACCGGCGGATCGTCGGAACGTTTCAAGGTTCGCCAGGCCAGCCAGCCCACCGCGCCCGCAAAAGCGGCGATCAGCAGGATCCCTCGGATCATCTGGCCGGTATGGTTCATGGCGTCCATCCCCGCATCGGGGCGGTCAGGTCTTGCGCTGCACAATCTGGTCCGGGTGCCGCGCCCGGCTGGCCGCCGCGTCGTAGGTGATCAGGCAGCGGCAGTAAAGGTCGTGAAGACAGTTGTCCATGAGGATCATTCCGTCTTTGCGCCCCGTTTGAAGGATGTTTTCGATCTGGTGCAGTTGATTTTCCCGGATGAGATTGCGGACGGCGCCGCTGGCGACGAGCAATTCGACGGCGAGAATGCGCCGGGTGCGATCGGCCGCAGGCAGCAGGTCCTGGGCGAGAATTCCCTGGAGCGCGTTGGAAAGCTGCATGACGATCTGGCGCTGGGCGCTGCCCTCGAACACGCCCACAATGCGTTCGATCGCGTGCGAGACGCTCGGCGAATGCATGGTGGCCAGGACGAGATGCCCGGTTTCGGCCGCGGTCAGCGCGGTGGCAATCGCCTCCGGGTCGCGCATTTCCCCGACGACAATCACGTCGGGATCCTGGCGCAGCACATGGATGAGGGCGCGGTTGAAGGAGCGGACGTCGGTGAGCACCTCCTGCTGGACCACGATGGCGCGCTTGTTCTGGTGGACGAATTCGATGGGGTCCTCGATCGTGACGATCTTGCAGCGGCGCTCGGTGTTGATCAGGTCGACGAGGTAGTTGAGCGTGGTGGTTTTGCCGGCGCCGGTGGGGCCGGTGATGAGCAGCAGGCCGTTGGGGCGCCGGGCGAGTTCGTCGATTTTCTCCGGCAACCCGAGTTCCTCGCGGGAAGCGACGCGGTCGCCGCAGAAGCGGAAGCTGAGTTCGGGGTGGCCGTTGCGGCGGTAAAACGTGACGCGGACGCGGCCGGCGGTTTTGTGGAGGAGGGAGATGCAGAGTTCCCATTCCTGCTCGAATTTCCGGAGCTGCTGTTCGTTCAACAGGCTGGTGGCCATGCGCGTGATCTCCTCCTCGGACAGGGCGTCTTCGTCGGCGATGATGATCTCGCCGTTCACGCGAAACGCGGGCGGCACGCCGGCGACCAGGTGAAGGTCCGAGCCGTCGAATTCCTTCGCGGCGGAGAGGAGGCGGTCGAGATTTTCGGTGCTCATGATGAAAACCAGCGGCGGCAGCGGCGGAGCCAGCCCGACCAGGGGCTGGCGCCGGACAACCGGGCCAGCTCGAGCCCGGCGTCGCGGCAGGCGGGGTTGAGTTCGCGGGCGCGGGCGAGTGAGAACTGGGCGGGCCCGTGCAGCCCGAGCCTGCCCTGGCAGCGGCCCAGTTCGAGCCACACCACGAAGTGCCCCGCGTTCCATTCGACCGCCTGCTGCAGATGTTTCAATGCCAGCGCAAACTGGCCGTGGTAATAGCGAATCCGCCCCGCCAGCCAGGCGACAAACCAGTCCCCCGGCGCCAGCATGCGCGCCTTTTCAAAGCAATAATCCGCCCGCTGCTCCCGCCGCGCCGCAAGCACGTCGCCGCGCGCCAGCCAGACATAAGGCAGGTCGCCGAGTTCCTGGATGGAGGCGTCGGAAATCAGCAACGCGCCGTCCAGGTCGCCGTCACGACCCAGCGCCACCGCCTTCGCCGCCAGCAGCTCGGGGTCGCGCGGAAATCGCTCCAGCGCCTTGTCCGCCCACAACCGCGCCTCGTGCGCCTCGCCAAGCTCGATCAACATCCGCACCTGGCCGGTCCAGGCGGCCGGGTTCGACACATCGAATTCGAGCACGCGCGAATAATGGCGCAGCGCCGGCTCGAATTCTCCCCGCTCGAAGGACCGCCGCGCTTCCTCGAGATAAAAGGCGGCGTCCTTCACCACCGGCGCCGGTGATGGCCGCCGATCCTCGTGTTCACCTTCCAGTTCGAGATTGCCAAATCGGCTCATGCGACTCGATTGCCGTCGCGCTGGACGGCTTTCCGGGAGCGGCTCGCGTTCCGGGCGCGGCCGTCCGCCCAGGATCGCAACCCGCTGATCTGGTCATCCATCGTCCGGGCCAGCGGCACCGTCTGCTCCAGCGCGCGCAGCACATGGTCCTGCGACAGCTCCACCCCGCCCGCAAAGGAATCGTACATCGCGCTGATCACCGCCTCCTCGATCTCGGCGCCGCTGAATTCCGGGCTCGCTTCCGACAGCCGGTCCAGGTCGAACTGCGCCGGGTCGCGCCGGCGGCGGGACAGGTGGATCCGGAAAACCTCGGCGCGCTCAGCGCGGCTGGGCAGGTCGACGAAAAAGATTTCATCGAACCGCCCTTTCCGGAGCAGCTCGGGCGGGAGGTTTGAAATGTCGTTGGCCGTCGCCACCACGAACACCGGCGCGGTTTTTTCGGACAACCAGGTCAGGAACGTGCCGAACACCCTCGCCGTGGTTCCGCCGTCGGTCTGGCCCGAGGCCTGCGACCCGGCGAATGCCTTGTCGATTTCGTCCACCCACAACACGGCGGGGGCGACGGATTCGGCGACGGCGATGGCGCGGCGCACGTTTTCCTCGGAGGAGCCCACGAAGCTGCCGAACATCCGGCCCATGTCGAACCGGAGCAATGGCAGCCGCCACTGGGTGGAAACCGCCTTTGCGCACAGGCTCTTGCCGCAGCCCTGCACGCCCAGGATCAGCACGCCGCGCGGCGCCGGCAGCCCGTACGCGCGCGCACCGGCCGTGAACCCGACCGCGCGCTGGGCCAGCCAGTCCTTCAACACCGCCAGGCCGCCGATGCCTTCAAAATTCTCCGCCGTCGCGTAATACTCCAGCAGCCCGTTTTTCCGGATGATCTGCTGCTTCTCGGCGAGCACTTCCCCCACATCGGCCGCGCTCAGGCGCGAGGTCTTCACCAGAATTTTCGCAAACACATTTTCCGCCTCGCCCAGCGTCAGCCCCAGCGCCGCCTGCAACAGTTGCTCGCGGTCGGACTCAGGCAGTTCAAGTTCGACCTGCCGGAATTGTTTCAGGTCCTGGATCACCCGCTCCAGCAGCGCGCCCAGGTCCTCGCGGTCCGGCAGCGGGAAATTCAGCACCGTGATTTCCTTCTCCAGCTCCGGCGGAATCTCCAGCACCGCCGAAATCAACAGGATGGTCTTGTGGCTGTTCTTCAGGTGCAGCGCAATGTCCTTGAGCCTCCGGATCACCGCCACCTGCGTCCGCGCCAGGAATGGATGGAAATCCTTGAAGATGAAAATTGCGGGTTCCACCTGCTCGATCACATGGTCCAGCGCGCCGACCGGGTCCTTCGTGGCGCCGGTGCGGGATTTCTGGGATTGGATCGAAGTGCCGGCCGGGACGATGCCCGTCGTGCAGGTCCATTCAAAGACCCGTTTCTGGCGGCGGCGCCCGATCTCTTCCACCAGCGTCTGCGCGCGGAGCTCCTCGCCGGTGACCAGGTAAAGAATCGGGTAACGCGCCCGGATCAGGACTTCGAGTTCGGATTGAAAGCTCATCATTGGAACAGGCGTTTCCACCACGGCAACGGCGGGGGCGCAGGCTCGCGGGCGGTCGATTCCGCCAGCCGCCGCGCGATGGAATCCGGCACCGCGGTTTGCGCGGCATCAAACCGCAGCAGCTCCTCCGGGCTCGCAAATTCGCGGTCCGACGAGCGGGACTGTTGCGTGGAGGCGTCGAGGGATTCCTTTTGCCCGGACGAAAATCGATGTTGATGCGGTTTCATGATGCCTTTCAGCCCGTTTTTTGGAAAAGGGTCGCGAAGGCCTTGCGTGCGCGATGCAGCTTGCCCCGGACCGCGTCGGAACTCTGGTCGGTCAAGGCCCCGATTTGTTCGTAACTCAATTCCTGGTCGGCGACCAGGAGCAGCAGGAGCCGGTATTCGGCGGGCAAACCGTCGAGCGCCTTCTGGATTCGCTCCCCGAGCTCCTTGGTTTCCAGCACGCGCAGGGGCGACTCGCCTGCAGCCGCCGCGTTTTCCCAGACGGCCTCGTCGGCATTGGAGAACAGGTGCCGATCCTGCCACGCCTGCTGCAGGTTCCGGCAATGATTGATGGCGATGCGATACAGCCACGTCCGCCAGCTTGCCTCGCCCCGGAACTGGTCCATCTTGCGGTAAGCCTTCAGAAATACATCGTGCGTGGCATCCTCCGCCTTTTGCGGATCGCCCAGAAAACGGAGGCACAGATAGAAGATCGCCCGGCAATGCTGCTCGTAAAGCCCGGCAAACGCCGACGGCTCCAGCGCCGCGGGCGCTTCGGTCAGGCCACTTTCAGTGAGAGGCGGCTCGTTCACGACCGGATACACGCCCATTAGACAGAAGCCGGCGAAGAAAGTCACGAGGATCTGTTGACCGGTTGAATCGTTGAATGGTTAAACCGTTGAACAGTTAAAAGGGTGACGCGCGCCAGGCTTTTAACCATTTAACGTTTCAACCTTTTTAACTATTTAACTTTTTGACTATTTAACCTCCGGCCGCATCCCCTATGCTGCCGGGACGTTGATGCAATGAATTTGCCGATACAGCTCATTTCCACCGATTTTGACGGAACGATCTTTGCCGAGTTTGAAAACCCGCCGATCCCCCGGGAATTGCAGGAAGCCATCGGCCACCTGCAGCGGCAGGGCGCCAAGTGGGTCATCAACACCGGACGCGACATGTCCAGCCTCATGGAAGCGCTCGCCCGCTCGCGCATCCAGATCCAGCCCGATTACCTCGTGCTCGTGGAACGCGAGATCCACATCCGCGACGGCATCCGTTACACCTCGCTCGACCACTGGAACCAGGCCTGCGCCCTCGCACATGAAGAGGTCTTTGAACAGGTCCGGGTCGACCTTCCCCAATTGACGGACTGGATCAACCGGCGCTTCAACGCCACCGTTTACGAGGATCCCTACTCGCCGTTCTGCCTCATCGCGTCCAACAACGACGACGCGGACACCATTCACGAGTACCTGAACGACTATTGCAGGACCGTGCCGCACCTCGTTGTGATGCGGAACGACGTCTACGCGCGTCTGAGCCACGAGGACTACAACAAGGGCACCGCCCTCGCCGAACTGAGCTCGATGCTCGGCGTAAAAACAGAACACGTCTTCGCCGCCGGCGATCATCTCAACGACCTGCCCATGCTCCTGACCCGCTTCGCCGCCATGATCGCCGCCCCGTCCAACGCCATTCCCCAGGTCAAATCCGCCATCCAACGCCAGCAAGGTTATCTCAGCAAATTCCCTCATGGCACCGGAACGGCAGAAGCACTGGTGTTTTACCTCAACAAATGTAAATCAAAAGAATAACTGGTAATACATCGGAAATATACCATGATGCCATCTAATCACCTAATATTGGCGGCCGGGCGGCAATCCTAAAACATATCGCAAGACGTTGCAGACTAGTCGGTTGTGGAATCAGTTTAAGATTTGACTCCTTGGGTGCCGATGATAGCTTGATGCGTGTTCCTGTCCGCTGGTTTCGACTCGAACAGTGTCGGCACGAACATCAACACTTGAAGAAGAGAATATCCTCATGAGTGACAAACCGTTGGCGGCCCCGACCCCGGGTGGCGCGCACAAGACATCCAAAATTTCGGAAGCCATCATCCGGATTGCCGGCAATTCGCAGGATGGCATCCAGGCCATCGGCGGTTTCCTCGCCCGCCTGGCCGGGCGCAGCGAACAGGAAGTCATGACGTTCATGACGATCCCGGCCACGATTTCCGGGGGTCCCTCCATTTTCCAGGTGCGCATCGGGTCCGGCGAGGTCCTGAGCGCGGGGGACGAGGCGGATGTTCTCCTGGCGTTCTACCAGCATTCCTACGAAGGCCACATCGCGTCGCTCAAGAAGGGCGGCATCGTCCTGTATGACGCCGATCACGTGGAGCCGAAGCCCGAGTGGAAGGAGACGTATCATCACGTAGGCATTCCCATTTCCAACCTGACGATTGAAGCCATCGGCGGCACCGCGAAGGACAAGGGCAAAAACATTTTCGCGCTGGGCTTGATCGCAAAGGTGTTCGACCTGGACGTTGCGAAGCTCGAGCGGCTGATCCACGAACGCTTCGGCGGCAAGGACGAATCGGTGGTCAAGACGGCGCTGGCGGCTTTCCATGCCGGTTACAATTATTCCATCGGCAACCTGATGGACACCTACCGTTTCACGGAAAGCCGGAACAAGGGCCGGAGCCAGGTCGTGATGAACGGCAACGAGGCCCTCGCCTACGGCTTGATCGCCGCGGGCGTCCGGTTCGGGGCGGGTTACCCGATCACGCCGTGGTCGGACGTCATGGAACTGCTGCGCCGCGAACTGCCGAAATACGGCGGCAGCTTCATTCAATGCGAAGACGAAATCGCTTCGATTTCAATGGCGATCGGGGCGAGCTACGCCGGCCGCGTGGCGGTGACGGGATCGAGCGGCCCCGGAATCGCCCTGAAAATGGAAGCGGCGGGCTGGGCTGGCATGGCCGAAGTCCCGCTGGTGGTCATCGACGTGCAGCGCGGCGGGCCTTCCACCGGCATGCCGACCAACGTGGAGCAGTCGGATCTCTACATCGCCTGCTTCGGCAGCCACGGCGACAGTCCGCGCGTGGTGCTCGCGCCGGCCGACGTGGAGGATTGCTTCTACATCGCGATCGAGGCGGTCAACATCGCGCGCAAATACAACGTCCCGGTGTTCGTGCTGAGCGACCAGGCCATTTCCACCCGCATCGAGGCGTTCACGGAACCCGATCTTGAAAAGATTTGCCAGGATATCACCCCTGATTTCACCCCGGTGCCGGATTACAAGCCTTATGACCTGTCGATCCAGGACGGCGTGGTGCCGCGGGTGTCGCCCGGCACGCGAATTTTGAGCGGGCGTTACCCGATCGCAACCGGTCTCGAGCACGACGAGTTCGGGCATCCGACGTCGTCACCCAAGCTGCACATGCAGATGACGGCGAAGCGCCGCAAGAAGATCCAGGCGCTGGCCGCGACGCTGCCGGTGCCGAAGATTTACGGCCCGAGCGAGGGCAACGTGCTGCTGGTCGGCTGGGGTTCCACGCAGGGCCCGATCCGCGAGGCGGTCGATCGCGCGCGCGGCGCGGGCGACAGCGTTTCCTCCATCCACCTTCGCAGCCTGAGCCCGCTGCCGAACGGCCTTGAAAACATCTTCTCCGGCTTCCACCACGTGCTCGTGGTCGAGATGAACGACGAAGGCATTTACAACTACGGCGGCCAGCTCGCCAGCCTGCTCCGCGCGCAACTCTGCGACCCGCGCATCCGGGGCATCAACAAGACCGACGGCCTGACCTGGAAGGTCAAGGAAATCCTGGCCGCGATCAAAACCAAGCTTGCCTCCGCGCCGGCCGCCGCCACCCATTGAACACGATTTGAATTATGAATCCCACGACCAGCGATCTTCCTGAACAGCGGACGGCCAATGCGGCCGCCCCGGCCCAGCCCGACACCGGGCGCAAGCCGCTTACCAAGAAGGAACTTTCCGCCGACCATCCAACGTGGTGTCCGGGCTGCGGCGATTTCTCCGTCCTGGCTCTCTATTTCAAACTGCTCGAAAAGCGGAAGCTCTGGCACGAAAAAATCACCACCATCTCCGGCATCGGCTGCTCGAGCCGGTTCCCCTACTTCGTCCAGGCCAATGGCGTCCACTTCATCCACGGCCGCGCCCTGCCCTTCGCCAGCGGCGTCTCCCTGTCGCGCCCCGACCTCCACGTGTTCGCCTTCAGCGGCGACGGCGACGCGTTCAGCATCGGCGGCAATCATTTCACCCATACCGCCCGCAAAAACATCAAGATGACCCTCGTCTGCATGGACAACTGGGTCTACGGCCTCACCAAGAAACAGACGTCGCCCACCTCGCCCCTCGGATTCAAGAGCAAGACCGACATCTGGGGCGCGGTGGATTACCCGATCAACCCCATGAAACAGGCCATCGCGGCCGGGGCCACTTTCGTCGCGCGCACCACGCATTCGAATCCGAATCACGTGCTCCAGATGATGGAAGCCGCCATGGACCACGACGGGTTCAGCTTCGTCGAGTGCCTCAGCGAATGCGTCGAGTTTTACGAAGGCGCCTTCGACGCCTCCAACCCGCGCAAGGGCGGCTCCTTCCGCGAAGTGCCCAAGGAACACGACGTCACCGACGAAGCTGCCGCCTACAAACTGGCGATGGACCCGTTCCCGGGTTACTTCGGAATTTTCTACAAGAACAATCGCCCCACCAAGAACGCCCGCGAAACCGACATCCAGAAGTCGGCCATGGAAAAGGTGAAGGGCCTGAAGGACTGGCAGATCCTGCGCAACTCCTTCGACAAGCTCAAATAATCAGGCGCACGTCCTCGCTGCGATCTCTTCCACCCGCAGGAGACGAGGTAACGAGTCTCACACGCAGGCGATCGCGTGGCTTGCAAGCTGCGGTCGCATCGAGTCAGAGAGTCCTTGCGTCGTCTCCTATGAATCGACTCGGTGTCCGCTGTGAACCCTCGTTTTTTCCTCGCGCACCCGGCGCGATTGGTGAATCGTTTCGGCTGTGCCGATCTACGAATTTGCCTGCCCGCGCTGCCGCCGGATTTTCAGCTTCCTGTCCCGGCGGCTGAACCCGGATCGCGCCCCGGCCTGCCCCAAATGCGGCAGCCGCGACCTGGAAAAGCAAATCAGCCGGTTCGCGCTCACCCATCATCAGCCCGATCCTGAAGGCTCGCAGCCGGGGCCCTCCCCGTTGGACGAAGGCGGCCCCGATCTCTCCGACCCGCGCGTCGCGCGGGCCCTGGGCGAAATGGAGCGCGATTTCGAGCACCTGGACGAGAACAATCCCCGGCACCTGGCGCACATGATGAAGAAGATGAAGGACCTTCTGCCGCCGGGCGCGGCGCCGAAAGAACTCGACGCGGCGATCCGCAGGCTGGAGGCGGGTGAAGATCCCGAAAAGGTCGAGGCGGACATGGGCGACCTGATGGACGGATTCATGGGGAAACCCGGGGATCGTGGATCGAACGACTACACGCGGGACAGCGGGCTGTATGACTATTGAATTTCCGCCCGGCAAGCCGGGCTTTGCTTCATGACCGGCCGCCAGTTGAAAGCCGGGTATTTTGCTTTGACCGCGATGAACACGCTCGCGGCCTCCTACTTTTTCAACTACCTGTTTTTCCTTCTGCGAGACCGGTATGGCTTCGGCGACGAGCAGAACCTCTGGGTCTCGGCCGTGTACGGGTTCATCTACATTTTCTCCGCCTGGCAATGCGGCAAGTTCGCCCAGCGCCGGGGCTTTCGCACCAGCCTGAAGGTGGGATTCACGGGTGTCCTGGTGTTGATGATCGCCGGGCTTTTCGCCGACAGCATCCCCGCCCTGATGGCGTTGCTGGCGGTTTACAGCGTCGTCCTGCTGTTCACCTGGCCCGCCCTCGAGGCGATCGTCAGCGCGAATGAATCGCGCGCCGGCATGCAGCACATGGTCGGCATTTACAATTGCACCTGGTCGGCCGCGGCGGCTGTGGCGTATTTCACCGGCGGCGCCCTTTACCAGCGGTTCGGCAAAGGCTCCGTATTCGGCATTCCCGCCCTCATTGTCGCGCTGCAATTGGTCCTCCTGTTCTGGCTCGAAACCAAAACTCCGGCCGGACCGGTCGTTGCCGGCCCCGCGCCCGGCCCGGCTCCGCCTGCGCCTGAAATTCCGAAAGGATCGGTCGGGCCTCGCGGATTTCTGAAAATGGCGTGGCTGGCCAACCCGTTTGCTTACGTGGCGATGAGCACCGTGATTGCGGTGATGCCGGGCATTGCGCAAAAACTTGCGCTGTCGCCCGCCAAGGTCGGGTTGTTCTGTTCGATCTGGCTTTTCGGCAGGTTTGCGGCCTTTGCCGGCCTTTGGCACTGGGACGGCTGGCATTACCGGTTCCGCTGGCTGTTGCTGTCGTTTTTCACCCTCATCGGGAGCTTTGCCCTGATGCTGGTGGCGACGCAATTGTGGCTGGTGATGGTCGCGCAGCTCTTCTTCGGTCTCGCCACCGGGCTGATTTATTATTCGTCGCTTTACTACTCGATGGACATCGGCGAAGCCAGCGCCGAGCACGGCGGGTTGCACGAGGCGGCGATCGGGGCGGGCCTGTTTGCCGGGCCGGCGCTGGGGGCGGCGGCGCTGAGGTTCCTTCCCGGGACGCCGTTCAGCGCGGTGGCGGGCGTGAGCGGCCTGCTGCTGGCCGGCCTGGGGGCCCTGCTTTGGATCTGGCGGCGGGAACGGCAGTTTTCGCGTCAGGCAGCCGCCTGAACCCGGTTTTCTGGCCTTGCCACCGGGGTTGTTATTCCTTACTGGTACCCGCCAATACACAGCACCAAATCAAAAGAATCATGTCTTTACTCGCAGGCAAAATCGGCATCGTCTTTGGGGTGGCCAACAAACGATCCATCGCGTGGTCCATCGCCCAGGCCTGGAAAAAAGAGGGCGCCCGACTGGCGTTCACCTACCAGGGCCAGCGGCTCAAGGAAAACGTCGAGGAACTCGCGGGCGCGTTCGGCGCCGACACCTTGATCATGGAATGCGACGTCACCAAGGACGACCACATTGCCCGCGTTTTTGACCAGGTGGGCTCCGCGTTCGGCAAGATTCACCTGCTCCTGCATTCCGTCGCTTTTGCCCCGAAGGACGCCCTCGAAGGCCAGTTCGTGAACACGAGCCGTGAAGCCTACCGGATCGCGCACGATGTCAGCGCGTATTCGCTGGTCGCCCTGTCGCGGGCCGCGGCGCCGCTGATGGCCGACGGCGGCAGCATCCTGGCGATGAGCTATTACGGCGCGGCCAAGGTGGTGCCGCACTACAACGTGATGGGCGTCGCGAAGGCGTCCCTCGAAGCCAGCGCCCGTTACCTCGCCCACGATCTCGGCCCGAAGAAGATCCGCGTCAACTGCATCAGCGCCGGCCCCGTGAACACCCTGGCCGCGCGCGGCATCGCCGGGTTCACCGAGATGATCAAGGTTTACGAAACCCGCTCGCCCCTGCGCCGCAACCTGCTCCCCGACGAACTCGGCGCCACCGGCGTGTTCCTCGCCAGCGACGGCGCGGCCGCCATCACCGGTCAGACCATCTACGTCGACTGCGGCTACGAAATCATGGGGATGTAAAAATCCGGGAAGGGAGAAATGGTGCGCGATACAGGGTTCGAACCTGTGACCCCTTCCGTGTCAAGGAAGTGCTCTACCACTGAGCTAACCGCGCACAGCGGGCAGTAAAGCTTGCAGACCTTGGCGCCCGTGGCAAGCGAGATTTCCATGCAGGTATTTGTCGATTGACTCGCGGGACGCGTCTGAGGATGGTAGCCGCCGTCATGATGAAGATTCAACGCGCGCTGCTTTCAGTTTCCGACAAGGAAGGTTTGATTCCATTTGCAAAAGTCCTGGCGGCTGCCGGGGTGGAATTGCTCTCGACCGGCGGCACCGCGCGCGCGCTGCGCGAGGCGGGCCTCGCGGTCAAGGACGTCAGCGAACATACCGGCTTTCCCGAGATGCTCGACGGGCGCGTCAAAACACTCCATCCCAAGGTGCACGGCGGCCTGCTGTTCATCCGGGGCAATGCCACCCACGAATCCGCCGTCCGCACCCACGACATCCCTCCCATCGACCTCGTGGTGGTCAATCTCTACCCCTTCGAACAAACCGTCGCCCGCCCGAATGTCAGCCTGCACGACGCCATCGAAAACATCGACATCGGCGGCCCGTCCATGCTCCGCAGCGCGGCCAAGAACCATGACAGCGTGACGGTGATTGTGGATCCGGCGGATTACGCCGCGGTGGCGGCCCAGGTCCAGGCGAACGGCAACACCGACCTCGAGTTGCGCCGGCGCCTCGCGGCAAAGGTCTTTGCGCGGACGGCGGCCTATGACGCGGCGATTGCGGCGCACCTTGAAAAGGAATTCGAACCCGGCGCGGCCCTGCCGAAGCGGCTGGCCCTCCAGGCCCCGCTCGTCCAACCGCTGCGCTACGGCGAAAATCCGCACCAGGCCGCCGCGCTTTACGGCCGGTTCCAGGATTATTTCCAGCAGCTCCACGGAAAGGAACTTTCCTACAACAACATTCTCGACCTGACCGCGGCCGCAAGCCTGATCGATGAATTCTCCGGCGGACCGGCGGCGCTCGCGATCCTGAAGCACACCAACCCGTGCGGTGTGGGACTGGCGGACAGCCTGAAGGAAGCCTGGGAAAAGGCCCTCGCCACCGACCGGCAGGCGCCTTTCGGCGGCATCATCGCGGTCAACCGCGAGCTGGACGGCCCGTGCGCCGCGGCGATCGCGGAGATTTTCAGCGAAGTGATCGTGGCCCCGGGTTTCAGCTCCGAGGCGCTGGACATTCTTCAGAAAAAAAAGAACCTGCGCCTGCTGAAGGTGCTGCGTTCGCCTTCCCGCGCGCCGGGGTGGGACCTGCGCAGCGTCGGGGCCGAATCGTGGCTGCTGCAACAGAGGGATCTGAAGGCGACGGCGGCGGCCGATCTGAAAGTCGTGACGCGCCGCCAGCCGGCGCCCGCGGAGCTCGAAGCGATGCTGTTCGGCTGGCGCGTGGTGAAGCATGTGAAATCGAATGCCATCGTTTACGCGGCGTCGGATCGAACGCTCGGGGTCGGGGCAGGCCAGATGAGCCGGGTGGATGCGAGCCGGATCGCGGTGTTCAAGGCCGGAGAGGCGAAGCTCTCGCTCGCGGGGAGCGTGGTGTGCAGCGATGCGTTTTTCCCGTTCCCCGACGGCCTCCTGGCGGCGGCGGACGCGGGGGCGACGGCGGCGATCCAGCCGGGCGGATCGGTAAGGGATGCGGATGTGATTGCGGCGGCGGATGCCCGGAACATGGCCATGGCCTTCACAGGCGCGCGGCATTTTCGGCACTGATCAACGTCTGCAGCCGCGATTGTAAAATCGCGGCGATCCGCGTAGGGACAAGGGGACCGCGATCTCACGATCGCGGCTGCAGGAGCCTACCGTGAGAACCGGTAGATGAGGTAAACCTGGGCGGCGGTGGCGGCGAGGATGAACATCCAGACGAGGGTTTCGGCCCAGGCTTGATTCCTGCGGGGCGCTTCGGTAAGCCAAAATCTCAGTTTGGCGCCTCCGATTTCGACCACATCGCCGTTGCGCAGCACGGCGTGCTGGAGCGGCTGGCCGTTTACCGAGACGAGGGCGTCCGGGCAGGCCTGGAGGATGAAACCCACGCCGGGGTTGAGATCGAGGTGGAAATGATCGTCCCAGACTCCCGGCTCCTCGAGCTGCAAGTCGCGGCCCGGGGCGCGACCGACGGAAACGGGAAACCGGCGGGAATTCCAGACACGACCCGCCTGGCGGCCCGACAGGATCTGGAACCGGACCATTTACCAGTAACGCCGCGGGACGTAGATTTTGTCGCCCGGGAAAATGGGGACGTCGTATTGCGGATCGTCGAGGATGCGCTTGACGTTGACCACTTCCGTCTGGCCGTTGGCCCGCGTGAGCCGGACCTTGGATTTATTGGCGAAGTCGGTGAAATCGCCGGCGGCGGAGATGGCCTTCACGATGTCGGTTTCGCCGAGATACAATTCGGGTCCGGGCTTTCGCACTTCACCGGAGACGTAGTAGTAACGGGACGGCGAAATAAGGGTGACGGTGAGATTGCGGTAGAGCTTGGAGTATTTCTCCTGCAATTCGTGCTGGAGATCGCCGGGGGTTTTGTTGACGGCGACGATGGTGCCGATCATCGGCGGCGTGATGGTGCCGTCTTCCTTGATGGTTTCCGTGTATTCGGGAATCACGGGGCTTTCGCCGGAAGGCCCGCTGAACCGGATGGACACGGGGTCGCTGACTCGGAATTTGTCGACATTATGGATGCCGACGGTGTTGTCCCGGACGTTGGTTTCAGGAACCTTGCTGTAATCGGCGCTGGTCTCGCAGCCCGAGAGCAGCGCCACGCAGACCGCCAGGGCCGCGACGGAGGCCACCCTGCCCGCTTGATGCAATAATTGTTTCATTCGAATGATTTTCCCGCGGCTTAATACTTGGGCTTGATCTCGATCTTGCCTTCGGCCGCCCCTTCGCCTTCCGGGGCGCCCGCCGGAACAGAGTCCTCGTTCTTCGCGTAATATTCGTGGTAATACCCGCTGTAATAATAGTAATTCTCGTCCTGCGACATGTTGATGTTGTTCAACACGATTCCGACCAGGTTGCCGCCGACTTTCTCGATCATCTGCTTGGCGCGAATGTTCATCGGCTGCGGGTAGCGCCGGTATTGAATCACCTGGATGGTCATGTCCACCACGCTGGCCAGGATGGAGGCGTCGCTCACGCCCATGATCGGGGGTGAATCGAAAAAGACGAAGTCGTAGCGTTTCTTCAGCTCGTTGATCAGGTCGCGCATGGCGCCCGAGCTGAGAATGCCCAGCGAACTGCTGGGCAGCTTGCCGCTGGCCATGAAATCGAGCGTCGGCAGGCTCGTGGTCTGGATGACCTGTTCGAGCGTGTTTTGCTTCAGCAGGTAATTCGTCACCCCGATGCTGTTCGTCACGCGCAGCAGCTTGTGCAGCACGGGACGACGCAGGTCGGAATCCACGATCACCACGCGGTGGCCGTTCTGCGCGAAAATCGTGGCGAGGTTGAACACGGTGGTCGATTTGCCTTCGCCGGCCCCGGCGCTGACGATCGCGATGCTGTTGAGGTTGTCGTCCTTTCGCGAGAACAACAGGTTGGTTCTCAACACCCGGTAGGCTTCCGCGTGCGGACTTTCCGCCCCTTCCTCCAGCAGCAGGCCGACATTCTGCGGAATCACCCCCAGCACCGGCGACTGCAGCGTGCGCTCCACGTCGTCGATGGTCTTGACGCTGGTGTCCAGGTATTCAATGAAGAACGCGAGGCCGACGCCGACGATGAGCCCGATGATGATGCCGAGAGCGATGTTCAGCGCCTTCTTGGGGCGTTCCGGCCGGTCGCTCTTGAAGGCCTTGTCGATGATTTCAACCATCGAATTGCGCGGCAGGTAAAGGTCGGTTTGCTGCGCGGCAATCTTCATGGCGAGAACCGACTTGAACTGGATCAGTTCGCCCAACCGCTGCTTGGCCGAGTAATAGGGCCGGCCCTTGTCGGCCGCCTCGAGGTCGCTTTGCTTGGACTGGTCCAGCTTGTTCTTCATGCCTTCGATGGCGGCCCGCCCGGCGTCCACGCGGGTCTGGAGGCCGTCCAGGATGCCGCGAACGCGCTTGTTGATGCGGTCGTCGAGGTCGTCCCTCATTTTTTTCGTGGTGATGTAAACCGGGTTTTCCGGGGTCACATCCTTTTCGAGCGAGATCAGCCGCTGGTTGGCGGCGTTGTATTCGGTCAGCAGGGCGCCCAGTTCGGTGTCGGGCCCGATCGCGGTTTGCACGGCCTGGCGCTGTTCCTCCGGGCTCAGTTGCTCGAGCTTGCGAAGCTGGGTTTCCTGCCGCTCCTGGTCGGTCTCCAGCGTGATCAATTGCATCGTGAACTGGCGGACCGCCTCCGCCGAAAGCGTCGGCGTGGGCATGTAATTCATCGGGTCGGGATCGGACACCTTCAGTTCCGAGCGGAGATGGTCGACGTTCGTCTGGGCGGCCTCAATTTTGGTAGTCAATTCGTCCCATTGTTCCTCCAGGGCCTTGATGCCGTTCTTCATCTGCTCCCGGTTCTGCTCGAGCCGGTGCTGCCGATAGGTGTTGGCGATGGCGTTGGCGATGTCGGCCGCTTCCTGCGCCTTGTCGCTGTAGACCTGGATCTGGATGACGCTGGCATTCCGGACGGGGCGCAGTTCCATGTTCTTGTGGAGGATCTCCATCGTCTCGGAGGTCTTCAGCTTTTCGCCGCTGCCGAATTTGCTCGCCCATTTCTCGTTCAGCTTGAGCTGGTCGATCACGGGGCCGAGGATGACTTCGGATTGCAGCACCTCGAACTCCGTCTGGATGAAATACGGATCGTAGGCGCTGCCCGGCATCATGGCGCGGTCGGTCATGGCCGGGATGTCGGCCGCGTCGCGCTCCACCCGGATGCGGGCGGTGCCGGAATAGGATTCGGGCAGAATGAAAGTCACGAGGGTGGCCGTGATCACCACCAGGAGGAAAACCGCTAGGATGATGGTCTTGCGGATGCGGATAATGCGCCAGTAGTCGAGGAAGTGCAGCTTCGACTCCTGGGTCACTGTTGTCTTCTGTTGCTCCATAAACTCTTAAATTAAAAACAAAAGGGGGCGAGTTTTGACAACCCGGCCCCCGAAACAGTTCATTCCTGCCGCGAATTAATACGTCGCGCTGACACCGACATACACGCGATTCCGGTTGTAGCTGCGGTCCGGCACTTCGGAATTCACGGAGTCGTAGTTGTATCCGAGACTCGCTGAAATGAACGGATTGAAATCATATTGGCCGACGATGCCGAAGAGGAAGTCCTTTTCGGTGTCGTTGTTGTACTGCCCGCCGACGAAGAACGAATACTGGTAAGTGAGGGTGGCGCTGGCGCTCAGGTTCGGCAGGAAGTAGTGGTTCACCGAGCCGTAAACGACCGCGGACTGCTGCTGCAGCGTCACGCTCACCGCCTGCAGCACCGGCCCGTTGGTCGTGCCCACCACCGTGTAGGCCGGGTCGATCAGGTCGGTCGCATTGCGGTCGTAGCTGAATCCGACTTCAAAGTAGCTCTTCTCGAGATAGTTGTGCCGGAGGCTCGCCATGACGTAAGGACTCAGGTCAGAGGCGTCCTGGGGCGAATTGTAATAATCCGTGCTCCGGATACCGCCGCGCAGCGACCCGGAATCGTCCGGCGTGAAATTGTGATCCACCCCCACGTAACCCCAGATCGAGCGGTAATTGCGGCTGTCGGCCATCAGGGTGGAGCCGGCGACCGGCGTCCCGAAATAAACGTAATTCGCCACCGCCTGGTCCTCGGTGTAATTCCCAACACCATACTGAACACCCACGTAACCCACCGTCTGCGGCTTCAACTGCCAGCGCGCATCCACGTTGAACGCCTGCTCGATGCGGTTGTTCTGGCCGGCGCGGCTCGGAATAATGTTGTTGCCGGTGAAAATCGGCGTCGGCGGATTCTGAACGAGGTTGGTCTGGGTGTCCTCGTAATTCCAGTAGGAATTGACGTATCCGAACGAGAGGCCGAAGGTCGGCGCCACGGCCGCGTTGAAGCTCAACTGGCCGAAATTGCGGATGTTGTTGCCGGACACACGCTGCGGTTCCGTCAGGAACGCTCCCTGTTGTAGCGAATCGGCTTCCTGGCCGATCACGAACGAATCCTTCACACCCGCCTGGTAACGCTCGTTGAAGGAATGCGTCAGGCTGATGTCAAAATTGTTGTCCTGGTCGTAGTTCTGCGCGTTGCCGGCCGGCCGCGTCTCGTAATACCGGAACGTATACATGTAGTCCGCCGAGAAAACCGTCTGGTCATTCTGCCAGGCGTAATTCACGCTCGGCGTGATCTGGAACCCGGACGACCCCACCTTGTCGGGACTGCCGTTCGGGGCCGTGTTGATGTTGTCGTCGTAAAATCCCCGGAGCGTTGCTGAAATATTCCATGGTTTGTAGGCAGTCGCACCCGCCTCCTGCCCACGGGCCATCCCCGAGGCACCCAGCACAACCAAACCAACAGAAGCAACGATTTTTTTCATATGTTGTTTAGTATGTTTAACACCCCGAGATGCAGTGCCAACAGTAAAGTCTGATGCTTTTTACCGAAAAAGTGTACCGACTGTCAAATTTTTCTTGGATTTTCTTCACCGCCAAAAACTGTTGTCATTCCGGCACTTTACAACATGCGTGGAAACAAAATCCGCACACCCGCCCACAACCCCGCAATGCACCCCGCCACCACCAGTCTATCGAGGAATTCATCCCGCTAGATACAACAACCCGTCGAACCATAGACCGCCTTCGAACGTTCCCGTTCAAAATCTTCCGCGCCGGAACGCATCTAACACCAATCCCTCCTTCTTTGGAACTCGGGATTTTCCTGGTATCAAACCGCCGAACCCTCCGCCGTCAATGCCAGAAATGCCTGCTCGAGAGCCACTTGCGTACCGCTCAGCCGCCTCAGGTCATCCAGCGTCCCCAACGCCACAAGCCGCCCCCGGTGAATGATCGCAATCCGATCCGCCAACTCCTCCGCCACACTCAGTTGATGCGTCGAAACCAACACCGTCATCCCTCCCCTCGATCGCTCCTTCAATACATCCTTCACCACCCGCGCATGATGCGGATCCAATCCCACCATCGGTTCGTCGATCACAAAAACCTTGGGATCGTGCAGCAACCCCGAAACAATCGCCACCCGCTGCCGCGTCCCGTGCGACAATCCCTCCATCATCTTCCCCGCAAAAGGCTCCAGCCCGAACCGCGCAATCAACTCCCCCGCGTTTCGCAGAATGCGCTCCTCCTCCATCCGGAACAACTGGCCCGTGAACCGGAAGAATTCCCAGGGCGTCAGCTTCTCGTACAAAAACGGAAAATCCGGAATGAACGCCATCGCCCGCCGCGCCGCCAGCGATTCCTTCTGCACCTCGTGCCCGTCCACCCACGCCGCCCCCGACGTCGGCTTCATCAACCCCGCCAGGATTTTCAACGTGGTCGTCTTCCCCGCCGCGTTCGGGCCCAGCACCGCCACAAATTCGCCGGGCGCGATCGACAGCGACACGTCGTCCACCGCGACCAGGTCCCCGAATTTCTTGGTAAGATGCTCGATCCGAATCATGCGCTTAATTCCATCAAGGCACCGGCAACTGGTCGTTCACCAGCGTGTAGCCGCCCGGCAAATCGATCCGCAGGATCTCCCCCACCCGGCTGACGGCGATGAGCACCGGGTAGCGGTCCAGCAGCCGCGTGCGCAGGTAATAGGCCCGGGCCTGCGCTCGGCCGACGCGCACGATGTCCTCCCCCGCGGTCCACCGGACCGGCGGCAGGTTGCTCACGCCGGCCGCCATGCCGTCGAACGGGCTGCCCGGACCCAGCAGCGCGGCGGCGTCGGGACCCACCAGGGCCGCGGCCGCCAGCGCCGGATCGCGCAGCTCGGAAAACCGGTACTGATGCTCCAGCCGTGCTCCGCCCGACTCGATCACGAACTCGGCCGTTTGCCGGGCCGCCTGCGCGCGCACCTGAACCGTGGCGGCGCCGTAAACCAGCTTGACGGCCAGCTCCTGCCACTCGCTGTTCGTGCCCGCCCGCAACGCGCCTTCGAACCGGACCCGGTTGGTCCCCACACTCATTGCGCTGGCCTCGACATTCAGCCGGCAGGACCGCGCACGCCGCGGCGGCCCCGGCGCGCCCGGGTCGGCGTCGGACTCCGCCCAGTCGTCCCCGACCCCCGTTTTCCAGTAACAAAACCCAATGCGCCGGCCGTGATGCAGCACCGCGAGCGAGGAACTGTCGGGGGAACTCAGAATCTTTTTCCAGACGATCTCCGGCGGGAGGCTGCCCGCGCCGCCGCGGGCGCCGGATTCGGCCCGCCACAACAGGACATTCATCAGCACCCAGAACGACGCGAGCACGACGAAGGTCAGACGGGCGGCCATTGGAATCAGGGAGGCGGCAGATTCAACGTCTGGCCCACGCGCAGCCGTTTCGGGTCAAGCCCCGGGTTGGCCGCCAGCAGCGCGTCGAGCTTGACGCCGTTCCTGCGGGCGATGGCGATTGGGGAATCGCCGGCCTTGACCGTGTAAGTGCGGCCGGCGGGCGCTGCCGCGGCGCGCGCTTCCACCGCGGAGGCTGCTCCGGAGGCGGTGCCGGACGTCACGGCCACGGGCGCCGGTTCCGACACGGGCGTTGCCGCGCGAACCGCCGGGGCCGGAGCCGAGTTGGTCGCGAGGCGCGCCGCATATTGCTTCCACTGCTCAAGCTCTCCGCGCAGCCGCTTGTTCTCCTCCGCGAGCTGCTCGAATTCATGCTGCATCCCCGGGCTGACCGGCAGCGGCAGCACCGCCTTCGCCAGGTCCTGCCGGCAGTTGTTGATGTGCTGCCGGATCACCTCCGCGTTCTCGTAATTCGGACGCAGCTTCAGGAACTGCTGGTAATGATAAATCGCCGCCGCCGGGTCGGGATCCTTCTCCTCGTACAGCCACCCTAACTGAAAGTGCGCGGATGCCGAATGCGGGTTCACCTCGAGCGCCTTCTCAAACTCCTCGATCGCCCCCCGGTAATCGCGCCCCATCGTGCAGCTCTTGCCCGCCAGGAAATGCGATTCCTTCTCCTCCTCCATCTGGCTGTCCGACGACGGCATGCAGCCCCCCGCGCCCAAAAGAAGCGCGACGGCCAGTACACCCGCCATCCACCGGACCAGGAAACGCATGCGGCAAAACTAGACGAACCGCCCCCCTCATGCAACAAGGCATGAAGTTCCCGCCGCCCCATCCGTCGCATCCGTCCCATCAACAAAGCGAGGACGAGGACGGGGACGAGGACTATCACGAGCCCTGGAACGGGTTCCGCGCAGAGCTGCCTTCAGCAATCCGCGGCACAAACCAGGGGCTCACCGCCGCGTAAACCCACCCCAACACCAGGTGCGCGGCGGACGCCGCAGCGAGGTGAACAAGGTCGAGGATGCCCAGTCCGTAAAGCACGATGGCCCCGCTCATGAAGAGCGCGCCCGGCAACACCGCCGCCCCGCACAGTTTCCAGCACTCCGCCAGCGCCATCCGCCGCCGCGCCAGGAACAGCATCACCCACACCGGGCCCGCATAGAGCGTCGCGAGGCAGGCCCAGGACGCGATCAGCCAGATCCCCGACGCGGCCGTCACCACGGCCAGCCAGGGAGGCCCCCATGCGCCCCACCACGGCTCGGACTCCGGCTGGTTGAACGCCCTGTCCCGCCCCGCCGGGTAGGCCCACACACGACAGCCGCCCAGCGAACATATCCACAGGTCGCGACTGCCGAATTCGAGCAGCAGATCCGTCGGCTCCCGCACCGCGCCCGAATGCGCCGGGTCGACGACAATCGCCAGGAAACCGCCGGCCGCAAGAACGCGCGGCGGCGCGCCGTCCGGCCATTCCAATCGACCGCCTCGAATCGCCCCCTCGGCGGGCAGTTGGTGGACGGCTTCGCGGATGACGGGAAACCAGTCGCGGTGAATGAACCAGGCGATGGCGGCGGAGCACAGGACGGCGACGGCGGCCTGGACCAGGAGGAGCCGGGCGAGCGGGGCGCGCGCGAACGCGGCGGCGCCGCGCGGGGTCAGCGGCTGCCACGCCGGGGATTCGCTGGCCGCAGGTTCGTTCATGGCCGGTGCCGGATCGGCAGTCCGCGGCGGCCGCTCCGGAGAATGGGGCACGTCAGGGCGCCGGGGCCGGACCGGCGGGCGCCGCGGGCGGATTCCCGCCCTGCTGCTGCTGCGGCGCCAGGATCAGCGGAACCGGGTAACGGATCTTCATCACGTCATCCACCAGCACCTCGACAAAATACGTCCCCGGCACCTTGAACTCCACCTGCGGGAACATGGTCACGTTCGTCGCATGATAGTTCGCATCCTGCAGCGCGAACTTCACCTCGCCCTGCCGCAACACCGTCGTCTGGTCCGGCGCCACCAGCCGCACGGATTCCGTGAACTGCCCGACACCGGCGGTCCAGCGATTGAAAATGCCGAGCTTGATCGCCACGACGGGGAGCTGCGGCACGCGGATGAAATTGACGACGCCGATGAGGATGAAACTCCCGCTCATTTCCTGGCGGATTTCCTCGCACACGAGCGAGCATTGGAGGTCGGGGAGAATTCTTGAGGCTTGGAGGGGATTCATAAATATTGGGTCAACGTAACTGGGTTAAAGTGTTTTCCAAAAAATCATGGCCGCAAAAAGTCGCAACAGTCGCAACAAGCCAAATGCATTTTGTGCCTTTTGTGCATTCTTGCGGCCAAGGTTTTCTTAAACAGTTTCAGCCGCCGGAGGCCATCTCGGCCGCGCGCACCGTGTTCTGCATCAGCATGGCAATCGTCATCGGCCCGACGCCGCCCGGGTTCGGGGTGATCTTCCCGGCCACGGGCTGAACTTCCGCAAAATCCACATCCCCCACCAGGCGCGACCCGCGCGGGGCGGAGGCATCGGGCACCCGGTTCACGCCCACATCGATCACGACGGCGCCGGGCCGGACCATGTCGCGCCGGACGAACTGTGCGACGCCGAGCGCGGCGATGAGGATGTCGGCGCGGCGGCAATGTTCCTCGATGCGGCGGGTGGCGGCGTGGCAGATCGTGACGGTGGCGTTGGCGTGCTTCGCCTTCTGGCACAGCATCGCCGCCATCGGCTTGCCCACAATGTTGCCGCGGCCCAGCACCACCGCCTCGGCCCCGGCCGTCTCCACGCCCGACCGGATCAGCAGCTCCCGTATCCCCGCCGGGGTGCACGGCTGGAACCCGTCTGTGTCGCCTAACATCAACTTGCCGACATTCACCGGGTGAAACCCGTCCACGTCCTTGCCCGGCAGCACCGCGGCGTAAACCGCGGCGGACCGGATCTGCGGCGGGAGCGGGGCCTGGACGAGAATGCCGTGAACCGCGGGATCGGCATTGAGCCGGGCGATCAGCGCCAGCAGCTCGGCCTCCGGCGTTTCGGCCGGGAGCACGCGGGTCTGGGAGGCGATCCCCAGCGCGGCGCACGCCTTTTCCTTGCTGCCCACGTAAACCTTGGAGGCGGGATCCTCGCCGACTCGGATGAAGACGAGGCCGGGCTGGACGCCGCGGGCTTTGAGCGCGGAGATCCGGGCGACCAATTCCTTCTGGACCTGCGCGGCGACCGCGCGCCCGTCAATAAGATTGTCCAAACCCATTAGTCCACCACCTGGATCCGGCGGATCACGATGACCGGGGTGTTGCGCCACCGTTCGTCGAGTCCTTCTTCGCCGGACACGATGATGTGCATGCCCTTGTAGCGGCTCAGGTCGAGGTTGGTGGACGAGGTGTAGAGGTAATTGATCAGCTTGTGGGTGTCGATGCTGTTGAGCTGGTAGAGGCTCGGGGCCTGGATGCTGATGGACGGCATGACGACGCCTTCGCGCTGGACGATGCGGGGTGCGGGCGGCTCTTCGGGAGCGGACGCCATCGCGGTTTCATTCGTGCCGCCGGCCGAGGCGACCTCGTTCGTGCCGAGGTCGGTGGCCGCGGGCAGGTTGGTGCCGGCGTCGACAACGGTCGCGGGCTCGGTGACGGTGGCCACCTGCGTGCCCTGCACTTTCAGCCCGGCGGCGGCGAGCGCGGCCGGATCCTGGCTGAGATACTGCGCGGCCACGAACGCGAAGGCGCTGGTCTTCGATTCAATCTCGATCCAGCCGTTCTTCGTCTGCAATTCCGTGACGGTGTCGCCGCGCTGCAGGGTGCCGAGAACGCTGTAGTTTTCGCCGGGACCGCCGCGGACGTTGAGTTTCTTGGGCAGGACAGTCTTGTTGGTGGCGTCGATGTAAGCGGCGTTGACCCACATGTGGGCCTTGCTGGGAAGGGCGATCTTGGCCCAGGCCGACGGTTCCTCGGGGCCGGAACGCTTGAGCTTGATCTCCTCGATCACGACCACCGGTTCGCCGTTGGTCAGGTGGGCGACGACTTCGCTGCGGATGCCGGCCTGGCCGCGGACGTTCACGCGGTTGGCGACGACGACGGCATCGCCGGGCACGAGCGGGACGGTTTTGAGTTCGGGGAACGCGGCCTTGCGGGCGGGCTTCTTGGCCGCGGCTTTCTTGGCCGGCTTCGACGCGGGCGCGGGCGCGGCTTCGGGCGCGGCGGCAGCCGGGGCGTTGGTCGGGGCGGCCACCACTTCGGCCGGCGCGGCGACGACGGTGTTCGTCACGGCCGGCGCGGCGGCCGGCGTCTCAATCGCCGGCGGCGCATTCGTGTCCGGGGCCGCGGGAACCGTTCCGGCGTCCTGCGCCATCACACCGAGGGAAATCAACATTCCTAAACCCGCCAAAAATTTCATTTTCATAACTCAGCCAAGTAGAGTTTTTATCTCTGGTTCTGTCAATGTCCGCCATTTGCCGGGTTTCAATTCGCCCAGCTTGATTTTTCCGATCTGGACCCGCTGCAGCCGTTTCACCGTGATGCCCTGCGATTCGAACAATCGCCGGACTTCCCGGTTTTTCCCTTCGGTCAGGTCCAATTCCGCCACGCTGCGGGACTGGGTGGCGGACACCAGCCGGGCACGGGCGGCGCGAAGCCGGTCGCCCTGGTAAAAAACACCCCGCGTGAAACGCTGCAAAACTTCCGCCTCGATCTTCCCGTCCACGGTCGCCAGGTATTTCTTGGCGACGGCGTAGCGCGGGTGGGTCAGGCGCAGCGCGAATTGTCCATCATTGGTCAGGAAAATCAATCCCTCTGTGTCATAATCGAGACGCCCCACCGAATACAGGCTCGTCCACTCGCGCGGCAGCAGCTCGTAAATCGTCGGCCGCTCGTGCTCGTCCTTCCGGGAACACACACAGCCGCGCGGTTTGTTGAGGGCGACGTAAAGTTTCCGCCGGACGCGGACTTCCTTGCCGTCGACGGTGATTTTGTCGGAGACGGGGTTGACGCGGGTGCCGAGCTGGCGGATGCCGTGGCCGTTGACGGAGACGCGGCCTTCGGTGATGAGGACTTCCGCGGCGCGGCGCGAAGCGACGCCGGCTTCCGCAAGGAACTTTTGTAGTCGAATGTTCACGGCACAGGGCCGCCAAAAGGTTAAAACGTTGAACCGGCGAACGGTTCAACGTTTTAACGCGCTTAACGCTCGACGCGAACTAGACTTCGGGCTTCGTCTTGCGAAGGCCGGTAATGCGGTCGCCGTCCTTCCACTGGCCCCGTTTCTTGAGCAGTTCCGTGCGCTCAAAGCGCTTGAGCACGTTCCGTTTGCCACCCAGGGTGGCGGCTGCGCGCAGACTCCGATGTTGTGACATAAATCGTTTTTCAGTTGGCCCCGGGCCGTGTCCGGCCAAAGGCGGACGTTGGATATACCATCTTTCCAGGCCGGCTGACAATGCCTTTTTACGAGCCGGCTCTTCTTTCTATGGGGCCTGCAACCGGAAAAATCTCTGGCCGTCCGCAGTGGTCACGTGCACGGTCCAGCGATCAGCCTGTTGCACCACGTCATTGGTCACCAACGACCAGATGACCGGCGGCTGGAGATCCGGAGTGCTGTAGAGAGAGAAACTTGCCGGCGAGACAGGCCACGACAAAGTCAGGAATCCGCCTTCGACGACACCCGCCGATTCCAGCCGTGGCGGGATCAGCGCGGTGACCTGGTTGGAAACGGGGGTTTCGCCCAGCGAGTTCACGGCGGTGACGACATAATAGTAAATAATCCCATTGGTCACGGCCGTATCGGTGTAATTGGTACTGGTGAGCCCCGGAGCAATGACGAGGTAAGGTCCGCCATTGGTGGTGGAGCGCTGGAGGTTGTAACCCGTGGCGCCGGCGGCCGCGTTCCAGGCCAGGGCCACTTGTCCGCTCCCCGTGGTCGCGGTCAAGCCGACGGGAGTGGCGGCCGGAGTGATCAGGTTGAGATTGCCGGCGCTGGCGGCATTGAGGCCGGCATTGTTGTGGGCCGTCAAAGCCAGGCCCGCGTAGGTGCCGGAACTCATGCTGACATCGTTCGTGGCCACGACGGTCCAAGCCGAGCCGTCGCTGGAAACCGACCCGGTAAAGGTATTCCCAGCCCGCGCGAGCTTGACCCAAAGCGGGGCGGTCAGACCGTTCACCGGCGGCGCGCCGCCGCTGGTCCCGCCGGAGGCCGTGCGCCATTCAAGGAAAGCGCCATTGCCTGAGGTCAGCGCCATGAAGACGTGCTTGGAATTGGCGCTCAAGTTCTCCCGGATCATCACGCCCACCTTCGCCCAGGGGTCCGTGTTTTGCAGGCTGCCAATGCGGGCCACCACCACGCCATCGCCCGCCAGCGGCTGCTGAATGAAGTGGAACGAATCCGTGGTGCCCCAGATGTCGGAACCGCTGCCAAGAATGGTCCATGCCTCGCCGCCCACATTCAACCACGCACCGCCCGGCAAACCGGGGCCGCCGATTTCCTGATCGATCCAACTGCCGGGTTCCAGGCTCACATTCTGGAAAGTGCACACGTGGTACGTCGAGGGATCATGGGAGGTGACCGCGAGACCGGCGTTCACACCGGCGGACATGGCAATGGATTGCCCCGGGCCGAGCTGGGTCCAGGCACTGCCGTCGGCGCTGTAAAAGCCGCTGAAAGTGTTCCCGTTGCGCCTGAGTTTCAACCAGAGCGGGGCGGTGGCGGCCGCCTGGCCGGCCAGCACGGTGCCGCCGCCCGCGGCATTTCGATACTCGAAGACAACGCCCGATGGCGTCAAAGAAACACAGGCCTGCAGGGCATCCGGTGCGGTCGAATCGCGAAACATCACGCCCGCCCTGGCCTGCGGATCCGCGCTTCCCAGGGCCGACACGCGGGCGACGAGGGTCCCATCGCCATTCCAGGCCTGCGAAGCAAATTGAAACTGGTCGGACGATCCGCCGATGCCGGAGCCGCCGCCGGCGACCGTCCAAATGCCGTTGCCGAAATCGAAAAAGTCGTAGCCGATGTCCCCGCCCACGTTGGTGCCGCTCCAGCCGGGCGGCAGGGCATCGTTGCCCCCGACCTGAATCGAGACGGCGGCGATGTTGCACGAATCCGAATTTCCATCACTGACCTTGTAACGACAATTGTCCGTGCCGACAAAACCCGGCGTGGGCGTGTAGTAAAACGAACCGTCCGACCAGAGGGTCACGGTGCCGTGATTGGGATTATTGACCAGCGTGGCCGATAACTGGACGTTGGTCTGGGCCAGTCGCGGGTCAATATCGTTGGCCAACACTCCGGTGGCGGGGCTGATGTAGATACTTTGGCCGGGCAGAGTCGAATAAGTTTCGGGGACACCCTGCGGCATGCCGAGCGTCTGCCAGATGAACGAATTGGTTTTGTAATTCACACTGGTCTGGGTGGCATACGCCGCAAGAATGGTGTTCAGGGAATCGGTCTTCAGGTTCGGGACCGACGGCCAGGTGATCGGCACCGTCTCGGCCCAGGCACTGCCCTCCACATCATTGGCTTTCCAAAGCCAGTTGGCCCAGCTGATGTGGTTATTGTTATACTGCTGGATCTGATAAGTTAACGAGTAGGGGTCGCTCATGCCGGCGAATTCACCGCAGTAAACCGGGATATTGTAGCTGTTGAACACATTGTAAATCGGCGACATGCTGTTGTTCACAACGTTGATAATATCACCCAGGGTGGGATTGTAAGATCCGTCGGATCCGAAGGCGTAGATATGACCGTGATAAGTGATGTTATAAAACCCGTAACTGTAGGGATTGGGCAGCTGGTACCAGCCCGGCCAGCCTTCAATCTGGATGTTATGATCGGGGTCGGCGCCGCGCACGATCCAGTAATACCATTGGTCAATGTTGTAGAGGGTGCCCGTGTCCGGAGCGCCGGCGGGTTCGTTCATCAGGTCGTAGGCGGCGACGGCGGGGTTGCCCTTGAAATGAGCGGCGATGGCGGACCAGATGGCAGCCCCCTCGTTCTGATCGCTGTTCACCCACCAAAAGGCGCCGCTTCCGCCCTGGGCGTAGCCGGATGAAGCCCAGCCGGCCTGCCCGCCCGGCATGCCGTGGAAATCGAGCACCGTGTAAATCCCGCGCTTCCAGGCCTCGTTGACGAAATAATCCAGGTGAGTGAAGGCATCGGACCGCCAGGTGCCGTCCGGCTCGATCACATTGAGATACCAGAAGGGGAGACGGACGCAATTCATGCCCATGGCCTTCATCCGGTCAAAATCTGTCGAGGTGATCCAATTGAACTGATAGGCATCCTCGACGCGGTTGCGGCCCGCAACGCCAAAGCGGCCGGTCAGGTTCGTGTAAACCGTGTAGGCATCCGGCAAGCCGGAACTGTCCATGGACCCGAAGCTTGGCTCATACATCAAATAGGAACCGATGCCCGTCCCGCGCAACATCACGATGTCCCCGTTGCCATGGCCGTTGCGCAGGTACTGGCCATTCGCCTTGAGAAACAAATCCGTCACGTACGTGCCGATGGACACGTAGTTAAAAACCGCCGATTCGGGCCTGGTTGAATCGTGGGCGCGCACGGCCAGGCCGGCGCTGACCGACGGCCTCATGGCGACCGTCATGTTCGTCCCGACCTGGACCCAGGTGGTGCCGTCGGTGGAGTAGGAAGCGCTGAATGAATTGGCCGTACGGGACAACTTCAACCAGACCGGAGCGGTCAGGCCCGCCACCGTGCCGCCGACTTGCACCGGTCTGCCCGGTCCGTTGCGGGACTCAAAACGGAGTCCCTGCGGGGTGCTGCCGAGAAAAGCGTAACCTGCATTCGCCGCGGCACCATCGCGAATCATGAAGCCCGCGGCCGCATTCGGGCCCGTTCCGGCCAGGCTGCCGACCTGGCCGGCAACAATCACGTCCCCAAGATAACTCTGGCTGGCCAGGTGGAGCTGGTCGCTCACGGTTGCCACCCCGTCCATCCCGCCGCCGTTGATGATCCAACTCAAGCCATCGAATACGGCGCTGCCGGGGACGTTCGGCGATCCAATGTCCGTGTCCGACCAACCCGCCGGAGTCACGCTCACATTGCTGAAACTGGCGGGGTTGAGGCTTGTGGCATTATTGGCGTTCGCAGCCAGTCCCACCTGAACCGTTGGACTCATGGCAATCGTGATGCCGGGGCCGTTTTGGATCCAGTGCGAGCCATCGGTCGAGTAAAATGCGGTGAACTGGTCGCCCACACGGGTGAGCCGAACCCACGCGGGGGCGCCAATTCCCGGAGTGGAGGCGGCCGAGGCTGCAAGACTGCTGCTCCGATATTCAAAATTTGCGGCCTGGCCGTTTGGCGTCAGCAGCATGAAGGCATAGCGCGCATTCGCGGCCAGCGTTTCACGAATCATCACCCCCACCTTGGCATTGGCACTGTTGGTGGAAAATCCGTTGATCCTGGCCGTCACCGTCACGTCGCCGACAAAGCTCTCGCTGGCAAAATGAAACTGGTCCGTGAAGTTTCCAATGCTGTTTCCACTGGCGGACAAAATCCAGTTGGCACCGTCGAAAACCCCGGAGCCGGCCAGGGAGGTGTTGCCGATGTCCAAATCACTCCAACCCGCCGCAACGACACTGACCTTCGAAAAACTGCCGGTGTTCAGATCCGCGTTGGTCAGCGCGGTCACGGCCAGCCCGGCCTGGGCGGTGGCCCCGAGCGCCACCGATTGGCCGGTGCCGACTTCCACCCAGTATTTGCCATCATACGAAAACCAGCCGCTGACCGTGTTGCCCAAACGGGTGAGCCGGGTCCAAATGGGTGTCGACACGATACCGTCCGCATAGATCGCCTGCAGAGGTGCGCCCGCAGAGGGACGCCATTGGAAACAGACGCTGTTGGAGGAAGTCGCGACCACGTCAGCGAATGCCGCCCCCGCGGTCAGGTCGTTGCGGATCATGACGCCGGAGCTGGCGCTGGGATGGGTGGCGGTTTGCGAATTGACCAGGGCCACAATGGTGCCGTTTCCGTCGAGTTTGCGGTAGGCAAATTGGAAAGCGTCCACCGTGCCCCCGTTGTTCGTTCCCCCGCCGCTGACGGTCCAGGTGCCGGAGTTTTGATTCAATGAAACGCCGCCAGCAACCCCGGGCGTCCCAACGTCCTGATTGGCCCATCCGACCGGCAAATTCGATTGAGCCTGCAAATCGGCCGCCGCAGCCAGCCCGAGCAACGCCATGCACGCCGAGAAGCGAGCCGCCGACCAGAATATCATCGTCATATTTCCTAAAGGCCTCTGCCTGGCTGCAACCGGGGAAAAATTCCCGGATCCCGGGTTCGGACTTTACCATTCATTATATCAAAATGATCTTGAATTAAGCAAGCAGGCCCGGACATGGGTGATGTCTTAATTTGCAGTTTGGAAGGGACCTGTCGTGGTAGGGCTGCGCTCCGCGCGGCCGGCGCCGCGGCGCGGCGCCCTACCAAACCGTCCGATCGCTCAAAGACGCGAATTCAAATTAGGACATTACCCGGACATGCCGCGCACCTCCACGAATTGACCGTCTTCCCGACCGCTGGCTCGCCTTCAGAGAATGTTTGCCGCCAGCTCCGCCAGCTCGGACCGCTCCCCCTTTTGCAGCTCGATGTGCGCCGCCACGCTTTCCGTCCGGAACCGGCTGACGATGTAATTGAACCCGTTCGACGACGAATCCACGTACGGATTGTCGATCTGGTAGGGATCGCCCGTGAACACGATCTTGGTGCCGTGCCCGACGCGGGTGATGATGGTCTTGGCTTCCAGCGGCGTGAGGTTCTGCGCTTCGTCCACGATCATGAACTGGTTCGCAATGCTGCGCCCGCGAATGTAACTCAGCGCCTCCACCACGATGCTCCCGGACCGCATCAGGTCCATGCTGCGCCGGTGCTCGTGGCCCATGTTCAAATCACTCAACAACTCCAGCGCGTCATGGATCGGCTGCATCCAGGGCGCCAGCTTCTCGTCGAGCGATCCCGGCAGAAACCCGAGTTCCTTGCCCATCGAGATGGTCGGGCGCGCCACGATGAGCCGGCGGAATTCCCGGTCGTTGACCACGCGCTTGAGCCCGGCCGCCAGCGCCAGCAGCGTCTTGCCCGTGCCCGCCTTGCCCATCAGCGTCACCAGCTTCACCCGCTCGTCCAGCAGCGCGTCGAAGGCGAAATGCTGCTCGCGGTTGCGCGGCTTGATCCCCCAGACACCCTCCCGGCTGTCCACGATCGGTACCAGCCGCTTGCCGTCGGCGCTCACTTTCGCAAGCTGCACCTTCTTCGGATTCGCCTCGTCCATTAAGGTGCAATATTCGTTAGGAAAATACTGCTTCCCGCCGTTCAGCTCGAATTCCCCCTTGTTCCGGAACGCCGCGAGATCCTGCGACGGCACCGTCAGCTCGATCATTCCCGTGTAAAGATCCTTCAACAGCACCCGGTCGGTTTCGTAATCCTCCGCCTGCAACCCCAGCGCGTCCGCCTTGATCCGCAGGTTGATGTCCTTGCTCACCAGCACCGTCGGGTTCTTCGGCTGCGCGTGCTGGATGCTGATCGCGAGCGACAGGATGCGGTTGTCGACGGTGTTGTCGGAGAACACGGCCTGGCCGTTCCGGACCTGGTCGCTTTTTTGAAACACGATCTTGAGCCGTCCACCCGTCGGCAGCTTGACGCCTTCGCTGAGCCGGCCCTGTCCGCGCCACGCGTCGAGCATGCGCGCCACCGCGCGGGCGTGCTGGCCCAGTTCGTTGGATTCCCGCTTGAACCGGTCCAGCTCCTCGATCACTTCGATCGGAAGCATCACGTTGTTCTCCTCAAAGCTCAGCAGCGAATTCGGATCGTGCAGCAGGACGTTGGTGTCGAGAATGTAATTCTTCACAAAAACGGGGGATAAAACCTGGTGAAAGGAAGCATCGGCGATGAATCGGCACGTCAGGTCCGGGCTTCGAGCCGGTCCATGCGCCGGTACCAGTCCGCCAGCCCGCTGTACCGCCGGGGCAGGCGGTAATGGCCGGAATACAACAGGCAGCCCAGCATGCCGTAGAGGTCGAAATCGACAAAGCGCGGACGTTCCTGGAGCAGGTAGGGCCGGTGCGAAACCATTTCCTCGAACGGCAGCAGGCATTCCTCCAGCCGCGCCAGCCACTGCTTCTCGTGCTCGCGCCACTGGTCCAGGCAGCCCGGGCCGAATTTCCGCTCCTTGTGCCGCACAAACGCCACCTGCTCCGCCTTCGGCGTGTGCTCCTTCCAATGAATGTCGTTCAGGCGAAAACAGACTCCCTCGACCTCGTTTTCAATGTGCCGCCATAAAATGGATTGCACGCCCTCCAGCTCCGCCGGAAACAACCCGAGCTGGAACCTCGAATCCAGGTATTTCGCAATCACCTGCGTCTCCTCCCCCAGCTCGAACACCACGTTCCGGCCGTCGCGCAGGATCGGCACGCCGTAATAACGCTCCCGCGTCCACTTCCACACCAGCGAACGATCGGTCGAGGGGATGTTCACCACCTTGAAACGGGCCCCCGCATATTCAAGTATCCGCCGCTGCAAAATGCAGAACGGACTCCAGGGAAACTGAACCAATTCAATCATGTCAAAAGTCGATGGCAGAGATCGCTGCACTGTAGGTCCAGCAACTATCTCTGACAAGGAAGTTTTAACCACGGTTGGACGCGCCATTCCCACGGCCGGTGGGACGAGACTCCGTCGAGCCCTGTCAATAATTGGGAGTTCAATCTCCAATGTTCAGTGTTCGGCGCAAATCCTGAATCCGTGGCCATCCGTGTCCATCCGTGTCCATCCGTGGCCGAACTGCTCTTTACAGCCCTTTCGCCGGGAGGTAAGCTCGCGCCATGTCTTCCGACTTCGATCCGACGGATTTTGTCGACACGGATTTCCGGGCGCACAAGACGCCCGCGCCGGCGGCGACGGTGACCGGCAGCGGCGGCTTCCAGCGCGCACCCACGCGCGAGGAGGTCGACGCACGGGTGTCGGAAGCGCAGCAGAAACTCGCCGAACTCAAGCGCGCCCAGGAGGAACTCGAACGCGAACGCGCTTCCCTCGAGGAAACCCGCCGCCGCCAGATGGAATTCCAAACCGGCCGCGAGGAACTCATCCAAAGCCTCACCCGCGGACTCGGCCTGCTCGAGGAGGCGGAGTTCGCCGCGCGCCGAGACTCGGAACAAATGGCCCGCACCCTCGCCGGCCTCCGCGAATCCCTCGGCAAACTCGACCTCATCCGACAGGAAACCTGGACCCAGGACAACTTCGCCGTCGAACTCACCCGCGCTCTCACCACGATCGAGAACGCCCGCATGGAATGGAATTCCGCCCGGCTCAAATTCCCCGTGCTGTCCGGCTCCGCCCCCGCCGCCACAGAACCCGCCCCCGCCGAAACCCCGCGCCCCGCGGCGCTCCCCGAACTCGGATTCTTCGGCTGGTGCAAAATCGGCCTCGCCCTCACCTGGCCCGTCGCCCTCGCCGTCCTGCTCTCCGCCGCCGCCTGGCTCGCGCTGACCCTGCGGCATTGATTTTTCGGTCATGGCGCTGTTCAAGAAAAAAATCGATCCGATCTCCGACCGCGCCCGCGCCCTCAACCACGAGATCGCGGACCTCGAGCAGCAGATCCGAAAACTGGATTCGCAACTCCAGGAGAACCGCACCACGCCGCCGCGGCTGCGCACCCCCGCCATCCCCGGCGCCGGGCAAACCCACCGCCCCGCCCCACCCGCCACCGCCTCCGCCACCGAACCCATCTTCGAGGTCATCGACCAGGACCCCATCAAGGCCCGCGCCGAAAACGGCAGCACGCCGGATCATTACAACGAACTGGGCGTCCGCAAATACGACCTGCCCGCCCTGCTCCGCCGCATTCGCGGACAGTTCCAGGGCCCCTCCACCACCAACCCCAAACTGGTCAATTACCTCGCCGCCGGCGGCATCCACGGTCTCCGCCCCCTCCGATACGAAAAACGCGTCGCCCGCAACCGCTTCATCCTCCTCGTCAGCATCATCCTCGCCGTCCTCCTCGGCATCATCCTCGTCGCCGCCCGCCGACCGCACTGACTTTCCGCTAGGTGGGGCGAGACTCCGTCGAGCCCGAACCGCGGCTGTGTGGATTGTTGGATTATTGGATAGATGGATTATTGGATGGCCCCCGCGCAGCAGTGCCCCCATTTATCCATCAATCCAATAATCCAATAATCCACTTTTCAAGGGCCCGAGTCCCGCCCCACCTGCATTCTGCCTTCTGCCTTCTTCCTTTCCCCATTTGGGAGTGACATTTCCCGCCCGCCGCCGCACATTTCCCCCGGTTAATCCGTAGCCGCACACTGAGTCGGCGGACTCCGCGATCTCACGATCGCGGCTACAGGTTCAGCGCATGAAAAAATCGTCTCCAGTCTCCCGCAGCGGCCGCTTCTCCGAAGGACCCGCGGCCGATGTCGCGCAGTTCACCGAGTCGATCTCGTTCGACTGGCGGCTCTGGCGCCAGGATATCCTCGGCTCCATGGCCCATGCCACCATGCTGCGCAAAATCGGCATCCTGACCGCCGCCGAACTCAAGACGATCCTCCGCACCCTCGACGACATCGCCCAGGAAATCCAGGCCGGCAGCTTCCAGTGGAAACCCGAGCTCGAAGACGTCCACATGAACATCGAGGCGGAGCTGACCCGCCGCGAACCCGCCGGCGCCAAACTCCACACCGGCCGGTCCCGGAACGACCAGGTCGCCCTCGACATGCGGCTCTGGCTGCGGGACGAAATCTCGGACCTGACCCGCGGATTGCGCGGCCTTCAACGGGCGCTCACCGCGCTCGCCGGCCGTTATCCCGAGGTGCTCATCCCGGGTTACACCCACCTCCAGCGCGCCCAGCCCGTCTACTTCGCCCACCACCTCCTGGCCTACGTCGAAATGCTCGACCGCGACCATCAACGGCTGACCGACTGCTTTTCGCGCGTGAACGTCTGCCCGCTCGGCAGCGGCGCCATCGCCGGATCCACCCTGCCCCTCGCCCGCGAGGTCGTCGCGAAATTGCTCGGGTTCGAAGACGCCGACGGCAACCCGCGCCTGACAACCAATTCCATGGACGCGGTCAGCGACCGGGATTTCGCCGTCGAATTCTGCGCCGCCGCCGCGCTGCTCGCCGTCCACCTCTCCCGCCTGTCGGAGGACATCATCCTGTGGGCCACGGCGGAATTCGGATTCGTCCGCCTGCCCGACGCCTACACGACCGGCTCGTCGCTGATGCCGCAGAAGAAAAATCCCGACGTGGCCGAACTGGCGCGCGGCAAAAGCGCCCGCGTGATCGGCAACCTCGTGGCGCTGCTCACGCTGCTGAAGGGCCTGCCAATGACCTACAACCGCGACCTGCAGGAGGACAAGGAACGCCTTTTCGACACGGCCGACACGGTGCGCGCAACGGTTTCGATTCTTGCCGCCATGCTCCCGAAGATCGAGGTTCGCGCCGACGCGTGCGCGGCCGCGGTCGCGGATCCCTCGCTGCTGGCAACCGACCTGGCGGATTACCTGGTTCAGAAAGGGCTGGCGTTCCGGCAGGCGCACCATGCCGTCGGCGCGCTGGTGGCACGGGCCGAAAAGTCCGGCAAACGCCTCGACCAACTCACACTCCAGGAACTCAAGGCGGAACAGGAATTGTTCGGACGCGACGCGCTGGAATTGTTCGATTTGAAACGGGCGATGGCGCGCCGCAACCTGCCGGGCGCCCCCGGCCCGCAGGAGATCCACAAGCAACTCGCCCGCTGGAATCGGATGCTCAAGTGAAGGCAGAAGGCGGAATGTAGAATGGAGAATTGCACGGAATACAGTTCGGCGCGTCATTCTGCATTCCTCATTCTGCCTTCTGCATTTCACCCGACGCGCGTCGGGTCAGTTTTGCGTTTACACCTCCCGGCAGGCTCCGCAGTATTGGCGGGCACAAATAACACACAGCGGTCCGGCGCCCGGGCAACGCACTGAGTTCGATGAGAACCACCAAATCCACCGGCAAACCCATCACGGCCATCGTCCTGGCCGCGGGAAATCCTTCCCCGGCGCTCGGCGCCATTTTCGGCCAGACCTCCTCCGCCATGGTCCCGGTCAACGGCCGGCCCATCATCCACTGGCTCCTCACTTACCTCCGGCGCGAAGGCATTCACCGCGTCATCCTCGGATTGCGCCAGACCGAGGCCCGGCTCCCGCGCTTCGTCCAGCAGGCCTTCGGAAAAATCCAGCAGATCACCTGCATCCCGATCTCCGAAGACCGCGGCCCGGGCTACACGCTGCTCAAATGCCTCGAACAACTCGAGCCCGGCCAGCCCTGCCTCGTCGTGCTCGGCGATACGCTGTTCGAATTCCCCGCCAAACCCGCCGACCGCTTCGCATCGGACTTCGTCCTGACCAGCCCCGTCCAGGATGCCTCGCGCTGGTGCCTGGCCAAAATCGCGCCGTCCAAACGCGTCCTCAGCCTCGCCGACAAACCCGCCGCCAACCCCGACGGCTGGCCCGCCCTCGTCGGCGTCTATTATTTCACCGACGGCGAACCCGCCCGGCGCGAATTGCAGTCCGCCCTCGACCGCGGCGAACCTTCCCTCCAGCTCCGGCACGCCCTGCAACCCTACATCGCCGCCCGCAAACTCCAGGCCCGGCCGGCCGGCGAATGGTTCGATTGCGGCAACCTCGATTTTCTCACCAGCTCGCGCCGCCGCCTCCTCCAGGCCCGCAGCTTCAACGCCGTCCAGATCGACGACCTCCACGGCACCATCACCAAGCGCAGCACGCACACGTCGAAATTCCTCAACGAAATCAATTATTACCGGCTCGTCCCCCGCGACCTCGCCACGTTCTTTCCCCGCCTGGTCGACTTTTCGCTGGAACCCAAAAACCTGTTTCTCACGCTCGAATATTACGGATACCCCACGCTCTCCGAAATCTGGACCTTCGAGGAACTCGGCGGCGCCTACTGGAAAGCCGTGTTCCAGTCGCTCCAGAAAATTCTAAACTGCTTCCAGCAATACACCTACGAGCTGTCCCCCGCCGCCGTGTTCCGGTTTTACTGGCAGAAAACCGTCGACCGCATCCAGGCCTTCGCCGCCCAGTCCCCCGAGTTCGCCCGGCTCGTCCGCGCCAATCGCGTCGAACTGAACGGCCAAACCCTCGACGGCTGGCCCAAAATCCAGCGCGAACTCGAAAACCGCCTCCGCCGCATCGCCGCCAAACCCCGCGGCCAGATCATCCACGGCGACCTCTGCTTCCCTAACATCCTTTACGATCCTCTCTCGCGCCTGTTCAAATTCATCGATCCCCGCGGCAGCTTCGGGGAATCCGGCATCTACGGCGACGGCCGATACGACCTCGCCAAGCTGCTGCATTCGCTCGACGGCGGATACGATTTCCTCATCCACGACATGTATTCGCTGGAACGCGACGGGGACAAGCTCCGGTTGCACCAGTTTTTCCCCGGCACACGGCCCGCCGTGCTGCGGTCGTTCCAGGAAGTGTTCGGCGCCTGCGCCGACCTCCGGGAGGTCCGCGCCCTCGAAGGCCTCCTGTTCCTCTCCATGTGCCCGCTGCACCAGGATCATCCCCCGCGCCAGTTCGCGATGTTCGCCACCGGCCTGCGGATTCTCAACGAATTGCTACACCATGAAGATATGCATTGATGTCGACGGCGTCCTGTGCGAACTGCGGCGCCCCGAACAAACCTACGCCGACGTCCAGCCCCTCCCCGGCGCCGTGGAAAAAATGACCGCCCTCAAACAGGCCGGCCATTACATCATCCTCTCCACCGCCCGCCACATGGCCACCTGCAACAGCAACGTCGGACTCGTCGTCGCGCGCCAGGGCAAAACCCTCCTCGACTGGCTCGCGAAACACGCCATTCCCTACGACGAAATCTGGTTCGGAAAACCCCACGCCGACGTCTACATCGACGACAACGCCTACCGGTTCACGTCCTGGAACGAAGTCTCTCCCGACGGCAGCTCCCTGCCGTTGAGCCGCGAAAAAGCGGCGAAACTCAACAAGACCACCGCGGCCGCCTGACCCAATCTTTCCCATGAGCACCGACCGAAAACTCAATATCGTCATGCCCATGGCGGGCCTCGGCAGCCGGTTTCGCCAGGCCGGGTTCACCGTCCCGAAACCGCTCATCGAAGTCCGCGGCCGGCCCATGTACGCCTGGGCCACCGACAGCCTCCCGCTCGACCACGGCACCCGCCTCATTTTCATCCTGCTCGCCACCCAGCCCGAATGCCCGGATCTCCAGCGCGACATCCAGCAACGCTACGCGCGACACAAACCCATCATCCTGACCGTGCCCGAACTCACCGCCGGCCAGGCCATCACAGTCCTCCGCGCCCGCGATTACATCCACAACGACGAAGCCCTCCTCATCCATAACGCCGACACCGCGTTCGATGCCAACCCCGCCTGGGTCAACGACGCCTGGGACCGCGGTTGCGAAGGCGCCCTGCTCGTGTTTCCGTCGAACGAAAAACGCTGGAGTTTTTCCCGCGAAAATTCCGAAGGCTGGGTCGACCTCGTCCGCGAAAAGGAAGTCATCTCGCCCTGGGCCACCACCGGCACCTACTGGTTCCGCAAGGGCAGCGATTTCGTCAACGCCGCCGAAGAACGCGTCCGCTCCGGCCGCCGCGAAGCCAGCGAATATTACGTCGGCCCCCTCTACAACGACCTCATCGCCCGCGGCTCCAAGGTGAAGAATTACCCGATCGAAAAGTTGTACTGCTTCGGCACACCCGAAGACCTCGAAGCGACCTTGAAGGACCTCCAAAGTTCCGGACGGTAAGCCGTCAAGCCGCCGAACAGTCGTCCGCAGATTGCGCCGGGCTCACAGATAATCTGTGTCAATCTGCGGAATCTGCGGACAAAAGGGCTGGAGCTTTTCTGAAAATGTCCTATTCGAGTTTGAGCAGTTTCCGCCGCAGCGCCTCGTCCGGCCGCCCCGAAATCCGGCGCACATTCGCCGCCGACAAAAACACCGGGCCGCCCAAAGCGGCCGCCCCCAGCCAGATCCGGGCCGCCTTCTCCGCCATGAACATCGCGGCCCGCACCGCTTCCGGTGTCGGACCCAGCGTGATGATGCCATGATTTTGCAGGAGGATCACGCGGGGCAAACGGCCGTGTTTTTTGATGAACCGCCGGGTGCCCCCGCGAATGGCTTGCGCCAGCCGCATGCCCGGATCGGTGTAAGGCACCCAAACCGACTCGATGTCGCAGCAGACAATCTCGTCCGGAAACAGCCGCCGAGCGGCAAATTCCCGCGCGCGCGGCGAGCAGAGGATGCTGTTGACGGCCGGCGCGTGGGAATGTCCCACAAATTCCACGCCGGGCAGCGACAGCAGCCAGGCGTGAAACAACGCTTCGACGGAAGGTTTTCGCGCGCGCGAATCGACGCGTGAATCCAGCAGCGCGACTTCCACCTCGGAATCGGCAAAACGTTTCCGGTCCATGAACGCGCACAACTTCCGGCTGCGGCACTCGACCACGTCCCCGGGCCGAAGGGTTGCCAGGCTGGACCCGCTCGCCTTGACCAGGAATCTTTCGGCGTCCAGCCGGACCGAGGTGTTCCCTTCACCGAGAATGGCCAGGGGATAATGCGGATCGGCCAGAGAATGCGAAAGCTGCAGGAGCGCCTGGAGTTTTTCGGATCGTGCGTTCATAACAAATTTTACCGAATGCGGGCGGAGTCGCCTGCAAGAGAATCAATCATTGTCCCCGCGTTTTGAGATAGGTGCCGCCCCCGATGATGCAGGTGGACAAGATCAGAGTGAGAATGCCGATCGCCATCACCCCGTGCGTTCTCCGGCTCGATCCTTTCCATTCGTGCAGAATCCACCCCCACATCGTGCTGAAAATGATGATGCTGGCCATGTGAAGCGTCCAGGACGCGAACCCGAATTTGCCCATCTGCGATTCGCCCATGGTGTAGAAGAAGAACTGGAAATACCAGCAGGTGCCTGCGAGTGCGGAAAACCCGTAATTGGCGAGCACGGGAACCGGGCGGTCGTCCGCCGGGCCGGCTCCCCCCGCGGCCGGGGTCCGCGCCCGCGCGCTGATGTACTGGTATCCGGTCCGGTTCCGAATGTTGAGCAGGACGCACCAGATGAAATTGGTCGTGAAACCGCCGAGCAGCACGACGACGAGTTTGGCGAGCCCGGTCCATAGCGCCGGCGTGCCTGCGGCGCCGGATGCCTGCGCGATCGGCGTTCCGGCCGTGAGAGCGAACGAAAAACAGGCGCTCATGATGCCGGAGAAAGTTCCCACGAGGATCCCCTTCCTGAAGTTAAACTCCGAAATGGTCTTTTTCTTTTCGGCCTCCGGAAGTTCGCGTTCCTTCATGAGCCCCGCATAGGCGGCAATGGCGATCCCAACCAGGCACACCAACACCCCGAAAAGCGTCACGCGCCCGGCAGTGCTCGACGCGATTTGAACGATGTCTTCCGGACACGGGATCTGGGGCAGGAACATTTTGAACACGGGCGGCAGCAGCGTGCCGAACGCGGCGCAGTAACCCAAAGCGACGCCCATTCCCAGCGACATCCCCAGATACCGCATGGTCAATCCAAACGTCAGCCCGCCCAAACCCCAGAGCGCTCCGAACAAATACGTCCAGCCCAGCGTGCTCAAGGACTGCTGCTGAACGCTTCCCGCGACGTTTTTCGTCAGCAGGAGGGCCAGCACCCAGGGGCAAATGATCCAGGAAAAAAATCCGCCGACGAGCCAGTAGGTTTCCCACGCCCATTTCCGGACGCCCTTGTACGGCACGTAAAAACTTCCGGATGCCAGGCCGCCTAACCAATGATAAACAACTCCAAGCAGTGGATTCATGTTGTGAGATCAGGCGCGCCGGCTGAGGACCTTCTTTTCGTAGGACCTGGCTTCGGCCAGCCAGGCTTCGCCCGCGGGGACTCCCTCCTTCAAACAAAAATAATCCCAGACCGCTCCGAACGGCAGGGACTTCGCCTCCTCCATCAGCGCCAGGCGGCCGGTGTAATCCCCCTCGCGCTCGAGAGCCATGAACGCCGGATACGGCTCGAGCATGGCCACGCAGAGCGCCCGGAGCACATTGCGCGCGCCAATCACCCACGCCGCAACCCGGTTGATGCTCGCATCGAAGAAGTCCAGCCCGATGTGCGCGCGGTCCAGGTAATCGCCCCGAACCAGCTCCTGCGCCAGGCCCAGCAGTTCGTCGGTCAGCGTGACGACATGGTCGCTGTCCCATCGCACACCCCGGCTCACATGCAGCAGGATCCCCGGCACAAAACAGAGAACCGACGAAATCTTGTCGGCCACATTCTCCGTCGGATGATAATGCCCCGCGTCCAGGCAAACGAGCGTCCGGTTCTTCACCGCATAACCAAGATAAAACTCGTGCATCCCGACCGTGTAACTTTCCGCTCCGATGCCGAACAGCTTCCCCTCGACCGCATCCAGGTTGTGCTTCGGATTGAGTTTCTTCCGGAACACTTCGTCGAGCGATTCCCGCAGACGTTCACGCGGACCCCGCCGGTCGGCCGGCGTATCCTTCATCCCGTCCGGAATCCACACATTCGTCACCGCGGCGGAATTCAACGCTTTCCCCATCGCCGCCCCGATCTCCCGGCTCGCCTGGCAATGCTCGATCCAGAAACGCCGGATGGCTTTGTCGGGATGCGAAAGGGTGAATCCGCTCGAGGATTTCGGATGGGAAAAGCAGGTGGGATTGAAATCCAAACCGATGCCCAGCGACTTCGCCCAATCGATCCAGTCCCGGTAATGCGCGGCGGTGATCTGGTTCCGGTCGATTTTCTTTTTGCGGAAGTCGCCGTAGGACGCGTGGAGGTTGAACCGGTGCCGCCCCGGGATCAACCGGAACGCCTGTTCCGCATCCGCCCTCAATTCCGCCGGCGTGCGCGCTTTTCCCGGGTAGCTTCCCGTCGCCAGGATGCCTCCGCTCAAGGCGCCTCCGGAGAACTCGAAACCACCCACGTCGTCGCCCTGCCAGCAATGCAACGAGACCGGGACCGACTCGAGCCGGCGAAGCACGACATCCGTGTTCACGCCCAACCCGGCAAACCGCTCGCTGGCGAGTCGGTACACAGCTTCAATGGAATAGCTCATGCAGTTTTTACGGCATCGCAGCCGGCCAGTCTCCGGAGAACCGGGTGCGGCGACGATGCCACAAACGTCGCCGGGATGGAACACCAAATCCAACGGTGGAACGGGCCCGATCCTCACCGCCGCGCCGGTTCGAAACGCTCCATCGAACCGCACTTCCGAACAACGTCCCGCATCTCCGCCAGCGAACCCAGTTCCCCGTCAGAACGGATCTGCGTGAGCAGGTTGCCCATCACGGTGGCTTCCACCGGGCCGCTGATCACAGGCCGGCCGCAGGCATCGGCGGCGAATTGATTCAGGAGCCGGCTTCGCGATCCGCCGCCAACGACATGGATGCACTCAACAGCCTCGCCCGTCAGTTCCTCGAGCGATTGCAGCGTGTCGGAATATTTGGACGCCAGGCTTCGATACGCGCAACGGATGAGTTCGCCGTCGGTTTTCGGAACTCGCTGCTTCGTTTCACGGCAGCAGGCACGGATCACATCGGGCATGTCGGGCGGGTTGAAAAATCGCGGATCGTTCACGTCCACCACCGAGTCGCAGGAAATTGCCTTGGCAGCCAGGTCCGCCAGCCGGGCGTAGTCATATCTGCGTCCGGCCGCCTCGAATGATCGCTTGCATTGTTGCACCACCCACAGGCCCATGATGTTTTTAAGGAGCCGGCAGGTCCCATCGATTCCGCCCTCGTTCGTCATGTTCAACTCGAGGGCCTGCGGGGACAGGACCGGCGTGGCGGTTTCAACTCCCATGAGCGACCACGTGCCCGAGCTGATATAAGCCCAGTTGGCTTTGCCGGTGTGCGCGCTCGGGACCGCGGCAACGGCGGAAGCCGTATCGTGCGACGGCGGAGCCACGACCTTCACGGAACCCAGGCCGGTGCGTTCGCCAAGGGACTTTCGGAATCGGCCGAGCACCGACCCGGGCGGGACGATTCCTGGCAGGAAATGTGTGGGCAGCCCGAGTTTCCGCAGGAGCGGCAGCGACCATTTGCGCCGGGTGGGATGCAGGCACTGGGACGTGGAAGCGATGGTGAACTCGGCCGTGCGCGATCCGCACATGGCCCAATGGAAGAAATCGGGCATGAACAGCAGCGTCCGCGCGGTTTCGAGAATTTGGGGCGAATGTTCCTTCCACGCCAGCAATTGGAACAACGAATTCAGCTCCATGAATTGCAGGCCGGTTTGGGCGAAGATTTCCTGCCGGGGAACGCGTTTACAGGCACGCTCGACGAGTCCGCGAGTGCGGCTGTCCCGGTAATGGTAAGGTTGGCCGAGGATTTCCTCCTGGGCGTTGAGAAGCACGAAATCGACGCCCCAGGTGTCGACGCCCGCGGAAACGACCTGTTTGGGGAACTTTTGCCGGCGGCGGTCAGACTTCTGGATTTCCGCCCGGCCCCAGCACATCCATCAGAGGCTGCCGCCCAGTGCGACCGGCCCGTTCGGAAAGCGGTGAATTTCCTCGATGCGAAGCCGTTTGCCATTCCAAATCCCCGCGGCCACACGCCCGCTTTCGGCGCCCAGGTCAACAGCGAGGTAAACTTTCTGCCGCATGTTATCAAGCGTCCGCCGTCAGCTCCAGCCAGCTCGGATTCCGCTCGGCGTGCTCCGCAATTTCGTTCCAAGTCGTTTCCAAATTCGTCTGCGGCCGCCAATCCCATTCCTTCGCGGCAAGACTCGCGTCCAACACCAGCCAGGGCACATCAAATGGACGCGTCTCGGCGCTGGATGCCACGGTGAACGGACCGAACCGCTGCTCGCACCAGTTGCTGAGCTGCTTCAGCGAGGCACTCTGCGCCATGCCTCCGCTCACATTCACAATCCGCGGACCCTGAAATCCCGGCTTTTGCACCTGTCGCGCCAGCGGCAGCACCAGGTCCCGCGCGTGCAAACAATCCCGCACCTGTCGCCCGCTGCCGCCGAATCCGATGTAACGCAACGGCATGCTTCGCCCGCCACGAATGAATCCAATACGAGAAAATTCCCTGGTCAATCTTGCCGAACTGCCCCGCCCCCCGCCCAGCACGCCGCACCGATTCTAAACACCGGCACCCCGAACGCCTCCGCATACTCGCACGCCAGCAACTCCGAGGCGCGCTTCGACGTCCCATAAAGCGACAAGGGCGGCTCGGTCGAAAACGCCTCGGTCACTCCGCCCTCGCCACAACCCGGCACCGTCGCCCCCTCCTGCAAATGAAACCGGTCCCCGCCCGCCGTCACCGGAATTCCCGCCAGCCCGCGAATCGAATACACCCGGCTCGTGCTCAGCATGAGGAACCCGGATTTCCAGCCGCGCGCCAACTCCAGCAGGTTGACCGTCCCGGATAAATTATGCTCCACCAGTTGCCGGCTGCTCGTCTTGCCATCCACCCCCGCCAGCACGCTCGGATTCGCCGCCGCATCCAAAATCCAGTCGCACGCCGCAATCCCCTCCAGGTCGCTGGGACACCGGATGTCCCCGTGCACCAGTTTGACCCCGCGCCGCTTGAGTTCGGATCGATTCCCCTCGCTCCCCGCCCGCACGAGGTTGTCCAGTCCGACAATCTCCCAGTCCGGCCAGCCCTCACGAAATCCAAAAGCCAGGGTGCTGCCGACGAACCCGCACGCGCCGGTGATCAGGATGCGCATAGCTCAGGCGGATTTCGAGGTCAACCGCTGCCGCCAGGACTCGGCAATTTCCTTGAAGATGGTCGGCAAATCATTCTCCAGCTTCCAGGCCGGGTAGTGTGATTTCATCTTTGAAAGGTCGCTGTAATAACAAATGTGATCTCCGATCCGGTTTTCATCGACGTAAGTGTACACCTGCTTTTTCCCGGTGACGGCTTCGGCCATTTTGAACGCCTCAAGGACGGAACAGGAATTCCCCTTGCCGCCGCCCAGGTTGTAAACCTCGCCGCACCGGGGCGCTTTCTGGAATTCGAACATGAACCGGGCGACGTCCTGCGAATGAATGTTGTCCCGCACCTGCTTGCCTTTGTAGCCGTAAAGCTTGTATTCGCGGCCTTCCAAATTGCACTTCACCAGGTAACTCAGAAATCCGTGCAACTCGACCCCGCTGTGATTCGGCCCGGTCAAACATCCGCCCCGCAAACAACAGGTCGGCATTTTGAAATAACGCCCGTATTCCTGCACCAACACGTCCGCCGCCACTTTCGACGCGCCAAACAAGGAGTGCTTGGATTGATCGATCGAAAAATCCTCCGGGATCCCGCCCGCATAGGCCGGGTCGTCGTAATCCCAGCGCGTCTCCAGCTCCCGCAGCCGGATCGTGTTCGGCCGGTCGCCGTACACCTTGTTCGTCGACATGTGAATGAACGGCGACTCCGGGCAGGCCCGCCGCGCCGCCTCCAGCAGGTTCAACGTGCCCACCGCGTTCACATCGAAATCGTCAAACGGAATCTTCGCCGCCAAATCGTGCGACGGTTGCGCCGCGGTGTGAATGATCACTGCCGGCTTCAATTCCGCCACCAACTGGATCACCCCGGCCCGGTCCCGCATGTCGAGCTCGTGATGCTGAAATCCCGGGAGCACTTCCGCCAGCCGCCGCTGGTTCCAACGCGTGTTGCCCTGCGGACCGAAAAAGACCTCGCGCTGGTTGTTGTCCACCCCGTGAACCACAAACCCGCGCTGATGAAAGAAAACGGAAACTTCCGACCCAATCAACCCCGAGGAACCCGTGACAAGACAGATGTTGCTCATGGCCCCGTCAGGCTCTCCAACCCGCCACGTAAAATCAACCAGATACCGACCCGACCCGCTCTCCGCCGAATTACTGAACCGGCCGCGGTAGGAAGGTTTTGACGCGAATTAACCCGAATTGTCGCTAATGGTCCTGGATGGTGGGGCGAGACTCCGTCGAGCCCTCGAAAAGGCTGGAGTAATGGAGTATTGGAGTTCTGGAGTTACGGAAAACGAACTCGCGACTGTCCTTTCAGCACTCCATAACTCCATGACTCCATGACTCCAGCACTCCGCTCGATGTCAGGGCTCGACGGAGTATCGACCCACCCTTTGAAATTAGCGCCAATTCGCGTTAATTCGCGTCAAAGCTTTTTCATTGACCCGCCCGGGGATTGCGCCCTCCCAGCATTTTGGTAACTTCCCCGCATGCCTTCGTTCGACATCGTGTCTCAGGTCAATTCAATGGAAATCGAAAACGCCGTCAACCAGGCGAAGAAAGAACTCGCCAACCGGTTCGATTTTAAAGGCAGCAAAGCCGAAATCTGGCTGGACAAGCAGGAAATCCACCTCACCGCCGAAGACCAGTTCAAAATCCGCACCCTGGCCGAAATCACGCTTGGCAAACTCGCCAAACGCGGCATCAGCCTCAAAAGCGTCGATCAACCCGAACCCGATATCTCCCCGCTCGGCCACGCCCGCCAGGTCATCCGCATCAAAAACGGCATCGAAACCACCGTCGCCAAACAAATCACCGGGTTCATCCGCGACGCCAAATTCAAAGTCACCACCCAGATCCAGGGCGAGGAAATCCGGGTTTCAGGAAAAAACCGGGACGACCTCCAGGCTGTCATCGCCGCAGTCCGCGGCAAAGATTTCCCAGTGCCCGTCCAATTCATCAATTTCCGCAATTAATCCCGCGCGGCTGCCAATTAACGGAATTCGCGTCAATTCGCGTCAACGCCCCCCCCGTTCCGTCCCGATCCCGCCCTTGATCCGTAAAATCAGGGGTTGACTTCCCCCGTCACTCGTCAAATCCTACTGGATCATTGCTGTATAGGGCGCCGGCCGGCCGACACCGGGCGTCATCAGCGGGAAAACGTATGATCTCAAACGACCGACCATCACCCTATGGCCATAGGGCTTATGGAACGCCTAAGCCTCCCGTCCAGGAAGATACCCTCAAGTCCGAAAAGATTCAGATTGAGCGCAAAACCTTTGTCTTCACGCTAAAGGAAAATCCCCGGGGCAGATTCCTCCGCATCACCGAAGACGTCGGTGGCCGGCGCGATACCATCATCATCCCGGCCCCCGGCCTGGAAGACTTTAAGAAACTTTTGGACGACATGGTCCGCGCTTCGGCTGAAGTTCCCGCCAAGTCGGAACAGCCCGAATAGGCTTTCAGCGCCCCGGAAGTTGTTCAGGTGAACTAATTCAGCCACGAGGGCTGCGTCGATCGACCTCCGGAGAAGGATCCCGGCCTGACACCGGGATCCACGGATGGTTGAAATATGTGGATGGGTCGGCGCAGGGCCGCGATCCATCCATCCAACAATCCACTCATCCATCAATCCAGCCCGCGCATCATGCGCGGCTCGGCTTCTTCCGCGCCCGCAACCGCGGCGCATCTCCCCACAGCGTTTCCAAATCATACCGCTCCCGCACGTCCTGCCGCATCACGTGCACCAGCACGTCGAAATAATCGAGAACAATCCACGCCGTCTGCAGCGTTCCATCCACCGCCCGCGGCCGCAACCCGTGCTCGTCCCGCAGCTTGTCGCTGATCTCATCCACAATCGCCCGCAAATGCGGCTCGCTGCTCCCCGACGCAATCACGAAATAATCCGCCACGGACGACAGCTCGCGCACGTCCAGGATCACAATGTTCTCCGCTTTCCGGTTGTCGGCGTATTCCCTGCAAAGCGTCGCCAGTTTCTTCGATTCCATGTGATTTCAGGTTGCCTTTAATCGGCCGGAAAATAAAGGCGATTGTTGCGTATCGCCTCCGCCACGCCAAACGGCACCAGCAGGTCGATCGACCGCCCCGCCCGCACCCGGTCGCGGATCTGCGAGGAACTGACCCCGAACGGAAATCCCGACAGCCACCGCGCCCGGAACGGCGCCGGCACCGCACCCGGGGCCTGGCCCGGCCTCGGGATCACCACAAACTCAACCCGCCGCGCCAGCTCCGCCGCCTCCCGCCACTGCGGCAGCGTCGCCGCATGATCCGCCCCCACCAGGTAATACAACTCCGCACCCGGATATCGCCGCCCGTAATCCCGCACGGTGTCGATCGTGTAGGACACCCCGCCCCGCTCCAGCTCCTGCGCGTCAATCTCGCACCAGTCCCGGCCCGCCAGCGCCAGCCGCAACAACTGCAGCCGCGCCCCGGGCGCGCTCGCCCGGCGGTCCGGCTTGAACGGCGATTGCGCCGCCGGAATGAACACCAGCCGGTCCAGCCCCAGCTCCTCCCGCGCCGCCTCCGCCACCAGCAGGTGGCCCAGGTGCACCGGGTCGAACGATCCGCCATACAATCCAAGTTTCATCTCAAAGGCCAGTTCCTAACAACATCTGTTGATACCACTGAACCGCGCTTCCTGCCGCTCCGCATAGCCCCGCCCCGCCTCCCGCAGCGGCGGCGATCCCTCCGCCACCGGGCCCGGCCGCGGTTCGCCCGACCACAACCGCACCAGCGACAGCGCCAGCGCGGCGGCGCCCCAGCCCGGCCGGCCGCGGCGCACACCCGCCACCGATGCCTCCGGCAGCAATACCACTTCGCTCTCCCGCAACACCGCCGGCTTCCGCCCCGATAACAATAAAATCCACTCCCGCACACTCAACAACGCCACCGCCCCCACCAGCACCAGGAACATTCCCGCCACCGCCGCGTCCAGGCGATTCGAAAATCGCATCGCCCGAACCCTCGCCAGTTCGCCCGGCGCTTCCGCAGCAGACGGCGCCGGCGTCGCCGATTCCAGCTCCGCAATCCGCACGTCCAGCACCCGCGCCTGCGCCAGAAAACCAATCCGCGGATCCGGATGCCAGATCTTTTGCACACCCGCCGTCCCCGTCACCGCCAGCAGCCACGCCAGCGGCAGCAGCACAATCAAGGCGAACCGCAGCCGCCGCACACCCGCCGGCTTCGCCAGTTGCATCTTCAACACCAGCGTCACCGCCAGGCACAACGCGATCGCCGCCAGCATCTGGTTCGCAATCCCAAACAGCGGCCACAACGAGTTGATCCCGCCCAGCGGATCCCTCACACCCTGGATCAGGAAATAACCCCAGCCCGACACCATGATCCCGCTCGCCAACAGGTTCGGCCCCAGCCGGCGCGTCTGCCCCAAAGGCGGCCAGCAGTTGCCCAGCAGCTCCTGCAAAATATACCGCCCCACCCGCGTTCCCGCATCGATCGTCGTCAGTATAAACAACGCCTCGAACATGATCGCGAAGTGATACCACAAATCCAGCCCGTGCCCCCGCACCGCCTGCGAAAAAATCCGCGCCATCCCCACCGCCAGCGTCGCCGCCCCGCCCGTTCGCCCAAACAAACTGCCCTCCCCCAATTGCCGCGCCAGCGCGTCCATCTGGTCCACCGCCACCGGAAATCCCAGCGCCGTCACCCGCGCCGCCGTCGCCGCCGCCGGCCCCTTGATGTTCATCGCCAGGTAAACCCCCGGATCCAGCGAACACGCCGCGATCAGCGCCACAATCGCCACCAGCGATTCCAGGCACATCGCCCCGTATCCCACCGCCCGCACATGCGACTCCCGCGTGATCAGCTTCGGCGTCGTGCCGCTCGCAATCAGCGTGTGAAAACCCGAAATCGCCCCGCACGCGATCGTGATGAAACAAAATGGAAAAATTTTCCCCGCCACCACCGGGCCCGACCCGTCCACGAACGGCGTCAACGCCGGCATCGCCAGCCGCGGCAGCAACAGGAACACACCCGCCACCAGCGCAAAAATCGTCCCCAGCTTCATGAAGGTGCTCAGGTAATCCCGCGGCGCCAGCAGCAGCCACACCGGCAGCACGCTCGCCGCCAGCCCGTAGCCCACAATCCCCCACGCCAGATGTATGTCCGAAATCGAAAACCACGCCGCCCACTGTGCGTCCTGCGACACCCACCGCCCGCCCCACACCGCCAGCAGCAACCCCGCCACGCCAAACACGGACGCCTCCAGCACCCTCCCCACCCGCACGAACCTCAAATAACCGCCCATCCCCATCGCAATCGGAATCGTCGCCCCCACCGTGAACACGCCCCACGGACTGTCCGCCAGCGCCTTCACCACCACCAACCCCAGCACCGCCAGCACAATCACCAGGATCGACACAATCGCTCCCGACGCAATCCATCCCGCCGGCGTGTTGAGTTCTTCCCGCACCATTTGACCCAGCGATTTCCCATCGCGCCGCAGCGAAAAAAACAGGATCAACAAATCCTGCACTGCGCCGCCAAGGACCACGCCGACCAGGATCCACAGCATCCCCGGCAGGTAACCGAATTGCGCCGCCAGCACCGGGCCCACCAGCGGTCCCGGCCCCGAGATCGCCGCAAAATGATGCCCGAACACAATCCATTTGTTCGTACGGACAAAATCGCGCCCGTCGTCATGCCGCTCGCACGGCGTCGCCCGGCGTTCGTCCAACTCCAACACCCGCGCCGCAATCCACTTCGAATAAAACCGGTAGCCGATCGCGTAGGTGCACAACGCCGCGACGAGGATCACGCCGGAGTTCAACGGCTCCCCGCGATGCATCGCCACCGCCGCATACGCCGCCGCGCCCGCCAACGCCACCCCCAGCCAAATCATTGTCGAAACAAGGCGCTTCATCCTTCAACAACTTCGCCGCCGGCCGGCGCCCGCCGAAAGTTCCCGCTGCATCACCCGCAAATCCGCCCGGTCTCTCCAGCCCGTCCGGGACCAGAATTTTCGCCCCTCCCGGTTGGCCTCAAAAAGAAACAGGTTGCACTTGTCGATCCTCTCCCGGCGCAACCGCGCCAGGCAGCGCTCCACCAGCAGGCTGCCAATCCCGCGCCGCCGGAATTCCTTTCCCACCGCCAGGTGATGCACACAACCCCGCCGCCCATCGTGTCCGCACAACACCGCCCCCACCACCCGGCCGCCGCATCGCGCCACAAAACTCATCCCCGGATTGCGCTCGAGGTAGGATCGAACCGCGCGCCGCGAATCCGACCGGCTCAACCCCACGCCTTCCGACTCTTTCCAAAGCGCCAGCACCTCGTCGTAATCGTCCATCGTCATGACCCGGATCGCAACGCGGCGGGATCCGGATGAGCTTGGATTGGATTGGGTGCGCGCTGGTTTGATGAGGTGATCGTATCGGATTCTGTTAAATCGTTAAAAGGTTAAAACGTTAAATGGGCTCCTGCGCGTGGACCTTTTAACCCTTTAACCTTTTAACAATTCAACTTATCCTCTGCCAGATGGACGAACCCGTGGAACTGCCCATCAACGGCGTGCTGGATCTGCACACGTTCCAGCCCCGGGAAATCAAGGATCTCGTTCCGGATTACCTCGCCGCCTGCCGGGAACGCGGCATCCTCCAGGTGCGCATCATCCACGGCAAAGGCATCGGCAACCTCCGCCGCTCCGTCCACGCCATCCTATCACGCCACCCCGACGTGATCTCCTTCACGCTCGACCACCCCCAATACGGCGGCTGGGGCGCAACGCTGGTCCAGCTGAAAGGAAAGGTAGAAGGCAGAATGTAGAATGCAGAAGAGACGGCTGCAGAATCTCAATGCATTCCCAAATCATCTGTCAACCGGAACACCGCGGAGCACCAACGACGCGTGCACGTCCCGATTCTGCATTCTACATTCTGCCTTCTGCCTTCCCCAACGCCTCAAGCGTCACCCGCCGGATCTCCAACTCGCCGCCTTCGCTTTGAAATCCAATGCACCCCGAATCCAGACTGCAGCCTGCAACATGGTTCATTTCCTTGCCGTTCACGCCGACATCAATGACCGCGCCATCGCACACCATTTCATAGAGATTCCATTCCCCAGGCGCGTTCTCATTGGAAGCGCCCCGCTTCTCAATCTTGGTCCCCATCGGTAGACCGTGATCGTCGCAGGTGGCACCGCCCATCGGAATCACATCGCCCTGGTGCTGATATTGGCCCTGGCATTGAATGCACTTGGGCCAGACCTGGTCCGGCGGCTGGAGGTGCAGCAGCACGCCACTGTTGTCCGCCTTCGGCGCCACCTTCACAAATCGCCATTCCACCGTCAGCTTGTAATCCCGCCAGGCCGACGTCGACCGCGCATACCCAAACGGCTGGCCGGTGCAATGAATCACCCCGTTCGTCACCATCCAGGTGCTGGAAACCGGCGCGTTGCTCCGGCTCGCGAAGGTCCAGCCGGAAAGATCCTTCCCATTAAACAACTCCACCCGCCCGGACGGCACACGCACTTCTTGCCCCGAACCTGGAAGAACCATTGCAAGAACGACAACTCCCGGCGCCAGAAAATGGAGAAGGCGGCTCATGATGGCCGATGCTGATCGGTCGCGGGTCAGGCGTCGGAAGTTACCTACCAATCCCCGCGAATGCCCGGGATCAACAGGACCTGCCCGTTCGTCATCTGCAGCGTGGTGTTGTCGTGGAACGTCACCAGGCCATCCCCGCGCACCTTCGTGCCGTCATACATGCCCCGGATCACGTTCGATTCCACCGGCAAAAGCGCCGCCCCCTTGAACACCGCCACCTGCCCGTTCTTCATGAGAATGCTCGAATACCCCGGCAGCGACTCGCCCGACAGCGTCACCATCTGACCGTCAATCAACCTCGACCGGCGATCGTTGCGAACATAACTGCCGTCCGGGTTCAACACCGCGCCGTCCGGAAATGTCATCGGCGACGTCAGCGCCGAAACCTGCCCGTCCCGATAGACCATCACCGATTGCCCCATCATCACCAGGTGATCGCAAACCGGGACAATCGTCCCGTCCGAACTCAAAAGAAATCCATCCCGCCGCAACACCTGTCCCTCCTGCAATGACCGCGGCGCCCCGCCGCCCACCGTGAACGTGCCGTTGGTCAACACCACAACCCCGCCCGGCAACGCCAGGTCCGAACCGAGCAGGCTGAGCGTCGCCCCCTGCCGCAGCAGGCTCCGGTTCGTCAGGCAAATCACTCCGTCCAGCGCGTCGCCGCCCTGGGCGAACACCGGCACACACCAGCCGGCCAGGAAAAATTGCACGAGGACGAACACCCGGAATGCGATCGATTTCATGAACTCATCATAACGTCCAAAGCGCCCGCCGCCAACCCCGGAGATTCCGGATTTCCAGGGCCGACGCATCGAATGTCGAAAGAGGCGCGCGATCGTGGAATTGAGACGGTAGGGACGCCGCGCTGCGGCGTCCCCGCCCGCGTATCAGCGGGCGGAAAGCCGAACGGCGCCTGGCATGCCCTCCGCAACGTTGCGCCGCTGGAAGCGACGCGGACGGCGCAGCGCGCCGTCCCTACCCGCGAATCTAATGCGTCGGCCCTGTTCCGGATTCCCAAACGCCCGGGACAGCGCCCGTTCCGCACATTCATGCGATAGCCGCTCAATCGCGCTGTGCTAACTTGTAATCGATGTCGTTACAGCCGTGGCCGAAGACGCGCCCGAATGCCAAACCATTAACGTTGACCATGGACCGCCACCCGCCACCCGCCACCCGCCCTCGACCCTCGACCCTCGACCCTCGACCGCTTCGTAGTGGCTTCACCCTCATCGAACTGCTCGTGGTCATCGCCATCATCGCCATCCTGGCCGCCCTCCTCCTGCCCGTCCTCAGCAAGGCCAAAAGCAAAGCCCAGGGTATCCAGTGCATGAACAACCTGCGCCAGCTCCAGCTCGCCGTGTCCATGTACACCCACGACAACGACGACCGGTTCCCGGACAATCCCGGCGCCATCTTCACCAAGAACGCCTGGGTCACCGGCGTCATGACCTGGGATTACTCCACCCAGCACACGAACACCGCTTTGCTCACCGACGGCCAGATCGGACCTTACGTCGCCAGGAACACCAAGGTCTTTAAATGCGCGGCCGATATTTATCCCGGAAAGTTCGGCCCGCGCGTCCGCAGCGTCTCCATGAACGGCTTCGTCGGCGACAGCCGCAACATCGCCAACGGCGTGTCCGGCGCGAAAACCAACACCTGGAAAGTCTTCCTCAAAACCAGCGCGCTCACCATGCCCGGCGCCGCCAATACCTGGGTCCTCCTCGACGAATGCCCCGACAGCATCAACGACGGATTTTTCTCTGTGCGCATGCAACCGGATGCCACCGCCAAATGGACCGACGTCCCTGCCTCGACCCACAACGGCGCCGGCGGCTTCTCCTTCGCCGACGGCCACGCCGAAATCAAAAAATGGCTCGACGGAAACACCGTCCGCCCCGTCCGCAGCGCCTCCCCCTGCCCGGCCAACGAAACCTACTCCCCCCACGACATCCAGTGGCTCCAGGAACGGACCACCGCCAGAAATTAGAAAAGCAGGAGCCGACGTAAGGAGGCTCAAGCACAGGCAGCAGGCAAAAGGCAGAATTTAGAATGCAGAAGTCAGGAAGCGGACGCCCTGGCCATTCCCCGTAGCCGCCGAAGCAAGGCGGCTTGCCACGTCCCACGTCGGCTCTGACAACACCAATGGAAGCTCGACTTTGCCCCGCGCGCAGGTTAAGGCTAAAGACCGCTGCGCATCCGTAGCTCAATTGGATAGAGCTTCTGACTTCGGATCAGAAGGTTACAGGTTCAAGTCCTGTCGGATGCGCCAACTCCTTCAACGACTTCCGTCGGGAATAGCCCGTCCAAAAACGTCGCCTGTGCTGCGGTTTGTGCTGCACCCCGGGTTCACCCTGAAAAGTGCGTCCCGGCTGCCAGCGCCGGGAACCGCATCGCCTCCACCCTAGTCGGGGTTCCCCAGCGTTTATCGCTTAGTCCCCGGCAAAGGCGATCCCCGATCTCCGACCCGTCGCCTATCGCCCCCGACCGGGCGCTCCTGGATCTCTCGCGAGCGACCTTTTCAACCGCGCGCCGACCTCTGAGCGGCCCCCGCCGGGTCTGACTGTCCCCCCGTGGGACCGGTTGCTAGGTCAGACCGTTTTGGTGAGGGCCTTGCGTAGCGACGCGAGCAAACGCGTGATCGAGACCGGGCGGGGTTGCTTCGGCCAGGGAGCCCCGTTCATGCTGACGAGAGCCCGGCTAGAAGTGGAAGAGTAGGATCTTGAGATTTTTTCCGCGGCGATAATCCTTGAGAGAAATTCGAGGATCTGGTTTCATAAACCTATAGCAACAGGAGAGGTTAGAAAATGCAGCCGTGCACGATGCCGTGCACAGGTCGTCGTAGAATAAAAGTTAGGCCATTCGACCATCTACACTTTATGCCACCACAAAGACAAGTGTCACCAGAACGAAAGAAGCTTTATTACATTGGCATGGCGGTCACGGTCATCGGTGTTCTCTGCTTCATTTCTGTTTTCATTTCCGGGGCATTGCACTTCGGAGACTTCAGCAATTTTGAGCAGCGTGGCCGTTCAGAAGCTACACGAGCGGTGCTTGGCATGGTAATGATGATAGCAGGCGGCTTTCTGACACACATTGGTCGCATGGGCATAGCTGGCTCTGGCATCAAGCTTGATCCGGAGGAAGCTAGACGTGACGTTGAACCTTGGGCACGAATGACCGGCGGGGTGGTTAAAGACGCGATGGATGAGGCTGGCGTTAAGTTGGGCAGTCAATCGTCAGCTGAGGAGTTGCCATTTGATGAGCGGCTTCGTCGCCTCCAGAAGTTGCGCCAGGATGGACTTGTCAGCGAGCAGGAGTACGAGACCACCAAGAAGAAGATTCTGGAGAGTGCGTAGAGTGCCTAACAATGCGGTGCAGGCAACAGCCACCGCGCCGTTACGAGACATGAGCAGTTGGCACATCACATCGTGGTTGCAGTCGCAAGCGCGGCTGCCGGTGGCTGTGCCTGACCTGGAGCGTTGGGCGATCACGCGGTAGCCATGAAGACTTGCCCATACTGTGGCACAGAGTATCCCGACGGTCAGACGATTTGTCCCACTGACCAGCAGGTTCTTTCCGGTTCCGATGCCTCAGCTTTAGGCCCAGCAAGAGCCATGAGTGCTTTCGAGCTATTTCGTCAGCCGCTCCCAGCTTGGGCTGACTGGATTCTCTTGGCTTTGATGTCCATCGCAGCTCCCGTGGTAGCTGGTTGCATTCATTCCCTCTGCGTACTGAATCGAGGCATCCGACTTTACAACGCCGAGATCGGCGGCGGCTATTTTTACGGCAGTGCACTCAGAGGACAGTCCGTCACGGTTGCATTCCTTTATTTCATTGGAGTTTGTGGGCTTCCGGCCGTTCCCACTTTTCTGGCGCTTTTACCATTTCGACACAAGCCGGAGCTTTCTCGCGTCGTCTGGATTGGTATTGTTGCATCATGGACATGGTTTTGCTTCAGCACAGAAATTGGAAAGGGGTCAGTCCCGGCTATTGTAGAAAGTGGTTGACGGCAGGTGAGAGAGTTGGGAGGTTCTGCGAGATGGCGGGTAGATCGAGAGTCCAATATCCAGGTGCGATCTATCATGTGATGAGCCGGGGCGACCGGCGGGAGCCAATTTTCAAGGACGACAAGGATCGGGAGTACTTTCTGACGACGTTTGGGGAAGCCTGTGGAAAGACCGTAAAGGCGTCCAGGCATGCGGGGAAATGTCTGTCCGCCCGGACTGACCCCTTCATGACCCCTTCACCCTTCAAGGGCGATAATTCTTGATAGACATTCGCAAATCTGGATTCATAAACCTATGGTAATAGTAGAGGTTAGGAAAAGCAGCCGTGCACGGTGGCGTGCACAGCTCGTCGTAGAATAAAAGTTCGCCAATTAGCGTATGAGTTACGTCATCCTTTCCATTTTGGTCGCACCCTTTCTGCTGCGCAGCATCCGAGGTCGGACGCGACATTGCCCGGCTTGCCTTCGCATGGGTCGCGTCCGCTATTATGGGCGCTATCATTGCAGCGGGTGCGGTTCCACATTTCTGTTGGATGATGCAGGAAGACCCGCTCCGACGCTCTGGCAAGCCGCAGTCGGTCCATTGGCGACTTGGATGGTGGTCTTCAGTTCGGTGGTGGGGCTTTTTCTTTGGACCAGCGGATCGTTCCGATATGCCTGGATTGTTGGGGTTGCCTTCGCTCCGTATTTGTTTTTCTACCTTGTCGCACTGCGTACCAAGCACTTTGTGACACACGACGCCACAGAGGCGAACAAGGCGGTGCAGGCAACAGCCACCGCTCCCTGAGGTTGCCCGGTTCATGAAGGCCGATCATCATTGTTGCAGTTCACGCCGTGGTCCGGTGGCTGTGCCTGACCTTGAGCGTCGTAGGCTGCATCACGCCCACCACGTTAATACCAAGCAGGTGAAAGCAAGAGAGTCCGTGATATTAGCGGTGGCGTTGCTTGCCACCGTTGTCGCTTCGTGTGCCAGGCGCGGTGGGGGCAGCGGTGGTGTCGGCGGCGGCAGTGCAGTGGTGGCCCCCATGGTCAAGATCGCCCGCTCCGGGGGCACGCCGATCTCCCCCTTCGCGTTCGGCAACAACTATTTCGACTGGGTCGATTGGGGCAAGGACGGCATGGCGGGAATCCTGGGAACCGAGGAGCCAGTCAAGGCCCTGCGCCTAAACGTGGTGGTCGGGGACAACAACCAGAACGACGCGAACACCCCGCAGGTCTTCGACAACACCCAGATCGACAGGTACATCCAATACTGCCGCGCGGTCGGGGCCGAGCCGATCATGATCGCGCCGGTCTACGGTAACAACGTGGACGGCGGTCCGACCTCGGCGAAGACCGCGGCGGACATCGTCACCTACGTCAACGGGACCAGGAAGTATGGCGTGAAGTACTGGACCATCGGGATGGAGGTGGACATCTACGACCAGTTCTTCAATAGGAAAACGGGCCTCCCTGTTTCCACTGCGGCCGAGTACGCCGCCGTCTTCAATTCCTACGCCAAGGCGATGAAGGCCGCCAACGCCGCGGCGCACAGTGGCGTCGAGCTCCAATTCGTAGGGCCCGAGCTCGGCTGGAGGTACTTGGAGGACAACGACTGGCTCGGCCCGATGCTCGACCAGTGCCGAGACACCATCGACGTCGCGAGCATCCATGCCTATGGGTTCGCGGCCAAGGATCTCACCGTGGAGGGCATCCTCACGGATGTCGACCGGTTCCGGTGGTTCGTCCGGGACGAAAAAGCACGCGTCGCCCAGCACGCGCGCCCGGGTACCCCCCTGGCCATCACGGAAGCCAACATCTGCTACGAATGGGACCCCAAGGCTTACACCCCGGAGACCAGAAAGTTGGGCCCCGGGACCTTCTACGCCGCCATCTGGGACGCGGACCGGATGGGCGCGGCGCTCGAGGCCGACCTCTGGACCTTCGCGTTCTGGGACCTGGCCGAAACCATCCAGTCGGTCGCGTCCAACAACACCGTCTTTGGGTTCATCAGGACGGACCCTTCGAAAGACCCGCCCACTTGGAAACTGACCCCCGAATACTACGCCCAGCAAATGGTCACCACGAATTTCAGCGGGACCACCGTCGTGCCGACGGGGGTGCCGGAACGCATGTCGGTCTACGCAAGCTACGACGCAAAGAAGGCCGCCACCGCCGTGCTCGTCATCAACAAGGAAGTGGTGCAGAGGGTCTTGACGCTCACGATCGACGACCTCAAACCCCGGACAATCACGTTCTCACCGATGTCCATCAACATCGTCACCATCCTGGACGACATCGCAGCCGACCACCGCATCCTGGAGTACACTATGAAGATGGCTGATGCCGGCCTGCCACCCAACCTCATTCCCGGTCGCATCGCTGCGCAGTAAGGCCGGATCGGGGAGGCAAAGTTATATTTATTGGAGGCTGGCAGAAGCACCGGTTCGCCGGTGCTGGGGAGCTGTGGTCCGAACATGACCTTGGCAAGGGACCCACTTCGGAAGGGAGAGTGCAACCTGGTGTCGCCAGAGCATGTGCCTGTGAGGCAACTTTCTCCGCCAAATAAATCCCTAAAAAAGGGCTTATGGAGCGATTTTGGGGGCCGTTTTCTTGCGCATAGGAGTTCGCAGGATGGATTCTCTGGCCCCCAACGCGGGTCAACATTCTCACCACCTTCCACCCCGGACAACCGGCGCGCGGCCGACCGAGGCGTCGGTCCAGTAATCTGCGGATGCGCTTTCAGGCACTTGCCGGCTACGGTTCAAGCCAAAGCGGTTCAACCAAAATCATAGCCGCAAAAGAACACAAAGAGCACATAGAATAACTGATTCTATGCGATCTTTGTGTTCTTTTGCGGCTGCAGTTTTTCCTAAACCGCTGTAGACGGCTCTATCCGCCCGCGAACACCGGCTGAAAGTTGGCTTCGGTCAGGATGCGAGCGACCTCCGCACGCTGGTCGCCTTGGATCTCAATTTGCCCGTTCTTCACCGTGCCGCCTGTGCCGCAGGCGCGCTGCATCGCCCTGGCCAGTTGCTCCTTCTCCGGCAGACCGATGCCGACAAAGTTTTTCACCACCGTCACCGTCTTGCCGCCGCGGCCGGCCTTCACCCGCAAAATATCCACCCGGCCGCGATGCCTCTTCGCCGGTTTCACAGGCATCGGCGCGGTGTCCGGCGGCAGATGCTCCGGAGCCTCCGGAAGACCCTCACTCGACAAGGCGGCAAACGGATTCTGCGTCAAACTCCCGCCCCCATCGGTTGGAATGCGTTTCGATTCGGCCACGGGTCCTTTCATTCTAGCGGCATTTCACCGATAAACCGGTCCATCAACTCGGGTCAACATTCTTACCACCATCCACGCCGGACAACCGGCGCGCGGCCGACCGAGGCGTCGGTCCAGTAAAGCGAAACCACCAGCACCTTCACGTCGTAATCCGCCCCGTGCTGCCAGTGTTTCATCGCCTCGTCCACCACCGATTGCGCCTCCCAGACGATCCGGCCCCGCAATTCCTGCAGATTGTCGATCGATTGCTCTTTCATCCCGGCGAGGCTCTCCACCAGGCACGCCCCGATCCGCGCCTCCAACCGCTGGAGAATGTCCGTCACCGAATACATCCCGTAGGATGTCGCCCCCGCTCGGACCGGATTTATGGTCGCCGCGAGGCCGACGTGAAGATTCTGATAAGGTTGAGCGGCGCCTTTGAGCGGCAGGGAGACGACGATTTCATCCAGCGAAACCCGCGAACGATCGCCGACGTAGGATGCCGAATAGGCCTGGCCCTCCGGCGCAGGCGTCGTGGCGCATCCGCACATCAGGCCTGAAACCACGATCGCCGCGAGTGAACGTGTTGCCGATCTGCTCATGTTGTCTTCCTTTCTAATGTGGCTCAGGCTTCGAATCCGCCGCGGGCTGCCCCGCGGGTTGCGCCGCGACCGGCTCCAGCGAGATCACGATGTCCGTGTCCGACAGCGAAAACGCCCCGGGCCCGATGAAGCCCAGCGCCGGCACCAGAAAGAGCACCGCCCCAATCAGGTCCAGAATCCCGGTCGTGCTGAGCGTGTCCGGCACCACGCGCGTCGCCGGCTCGTAGCCGTCCTTCCGCACCATCACCGTCATGTCGCGGTTCCGGCGCACCACCGCCGTCACCGGCGCTTCCCCGCGGTAATCGCCATTGATGTACACCCGGCAATGCGGCGGCTCGGGAACCGTCACCTTCACCGTCTGGTGCCCCGGCACAAACAGCGAACACCCCTGGACCACCAGCGAAATCACCACCATCCACGTCGCCCATTTCAGCGACGGCGCTTTTGCGGAAACTGAGGCGGATGGAGAATTCATATCGGCACAATTAAACGGCAGCAACATCGCGCACCTCGAACTCTAGTCCGCCGGTCAGTTTCGCGATCAGGTTGTACACCGCCGCCCCGAGAACTCCCGCCAGGAAACCCAAAACCCCATAGAGAATCGGCAGCAGAATCGCGAAACCGGCGCTGAAAATGGCGGGGGCGGAGCTGCCGGACCTGGCGCTCAAGGCAGTGGCGACCAGGAAAAATGGAACGGCCAGGAGCGACAGGACCGCATACAGCGCGGCGAGCACGATGCCGGCCCGGAGGGGCGCGATGTAGGTAGGTTGCTTTTTCATACGTTAGGTTTGTTTCAAGACCGCCTGGCGCTCACCTTGATCTTCCCCGGCCTCAAAAGCAAGATTGATCCGTTGCTCTGCGGGCATGATCCCGGGATCGGCCCAGGGAGCCAACCCGGCACGACGGACAATCATTGATCAAAACTCGCGACTTTGATAGGGTCGGCTCATGTCAATCCAGGGAGTCCGCTGCCTTTTGTTGATGTCCGCCTTTGCCAGGTGCCTCACAGGACTCGCGCAGGAGGAGTGGCAAACCGTTGCAACAGGATACGATTTCACTTCCGCGACGGCTGCATTGGGCCGCCGCGTTGCGACGGCGAACAGCGGCATCGGAGGCGCCGTTTTCTACTCCGACGACGGCATTCGCTGGTTCCAAAGCGGGTCGGGTTCCACCAACGGACCGCTGAATGCTGTGGCTTACGGCAACGGGCTTTTCGTCGCCGCCGGCGGAGTCGGATCGCGCAGCGCAATATTGACGTCCGCCAGCGGGGCCGATTGGGCGCCGGTCTTTCTCGGTGTGAGCCTGCCGATCTCGGCTGTCGTCCACGGTGGGTCCGGGTTCGTGGCGTTTCCAGGATCGGCCACCCTATTATCGGCTGATGGAACAAACTGGGCCTGGGCCTCCCCGGGAATCGGCCGTTCCGTGTCAGCCGCGTGTTGGGGGGCTGGTCAATACGTCGCCGCGGGTCCAACCGGCGGTCTGTTTGTTTCCCCGGATGGACAAACCTGGACGCAAACCTACACCAACGCCGGCGCGCTTACCGACGTAGCTTACGGAAATGGACTCTTCATCGCAGTATGTTCCAACTCGGTGCTCACCTCGCTGGATGCAATACATTGGGGCGTCAATCCGCTGCCGGTTTCCAATGCCATCGGAGTGGGGTGCGGAGCGGGAACCTTCGCGATATCCGGGAGCCAGGGGACCATATTGACGTCATCCGACGGGACCAACTGGCTGGCGCAATCCGCGGTGGCGACCAACAGGCTCTCCCGTGTTCTTTGCAGCGGCGGCCGAATCAATCTGTTCGGGGCCAATGGCAGCATGCTGAGTTCGACCGATACAACCAATTGGGCGCTGCTGTCGGTGGTGCCGGCTGTTGCCACCGAGAATTTCGCCGGGTTGACGTACGGGAACGGCACCTGGGTCGCCCTCAGAAACACCAGCGCGAACACCGCCGGGCGCATCCTCGTCTCCACCAACCAGACTGTTTGGACGGAAAGTTCCCTCGGACGAGTCGGTGCATTGAGGGATATCATTTACGGCAATGGCCTCTTCGTGGCTGTCGGCAATGACGGAGCCTACGTTTCCACCAATGGTTATCAATGGGCGCCTGCGATGACCGGCGTGGCCCTGGCCGGTGTCACGTGGGGAATCGGACAATTCGTCGCCTGCTCCTCCATCGGCTACATGGTTTCAAAAGACGGCACAAACTGGGCTTTCAGCGTGATGAAGCAAACCGCCACGACTCGCCTGGCCTGCGGAAACGGTGTTTACGTCGCCACGGAACCCACGAGCGGCAAGATTTTTTCGTCCCAGGACGCAACCAACTGGGTGTTGCAATCCACCACTCCAGGCAACACCTACTGGGGCCTCGCGTTCGCCAATGGCCAGTTCGTGGCCGTGGGCTGTGGAGCCTCCGCCGCCATCACCACCTCGGTGGACGGCACCAATTGGTTCATCCGCATGACCTCCACCAATACCTGCTTTTCCGTCTCCGGCGGCGACGGCGTTCTTGCAACGGCCGCGTATCCACTCAATATCCCGGGAAAACCCACCTCCTGGATTTACACCTCCAGGGACGGCACGAACTGGACCGGCACGAGCCTGGCCGGCACGAATCGCTTCGATGCGATGATCTATGCGGACCGCCGGTTCGTCGCCGGTGGCGTCGGCGGAGACGTTCTCTTGAGCGCGCCGCTGATTTCGCTCGCGGCAGCCGCCCTCCCCGGCCAACCCCTGCAACTGTCCGTCCTGGGTCCCGCGAATCAACCCATCGCCATCGATGCCTCCGCAGGAATGCCGGTGTGGACCGTGCTGACAAATACTCATACCGGCGCGAACGGCTGGGCCGTCCTCACGGACAATACATCCACCAACCAGCCCCAAAGGTTCTATCGAGCGTCCACCCCGTTTTGACACAAACCCCGTGAACGACGTCACCCGCATCCTGGATCGCGCCGGGCAGGGCGACCCGAAGGCGGCGGCCGAGCTGCTGCCGCTGGTCTATGCCGAACTCCGGCGGCTCGCGGCTCATCAACTCGCGGGGGAACATCACCAGAAAACCCTCCAGCCCACCGCCCTCGTCCACGAAGCCTGGCTCAAACTCTCCAACGGCCAGCCCCGCGAATGGAACGGACGCCAGCACTTCTTCGCCGCTGCCGCCGAAGCCATGCGCCGAATCCTGGTCGACCGCGCCCGCCGCCGCCTGGCCGGCAAACGCGGGGCCGGCCAGGCACCCGAGCCTATCGATGAACTGGACATTCCCTCCCCCGCGCCCGACGACCACGTGCTCGCCGTCCACGACGCCCTCGACAGGTTCGCAGAACTGGATCCGCGCAAGGCCGAACTCGTGAAACTGCGCTACTTCGCGGGAATGACCTTCGATGAGGCGGCCACCGTCCTGGACATCGCCGTTCCAACCGCCAAGGAATGGTGGACCTATGCCCGCGCCTGGCTCCGGGTCGAAATCGCAGGAAAAACCAAGCCCGACTGATTTACGGCCGGCCATGGCGGATGGAACACGGATCGGGCCGTAACAGTTTTCAAATTTCTCCATACTTTTTGCCGGTGAAATGCGCTTGGGTATGGTAGATGAATAACCGCACAATCCCGATGAAGCCCGACGCCCGGCGCGAAGCCGCCCTGTTCCAGGCCGCCGCACAGCTCGCCGCGGAGGACCGGGCGTCGTTTCTGCAAAACGCCTGCGCCGGCGACGTCCTCCTGCGCCAGCGGCTGGATGCCCTGCTCGCCGCGCACGACGCACCCGACGGCGTCCTCGCCGAACCGGCCGCCCCGGCCGTCCGAAAGACGATGAAGATCGAACTGGCGGATGAACCCGATGAAACCGTCGGACAGAAAATCGGGCGTTACAAAATCCTGGAAAAAGTCGGCGAAGGCGGCTGCGGCGTGGTTTATGTGGCCGAACAAACCGAGCCGGTGCGGCGGCGCGTGGCGCTCAAGGTCATCAAGCTCGGCATGGACACCCGGGCGGTCGTGGCGCGCTTCGAAGCCGAACGCCAGGCGCTGGCGTTGATGGATCATCCCAACATCGCCAGGGTCCTTGACGCCGGTTCCACAGAAACCGGCCGGCCTTACTTCGTCATGGAACTCGTGCGCGGCATCCGGATCACGGATTACTGCGACCAGAACAAGCTGCCCACCCGGGATCGACTGGAGTTGTTCATCAAGATTTGCCAGGCCATCCAGCACGCGCACCAGAAAGGCATCATCCATCGCGACATCAAACCGTCAAACATCCTCGTCACCCTCCACGACGGCGTCCCGGTTCCGAAGGTGATCGATTTCGGAATTGCCAAGGCGACGGAAGGCAAGCTGGTCGACGCGACGGTCTACACGCAGTTGCATCAATTCATCGGCACGCCGGCGTACATGAGCCCGGAACAGGCGGAGATGAGCGGGCTCGACATCGACACGCGCAGCGACATCTACAGCCTGGGCGTGCTGCTGTATGAACTGTTGACGGGTCTGACGCCGTTCGACGCGCGGGAGCTGATGTCGCAGGGGATTGACGCCATGCGCCGGACGATCCGGGAACAGGACCCGTTGCGGCCGAGCACGCGGCTGGCCACGTTGCGGGGCGAGCAGCTCACCACCACCGCCCGGTGCCGGTCGGCGGAGAGTTCCCGATTGCTGCACCAGCTCAGGGGCGATCTGGATTGGATCGTGATGAAATGCCTGGAGAAGGATCGGACGCGCCGTTACGAGACAGCCAACGGCCTGGCCTTCGACCTGAAACGGCACCTGACCAACGAACCGGTCCTGGCGCGGCCGCCGAGCAGGCTGTACGAATTCCAAAAAACCGTCCGCCGGCATCACGTCGGATTTGCAGCCGCAGGCGCGGTGATGCTTGCCCTGCTGTGCGGCGCATTGGTCAGCACGTGGCAAATGGTGCGCGCCAAGGAAGCCGGGAAAAAGGCACTGGCCGCACAGGAAAGCGAAACGGCCCAGCGCCGGAAAGCGGAGGCCAACGAGGCGCAGGCCCACGCCGCACAGGCCGCGGAAGCCAAACTGCGCGAAGAAGCCCAGGCCCACGAACTCGCCGCCCGCCAGCGCGCCTACGCCTCCGATATGAACGTCGCCATCCAGGCGCTCCTGGACAGCAACCTGGGCCGCGCCCTCGAATTGCTCAACCGGCAGCGACCCATGTCGGGCCAGCAGGATTTGCGCGGCTGGGAATGGCGGTATCTCTGGCAACAAACCCGGAGCGACGCCCAGTTGACACTTGGCAGGGAATCGACGGAAATCGTTTCGCTGGCCGCGTCGGCCGACGGCAACTGGCTGGCCGTCGGCGGGTATCACCGGAGCGGAATCGCAGTCTGGGACCTCCGGACCCGCAAAGAAACCTGGCGGCTCGCCGCCGATGAAGATTACGTCCGTGCCGCCTTCTCCCCCACCGAGCCCCTGCTCGCTTTCTCCGGCGCCTTCATCGCGCCTCAAAGCTCCGACCAGAACACGCTGCGCATCTGCAATCCACTCACGGGCCGCATTATCGCGGAATGGCCCCTGAAGGGGGTCGGCACGGGCCTTGCCTTTTCGAGCGATGGCAAAACGCTGGCAACTTTCTCGGTTGGCCAAAGCGGCAGCCAGATCACGCTCTGGCACATGCCGGATGGAACGAAAATCGCCACTTACCCCGGAAGAACCTCCACAGCGTTGAAGCTGGGCGACGCCTTCGCCTGCACGCCCGACCTGACGCTGGCAGCCTACTCGTTCGCGGAAGACTCCCAAGCCTCGATCTGCCTGGTCGACCTGCGGACGGGCGCCGAATTGTGGACCGCGCCCGCCGCCCGGAATTATGTCACCGCACTGGCGTTCTCCCCAGACGGCAAAACACTCGTCTCCGGAGCAGGGTTCGACGACTCCACCATTCGTCTCTGGGACGTCGCCACCGGCAAGGAATCCGGCCAATTGCAGGGCCACCTGTCGTGGGTCGGCGGACTGGCATTTTTGGACGGTGGAAAACAACTCGTGTCCAGCAGCGCAGACCAGACAATCCGCATCTGGGATTTAGCCGAACACAAGTGCCTCGAGACAATGCGCGGCCATTCGCAGGAAGTCTGGCGGGTGATCGTGATGCCCGACCAGAAAACGCTGGTGAGCGGCGCCAAGGACGGAACGGTCTGCTTATGGGATGCAAGCGTTCCGCATCCGCACCAATCCCGCACCACTTTTGCCCCGGGCGTCGTCGCCTGGGGCTTCGCGGGCGATGGACGCTCGGTTTGGACCCTGCAAAGAACCGGAGAGGTGGCCAAATGGTCGCCTTCAGGCGAACGCCAACCCGGCGCCTTCCGGGTCACGGACGACACCGCGCTGTCGAGCGAACTGCAGTACTGGTATCTCTTTTCAAAAAAAGGCCGGTGGCTGGCCGTGGGTTCGATGAATGGCATCATTAAAATCTGGGACCTGGAGCGGGGCACGGTGGCACGGGTCATCTCCGTTGGCACCGGCGAGGCCTTCCCCACTTGCTTCAGTCCCGACGAATCCAGGTTCTGCGGCTACTCCGGGACCGACAACTCCAACCACGAATGGGACCTCGCCACCGGCCGGGAAATCCAATCCTGGGCCGACACGACCGATTCGCACTGCGGCGACATTTCACCGGATGGACGATTCATCACAACCATCAGCTTTGAAGGCGAACCCGCCGTTCAACGCGACCTCGTCCTGCAGAAATCCTCCCGGGTCAATGTGACAATCCGCGAGGGCGTCTCGGCCCGCTATTCGCCCGACGGAAAACTCTTCGCCCTCGCCAGCGACCTGGGCGTGGCCCCCATCTGGCATACCGCCGACTGGACCCCGGCAGCCACTCTGGGCAGCTTCTTCAACGGAACTCATTCCGTTGACTTCTCGCCCGACGGCCGCCGGTTCGCGGTCAGCAGCGACGACAAGGAAGCGGTCCGGCTCTACGATACGGACGGCTGGCAGAACGTCTTCACACTCCAGGCGCCGGGCACGGGTTTCCTGGGCGCGAGATTCTCGGGCGACGGCAACAACCTCGTCTGGGGAAACCAAAAATGCCTCCAGCTCTGGCAGGCTCCGTCCTGGCAGGAAATCGCGGCCGCGGAAGCCCGGGACAAAGAGATCGCCGGTCAACCCTGAAATTCACCATTGAAAAAACGGATCAACTCCCGCGCGCTCGACTTGGAACAGCGGATCGGTTTAGCCTGAAATCCGCGCCACCGGCCCCCGCCGGACGACGCCACCGGCCCATGAAATCTGAAGGTCCGCGCCGAACCAGCACCCGGCCAAAACCTCGCGCTTCCCGCCGCGCCGCTCGCGCCGCGGCACACCGGGATCCGCTGCCCCTCCCCTGGCCACTCGCCGAATCCCTGCGCCGCCTCCCCGGCCGCAAACTCAACCCCACCGACGGACGCCGCGCCTTCCAAGCCCTCCTCGACCGCGAGGAAGTCTACCGCAAACTCTTCGAAGCCGAATCCGACGCCATCTTCCTGGTGGACCGCAAAACCGGCAGATTCCTCGATGCCAACCTGTCCGCGGAACGGCTCTACGGCTATAACCGTCGCGAACTGCTCCAACTCAAGGCCGTCGATGTCTCGGCCGAACCCACCAGGACGTCGGAAGCCATTCGCAAAGGCAAAACACGCGCCGTGTTCCGCTGGCACCGCCGCAAAGACGGATCCCGCTTTCCCGTCGAAGTCAGCGGCAGCTACCTCAAGTGCCGCGGCCGCTCCATCCACGTCGCCGCCATCCGCGATATCTCCGGCCGGCTCAACGCCGAACAGGCCCTCCAGGAAAGCGACCGGCGCCAGCGCAGCATCGCCGAAATCACCCCCAACGGAATCCTCCTGTTCGATAAAACCGGCCTCATCACATTCGCCAACGCCGCCGCGGAACGCATCCTCGGACTGCGCCGCCGCCAGATCATCGGCCGCGGTTACGCAGACCCGGCCTGGAAATTCTTCACCGTCGAAGGCGGAAGCTTCCGATTCTGGGAACTGCCGTTCGAAAAGGTCCTCCGCAGCCGAAAACCACTCTCCGGAATGGAATTCAGCCTGGAACGGCCCGGCGGCAAACGCATCATCCTCTACTCGAACGCCGCCCCCCTCTGGGACGCCTCCCGCAAACCCGCCGGCATGGTCGCCGCCTTCAGCGATATCACCGAACGCAAACTCCAACAACAACAACTCGCCACTTCCCGCGAACACCTCCGCGCCCTCGCCGTCCGCCTCAACACCGTCCGCGAAGAGGAACGCACCCGCATCGCCCGAACCATCCACGACGACCTCGGCCACGCCCTCACCGACCTCAAACTCGACCTCGCCTGGCTCTCGCGCCGCCTCGCCGAGGCCAAATCCCCGAAACTTGACCCCGTCCGCCATCGAGTCGCCGCCATGATCGGCCGCGTCGATCGCCACGCGCAAACCGTCCGCCGCATCGCCACTGAATTGCGCCCCGCCGTCCTCGACGCACTCGGCCTGCCCGCCGCCATCGAATGGCAGACCCGCGCCTTCCAGGAACGCACCCAGATCCCCTGCCGCACCCACCTCCCCCGCCAACTGCCCGCACCCGCCCCACCCATCGTCACCGGCCTGTTCCGCATCTTCGAGGAAATCCTCAGCAATATCGCCCGCCACGCCCGCGCCACCCGCGTCGATGTCCGGCTCCACACCGCCCGCCGCCAGCTCGTGCTCCAGGTCAACGACAATGGACGCGGCATCACCCCCGCCCAGGAATCCGACCCGAAAGCCCTCGGCCTGCTCGGCATGCGGGAACGCGCCACCACCCTCGGCGGATGGCTCACACTCCGGGCCACCCCCGGCCGCGGCACCTGCGTCCGCATCACCCTGCCCCTCGACCCGCCATGAAACAAATAGCCGGGCCCAAGAATTTCCTGATTGCGGAAGACCACGCCTCCACCCGCGTCGGCATCCGCCAGATCCTCAGCGAAGGATTTCCCGGGGCCGCATTCGGCGAAGCCGGCAACGCCCGCGATACCCTGGCCCTGGTCCATAAACACCGCTGGGATCTCCTCATCCTCGACATCAGCCTGCCTGACCGCAGCGGCCTGGAGGTGTTGCGGGACGTCAAACGGCTCCGCGCCCGACTGCCGGTCCTGATCTACAGCGCGCATCCCGAAGATCAGTTCGCCGCCCATGCACTCCGCCTCGGCGCCGCCGGCTACCTCACCAAGGAACGGGCCCCCGAGGAACTCAACCTCGCCGCACAATCCTTGCTCGCCGGAAATCAATTCGTCAGCCCCGGCCTCGCCGCCCGCATCGTCGCAGGCTTCGTCACCCGCGGCTCGGGATTGCCCCACGAAAATCTCTCCAAACGCGAATTCCTCGTGCTCCGACTCATCGCCTCCGGCAAATCCGGCAAAGCCATGGCCGCCGAACTCCAGCTCAGCCCCAAAACCATCAGCACCTTCCGCAGCCGCATTCTCAAAAAACTCCAGCTCACCACCACCGCGGAACTCGTCCTCTACGCCATCCGCCACGACCTCGCCCGACCCGGCCGCGGCTGACCAATCCCGCCCTGTCGGATTCTTCCTACAACCGCGAACCGCATTTGCCGCTGGAATCCGCCCCCCGCTTCAGCCTAGCCTGTCCCCCGAAGAGCAGGGCTGAAAACGCGGTGTAAGCCGTGATTTGGATGAATCTTCAATCGGCGCTCGCGAATTCTGCAACGCAAGAGATAACAAGCGGAGATGCTGCGCCCCCGCCCGGTCACGATTCCGCACCCGTAAAGTCGTCAGAATCCACCTTGACCCGCCCCGGGCTCATCGCCGGCGGGCTCGCGCCCAGCTCCTTCAGACATGCCTTTCCCCCTTTTAGTATGAAAAATACCCGGATCCTGATCGCGCAGGACGAGCTCATTGTGGCCGCCGACATCGAGGCCCGCCTCGCCCGGATGGGCTACACGATCGCCGGAATAACCGACAACGGCCCGGCCGCCGTCGAACTCGCAGGCTCCTGCCAGCCAACGGTCGTTCTCATGGACATCCGGTTGAAAGGTCCCATGGATGGCATCGCCGCGGCGGAGGAGATCAGGAAACGATATGATTTGCCGGTAATTTTTCTTACCGCCTGCGCCGAGGACTCCACGCTCCAGCGCGCCAATTCCGCCGCCCCCCTTGGCTACATCCTGAAACCATTCGAAGACCGCGAACTGCGAACCGGCATCGAAATCGGCCTCTACAAACACAAGGCGGAAATGGAAATCCGCCGCCTCAACCAGCTCTTCGCCGCCCTCAGCCAGATTAACGAAACCCTCCTCCGCGCCCGCTCCCGGGACCAATTGTTCGCCGAAATCTGCCGCATCACCGCCGTCACCGCCGGCTTCCGCCTCGCCTGGATCGGCTGGCTCAACCCCGCCACCGCCGGCATCACCCCCGTGGCTCGCGCCGGCGAAAGCACCGAATACCTCGACCAACTCAACGTCAGCGCCGAGGACGTCCCCATCGGACGCGGACCCGTCGGCATCTCCATCCGGACCGGAGAACCCTGCGTCTCGAACGATTTTCTCACCGACCCGCGCGCGGAATCGTTTCGCGATGCCGCGTCGAGATTCCGACTGCGTTCCGCCGTCAGCCTCCCGCTCCGGTTCCAGGGCAACATCTGCGGCGTGCTGGTGGTCTACGGCGAGGAACCCGGCGCGTTCCAGGAACGCGAAGTCGGCCTGCTCGCCAAGGCCGCGGCCGATGTCTCGTTCGCCCTCGACCTGCTCAAGCAGGAGGAGCAAGTCCGAAAACTCGCCCGCGCCGTCGAATGCAGCCCCGCCTCCATTATCATCACCGACGCCGCGGGCAACATCGAATACGTCAACCCCAAGTTCACCCAGGTCACCGGCTACCCCGCCGAGGAAGTGCTCGGACGCAACCCGCGCCTGCTCAAATCCGGCGAAATGGAACCTGACCATTACCGCCACATGTGGGAAACCATCACCGCCGGCAGGGAATGGCAGGGCGAATTCCACAACCGCCGCAAAAATGGCACCCTCTACTGGGAAATGTCCTCCATCTCCCCGCTCCGAAATGCCCGCGGCGAAATCACCCACTTCGTCGCCGTCCGCGAGGATCTCACGGAAAAAAAACTGCTCGAAAGCAAATTCCTCCGCGCCCAGCGCCTCGAAGGCATCGGCAGCCTCGCCAGCGGCATCGCCCACGACCTCAATAATATCCTCGCCCCCATCCTCATGAGCGCCCCGCTGCTCCAGCTCGACGAGGACCCCGCCAGCCGCAAGGAACTCGCCCGCACCATCGAGTCCAGCGCCGAACGCGGCGCCAGCATCGTCAAACAACTCCTCAGCTTCGCCCGCGGCACCGAGGGCCGCCGCGAACCCGTCCAGATCCGCCACCTCCTCCGCGACATGGCCAAAATCGCCCGCGAAACCTTCCCCCGCACCATCCAGGTCGAGGAAACCTGCGGCGCCAACCTCTGGCCCGTCCCCGCCGAAGTGTCCCAGCTCCACCAGGTCCTCCTCAACCTCTGCGTCAATGCCCGCGATGCCATGCCCAACGGCGGCACCCTCACTCTCCAGGCCGAAAACGTCGAGCTCGACGAACACTTCGCCTCCATGCGCAAAGACACCGCCCCCGGTCCGTACGTTCGCATCCGCGTCACCGACACCGGCACCGGCATCCCCGATTCCGCCCGCGAACATATCTTCGAATCCTTCTTCACCACCAAAGGCGAAGGACACGGAACCGGCCTCGGCCTCACCACCGTCCTCGGCATCGTCAACCAGCTCAAAGGCTTCATCTCCTTCACCTCCAGCACCGGCAAAGGCACCACCTTCGAAATCCACCTCCCGGCCACCACGAAGGATTCCCCCGCCGACAGCAGCCCCGCCTCCACCCCTCACATCCCAAAAGGCAACGGCGAATGGGTCCTCGTCGTCGACGACGAACCCGCCATCCGCGACGCCACCCAGCGCACCCTCGAACGCAACGGCTACAAAGTCATCCCCGCCCAGGACGGCATCGAAGCCCTCGGACTCTTCGTCACCCGCCGCCACCAGGTGCGCGCCGTCATCACCGATTTCATGATGCCCCTCATGGACGGCATCACCCTCTGCCGCGCACTCCGCGCCGTCTCACCCGAACTGCCCGTCATCGTCTCCAGCGGCGGACTGCTCGGAAAAGCCGGCGCCGAAGCCCACTACGCCTTCCAACAACTCGGCATCTCCCACATCCTCCACAAACCCCACAATGCCGAAATCCTTCTCCAGGCCCTCGGCGAGGCCGTCCGCACAACCCAATCAGCTGCCCCTAACTACGAATGACATCAACCCCAAGCCCCTCCATCGTCCTCGTCGACGATCATCCCATGGTCCGCACCGGGATGCGCATCTCCCTCGAACACCACCTGCCAGGCTCCCAAATCCACGAAGCCAATAACGCCGCGGAAACCCGCCTCCACTTCGCCACCCACCAGCCGGACCTCGTCGTCCTCGATGTCCATCTCCCCGGAAAAAACGGGCTCGACCTCGCCGCCGAAATCCGGGCCGCCTCCCCCCGCACCCGCATCCTCATGTTCGCGGCCGATGCCGACCCCTGGACCGTCAATCAAGCCATGAAAGCCGGCGCCAGCGGCTTCGTCGCCAAAACCAACTCGGCCCAACTCCTGCCCGCAGCCGTCGATGCCGTCCTCGCCGGCCAGCTCTACCTCTGCCCGCAATCCCGCGCCGCCCTCCAAAACGCGACCGATTCCCCCACCGCACCTCCCGAACCCGGCCCCAGCGCCCTGTCGCCCCGCGAACGCGAAGTGCTCCGCTGCATCGCCCAGGGCATCAATACCAAAAGCACCGCCATCCAACTCCAAATCAGCCCCAAAACCGTCGAAACCCACCGCCAGAATATCATGCGGAAACTCGCCATCGACAACGTCGCCTCCCTCACCCGCTACGCCATCCGCCATAACCTCATGTCCCCATAACCCTGCCAGATCACTTCTCAACATCATCCGCGCCATCCGCGGTAAACTCCCTTGCCCCGCGATTCTCAGGAATTCCCCGATACAGCCGCGGGTCGTCCCGTCGATGAACTTTCCAAATGGCTCTGATTTTACTGGTGGATGACAACGAGGATTTCCGGCGCGCCGCAGGACTCGCGCTCACAAAGGCCGGACACCAGGTGCAAACCGCATCGAACGGCATTGAAGCCGTCCGCCAGTTCACCCAATCCCCGGTCGACCTCGTCATCACCGACCTCATCATGCCCGACCAGGAAGGCCTCGAAACCATCCAGGCCCTCAAACGCACCAAACCGTCCGTTCGCATCATCGCCGTCTCCGGCGGCGGCCGCAACGCGCCCGCCAATTATCTCACCATGGCCGGATTACTCGGCGCCTGCCGCACCCTCCCCAAGCCCTGCCATCCCTCCGAACTCCTCCACGCCGTCGACAGCGCCCTTGCCAGGAGTTGATGCCTAGCAACCGATAAACCCCCGCACGGCGTGGTCAATCAGGCGGCAGTTTCGGGGCCGCCACCCTTGGTCACTGTCGCGTGCCCGCTCGGTTGAATCACGCCCCGCCCTCGCGCTTGACAAGAACCCCCAGCCTGAATTAGTTCCATGCCTGGCGTTGCTAAAAAAACGCCGCCCGGATGAACCGGCACCGTGCCGGTATCTGTTCCCGGGCGAATTCGGCGAGCTGCAACAGCTCGCAGGATTCAGATGCATTTCAGACCGTTTAAAGATGCCATCGCGCGGCCGCTCCACCGCCTTGGCCAATGCTTAGCCGCCTTGCCGCGGCCCCTCGCCCGTGCCGTTCTATTCGCCCTGCTCGCGCCCCTCCGCGCCGGCTACTGGATCCCGCGAAGCTACCTCCGACGCGCCGCCGGAAACTTCTGCCACGCCACCGACCGCCCCGACCCATGGCCCGTTTTCTCGCGGATGATCCACAACATTCAGGAAGCCGCCCTGCAGTTCGCCCGGCTCCACCGAAACGGCCGGGCCGGATTGCTGGACGATTCCGCCCTCGACAACTCGGTCCTCGAGCAGCTTCCGCAACTCGCCGCCCAGGGCCGCGGCGTGCTCGTCCTCGTCCCCCACTGCGCCGGCGCCGTCCTGAGCAGCGCCCGACTCCACGCCTTCCATCCCACCGTCCTCCTCGTGCGCGAACCCCGACAACCCGGCCGGCGGGATCTCATGCTCGAATACCTCCGGAAACTCGGCCCGGATTTCATCCTCGTCCGCAATACCCCGCCCGCCACCGTCATGCGCCAGATCGTCCGCGCACTTCACGACGGCAAAATCGTCGTCGGCACCACCGACCTCATCCACACCGGGCCCGATACGGTCCCCACCCGCATCTTCGGACAGCCCGTCCACAGCCCCGCCTGGCCCGCCCGCCTCTCCAGCCGGACCGGCGCTCCCATCCTGCCGGGATACATCCACATGGACGGAAATAAAATCCGCCTCATGGCCGCCACCGCTTACGTCGCCTCCGACATCGACCACGGAACCCAGCGGTGGCTGTCCGGGTTTGAAGATTTTTTCAGAGAGTACCCTTCCGACTGGGTGTTCATGCTCGACAAAGATTGGGCCAGGGTTTTGACTGCCGCCGCCGAATCGAAAAAAGCGGCGCACTCACCGGCTTCGACGCCCCAGGAATCCGCGCATGTTCATCAACGCAATCGCGGCGCACCTCAAACGGGAACTCTTTCCCGCTGCCTGCGCCTGCTCGGTTCTCGCCGCGACCGCGATGTGCAGCGGCGCTGAATCGGCGCCCGTTCAATCCCCGCCACCCCCACCCGCACCCGCCGCCACAAATTCGGAAGCCCTCAAGGCCGAATCGGATTTTTCCGGGGCCGAACTGCCTTTGGAATACCACGCCGAAATCAAACGACAGTTCACCAACCGCGGTTCTCCCCAGGAATCCAGCCGCACCACGCTCCGGCTCGAATACACCCCCGACGGACCCTTCACGCTCTACCGGGTCGATATTCCATTCGTGGACAAGAAAAACGGCGACCCCGGAGACCCCGGACTCGGCGATATCAAGACGCGCATGGATCTCCACCCGTTCGCCGCCGGTGCCACTGAGTTGGGATTTTTCGAGGAAACCACCTTTCCCTCCGCCAACCCCAAATCCCTCGGCAACGGAAAATACCAGCTCGGCCTCGGTGCCGAACAAATGATCCCGATCGCCGCGCTCAGCTCCCCCCAAACCGCGCCCAAATGGTCCACCACCTTCACGCCGCTCCTCGAACAGACCTTCTCCGTCGCCGGCGACGCCTCGTTCCCACCCATCAATTACACTAAACTCGAACTTGCCCTCAAAACCTCCTGGCGAAGAACCGTCTCCCTGAAACTGAATCCCAAATTCACCTTCGACTGGGTCGGCGGCGAGGATTCCGGAGCCGTCATCGAACTCGAACCGTCCTGGAATATCACCCGGCGCTGGAACTTCTCCGTCACTCTCGGCCACGGCATGTTCGGCGTTGGCGTCCCCGGAACTTATAACCGCAAAATCGAATGGGACCTCCAGTTCTCCTTTTAGTGCGAATTCAAGCTTCCAACGAATCATCCGATATGCTCCAAATGAATCCTCGATCCACTCACAAATTGCCGCTTTCAAGGGTCGCCCGGCATCTTCCGCTCGCCGCAATACTAGCCGCCCTGGCCATCGCACAATCCGCCTCGGCCGCCGTCACCGTCACTCCCTTCCGCATCGAGGAAACCCGCGTCGCCACCTTCGGCGACGACAACGTCAGCCGCGGCACCCTCTCCCTCCGGCTCACTGTCTCGCTCGCCGGACCCGAGGTGGACAAGTTCACCGAGTACGGAAAAGTCACCATCGAGGAGGGCGTCGATGACAAGGGCTCAGCCCTTCCGGCCGCCAAGGACATCTTTCACGAAGCCGGAAAATACAAGGAATTCTCGAACGCCTTTTTCCGGAATTCGAAATTCAACAACTCGGCCAAAGCCGCCCCGCCCCAGGCCGAACTGAACCTCACCCCCGCCTCCCGTGCAGCCACCAAAATCTCCCGGCTCCGGGGTTCACTCGAACTCGCCGACAAAGGGACCCTGCGCACGTTTGAATTGGGCGGCCTCGCCGGCCCCGGAAAGAAAACCCTCGCCATCCCCTCCAACAGCGTCACCAGCATCACCGTCTCCGGCGCCCCCGGCCAGAATGTCCGCTCGCTCTCAATCGAGTTCGCGGGGGACGAAAGCGGGATCGATTCCATCGAAGTCGTGGACGCAGCCGGAAAAAAGGTTTCGAACGGCATCTCGAGCTGGTCCATCAACGGCGGGCCCGTTCAGAAATCGCTCGGACTCAGCCAGCCCCTCGACAACTCCATGAAACTCGTGGTGAAAGCCATCGCCGACCGGCACACGCTCAAAGTGCCGTTCGATCTCAGGGACATCCCCCTGCCCTGAGCCATTCCTAACGCCATCTGAATCCACCCACCACCACCTCCGCCGCGGTCACCGCCAGAAAGATCGTGCTCACCAGCGCGTTCAACCGGAAGAACGCCACGTTGATCCAGCCCAGGCTCCGGCGCCGCGCAATCCAGTGCTCCAGCACCAGGCAGGCCAGGATCAGCCCCCAGCCGATCAGGTAGGCCAGCCGGAACCGGCACAGCAATCCGAACAACAGCAGCAGCCCGCACATCGCCAGGTGCGCCAGGAAAGCCGCGCCCAGCGCGTTGCGCGGCCCCCACGCCACCACCAGCGACCGCAACCCGCTCGACCGGTCGAACTCGTAATCCTGCAGCGCGTAAATAATGTCGAACCCCACCAGCCACAACACCACCGCCGCCGCCAGCACCCCCGCCTGGATCCATTCCCAGCCCGATATATCGCCGCCCTTCACCGCCAGCCACGCCCCCACCGGCGCCAGCGCCAGCGCAATGCCCAGGAACACATGCGTGTAATCCGTGAACCGCTTGGTCAGGGAATAAAAACAAACCGTCGCCAGCGCCACCGGGGATAGGTAGAAACAGATCGGATTCAGAAACCACGCCGCGACGACCAGCCCCGCCCCGGAAACCGCACACAGCGTGACCGCCCCCGCCAGGCTCACCTGCCCCGTGGGCAGATGCCGCCCCGCCGTGCGCGGATTCAATGCGTCAAATTTCCGGTCCACAATCCGGTTGAACGCCATCGCACACGTCCGCGCACACACCATCGCCGCCAGGATCAACCCGAACACCCGCCAGCCCGGCCAGCCCCGATGCTCCCGCGCCGCCACCATCATCGCCGCCAGCGCAAACGGCAGCGCAAAAACCGTGTGCGAAAACCGCACAAACGAAAGCCATTTCTTAAGGAACCTCATTCCCTCTCCGCCTGGCTCGCCCACCTCGGCACCAGATGATTCTCAACCCCCAAATGATCCAGCACCCGCGCCACCACCGAATCCACAAGATCCGTCATCGTCTGCGCCCCGGCGTAAAAACTCGGGTTCGCCGGCAGCAGGATCGCCCCCGCCTGCAACAACAATTCCATGTTCTTCACATGCACCAGGCTGATCGGCGTTTCCCGCGGCACCAGGATCAGCTTGCGCCGCTCCTTCAGCACCACGTCCGCCGCCCGCAACAACACATCCTCGCTGTAGCCATGCGCAATCCGCCCCAGCGTCCCCATCGTGCACGGAATCACCACCATCGCGTCCGGCGGATTCGACCCGCTTGCGAACGGCGCGTTCATGCTCTTCAAGGCGTGCTGCCGCGCCCCGGCCGGCAGCCGCAAGCCCCCCGGCAGCTCCTCCGCCACCACCTGGTTCGCATAGGCGCTCAGCACCACGTGAACTTCGTGCCGGCCCGCATCCAGATTGTCCAGCAGCCGCTGCGCATACAACGCGCCGCTGGCCCCCGTTATGGCCACCAATAGTTTCACAAAAATGAGTTGATACCCCCGGAATATGCGGGTTTGCACCCGCGACAACAACCCCGAATCCACCCCGCCAGAAATCCGCTTGAGTCGCGAACCGCCATCCCCACAATGGGCGCGTGTTGAAGCCGGGAAAGACCATCCTGATTCTCCTGCTGGCCTTCGCCGGCTGTGCGGTGCCACCCCAACCCGTCCGCGGCCCCAGGGCCCTCGACACCTCCACGCCGCCCCCGGCCGAACCGCCTCCACCCGTCGCCTGGCGCCCCCCAGCAGCCTACAAACCCGCCCTCACCGCCACCAATTCGACCGCCAGGACCGCGCCCCCCAAACCGCCGCCCGCCGTCACCCCGCTGCCACGGCCCGCGCCCGCGCCCGCCATCGAGCCCTGGACCAGCCTCGCCCGATGGACACGCGACAACGGATTCGGCCCGCTCCGCCAAACAGGCCCGCTCCCCGCGCCCACCTACTCCTTCACCACCACCAACGGAACCTTCCTCCTCCATCCCAACAGCCTCCTCGCCACACGCAACGGACTGGAATTCCACCTCGCTTTCGAACCCCAAATCAGCAACGGCCTGCCCTACCTCCACCCCCTCGACCTGAAAAAAAACCTGGAGCCGCTCGCCCGCCCGTTCCCCGCCATCACCAAGTCCAACCGCGTCATCGTCATCGACCCCGGACACGGCGGCTCGCTCCCCGGCGCCCTCAGCGTCGTCGACGGCACCCCGGAAAAACAATACACTCTCGACTGGGCCCTGCGACTCGCCCCCCTGCTCGCCGCCAACGGATGGCAGGTTTTCCTGACCCGCACCAACGACGTCGACCTGCCCCTCTCCAACCGCGTCGCCTTCGCCGAGGAACACCACGCCGACCTCTTCATCAGCCTCCACTTCAATTCCGCAGCACCTAACCAGGACCAGGCAGGCATCGAAACCTACTCCCTCACCCCCAGCGGCATGCCGTCCACCCTCACCCGCGGCTACGACGACGACGCCACCCTCGTGTTCACCAACAACGCCTTCGACGCCGAAAACCTCCAGCTCGCCGCCACCCTCCACCAGGCCCTCCTCCCCGTCGCCGGCATCGACCGCGGCCTCCGCCATGCCCGGTTCCTCGGCGTGCTCCGCGGACAGAACCGACCCGCCGTCCTCATCGAAGGCGGCTACCTGTCCAATCCCGAGGAAGCCGAACGCATCGCCGACCCCGCCTACCGCCAGGAACTCGCCGAAGCCGTCGCCCAGGCCCTCAACAGCGGACGCGAAAAACCCGCGCCCATCGCCGACACCAGGCCCGCCCCGCCCGAAAAACGGCCCGAAGCCGCCGCCCATAACACCAACTCCCCTTCCGACCCCAGCCTCCATTGAAAAAGCCCGCCGCCCAAGCACCCAAAACCAGCCGCGCTTCCTCCGTCCTCGTCACCGGCGGCGCCGGGTTCATCGGATCCCACCTCGTCGAACGCCTCCTCGCCGACGGCCATTCCGTCACCGTCATCGACGACCTGTCCACCGGATCCCTCGCCAACCTCCACTCCGTCCGACGGCATCCCGCCCTCCGCGTCATCGTCTCCAAAGTCTCCAACTGCGCCCAATTGAAACGCGTGGTTTCATCGGCGGACGCCGTCTACCACCTCGCCGCCGCCGTCGGCGTCGAATGGGTCCTCCAAAATCCCATCCGCACCCTCGAAACCAACCTGCACGAAACAGAAGTCCTCCTCAAAGCCGCCGCCGCCCGCCGCACCCCCGTCCTGCTCACCTCCTCCTCCGAAGTCTACGGCAAAAGTTCCCGGCCCGTGCTCCGCGAAACCCAGGACCTGCTCATCGGCCCGCCCGACCACCGCCGCTGGGGCTACGCCTGCTCGAAACTCGTGGATGAATTCCTCGGACTCGCCTACCACCAGGAACGCAACGTCCCCGTCGTCGTCGCCCGCCTCTTCAATACCGTCGGACCACGCCAGACCGGCCGATTCGGAATGGTCCTGCCACGGTTCGTCGCAGATGCCCGCGCCGGCCGCCCGCTCAAGGTTTTCGGCAACGGCTCCCAAACCCGCTGCTTCTGCTACGTCGCCGATACCATCGAATCCCTCGTCCGCCTCCAAAACCACCCCGGCGCCGCCGGCCAGGTGTTCAACGTCGGCACCACCGAACAGATCAGCATCCTCCAACTCGCCCGAACCGTCATCGACGTTCTCCAGTCCCGGTCCCGCATCCAGCTCGTCCCCTACGACCGCGCCTACCGGACCGGGTTCGAAGACATGCGCCAGCGCAAACCTTCCGTTGCCAAACTCGCCGCACTCACCGGGTTCCGACCCCAAACCCGCCTGCGCGAAATCATCCGCCTCACGGCAACACAGCAATGAAGTGACGGATCAACAGGGCCGCCTTCCAACAGCCCCTCCGCTCCGGCACGCCGGCACTCCATCCCAAAAAGCGAAAGGCGCCCGCGAGGGGCGCCTTTCCTGACAAACTCCAAACCAACAGATCAATTACAGCGTGCCGGGGAACTGGAGGCGATTGCTGCCGCCCACCGTCACGTTGCCGTCCGGAGCCGTGTGGTAACCGTCACCCGAGGCCTTGCAGGCATCCTGCAGGTCCGCGCGCGACAGGGAACGCGCACTGCCGTCCGTGAAACCAATGTTGCCCTGCTTCGTGTGCGCAGGCGTGTCACCCCAGGCAATCCACGTCGTGTCCGTCTTGCCCACCGCAGTGTAATTCGTGCCAATCGCCGTCACAATCGCGCCCGAGCCGAACAGGTTCGGATCCACCGGCTCGTTGCCGTTGTTCATCCAACCCATGCTGTGATCGCCCACCAGGAACATCTGCGGATTCGTGTCCATCGCGTCGATGCCCACAAAATAGCTCACCGCATTGTCGTTGTTGTAGAACGTCGTGCCCGATGCCGTCGTCGCCGACGTGCCCGCAAAGCTGGTCGCAATCTGGCGCTGCGTCTGCCATTCCGACGGACAGAAAAGAACCTTCGGGGTCGACAGCTCGTTCGACATCACCAGGAACATCGAGAACACGCCGTAGCAGGCGCCACTCGTGCTGTTAAAGTTGCCGGTCTGGTTCGCACTGATGCACTTGCGGCCGCGGGCTTCCATCGCCCCGCCACGCGACATCGGAACCTGCATCGGGAACTGCTCGTTGTTGTCCCCTTCCCAAATGCGAAACGCCAGAACGTCCTGCTTCACATTGTTCACGCAATTGATCTTCTGCGCCCGGGCTTTCGCCTTCGCCAGCGCCGGCAGCAACAGCGCCGCCAAAATCGCGATGATCGCGATCACCACGAGCAGTTCAATCAGGGTGAACGCTCGCATTGTTTTGCTCATTCTCTTCATATGCTTTAACTCGATTGGTTTGTTGTTCTGGCAGACAGTCCGCGAACTCTAGGCAATCCGTCCACACTGTCAACCCGATTCTGTTTCTTCCCTTAGCAGCGCCGGTGCCAGCCTGTTTTTTGCCCGATTTCCACGGAAAAACGCGCGCCCGCAACGCCCGGAAGCGGAATTCTCACGCGGTTCGCGTGGAACCCACGCACCCGCGCAAATCCACCCGGCGGGGTCGAGTTCGCTCCAACCATTCGCGTCGCTCCATGTTCATCCGCGGTTAATTGCTTTTGGATCTCCCGCCTTCCCGCTAAATTGCCCGCATGGCGTTTCCGTCCCTGGCCGATTTCATCAACGCTCTGGATGCCGCCGGCGAACTCCGCCGCGTCCCGCAGCCCGTCGCAACCGAACTCGAAATCACCGAACTCGCCGATCGCGAAATGAAATCGCCCGGCGGCGGCAAAGCGCTCCTCATCGAAAAACCCACCGTCCTCGGCCGCCCGTCCCCGTTCCCCGTCGCCATCAACCTCCTCGGCTCCTGGAAACGCATGGCCCTCGCCCTCGGAACCGAGTCCGTCGACGCCGCCGCCGCCCAGCTCGGCTCGCTCATCAAGGCCCGGCCGCCCGCCTCCCTGCGCGAAGCGCTCAAACTGCTTTCCACCGCTTTCGAACTCCGCCACGCCCGGCCCAAAACCGTCCGCTCCGCCCCCTGCCAGGAAGTCGTCCACCGCGTCGATCCCCCCGCCCCGCGCCGCGATCCCTGGCCGCCCGCACCCGATGTCTCGAAACCCGCCGGCTTTAATTCCCAGCCGCCCACGCTCCTCGACCTGCCCATCCTCAAATGCTGGCCGCTCGATGCCGGCCGCTTCCTCACCCTGCCCTGCGTCGTCACCCGCGACCCCGATACCGGGGAACGCAACGTCGGCATGTACCGAATCCAGGTTTACGACCCCGCCACCACCGGGCTCCACTGGCAGCTTCAGAAAGTCGCCGCGCGCCACGGAAAACGCTATTACCAGACCGGCACCCGCATGCCCGTCTCCATCTTCCTCGGAGGCGACCCCGTCCTGACCTTCGCCGCCACCGCCCCCCTGCCCGATGGCCTCGACGAATTCCTCCTTGCCGGCTACCTGCGCAAACAATCCGTCGACCTCGTCCGCTGCATCTCCAACGACCTCGAAGTCCCCGCCGACGCGGATGTCGTCATCGAAGGCTATGTCGATCCCACCGAACCGCTGCGCGAAGAAGGACCGTTCGGCGATCACACCGGGTTCTACACACTCCCGGAACCCTATCCCGTCTTCCACATCACCGCGATCACCCGCCGCAAAAACGCCGTCTACCCCGCCACCATCGTCGGACGCCCGCCCATGGAGGATTTCTACATCGGCAGCGCGTCTGTGAAGTTGTTCCTGCCGCTGCTGCAAATGAACTTTCCCGAGATCGTCGACATCGCACTGCCCGCCGAGGGCGTTTTCCACAACCTCGTGTTCGTCAGCATCCGGAAAACCTACCCGATGCAGGCCTACAAAATCATGCACGGCCTCTGGGGCATGGGACAAATGATGTTCACGAAGTACCTCGTCGTCCTCGATGAGGATGCCGACGTCCACAACACCAGCGACGTCCTCTTCCGGCTCTGCGCCAACACCGACCCCGGCCGCGACACCCTCCTCACCCGCGGCCCGGCCGATGTACTCGACCACGCCACAAGCGAAATCGCCGCCGGCGGAAAACTCGGAATCGATGCCACCCGCAAACTCCCCGGCGAAGGTTTCCACCGCCCCTGGCCCCCGATCATCCGCATGGACCCCGCCGTGCGGGAAAAAATCAACTCCCTGATCGGCCTCCGTTAGGCCTGCCGCACCCCATCGGCGATCCCCGGACTGCAACCTTTGTGTCGTACGTACGACACAAAGTCTGCGGGGCTGCCTAAAACGGGCGAAACGAATCGAGCTGTTTACGCGCTTGGGCCAGGACTTCTGCACGGCGGAACCACGCATCCCGACCCGCGTAATTTGGCGGCAACAGCACTCGGGCAGCAAGGGTCAATCTCCACCGCGCACGCCCAAGCCAGTCGCTTTCAGCGCGGCCCAGCGTCGCAGTCGCTGCGGTTTCGGCCGAGATCGCCTGGCGCGGGCGCCGGACAGCACCTTCGAATGTTCACGATACCTGTGATTAATCCGTCTAAAATCCCAGGCTCCGGCCACGATATCCGGGTCCGTTGCCCCGGAGCAGGGACGCATGTCGAGAAGGAGCAGCGACTTTACATTGGGAACGCCGCGCTGAAGCAAGCGCCGCTCCTCACCAGCGGAGTCCGGCGTGATCCAAACGCTCCCTTGCAGACACCCGAACCCCCGGGCTCGGAGATATCGGCGCAACCTCTGGCGCTGGTCACCCCTGTTCCGGGGAATGTCAAAGACCACCGCGCGCCAATGGCCGTCCCAATCACGGTCCCAATATTTGCAGGGATCGCGCCCGCCGAGAGCATGCGTCAAACCAGCCGTGGAGAGCCGGCAGATCCAGTCTCCTGTTGACTGTCTTCGACGCTCGATCAACTGCCGATCCTCGAGAGTCGCCAATTCCCGCGCTAAACCTTGCCGATAGGCCCACCCCTCAAAAGAGTCCGTGAGGTTCCGGAAGTTTGGATTGGCAAGCAAGTCCGTGGACCACAAAAGCAAGTATAACAACTCCTCAGTCTTGGGTTGCATAGTGCCCTAAAGAATTTCCCGATGGTCAGATCCTAACAATGCCCTCGGGCGACGTCACCACTTTTCAGTGACTTTTTCAACGGGGTTGCCTCGCTGGCTGCATGCAACCTTTGTGTCGTACGTACGACACAAAGGTTGCAGGGAGAAAAAACTATGGAACGCTGGAATCCTGGCGGTAGCGAGTGGAGGCAATGTGAATTCCATCGACAGGATCCTGCACGGGCGAAATACTGCATCATGGACGAGCGCCAGCGACGCGTTGCTTCATTGCCTGCGGCTCCGACGGAGGACCGGCGGGTGCGGGCGGTTTGCCTGGGGCTGGCGCTGGTCACACTGCTGCTCTACGCGCGGTCTTCCACGCACGGGTTCATTCTGCTGGACGACGGGATGTATGTGACGGAGAACAAGACCGTGCAGGCGGGATGGACGTGGGCGGGGCTGGCGATGGCGTTCGGATCGTGGTCGGAGGCGTCGAACTGGCACCCGTTGACCTGGATTTCGCACATGACGGACTGCCAGTGGTTCGGCCTGAACCCGGGGGCGCATCACGTGGTGAGCGTGTTGTTCCATGCCGCCAACTCGGTGCTGCTGTTCCTGGTGGTCCGCCGCATGACACGGCGCCTCTGGCCGAGCGCGTTCGTGGCGGCTGTGTTCGCCTGGCACCCGCTGCACGTGGAGAGCGTCGCCTGGGTCGCGGAGCGCAAGGACGTGTTGAGCACGTTTTTCGCATTATGGAGCCTCTGGTTCTACGCGGGTTATGCCCAGGAATCCGATAGGCACGCCGGGAACCCCCCGCCGTCGCGCCGGCCTTGGAACCGGACCTACACCCTCGCGCTGGCCTTCTTCGCCCTGTCGTTGCTTTCGAAACCCATGCTGGTGACGCTGCCGTTCGTGTTTCTGCTCCTGGATTTCTGGCCGTTCCGGCGGCTGGAGGCGCCCGGCGTTCCGGCGCCGGGATCCGCGGACACCCTCCCGCGGCGGGCGGCGCGGCTGGCGCTGGAGAAGTGGCCGTTTTTTCTGCTGTCGGCCGCGGTTTCGGTGATCACGTTCCTGGCGCAGCGGGAGCAGGCGGTGGTGCCGCTGTCGCAGTTTCCGTTTGAATCCCGGCTGGCGAACTCGGTGTTTGCCTGCGCGCGTTATGTTGCCTATGCGTTCTGGCCCGAGCCGCTGGCGGTGCCGTATCCGCTCCCGCCGCACCGTCCCTGGGGGGCGGTGGCGATGGCGGCGGCGGTGGTGGCGGGGATATCCGCGGCTGCCTGGCTGGCGCGGCGGCGGGCGCCGGCGCTGTTGACGGGGTGGTGCTGGTTCCTGGGAATGCTGGTCCCGGTGATCGGGCTGGTGCAGGTGGGAAGCCAGGCGATGGCCGATCGCTACACATATCTTCCGCTGGCGGGCCTGACGCTGGCGCTGGCATTTCCGGCGGCCGACTGGGTTCGGTCGCGCGGGATAGCCCCGGTTTACGCCGCGTGTGTTTCGGGAATTGTTCTGGCGGGGCTGGCGGGGCTGACCTGGAGGCAGCTTGGGTTCTGGCGGGACACGGAGACGCTGTTCCGGCACAGCGCGGCGGTGACGGAGAACAACAGCATCGCCCATCTTCTCCTGTTTGAAACGCTGGAGATGCAGGGGCGCCGCGAGGAATCGCTGAAGGAAGCGCGCGCGGCGATGGAAGCGGCGGACAGCGACCGGGTGCAGGACCTGTTGAACGTGGCGTGGATTCGCAACCTGCTGGCGGGGGAATTTGAGCGGAGCGGGGACCCGGCCGAAGCGAAGCGTCAGTATAAGTTAGGAATAAAGGCCACGCCGGAGGGGGCCGAGATTCGGAACAATTACGGCACTTTCCTGGAGCGGCAAGGGCGGCTGGAGGAGGCGCTGGCTGAGTTCCAGACGGTGGTTCGTCTGAAGCCGTCGGACCTGGCGGGTTACCAGAACCTGGCCGGGGTGCTGGTGCGGCTGGGCCGGGTTCCGGAGGCGATGCAGGCCTACGACGAGGCGGCGCGGCTGCATCCGGGCGATTCGGAACCGCATTATCTGAAGGGCAAAGCCTGGCTGCGTCTGGGGCGGCCGGCGGATGCGGCCGCGCAATTTCGCGAGGCGGTTTCGCTGAACCCGGCGGATTACCAATCGATGACCTACCTGGCCCGGATGCTGGCGTCGGCGGAGGATGCATCGATGCGGAACGGGGCTGAGGCGCTGGTGCTGGCGCAGAAGGCGAATGAGCTGAGCGGGAACCAGCAGCCGTTGGTGTTGGACGCGCTGGCGATGGCTTTGGCGGAGAGCGGCCGGTTCACGGAAGCGGCGGCCGCCCAGCAGCGGGCCGTGGACATCGCGGGGGCGGCGGGCGCGGGCGCGCTGGAGAGCCAGATGCGCGGGCGCCTGGCCATTTACCGGCAATCGCAGCCCTATCGCGAGGCATTCACAAACGCCGCCGCGGCCCACGCTCCTTGAACTGCGGATGCAAAAAAGATTCCGATCCCCATCGGCTGCGGGTACAGTCCATGTCATGAAGCGCCTTTCCTCCGGCCGCAGCGATGTTCCTCCGCGCCTGCGCGGGCAGGTGGAGCGGGTGCTCATCACGGAAACGCAAATTGCCCGCCGGGTCCGCAGTCTCGCCCGCGAGATTGAATCGGATTACCGCGGGCGCGAGCTGGTGATTGTGTCGCTGCTGACGGGAACGGTGCTGTTCCTGGCGGACCTGGTGCGACAGATCAATCTGCCGTTGCGGCTGGATTTCATCGGGGTTTCGAGTTACGGGTCGGGGACGTCGCCCGGCCGGCTGGTGTTCAACCGGGATTTGAGGCTGGAGGTTCGGGGGCGGGATGTGCTGCTGGTGGACGACATTCTCGACACGGGCCGGACGATGACGCAGGTGTTGCGGCGCATCCGGCGGCTGCGGCCGCGGCGGATTCGGACGTGCGTGCTGCTGAACAAGGCGGCGCGGCGGACGGAGGATGTGGAGGCGGATTACGTGGGATTCGAGATTCCGGATTATTTCGTTGTGGGTTACGGGCTGGATTTCGCGGAGCGTTACCGGAATCTGCCCTTTGTGGGGGTGCTCGATCCGCGTCTTTGTCCCGCCTGAAGCGCCATGCAAATCCGGGTCCTGTTCCATTCGTATTTCAAAGAGCTGGCCGGCCGCGGCGACATGCCGGTTGAGATCGCGGGCGGTTCGACGCTGGGCGAACTGGTCGCGATCGTGCTGGCGCGCTGTCCGCGGCTGGCGCCCATGAAATCGTCGATGCTGATGGCGGTGGGGGTGGAATATCAGAAGGCGGATTATCGCCTGTGCGAGGGGGACGAGGTGTCGTTGTTTCCGCCGGTGCAGGGAGGGTAGGCAAGTGCGGAGTGCGGAGTGTGGAATCCTGGCGGTGGGGCGAGACTCTGTCGAGCCCTGACATGGCAGCGGTTCCGCAATCTGACGATTGGCTACGGGATCAGGGCTCGACGGAGTCTCGCCCCACCGAGGATTAGCCGCGAGGATTCGGCATTCCGAATTCCGCATTCCGCATTGAAAAAGGTCTGGCGCGGGCCGCGAGAAAGGACACAATCCGGGGCTGTGTTATCTCCCGATCAAATTGAGTTCCTGGACGCGGCGGAGCGTGGGGATGTGGACGGGGTGCGGCGGGGGTTGGCGGCGGGGGTGGAGGTGGAGGTGAAGGATTCGCGGCGGCTGCCTCGGGACCGGACGGCGTTGATGCTGGCGGCGATGAACGGTCATTTGGGTGTGGTGGAGGAGTTGCTGGCGGCGGGGGTGGAGGTGGATGCGCGGGACCGGGGGATGAGCGTGGCGTTGCCGGGCGGGAACACGGCATTGCTGCTGGCGCTGAAGAACAAGCATGTGCAGGTCGCGCGCACGTTGTTGCAGGCGGGGGCGGACCCGCGTGTTTCGAGCGCCGGCTTGAGCGTGTTTTCGCAGGCGGCGTATCTCGGCGAGGCGGGATTGATCCGGCAATTATTGAAGCAGGGGTTGGACCCGAATTTTCTGGCGGCGAAGCGAGGCGATCTTCCGTTGGCGAGCGCGCTTTTCGCGAAGCAATCGGAGGTCGTGCGGATCCTGCTGGCGGCGGGGGCGAATCCGAACGCGCCGGGCCGGGGCGGAACAACGCCGCTGGAGATTGCGATCCAGGGTGGTTTCATGGAGGCGGTGAAGCTCTTGTTGCATCACGGGGCGGATGTGAATCACCGGGCGGCGCGGGGGATGACGCCGTTGATGCAGGCGGTGGGGGCGGGGCAAGGGTCGCTGGTGCCGGTGCTGCTGGACCGGGGCGCCGGGGTGAACGAGCGGAGCGATCGCGGGAAGACGGCGCTGGACCTGGCGCGGGAGCAGGCGGAGAACGGGGGTAAAACCGAGGCGCCGGCGGGATCGGAGGCGTTCGGGCTCGGGCCGGCGGCGCGGGTGCAGTTGTATGAATTGATCATGGCGCGGCTGCGGGAGGCCGGGGGAAAGTTTTCCAGTGAATTCCCGCCGGACCCCGGCTCGAAGCGCGGCGGCAAGGGGTCGAAGCCTTTGAAATCTCCGCGCGCAAAGGCGCTGGCTGGGGCGCGGGACCTGCTGGAGCTGGTGCGTTACACGGAGCCGGAATTTGCGGTGGTGGCGGTGAAGGCGCCGCTGGAGAAGGTGGCGCGGGCGCTGGCGGAGTTTAGACAGGTGGAGGAATGGGTGCGGGATGTTCCCCGCCGGCACGCGGCCGGGCGGGATCGCACGAGCCGGTCGGTGATGGCGCTGGTGAAGCTCGACCGCAACCGCTGGACGATCGTGCTGAGGTCGATTTTCCGGATCCGGGACAACGATTACGCGCTGGCGGTGGAGGATGCGAGGGAACTTTCGGCCCGGCTCAAGACCAACGCCGTGTCGTTCGTGCGCGAAAAGGCGGCGGAATCGGTCGGTTACGATTTGTTTGAAAAAGGCCGCGCGTCGGAGCATGCGCAGTGGATTGAGGAGAACAGTTTTTGCTGGTTCAAGTCGCGGTTCCAGCGCAAGCCGGGTCCGGACGAGCTGGGGGAGGATTTTGTGGACCGGGTGTTGCGGCAGCAGGGGATTTATTTGCCGGCGTGTTATGCGACCAGCAAACCCGGGCAGGCGTGGTTGAACGTGGAACGGGTGTCGTTCAAGGCGGTGGTGCGGGCGGACTTGTTGATGCTGCCGGCGCGGCGGCGGCCGGGGAAGCGATGAAGCGGGAACTCAAGTTGACGGCGGATCCGATCGATGAAGCCGCGCTGCTGGCGGGCCGGAGCGTGTCGGGGACGGAGGGTGCGGCGGTGTGTTTCCTGGGATTTGTGCGCGGGCTGGAGGAAGGGGCGCCCATTGAGGCGATCGACTATGAAGCATTCGAGGCGATGGCGGTTCACCAGTTCAATTTATTGTTCGACAAGGTGGAAGCGCGCTGGCCGGTGAGTTCGATCCGGCTGGTGCATCGAACGGGCCGTGTAGAGGTGGGGGAGGCGTCGTTGTGGGTGGAGGTGCTCGCGCCGCATCGGGGTGAGGCCTTCGAGGCGGCGGAGTGGTTGATCGCGGAGATGAAGAAGACGGTGCCGATCTGGAAGAAGGCGGTGTGCTGATTTGATGTTATGTGTTCTGCGTTTATGAAATTTGGCAGGATTGCGATGGCGTTGTTAATTGCCGCGGCCGGCGCGGGCGCCGCGTTGGCGGCCCCGGCGGAGCATGAATTCGCATCGGACGTGGCGGCGATTGCGGCCGCGCCGGCGCCGGCGCCAGGGGGCCTTGTGCTGGTGGGGAGCAGCATTTTCAAGAGATGGGAAAGCTGCGGACGGGACCTTGCGCCGTTGCCGGTGGTGAACCGGGCGTTTGGCGGGTCGCGGACGGACGACCAGTTGTTTTTCTTCGACAAGATTGTTCCGACGTCCCGGGCGGCGGTGGTGGTGTGGTATTGCGGCAGCAATGATCTCAACGCGAAGCGGACACCGGAGACCATTCTGCAAAACACGCGGGACTGGGTTGCGCGAACGCGGGCGGCTCTGCCGGGGGCGCGTCTCGTGCTGGTATCGGTGATTCGCGCGCCGCAAAAGCGGGAGTCAGGCATGCTGGACGCGGTGGACGCGGTGAACGCGGGACTGCGGGGGCTTGCGGGTTCGTCGATGGAGGTTCGTTATGTGGATGTGAACCCGGCGCTCGAGACGGGGGCCGGGGAAGCGGTCACGGAGTGTTACCTTTCCGACAAACTGCATTTGACGCCGGAGGGATATCGGAGGATGACGTCGGTTTTAAAGCCGGCTTTGGAAGCGGCCTGGAAACCGGCGGGCACCAACTGATGTCAGGGCTCGACGGAGTCTCGCCCCACCTGCCCACCTGCCCACCTGCCGCAGCGGCGGGCAATCGTCCATCGCAACTCCCTACACCTGCTTGACGGTGCCCCAGTAGACGTCGAGGCGTTTGGCGAGGTAGAGTTTGACGGCGCGGACGAGGACCTGGGATTCGAGTTTCTGTCCGGCGTCCATGATTTGTCGCAGGCTCCACTGGGGGCGGATATGGAAGCTGGCCTGGGAGATGATGGGGCCTTCGTCGAGGTGCATGCTGACGAAGTGTGCGGTGACGCCGGCGATTTTGACGCCGTGTTCGTAGGCCTGGCGGTAGGCCTGGGCGCCGGGGAAGCTGGGGAGGAGCGAAGGGTGGACGTTGATGATTTTGTTTTTGTAGCGCCAGACGACATTGGGGGAGAGGATTTTCATGAACCGGGCGAGGACGAGGAAATCGATTTCATGTTCCTCCAGGAGTTTGAGCAGGTTCTCCTCGGCTTCGGCGCGTTCGCTCCAGTTGATGCAGACGAAGGGGAGGCGGTATTTGCGCGTGAGCGGGGCGAGGTCGCGGCGGTTGGAGATGACCATGACGGGGTGGGCCTTGCGGAGTCCGCCCGAGCGGGCGGCGCGCATGAGGGCGTCGAGGCAATGCGGTTCGCGGGTGACGAGGATCGCCATGCGCTGCGCGCGGGCGCGGTCGGTGAGCCGGAAGCGGATCTCCATTTTGAGCGAGGCGGCGAGGCGCTGGAGGCCGGACTCGAGGTCGCGAACGCGCAGGTCGCCGTCGCGCCAGGAGGCCTGGAGGGTCATGCTGAACTGGCCGCGGGTGACCTGTTCTTCGAGGGCTTCGATGTTGGCTTTCTGTTCGAAGAGGAAACTGGTGACGCGGGCGATGACGCCGGTTTTGTCGCGGCCGATGACCGTGACGGTGGCAAATTGCTTCATGGCCCCGGTATGATGCGGAATTTGCCGGGCAATTAAAGCGCATTCTGAACCCGGGATCGCGGCGGAAGCGATCGATCCGCGATCTCACGATCGCGGCTACATGCGCTGCAGGCCTCGACGGCCGGGGATATTTTGCGCTTTATTCCGGCGGTGGAATTCTGAATTCTGCCAGCCGTCATGGCCTATTTAAACGACAACTATTTAAAGCTGAAGGCGGGATACCTGTTCCCGGAGATCGGGCGCCGCGTGAAGGCGTTTTGCGATGCGAACCCGGAGGCGGCGAAGCGGCTGATCCGGTGCGGGATCGGGGACGTGACCGAGCCGCTGCCGGCGGCGGTGGTGTCGGCGATGCACCGTGCGGTGGAGGAGCTCGGGGTGCGGGAAACGTTCCGGGGGTACGGTCCCGAGCAGGGATACGACTGGCTGCGCGCGGCGATTGCGAAGAATGATTTTCGCGACCGCGGGTGCGAGGTGGCGGACGACGAGATTTTTGTGAGTGACGGGTCGAAGTGCGACACGGGGAATTTCCTGGACGTGCTCGGGCATCGGAACCGGATTGCGATCAGCGACCCGGTGTACCCGGTGTATGTGGACACGAACGTGATGGCGGGGCACACGGGCGAGGCCGGGGAGACGGGGGCCTATCGCAAGCTGGTGTATCTTCCCTGCCGGCCTTCGAACGGTTTTGTTCCCGAGCCGCCGCGGCGGCCGGTGGATATTGTCTATTTGTGTTCGCCGAACAACCCGACGGGTGCGGCGGCGACGCGGGAACAACTGGAGGCGTGGGTGGCCTATGCGCGGGCGCACCAGGCGCTGATCCTGTTCGATGCCGCGTACGAGGCCTACATCACCGATCCGGCGTTGCCGCATTCGATCTACGAAATTCCCGGCGCGCGCGAGTGCGCGGTGGAGTTCCGGAGTTTTTCCAAGAGCGGCGGGTTCACGGGGGTGCGGTGCGCGTTCACCGTGGTGCCGAAATCGGTGCAGGCCCGGACGCGGTCGGGGGAACTGCGGCCGCTGCACCCGTTGTGGCTGCGCCGGGCGACGACGAAGTTCAACGGCGTGTCGTACATCGTTCAGCGGGGAGCGGAGGCGTTGTATTCGGCCGATGGCCGGGCGCAGGTCCGGTCGCTGGTGGAGCATTACCTGGGGAATGCGCGGGTGTTGCGGGAGGGTGCGCGCCGGGCGGGGTTGAAGGTGTTTGGCGGTGTGAATGCGCCGTACATCTGGGTGCGCACGCCGGGCAAGACGACGAGCTGGGAGGCGTTTGACAAGATTCTGAACGAAGCGAACGTGGTGATCACGCCGGGCAGCGGTTTCGGGTCGAAGGGCGAGGGCTATTTCCGGATCAGCTCGTTCAACAGCCGAGCGAACGCCGAGGAAGTGGCGCGGCGGATTGAGGCGCTGAAGTGGTGAACGGTTGGAACAGTTAAATTGTTAAAAGGTTAAAAGGGTTAAATGGTCCGCGCGTCTTGACGCCACCGCCTGTTTAACTATTCAACTGTTTAACCATTTAACCGGATTTGGACTGCCCGTGAAGCAGTTCGTGGAGGGAGGTGAGGAGTTGTTCGGCGGTGAAGGGTTTGCTGAGGAACATGCGGGCGCCGCGTTTCAGGGTGTCGCGGACGAATTCCTTGGTGGCCAGGCCGCTCATGGCGACGATGTTGAGTTTGGGATCCTGCTGGAACAGCGCGGTGATGAGCTGCCGTCCGTCGCCGAAGGGCATCATGATGTCGGTGAGGACGACCTTGATTTTGGAGAAGTGGCGTTCCCAGAGGTGGATGGCTTCGGAGGAATTGGAGGCGGTGAGGACCTCGTAGCCGTTGTGGCGGAGGACGCTTTCGGCGAGCCGGAGGATGGCGGGTTCGTCGTCGACGACGAGGATGGTTTCGCCGTTGCCTTGCGGGCTTGCGGGGGCGGTGGTGTTTGTGGCGGCCCGTTCCACGCCGTCCTGGGCGGGGAGGTAGACGGAGAAGGTTGTCCCGGTGCCGACCTTGCTTTCGACGGTCACGAATCCGCCATGGCCTTCCACGATGCCGAGCACGCTGGCGAGGCCGAGCCCGGTGCCTTTGCCCTGGGGTTTGGTGGTGAAGAACGGGTCGAAGATGCGGTCCAGGATTTCTGGAGAAATGCCGGATCCGCTGTCGGCGACTTTGAAGACGACGTATTCGCCGGGCCGGGCTTTCGGGTGGAGATTGGCGGCGGCGGCATCGAGCCGGTGATTTTCGACGGTGACGAACAGGACGCCGCCGGCGGCCATGGCGTCGCGGGCGTTGACGCAGAGGTTGACGAGCACCTGGTGGAGCTGGGAGGGATCGGCGAGGACAGTGGCGGCGCGGGCTGAAAAGTCCGTGTAGATCTGGATGTTCTTGGGAAATGTTTGTTCGACGAGGCGGGAGATTTCCTTGAGCAGGTGGCGGGGCTGGACGGGGCCTTTGCGGGTTTCGGTGCCGCGGGCGAAGGTGAGCAACTGGCGGACGGTGTCCTTCCCGCGTTTCGCGCTGTCCTGCATCATGGTGAGGATGCCGCGGTGTTCCTCGTCCTGGATGACCTCGTCGAGCATGTCGAGGCCCATGAGGATGGGGCTGAGGATATTATTGAGATCGTGGGCGACGCCGCTGGCGAGGGTGCCGACGCTTTCGAGCCGCTGGGCGCGCAGGTATTGTTTTTCCAGCCGGTTCTTGTCGGTGATGTCGTTGCAGGTGATCAGGACGGTTTTCGCGGCGGCCTCGCCGAGGAGTGTCCAGCGGCTTTCCACCTCGCGTTCCTTGCCGTCTCTCGTGAGGAGCGGCATTTCGCCGGTCCATTCGCCGCGTTGAAGCACGTCCTTCATGGCGCCGCGCAGGACGAGCTCGGAGCGAGTGCGGAGGATTTCCTCAATGGACCGGCTGCCGGCGTCGCCGGATGGCCAGCCGGTCAACTGTTCGGCCGCGCGGTTCATGAAATTGATGCCGCGGCCGGGTTCCCAGACGAGAACCGCGTTGTGTGAAAAGTCGAGGAGCGCGGCCTGTTCGCGGATTTGTTTTTCGATGCGTTTGCGCTCCGTCAGGTCGACGACGAAGGCGACATGCAATTCGGTCTGACCCTGCCAGAAATGTTTGGAGGCGATTTCGACGGGAAAGATGGAGCCGTCTTTCCGGCGATGGCGGGTTTCGATGCGCATGACCTCGACTTCCCTCCGGTGGAATCGGTCCCAGGCTTTCTCCCACATTTCGGGGGTGAAATCGGGGTCGATGTCGAAAATGGACAGCTTGAGGAGTTCGGCGGAGGTGTAACCGAGCGAGCGGCAGGCCTGGTCGTTGACGTAGCAAAGGCTTGCGTCGCGATTCATCCCGTAAATGGCATGAGCCGCCTGGTCCGTTGCAAATCGAAACATCTCCTGCGGATCCATGCCGCTCTTTATCGGAGGTAACAGTTTGAGGGTTTAGGAGTTTCAGAGTTTAAGAGTCACCGACCGCGTGGAAATCGCGAAGCCTGCTAATTCTTAAACTCCTAAACTCCCAAACTCTTAAATTATGGGGACTCGCATAGCTCGTCCCTCCCGGGTTGGTCAGAACGCGGGCAGGTCGCGGCGGGAGAGGACGCGGAGGCCGGCTTTGGCGAGGACAGTGGCGGCGCGGGGTGTGTCCTGGGTTTCGATGACGAGGATGGCGCGGGGGCCGACGATGAATCCGGAGGCGTTTTCGAGATTGATTTGCTGTTGGGCGAGGCAATCGGCGACGCGGTGGAGTGCGCCGGGCTGGTCGGAGACCTCGACGGCGAGGGCGTCGACGGTGCGGGCGACGAAGCCGTCGTGTTTGAGTGCCTGGCAGGCGAGTTCGGGGTCGTTGACGAGGAACTTCATGACGCCGAACGGGCCGGTGCTGGTGACATTGACCCAGCAGAGGCTGAGGTTGGCGCGGGCGAGGATGCCGGTGAAGTGGGCGACCTGCCCGGGTTTATTTTCGGCGAAGACGGCCACCAGTTTGACGTCGCTCATAAGTTTCAGCCTGTTCAGAGTTTGCGGTGGTCGAACACGCGTTTGGCCTTGCCCTCGCTGACCGGCAGCGATCCGGGCGGGAGAAATCGGACCTGGGGTTTGACGAGGATTTCGGCGCGCAGCCGTTCGGCGAGTTTGCCCTGGAGATCGAGCAGGTGTTCGACCTGGCCGTCGAATCCCGCCTCGGCCAGTTCCACCTGCACCGTCATTTCATCGAGGCCGTCGAGGTGGATGGTGTAATTCCGGCCGACGCCCGGGAATCCCATGAGGACGCGCTCGATTTGTTGCGGGTAAATGTTGACGCCGCGGACGATGAGCATGTCGTCGGAGCGGCCGGTGATGCGGCTGAGGCGGCGGTGGGTGCGGCCGCAGGCGCAGGGTTCGGGCACGATGGAGGTGATGTCGCGGGTGCGATAGCGGACCAGGGGCATGGCTTCGCGGCAGAGGGTGGTGAGGACCAGTTCGCCGGGCTGGCCGTCGGGGACGGGATTGCCGGTGGCGGGATCGATGATCTCCATGAGGAACTGGTCTTCCCAGAGGTGCATGCCCTGTTTCAATTCGCAATCGAACGCGACGCCGGGTCCGTTCATTTCGGACAGGCCGTAGGAATTGTAGACGTCGAGGCCGAGCCCGGCCTCGATTTTGAGCCGGGTTTCCTCGGTGTAAGGTTCGGCGCCGACGAATGCCTTGCGGAGGGCGAGGTCGCGCCGGGGATTGACGCCGTGTTTTTCGAGGAAGGTGGACAGGTAAAGCGCGTAGCTGGGGGTGAGGTGGATGAACGTGCTGCGGAAATCCCGCATGAGCAGAAGCTGCTTCTCGGAGTTGCCGGGCCCGGCGGGGATGACGAGGCAGCCGATTTTTTCAGCGCCATAATGCGTGACCAGGGCGCCGGTGAACAGGCCGTAGGTCATCATGTTCTGGAAAACGTCCTGGCGCGTCACACCGGTCATGACGAACGACCGCGCGCAGAGGTCGGCGGCGTTCGCCACGTCCTGGCGCGAGAAAAACAGCGCCTTCGGTTTCCCGGTGGTGCCGCTCGAGGTGTGGAGCCGGAGGGTGCCGTCCACCGGCACGGCCAGGAGGCCGGTGGGATAATTGTCCCGCAAATCCTGGCCGGTCGTGAACGGCAGGCGGCGGACGTCGGTGAGCGAACGGATATCGTCGGGACCGACCCCGGACTCGGCGAATTTCCGGCGGTAAAACGGCACGCGCTCGAACACGCGCCGGGCGGTTTGCTGCAAACGGCGAAGCTGCATGCGCTCCAACTCCGCGCGCTGGAGGATTTCAACCGGCTGATCCCAGAACATAAATCAATTCCCGCCGGGGAGGGTGATCAACAATTTTGCCCATGCATCCGGCCGGGGAATTAAGCATTTCTTAATTGGCGCCAAAACTCAAGTTTGAAGTCCGATGCGCAGATTTCAAATTTCAAATTTCAGATTTCGGGTTCGGGCTGGAAGCCGGGTCGGGAGCGGGGTTCGACGAACCGGACGGAGGCGGGAACGCCGAGGCGGGAGAGGAATTCGGATTCGATATCGCGCCGGCAACCTTCGATGAGGCCGACGGCGTCGTCGAACAGGGCGTCGGACATTTCGATCGAGAGCCGGATTTCGTTTTCTGAGAAATCGAATGTGAACGGCTGGCCGGCCGCGGGGGAGCGTGCGAGGATTTCGGCGGCCTGGCTTGGGTAGAGGGAGGTTTCGTGGACCTGCACGCGCCCGTCCAGGCGACGGCCGGGGGCGATGCGGATGCCGGTGCGGCCGCAGGAACAGCGGCCGGGAATGAATTCGCAGGCGACGCGGGTGCGGTAGCGCAGGAGTGGAAGGGCTTCGCGGCAGAGGGTGGTCAGTACCAGTTCGCCGTCGTGGATCTCGGGCAGGAACTGGTCCTCCTGAACGTGGAATCCACCCGCCTCGCACTCGATGCACAATCCGGGGTCGAGGATTTCGGGCAGGCCGAAATTGCAGCGGACGGAGGCGGCGAGGTCGGCGGCGAGCTGCTGCCGGAGACTGTCGGGAACGGGCCGGGAGAGCAGCACGGTGCGGAGCTGGAGAGAGGGGGGATCGATGCGGCGCCGGTGGAGGATTCGGGCGAGGTGAAGGGCGTGGCTTGGGGTGGTGATGAGGATGGTGGGCCGGTAATTCTGGAGGATGGCGACCTGGTAATCGATGTGGGAAGGGTCCTCTGCGATGACGGAGGCTTCGACGGCCTGGGCGCCGAAGAGGTAGCCGGCGGCGCCGTAGACGCCGCCGCCGAAGCAGACCTGGATGACGTCGGAGGCGGTGACGCCGCAGGCCACGAGCTGTCGCGCGGCGAGGCGGCCCCACCGGGCCAGGTCGCTCCGGGTGTGTCCCACCACCACCGGGCGGCCTTCCGGACCGAGTGTGCTGTGGAGCCGGATGACTTCGCGCATGGGAAAGGCGAAGAGGCCGTACGGGAAACTTTCAGCCAGGTCCCCGGGCGTGGTGAACGGGAGCCGGGCGAGATCGGCCAGGGATTCCACGGTGGCGTCCCCGAGTTTCTCGCGGTAGCGGCGGACGTGGCGTTTGACCCGGACGAGAACGGCCTGGAGTCGTTCCAACTGGAACTGTTCCAGCTCGGGGCGCGGCATGAGTTCGAAGCGGCGATCAAGAACGTTCATGGGATGCAGGGGGAGGATCGGTTTCGGGTTCACCGGGGCCGCCCAGGTAGGCGCGTTGAACCTGCGTGTTGTGCAGCAGGTCCGCCGCGTCGCCCTCGAGCGTGATGTCGCCGGTCTCGAGCACATAGGCGCGGTCGGCGACCCGGAGCGTGGCGGTGACGTTTTGTTCGACCACCAGGATGGTCATGCCCTGCTCCTTGAGCCTGCGGATCTCGGCGAACACTTCGCGGACCAGGAGCGGCGCGAGGCCGAGCGACGGCTCATCCAGCAACAGGAGCCGGGGACGGGACATCAGGGCGCGGCCGAGGGCGAGCATTTGCTGTTCGCCTCCGGACAGCGTGCCGGCCGCCTGGCGGATCCGTTCGCGGAGCCGGGGAAACCGGTCGAGAACCACCTCGAGTTGCATCCGCCGGTCGGGATTGTGGTATCCGCCCAGCAACAGGTTTTCCTGCACGGTCATGTCCGCGAACACTTTCTTTCCCTCCGGCACGAGGACAGTGGAGCGGCTGACGCAATGCCAGGGGCGCTGGCCCGCGGCGGGGCGTCCGTCGATGCGGATGTCGCCGCGCCAGGGGGTCAGCAGGCCGGTGATGGATTTCAGGAGGGAGGATTTTCCGGCGCCGTTGGCGCCGAGCAGGGCGACGATTTCGCCGGCGCGCACGTGGAGGCTGATTCCGTGGAGCACTTCGAGGCTGCCGTAGCCGCACCGCAGATTGTTGACCTGGAGAAGCATGACCTAACTTTGTTGATGCAGCCATTTGCCGCTCAATTCCCCGGCGGCCGGCGGCTCCTCCAGTTCGCCGCCGAGGTACACCCGCACCACTTCCGGGTGGGCGCGGATGAGCTCGGGCGTGCCGTCCGCGACCGGCGTCCCGTTGTGGAGGACGAGGAGATGGTCCGACAGGGACATGACGAGCGACAGGTCGTGTTCCACGAGCAGGATGGTCACCCCGCCGTCCCGGATGCGCCGGATGCGATCGCCGAGCTCGGCTTTTTCGCGGGTATTGAGGCCGCTGGCGGGTTCGTCGAGCAGGAGCAGCCGGGGTTCCATGGCGAGGGCGCGCGCCAGTTCCACCATGCGCCGCTGGCCGAACGAAAGCCCGCCGGCGGGGCTGTGCGCGCGGGATTCGAGGCCGACTGATTTCAGGGATTCGCGGGCGGTGTCGCGGATCGCGTGTTCTTCGCGGCGCTGCGCGGGGAGGCGGAGGCAGGAGGCGGCGAACCCGGAACGGGACCGGACGTGCCGTCCGAGCATCACGTTTTCCAGGACGCTCAACCGGGGAAACAGGCTGGGGTTTTGGAAAGTGCGGGCGATTCCCGCGCGGGCGACCTGGTAGGGTCTCTGTCCCGTGATCGGCGCGCCGCGGAAGTGGATGCTGCCGGCGTCGGGTTGGAGCAGGCCGGACACGATGTTGAACAGGGTGGTTTTTCCGGCGCCGTTCGGCCCGATGACGGATTGGATCCGACCTTCGACGGCGTGGAACGACACGTTGTTGACCGCCACGAGGCCGCCGAAACTTTTCCGGACGCCGCGCACGTCGAGCAATGGGGCTGCGGGGTCGGTCATGGTTTGGACTCCCCGCTTTTCCAGCCGTGTTTCCGCCGCAGCCGGGCGATCCAGCCCTGGAATGACTGGAGGGGGCCGTCGGGGGCGAGGGCGACGATGGTGATGAGGAGCGATCCGAAGACGGCGTTGTCGAAGGAGCCGAAGGTTCCGCGGAGCGAGAGGTAATTGAGGAGGAGGCTTGCGGCCGTGACGCCCCAGAGGCTGGCCATGCCGCCGGCGGCGGCGAGGGCGACGTAGCGGACGGATTTGATGGCGCCGGCTTCGGAGGGGCCGATGCCGCCGGTGTAATGGGTGAAGAGGGCGCCGGCGGTGGCGGCGATGAGGGCGCTGAGAACGAACACGCGCAGGCGGTAGGAGGCGGTGGGGATACCGAGGGCGTTGGCGGCGGTTTCGCGGTCGTGGATGGCCTGGAGGGCACGGCCGACCCTGGAATCGACGAGGTTCCGGAGGAGCAGCAGGAGCGCCAGGAGGAGCATGGCGGCGAGGTAATAATTACCGACGCGGAACGCGCGCGCGCCTGAGATCGCGAAGCCGGGAAAGAGCGGCCAGGGGGGGACTCCGTGGATGCCGTCGGACGCGCCGAGCGCGGCGGTGCCCATGGCGATTTTGTTGACGATGAGGCCGAAGCCGAGGGTGGCCATGGCGAGATAATGACCTTTGAGCCGCAGAGCGGGGTAACCGACGACGCAGGCGACGACGCCGGTCAGGACCAGGCCCGCGGCGAAGGCGGCGGCGGGCGACACGCAGACGGCGGGGTTGCCGTAGAGATCCTGGCACTCGGCCAGCACGCGGGCTTTCACGAGTGCGCGCCCCGGCAGGCCCGAGGCCCAGGCGGAGCAATCGGCCGTGGTCAGGAAGGCGGTGGTGTAGCCGCCGATGGCGAAGAAGGCGCCGTGCCCGAGCGACACCTGTCCGGCGTGGCCCATGAGCAGGCACAGCCCGAGGACGACCATGGCATAATAGCAGGACATGGTGAGCTGGGTGAGGCAATACTCGATTCCGGCGGCGCGCAGGATCTGCTGGAACACGACCGCGGCGGCGGCGGCGGCGGCGAACGGCGCCATGCTGTGGAGAGTTCCGGGCGATGGATGGTGCCGGGCCATGGTCAATGTTCGCGGACGGCGTCGCCGGAAGGTTTGCCGAAGAGGCCGCAAGGCCGGATGAAGAGCACCAGCAGGAGAACGGAGAACGCGGCCACATCGTTGTAGGCCGCGGGCAGGATGCTGACGGCGGCGGCTTCGAGGATGCCGACGAGGAGCCCGCCGGCGACGGCGGCCATGGGATTGCCGAGTCCTCCGAGGATGGCGGCGGCGAAGCCCTTGATGGCGAGAGGTCCGCCCATTTCGTAATGGGTGAGTGTGATGGGCGAGATGACGCATCCGGCGAGGGCGCCGAGGGCGGCGCTCAAGGCGAAGGCGAGGGTGCGCATGCGGGGGATGTTGATTCCGGCGAGCATGGCGGCCTCGGGATTGGAGGAGCAGGCCCGGAGCGCGCGACCGGGAAGGCTGCACCGCAGGAACAATTGCAAGGCGAGCATCGTGACCGCGATTGTTCCCAGCACCCAGATCACCTGGGGGGAAATGGAGGCGCCGAGGAAGTGGATCGACGAGACTTCGGAACCGGTGAAGTATGGGAGCGACCGGACTTTTTCGTCCCACACATGAACGGCGGCTTCCTGGAGAACGATCGCGAGGCCGATGGTGATGATGATCATTTGGAGGACGGAATGGCGGTGGAGCGGGCGGAAGAGGAGGAGTTCGAGCAGGGCGCCGAGGGCGCAAACGCCGGCGACGGAGCCGGTGATGGCGAGGGAGAGGGGCAGAAAGCCGGAGAGCGTCACGGCCAGCATGCCTCCCAGCATCACGAATTCGCCCTGCGCGAAATTCAGCACGCCGGTGGCGCTGTAAATGAGATTGAACCCGACCGCCACCATGGCATAGACGCTGCCCTTGGTGATCCCGGACAACAGGTATTGGAGTGCTAGAGTTCCACTGTCCATCGCCAGTCAGCAGCCGTCCGCGGCGCGGGTTGGCCGCGCGCCGGCTTACGGCTTGTAGATGCAGAATTTTCCGTCCCGCACCGTCAGCATTTCGAAGGCGTCCAGCCCGAGCCCGGTGTGATCCGTGGGGGAGAAATTATAAATCCCCGCGGTCCCCACGAGGCCGTGCAGATTCTCGATGGCCTCGCGCACCTTGGCCCGATCCGTGGAACCCGCGCTTTTCAATCCTTCCGTCACAACCAGGAACGCGTCGTACGCATGCCCCCCGAACGTGCTCACATCCTCCTTGTAAGCCGCCTCGTAATCGCGCTTGTAGGCGGCCAGCAGTTTCTTCTGCGCGTTGCTGTCCGGCAGATCCTCCACGACCAGGAGCCGTCCGGCGGGAAAGAGAATTCCCTCCGCGGCGGCGCCGGCTTGTTCGACGTATTTTCGATTTCCGAAGCCGTGGCTCTGGTAGAGCGGGACGTTCAGCCCGATTTGTTTCATGTTGCGGGCGACGATGGACTGGGCTGGGACGATGGACCAGTTCACGACCGCCTGCACGCCGGGGACGCTCTTGATCTTGGTGAGCAGGTCGGTGAGGTCGGTGGCCTGCTTGTCGTAAACTTCGCTGGCGAGGATATGGATGCCCTCGGTTTGGGAGACGGCCTCGAGCTGCTTCTTGCCCGAGGCGCCGAAGCCGTCGTTGCCGGTGAGCACCGCGATATTCGTGATGCCCTGGGCTTTCATCGTGCGGAAAATCCAGGTGGCGGCCTGGCTGTCCTTTTGGGGCGTCTTGAACACGTACGAGGCGAGCGGGACGACGATGGCATCGGCCGCGGCGCAGGAGACGAGGATCATTTCGTTTTCCTGGCAGAGATTTTTGATCTGCAGGGTTTCGCCGCTGGTGGACGGGCCGAGAATGGCGAGCACCTTTTCCTCCTCGATCAACTGGCGCGCGAAGGAGACGGCTTTTTCGGGGCTGCCGCCGCTGTCGCGGAGCACCAGCTCGATGGGGCGGCCGAGGATGCCCCCGCGGGCATTGCACTGGTCGACCAGCATCCGCACCGTTTTCGCCTCGGGCGCGCCGAGGAAGGAGGCGGGGCCGGTGACGGCGAAGATGGCCCCGATGCGGATGGGTTCGGGGCCGGCGGCGGTCGAGTTGAATTCGAACGACAGCAGGGCGGCGGCCAGGCAGGCGCCGCGGAGAATTGAATGGATGTTCATGGCGGCGTCCTTGGGTCGGGTGGTTTAGAACGTGAGCAGCAGTTCGGCGCGGAAGAAGTTCATCAGGTCGTGCTGCGTGTAATAGTTGCCCATCCAGAGCATCTCGCCCCAGAGATGGGCGCTCACGTGCTTGTTGAAGTTGAACCGAAGCACGCTCTGGAAGTAATTGCCTCGGAAATGGCCGTCCATGCTGAACTGGCCCACCTGGGAGACGGGCGCGACGAAGACGCGGGTGGGAATGCTCGTGGGCGCGAACAGGGCGTTGTAAGCGAGCGAGAAGGTCACGGGCTTGACCGGGTTGCAGCTCCAGTTGGCGCCGACGCGGCCGGTGTTGTTGAGCTGGGCGATCTTGCCGCCGGTCTCGTTGACGTAGGAGTAGATATACATTTCGCTGAACCGCGGCCAGCGGCCCCACAGCACGTCAAACATCTCGTCCGTGTTCGGCGTGTTCGCCTTGTCGCCGGACAGGTTTTCGAAGACGAGGCTCACCTGGTTGTTGAACGCGTCCTTGAACTGGTAGGTTACATTGCCCACCACTCCGTAGGCGCTCAGCGTCCGGTAGCCGGTCTCCACCACCGGGTAGCGCACCATCGGGTCGGCTTTGCCGCCGAATTCATACGCGCCTTCGACGGAATATTTCACGTGGTCGGACGGGGTGCCCGCCACCTTGCCGCCAATGGCGTTGATGTTGGCGATGTCCCCCAGCGGCGTGCCGTAAGGCGACCGGATCAGGCCCTCCTGGGAATCGTTCTTGTAAAGGAAAAATCCGCCCAACTCGAGATTTTCAACGGACTTGTTGGACACATACAGCACGACGCCGTTTTCGTTCTGCTCGGTCAGGTAATACGGTCGGGCCTGGCCGTTGAGGTTCACGTTTTCGCTCGAATTCCCGATCGTTGGAATCCACTGGTCGGGCAAGGCCGCCTGGTTCACCAGGGCCACATCAAACGACGTCGCCGCCTCCTTCGACTTGTACGTCGCCCGCACTGCGTTCAGAAATGTCGTCCACGACCCGTCCGCCGGCGTGCCGTCCGCCACCAGCCACCAGTTGAGCGGTTCGCCGATCATGATGTCCTGCCGCCCGGCCGTGAGTGTCAGCGGCTGGTTGAACGCATCGGTCAGCTTCACGTTCATGGAATCGACAATGCCGTACCGCGGCTCGAAGCCGGTGCGGCCGACGCCGAACTGGCTGGAGTACGAGGGGTCCAGCCACTCGCGCTGTTCGCCGGAGAGGCGGGCGTTGAAACTGAAATTCGTCAGGGGCGTCACGCTCATCCAGAACCGCTCCCGGAACCGAAGGTAATTCTGCAGGCTGCGCGGCTCGTTGTTGCCCAGCGTGAGCGCGTTGTCGAACCGCTCAATCCGCTCCCGCGTGTCCCCGTCCCAGGTCAGCCACGAGACCGGGTGTTTGATTTCGGTCAGGGTTTGTTCCATCGGGCCGGGGGCGGGCGTGGCGGCGGCGGCGGGAAAGACGACCACGGTCGTCGCCGGGGCCGGCCCGGAAGCGGCCGCGGCTGGGGTATTGGTGGATTGCGCCGCCAGGGGGCTTGCAGCCAGCAGGAAGGCCAGGGTCGCCGTGAGGTTCCGCGCGATGGAGTTCATGGAGGATTCTGTGGGGCGCCGCCGGCTGCGCGCCGGCCGCACGATGGTTGCAGTTTGTTCGCAGCGTCCGAGGGCGAAGTGCTTTTCACCAGGGCCTCACCCGGCCAACCCGGACTTGACGCGAATGGTAAAAACGAGGAATGATTAGTCCAGCTTTTTTACTACAGTTGTACAAGCAGAAGTATTAATCATTCGATTCATCAATTCGAGTCATATCTGGACGGATTCGACCGGACAATTTTGGTTTATAGATTGGCAGATTATGACTTTTGCGGAGTGCGTCCGGCGGGGCAGAGTGGTTAAGCCGGGCCAAACCGCGCGGCGAACGCATGGCATCCATCGACAAACAATTATTGAGCGGGGACGAGGCGATTGCGCTGGCGGCGCGTGACGCCGGGGTGGTTCTGGGCGCCGGTTATCCCGGCACGCCGTCCACCGAGATCCTGGAACGATTTTCCGAGCTGGGGGGCCGGGGGCAGTGGTCGCCGAACGAGAAGGTGGCGCTGGAAGTGGCGCTGGGCGCCTCGTTCGCCGGCGGCCGGGCGCTGGCGACCATGAAACACGTCGGCCTGAATGTCGCCGCTGATCCCCTCTTCACCGCCGCCTACACCGGCGTGTCCGGCGGACTGGTGATCATCTCCGCCGACGATCCCGGCATGGCTTCGAGCCAGAACGAACAGGACAACCGGCATTACGCCGTGGCCGCGGGCGTGCCGATGTTGGAGCCTGCCGACTCGCAGGAGGCCTACGATTTCCTGTTCGCGGCGTACGAAGTCTCCGAGCGCTGGAAACTTCCGGTCCTGCTCCGCGTGACCACGCGCGTTTGCCACAGCTACACGCTCGTCGCCCCGCGCAATCCCGGCGGCGCCCCGCGCCCGCCCGGGTTCGAACGCGATATCCGTTCCCGGGTGATGATCCCCGCCTACGCCCGCCCGGCGCACCGGCGCCTGCGACAGAAACTCGCCGAGCTCGCGGAGTGGAGCGAGACATGCCCGCTGAACCGCATCGAGCCGGGCTCGAAATCCCTCGGCATCATCGCTTCCGGCATTTCCTGCATGCACGCGCGCGAAGCCGCGCCGGACGCCTCGTTCCTCAAGCTCGGATTCACCCACCCTCTGCCCTTCAAAAAAATCGCCGAGTTCGCCCGGAGCGTCGAACGTTGCATCGTCATTGAGGAAGGCGACCCGTGGCTGGTGGAATCGATTCGCGCGGCGGGCATTGCGGTGGAAGGCAAGCCGGAGATGTTCCGGTTCGGCGAGCTGGACGTGCCGCGCGTGCGGCGCATTCTCAAAAACGATGTCAGCCCGGAACCCTCGAAGCCGCCGGGCCGGCCGCCGCAATTGTGCGAGGCGTGCCAGTACCGGCTCGTGTTCGAGGCGTTGCGCAAGCGCGACTGCATCGTCGCGGGCGACATCGGGTGTTACACGCTGGGTGTGCTGCAGCCGTTTGAAGCCATTGATACCTGCGTCTGCATGGGCGCCAGCCTCGGCGTCGGGCTTGGCATGCGCCAGGTCCTGCCGCCCGACCAGGCCCGGCGCGTGGTCAGCATCATCGGCGACAGCACCTTCGTCCACAGCGGCATCAGCGGCCTGGTGGAGATGGTTTACAACCCGCCGCCCGACGGGCACGTGCTGATCATCCTGGATAATTCCACGACGGCCATGACCGGCCACCAGGAGCATCCCGGCACCGGCCGGAAACTTAATCACGAATCGTCCAACAAGATTGTCCTCGAAGACCTCGTGCGCGCCGTCGGCGTGAAGCGCGTCCATGTCGTCGAACCCCGCGCCGGCACCGGTGATTTCGACCGGGTGCTCGACGAATGCCTCGCCAGCCGCGAATTGTGCGTCATCATCGCCCGCCGCCCGTGCATCCTCATCATCAAGCGGCTGCGCGAACTCGAACAACAGGAATGTGAATGCAAGGATCCCCATGCGCAGCCCGCTCACTAACATCGTCGTCGCCGGCATCGGCGGACAAGGCGTCCTGAAGGCGTCGGACATCCTTGCGGACGTCGCGGTCCGGGCCGGGTTCGACGTCAAGAAAAGCGAGATCAAAGGCATGAGCCAGCGCGGCGGCTCCGTCAGCAGCGACGTGCGGTTCGGCGAAAAGGTGTTCAGCCCGATGGTCGCCCCCGGCGAAGCGGATTACCTGCTGGTGCTCGAACCGACGCAGGTGGATCCGAACCGGCATTTTCTCAAAACCGGCGGCGTGCTGATCACTCCTGACGCCGTGGATCCGTCGAAACTTTCCAACAAGAAAAGCCTGAACGTGGCGTTGCTGGGCGCGTTGAGCGCGCACCTGCCGCTGGCGGAATCGGACTGGCTGGCGGCGCTTGACGCGGCGTTCCCCCAGGAACTGATCCCGGCCAATCACCAGGCGTTCCGCACCGGGCGCGCGTCGGGTCCCGCCGTGGCCGCCGCCTGATTCCGCCGTCGGCGCGGCCGGGGACGGGTGCGGGTGGAACGTGGATATCCTATGAGCAAAGACCGAACTCTGCCTCCGATGCATCCGCTGAGCGCGACGGATTTCCTGCCGGTCGCCCAGCTCCGCGACCTGCAATTCACCCGGTTGAAAGCGATGGTGCAGCGCGCCTACGACCGCGTGGCGCTGTTTCGAACACGGATGGAGGAGCGCAAACTCAAGCCGTCCGACCTCCGGCAGATGGACGACATCGTCAAGCTGCCCTGCACGGTCAAAACGGATTTGCGCGACACCTACCCGTTCGGCCTCTTCGCCAGCCCCATCCAGGAAATCGTCCGCTTCCATGCCTCGAGCGGCACGACGGGCAAACCCATTGTCGTGGCCTACACGCAGGAGGACCTGGACGACTGGGCGCGCGCGATGCAGCGCAGCTTCGCGGCCTGCGGCGTGCACAGCGGCGACATCATCCAGAACGCCTACGGCTACGGCCTGTTCACCGGCGGGCTGGGCGCCCATTACGGCGCGGAAGCCCTCGGCGCGGCGGTCATCCCCATTTCCGGCGGCAACACCGACCGCCAGATCATGATCCTGAAGGATTTTGGCGCGACCGTGATTTGCTGCACGCCGAGTTATTTCCTGCACCTCATCGAACGCGCCGCGGAACTGGGAGTGAACCTGAAGGAACTGCCGCTGCGCACCGGCGTGTTCGGCGCCGAACCCTGGACCGAAGACATGCGGGAACGCATCGAAGCCGGCAGCGGCATCCGGGCCTACGACATTTACGGCCTGTCGGAAATCGTCGGGCCCGGCGTCGCCATGGAATGCGTTCACCAGGCCGGCCCCCATATTTTCGAAGACCTGTTCTATCCCGAGATCATCGATCCCAAAACACTCGAACCCCTGCCGGACGGCACCGAGGGCGAGCTGGTGCTCACCACGCTCTGCAAACGCGCCATGCCGATGATCCGTTACCGCACCCGCGATATCACGTCCCTCGAATCCGCCCGCTGCGCCTGCGGCCGCACGCTCCGCCGCATCCGCCGCATCGGCCGCCGCAGCGACGACATGCTGATCATCCGCGGTTGCAATGTATTTCCGTCCCAGATCGAAACCGCGCTGCTCAAGGTGGAAGGCACCCTGCCCCATTACCAGATCGTGGTCGACCGCCAGAAGGATCTCGACACGCTGGAGGTGCAAGTGGAAGTGACGCCGGACGTTCTGAGCGACACCGTCGGCGGGATGGAACAGCTCCAGTCGCGGCTGGTCCACTCGATCGAATCCATCACGGGCCTGCGTCCGATTCTCAAACTGGTCGCCCCGCGGACGCTGCAGCGGAGCGAGGGCAAGGCGAAGCGGGTCCTGGACAAGCGGCATCTTTGAGCGGCAACACACACCAAGCCATCCTATGAACTGGAAACAACTCTCCGTCTTTCTCGAAAACCGCCCCGGCGCCCTGAGCGAGCCATGCCGCATCCTCGCCAAGGCCGGCATCAACATCCAAACCTTCTCCATCGCCGACACCCGCGAATTCGGAATCCTGCGACTCGTGGTGGAAGACACCGACAAGGCGCGGCGCCTGCTCCAGCGAAACGGGTTCGCCGTGAAGGTGACCAACGTGGTCGTGCTCGAAGTGCCGGATCAACCGGGCGGCCTCGCGGGAATCCTCGACGCCCTTGACGGCAGCGGGCAGAACGTGAAGTATGCCTACGGATTCACCGAGCGCACCGGCGGCAAAGGCGTGCTGGTCTTTTGCTTCGACGATCCCGAAGGCGCGGTGCAGGTGCTGAAGAGGCACGGCATCAGCGTCGTGAAAAACGCGAAGGGCTAGGCCCCCACGGGAGGGACGAGCGACTGCGAGTCCCCAACCAAACGGAACAGGGACTCGCGGTAGCTCGTCCCTCCCGGGTGTTCGAAAGAAATCATGGACGTTTTGGAATACTTCAAGAAAGACCGGTTCGCCGCGCATTGCGGGATGGAATTGATCGAGGCCGCCGGCGGCCACGCCCGGGCGCGCATGACCCTTCAACCGCATCATTGGAACGGGATGGGCACCATCCACGGCGGCGCGCTGTTCACGTTTGCTGATTTCACCTTCGCCGCCGCCTGCAATTCGCACGGCATCGTGTCCGTCGCCATCGACGCCAACATCACCTTCATGAAAGCCGTCAGCGGCGGCGTGCTGTATGCCAACGCGAAGGAACTCGCGCGCAACACCAAGCTCGGCAGCTACGCCGTGGAAATCGTCAACGAAGCCGGCGACCTCATCGCCCAGTTCCAGGGCCTCGCCTACTTCAAAAAACAGCAGTGGACCGGCACCCCACGAGCCTCCTGATCGGGCGCCGTGCTCAGTTCTCCACGACATCATCCGGCAGCTCGTTCCGATCGTCGCCCCGGGGCGGGAAATGTTCCGCGAGCTTATCACCGGCGGCCTGGATTCCTTCCACGATTCCCTCGGTGAATCGGCCCTCGGCAAACTGACGAGCCAGGAACTGCGACACTTCCGGCCAAAGACTGTCCCCGCAGCGCGCGTGGATCCCCGCATCGCCAATCACCGCGAAATTCCGGCTCAGCGGCGCGACGAAGATCAATACCCCGTTCCGCTCCTGCGTCCGAGTCATGCCCAGACGCTCAAACTCCGACTGCGCCGCCTGGACGGGGTCGTCCACCCGCCGATGACAGATGCAAACGCGGATTTCTCCGGACGTCCGGCGCTCCTGCCTTCGGATGGCCGCCACGATTTCGTCGTGCCGCAATAGGTTGAGAAATTCCTTTGCTTCCATGACTACCAGCTCCCTCCTGCGCCGCCGCCGCCAAAGCTGCCGCCACCGCCCGAAAATCCTCCGCCGCCGCCGGAAGATCCGCCACCACCGCCCCAGCCTCCGCCGCCACCCCAGCCACCCCAGCCGCTCCCGCCGTACCAGGTCACCCTGCGGGATGCGGACCGGCGTGAAAACAGCGAAAGCACTACGAACAGCACCACGACGCCCAGGATCACCAGGGTGAAGACGTTGCCGGAGTTCCCGCGCTGCCGGGAATCGGCCACCGTCCGGCCGGTGCCGTGATATTCCCCGCGCGTCGCCGCCAGGATGGAATCCACACCGGCCGTCAGGCCCCCCGCGAAATCGCCCGCCTTGAAGCGCGGGGTGATTTGCTCGGCGATGATCCGGCGGCACAACGCGTCCGGGAGCACCCCTTCGAGACCGTATCCGACCTGCAGATAGATCTTGTGTTCCTGGATGAAAACAAACAACACGGCCCCGTTGTTGAGTTTGGGCTGGCCGACCTTCCACGCGCGGGCCACGCGAACCGTGTAGTCTTCCACCGACGAATCCGACTCCATCTTTGGAAAGACAGCCACCACGATCTGCACCGAAGTCTGCCGCTCGAAATCCTCGAGCCGCCGGTTGAGTTGGTCGGCCGTGGCCTGGCCCGCCACCCCGGCATAATCATTGAAGTAACGGGAGGGAGCGGGCGGAATCACTTCCGCGCCTGCCGCGGTCCAGACGATCAGCGCCGCCAGGAGCGTCCACAGCCGGTTCACAGGTCAGGGCTTCGAGGAATTCGTGGAGCCGCCGAAATCAAATTGCACCTTGGGCGGCGTCTCCGCCCCGGCCACGGCCGCGAAATACGGCTTGTCGTGAAAACCGAACACGCCCGCATAGAGCACCGCGGGAAACGAACGGATGGCCGTATCGTAAGCCTGGACCGCCTGGTTGAAATCGCGGCGCGCGACCGCGATCCGGTTCTCCGTTCCCTCCAGTTGCGCCTGGAGATCCCGGAAATTGGCGGTGGCCTTCAGTTCCGGGTAGCGCTCCACGACCACCAGCAGCCGGGAAAGCGCCGAGGAAAGCTGCGCTTGCGCATGATCATACGCTCCCAGGCTGGCCGCGTCGGACGGCGCCTTGTTCGGGTCCACCTTCACCTGCCCCACCGACGCACGGGCCTCGGTGATTTCCGTGAGGGTCGACTTCTCGAAATTCGCGGCGCCCGAAACGGTCGCGACCAGGTTCGGAACCAGGTCGGTCCGCCGCTGATAATCGTTCTGCACCTGGGCCCATTGGCTGTCCACGCCCTGGGAAAGCCGAACGAGCCGATTGTAACTGCCTCCGGCGATCGCGACGACCAGCACCCCGATCACGAGAAGCACACCGCAGCCGATGCCTAGTTTTTTCATATGCGCCTCCAGATTACCCCGCCCCGCCCGCCCGGCCAGTACAATTGCGGATTGGATTTATAGCCGTGAGGCAAGCATCCCACACCCGGAATGTCACAGTGGGACTGGAAATGAAGGGCATTTCCCGGAGCGCGGCGGTGTCCGAAGGATCAGCCGCAGGGACGTGGCAGATGCGAAGGCGTTTAAAAAGACAGGGTGCGTTGGAATATCGAACGTTTCTGCGGCTGGTCCTGGCGGACTCAGCCGCACTCCTGACTCTCGCCCTAAATCGCACCCGCCAGGCGGCCGGAGGTGCTGGCGGAGTCACGAACCGGTGGAACGGAGCGCGCGCTCGCGTTCCAGCAGGGTCGGATGGGAATAGTAAAAACCGCTGTAAACAGGATGAGGCGAGAGGTTGCTGAGGTTCTTTTCGTTCAATTTCCGCAAGGCGGCGATCAGCGGCGCCGGCGCGTTCATCACCCCGGCCGCGTAGGCGTCGGCTTCGTACTCGTAACGCCGCGACCAGGCGTGGAACACGGGCGACAGCCAGAACGTGACGGTTCCCGAGAGCAGCGCGAACAGCAGCAGCGCCGGCGCGATGCCCCCGGGCTCGAACCCGAACGCCCGCACAAACGACGGCTGCCGGGCCAGCACCGAGATCAGCCAGAACCCGGCCAGCGAACCGGCCGCGGAGAAAAGCAGCATCTTCGGAATGTGCTTCTTCTTGAAGTGCCCGATTTCATGGGCCAGCACGGCCTCCAGTTCGACGGGCTCGAGCTGCTGCACAAGCGTGTCGAACAGCACAATTTTTCGGAACCGGCCGAGCCCGGTGAAAAACGCGTTGGAATGGCGGGAACGTTTGCTGCCGTCCATGACCTCGAGGCTGCGGGTCTGGAACCGGGTGCGTTCGGCGAGCTGGAAAAGCCGGTCCCGCAATTCGCCTTCCGGCAGCGCGGTGAATTTGTTGAACAGCGGCAGGATCAGCACCGGCGCGAGGATCATCATGACGGTTTGAAATGCCAGCAGACTGGCCCACGCCCACAACCACCAGGCCGCGCCCGCCCATTCCACCAGTTTCAGCACCAGCAGCAACAGTGGAAACCCAAGCACCACCGCCAGCAATAATCCCCTCGCCCGATCCAGCCACCACGTGCCCGGGGTGGCCGTGTTGAACCCGAACCGCTGCTCCAGCCGGAATTGCTCGTGCCAGTCCAGGGGCAAACCGGGAATCGCCAAAGCGAGGCCAACCAGCAGGAGAAAAAGCGCCATGGCACCCGCACCGGATCCGAGCCGGTCCTGCACCGCGGCCAAAGCCCGCGGCAGGACGCCGCTGAACAAAACGGCTGCGAGCACCGCTGCATGCCAGGCGTCCGAGACCTGGCTGAACCGGCTCCGCGCCAGCGTGTATTCGATCGAGCGCTGATACGTGGCTGCGTCCATGACACCCCGGAACGCGTCAGGCAGCCCGCCGGAGTGCCGCCCGCACTCCCGCTGATTCAGCCATTCCAATCCGAGCTGCGCCGCCAAACGCCCGAGGATCAGCGCCAGCGCCAGGAGAGCAATCCAGTTCACGCCTGTGACATTAACGCGCTATCCTGGAAAGAAAAGCGGGGAGATCCCAGGAACCCCTGGAAAAATCCCCGGCCCGCCCGCCCCCCGCCGGGTTGGGCCACGTGCAACCTTTGTGTTGCAGGTGCAACAAAAAGGTTGCACGGCCAGGGATCGCGTGAACGTGGGCGGCGGTTGAGTTGTCTGGTGTCTGCTGCCGGATTAGCGGTGGAAATTACATTGAAACGAACGCCCAGAGCTGAAACAACGCGGCGAGATCCCGGCGAGATCCTCGCAAAATCCTCGCACAGGCAGACCGCCCGCCCCTCCCTGGCCACGTGCACCCTTTGTGTGGCTGGTGCAAAAAACAGGTTGCACGGCCAGGGATCGCGTGAACGTGGGCGGCGGTTGAGTTGTCTTGTGTCTGCTGCCGGATTGGCGGTAGGATTGTCCTGCGGGCCGGAGGCAGGCACCTGGGGCGGCACGCAACTTTTGTGCGCATGAAAAAAAGCATCCTGTTCGTGGAGGACGACCCGGTTCAACTGCAATTGTTCGAACTGTTGCTGTCCACCCAGATGACGGGATGGGAGGTCACGTGCCTGGGGGATTCACAACAGGCGCTGGAGCTGCTCGAGGGGCGGGCGTTTGACGTGGTGATTTCCGACTGGCTGATGCCGGGGGTGAGCGGGGCCGCCCTGATGAAGCGGGTGCGGGACCGGCGGCCCGGCGCGGCGCGGATCATTGTTTCCGTTCTCAGCAACCAGGAGGAAGTCGCGCGGGCGCTCGCGGACACGCACCAGTTCATTCCGAAACCGTTCGACCTGAAACGGCTCAGGGACACGCTCGAACAGATTGGGAGCCTGGACGCCTACCTGAAGGACGAAAAGGTGGTGGCGTTGATATCCAGGTTGGGCGAACTGCCGAGCTACCCGACGTTGTACCTGAAAATCATGCAGCAACTCGCGTCGCCCGAGGCGTCGATCGAGGTCATCGCCGGCATCATTTCGGAGGACATGGGGATGACGGCCAAGATGCTGCAGATCGCCAATTCGGCGGTGATTGCGCTGGCGCACCGCGTTCACAGCCCCTTTGAAGCCGTGGAATATCTCGGGCTGGGAACCGTGCGCTCCCTCGTCCTGTCGGCCCACATCTTTTCCAGCTACGACCGCGTGACGCTCGGCGGTTATTCGACCGAGCGCCTCTGGAGCCATGCCCTGCGCACCGCGTCGATTGCGCGGCTGATCGTGCAGTTGGAATCCGGGGATCCCGAGGATGCGGAGGATGCCTACGTGGCGGGGATGCTGCACGACGCGGGGAAGCTGATGTTGGCGAGTTGTCTGCCGGAGGAATTCGAGCGTGCCGCGAGCCTGGCGGCGCGCAAACGGATCTCCTTTCCCGAAGCCGAACTCGAGGTTTACGGCACTTCGCACGCGGCCGCAGCGGCTTACCTGCTCGGATTGTGGGGGCTGCCGTCGTCGATCGTGGAAGCGGTGGCGTTTCATCATGAACCTTCCCGGAGCGGCCGGAGGGTTTTTGGCCCGCTGGCGGCCGTGCACGCGGCGGATGTGCTGGAACAGGAACTGTCCAAAGGCGAGACCCACGGGTTGCCGGTCCCACTGGACACGGAATACCTGGCCGAACTGAATCTTCAGGATCACTTGCGGAACTGGCGCGCCGAGGCGGTCAGGCAATTGAATTCGCCCCGCCGGCATTGAATCCGACGGATTCGGGGTTGGACCTGGATTTGCTGTATTTCCGGCAACATTCAGGGTCTTTAGGGATGCCGCCGGTCACCAAAAAACGGGTTTTATTCGTCGAAGCCGACCCGGCTTTGCTGCAGGTCTACGTGCGTTTGCTGGACGACGAGCCGGGCGTGTGGGAGGTGCTGGGCGCCACGGACGCGGCGCAAGCCCTCGAGCTGCTGAACCAACAGCCCTGCGACGTGGTGGTCTCCGATCTCCGAATGCGGGGAATGAGCGGCGTCGAACTGATGGCTGCAGTGCGGCAGCGGCACCCGCACATCTCCCGGATCATTCTCTCGGAAATCAGCGACCAGGAGGAAGTGTCGCGCTGCCTGAATTCGATCCACCAGTTCCTGCCCAAGCCGTTCGAGGTCCCCGCGTTGAAAGCCGCCCTGGCCCGCATCGGCGGACTGGATGCCTATCTCCAGGATGCCCGGCTCAAAGCGCTCGTCGGGCAGCTCGGGTCGCTTCCCAGCCTGCCGTCCCTGTATATCGAGATCATGAAGGAGCTGTCCTCGAACGAGCCGTCGCTGGACAACATCGCCGAGATCATCGCGAGGGACCCCGGCATGACGGCGCGCATGCTGCAGATCGTGAACTCGGCCGTGCTGGGATTGGCGCGCAAGATCAGCAGCCCCTTCGAAGCGGTTCAATACCTCGGCACCGCCACCATCCGGTCGCTGGTGTTGTCGGCCCAGATTTTTTCGCGGTTCAACAAGGCGCCGGTGAAGGGTTTTTCCTTCGACCGCCTCTGGGCGCACGCACTCGGGACCGCCGGGCTGTCGCGGAGAATCATGCAACTCGAGGACGCCGACCGCCGGGACGCGGAGGAGGCTTACGTGGCGGGCATGCTGCACGATGTGGGGAAGCTGATGCTGGCGACCTGCATTCCGCGGCGGTTCCAGGACGCGCTCACGCTGGCGGCCGCGCGCGAATTGCCTTTGTGCGAGGCGGAGATGGCCATTTACGGAGCGACGCACGCCGGCGTGGCGGCGTATCTGTTCGGCCTCTGGGGATTGCCGGTGCCGATTGTGGAAGCCGTGGCGCTGCACCACGCCCCGGGCCGGAGCAGCAGCCGCCAGTTCGGCCCGCTGACCGCCGTCCACGTGGCCAACATCCTTGTCCACCCGGAAGGTAAACCCGCAACCATGGACACCGAATACCTTGCCGCCTGCGGCGTGGACAGCCGCGTCAATGCCTGGCGAAAGGCGCTGACCTCCTGAACAACGTTCAACTCCCCGCAGGTCCTGCGTTTTCGACCCCCTCATCCTTCCGCCGCCCCTTTCCCAGCAGGCGCAGGTTGCGCGCGTAGAGCACGGGCAGAAAGACGTAGCCCAGGATGACCGGCAGCTTGTCGATGTGCACAGCGTAAACCAGGCAGATGATGCTGCCCCAGAAGCTCAGGTGCCAGAACACGGCGGGCACCACGACGCGCTGCTGCTTTTCCGAATACAGCCACTGGATGACAAATCGAAGGCTGAACAGCAGGTTGCCCAGCAGGCCGAACGCAGTCCAGTAACGGGACTCCGCAAACAGCCATCCCAGGCGGCCACCTAACATCTCCTGAACGATTCCAGGTGCATCGTGCATAAATAAAGAGCGCCAGGACCCGGTCCGGCGGCGATTTCCAGAAAACCACCGATGCGCGCCGCATGCAAGATCCATCCCGCGCCTCAGTGTCCTGCTGCGGGGATCAGTGACCATAATGCGGCCACCAACTGGACAATGCCCCTCCGGCAGATCGTCGCGGAACCGGCGAATCCCCGCTTGCCTCGCCCCCAAAGCCGGTCTTAAAGTCGGGGCCATTGGCGGCCCCATCCGCGGAACGGCCCTTGCTTCATCCAGCTGACTGCGGGTGTCCCGGGGTCCTTGTTGGAATTCTACTCAGATGAAAAAGCGCATTCTTTTTGTCGAAGACGATCCGGTGTTGCTGGAGATGTACCTGATGATGGTGGAGAGCGGCGGCAAGCAATGGGAGGTGTTCACCGCGGAAAGCGGACGGGAAGCGCTGGAGAAACTCAAGACGACGCCGGTGAACGTCGTGGTCTCGGACATGCACATGCGCGGCATGACGGGAATTGAGCTGTTGATGCAGGTCCGCGACCAATACCCGCGCGCCTCGCGCATCATCCTGTCCGGGGTGAAGGACCAGCAGGAAATCGCCCGCAGCCTGGGTTGCACGCACCAGTTCCTGGCAAAACCTTTCAACGTCAACGAACTGCTCGCCACCCTCGCCCGCGTCGGCAACCTCGATGTCTATCTCAACGACCCGAAACTGCAGGCGCTCGTCGGACAGGTCCGCTCCCTGCCCAGTTTCCCGTCGCTCTACATGGATATCATGCAGGAGCTCGCTTCGGAAAATTCCTCGCTGGAAAGCATCGCCGGCATCATGGCGCGCGACCCCGGCATGACGGCGAAGATCCTGCAGATCGTCAATTCGGCCGCCATCGGACTGACCCAGAAAATCAACACCGCGTTCGAAGCGGTCCAGTTCCTCGGCCTCGGCACCGTCCGGTCGCTGGTGTTGTCGGCCCACATTTTCTCCTGCTTCGAAGACAACCGGCTCAAGGGATTTTCCATTCCGAAATTGTGGAGTCATTCGGTCCGGGTCGCTTCGGTTGCGCGCCGGATTCTGCAACTGGAACAGGCCACTGCCGCAGAAGCCGAGGAGGCTTATACGGCCGGGATGCTGCATGACTCGGGCAAGCTGATGCTGGCCGCCAGCCTGCCGGAGCAATTCCAGCAGGCCCTGAATCTTTCCGCGGAACGCCAGATCCCGCTGCACCAGGCCGAACTGGAAATCTACGGCGCCACGCACGCGGGCGCCGCCGGTTACCTGCTCGGGCTGTGGGGCCTGCCCGCCCCCGTCGTCGAAGCGGTTGCCTTCCACCATTTCCCCGCGCAAAGCGGTTCCTCGCTGTTCGGTCCGCTGGGAGCGGTGCACGTGGCGGATGTGCTGGAAAAGGAATTGAACGCCGAAAAGACTTCGGCGCCCGACGCCGCCTACCTGGCGTCGGCCGGCAAGGCCGGACGGCTGGATGCGTGGCGGGAAGAAGCCGGCCGGCTGCTCAACGCGAACGGGCCCGAGTGACGCCCGTCAGGGATTCCCCGCGGCCTCCAGCTTTTCCAGGAACCATGCCGGCGGCCGAATGGCTTTCGCGGCGCGATCCGTGAAGGCGTGCACCGTGTACCCCCGGACGACCTCGCGGCCGGAATCGTGGTGCGAGATGAGGACTTCGAAGCGGAGTCGGGCCCGGCCGGACACCTCGACGCGGGTCACGATGCGGAGGAGATCGTCGTAGCGTGCGCCGCCGCGGTATTCCAGGTGGGCTTCAACGAGCGGCAGAAAAACGCCCTGCGCCTCCAGTTCGGCATACGACATTCCCAGCCGGCGCCGCATCAATTCCGTCCGCCCGCATTCAAACCACTCCAGCGCGCGGGAGTTGTAAAACGTGCCCATCTGGTCCGTCTCGCTGTAACGGACCCGCAGCGCCAGTTCGTCGGTCAAACTCATCGCCCCGAGACTTGCCGAGCGATTCGCCGGGGTCAAGCAGAAGGGCGCCCTTGTGCTGATTTGGAGTTCGCATGAAGCCTGGCAGGGCGCGCTCCGCGCGGCCGGCCCCGCGGAGCGGGGCCCTACCCGATCACCCACGCCGGATTTGGGTTGACGCGTGGTGCAGCGGCAGGCACTGTTGGCGTTAGGGCAAGGGTATGAAAGGGCAACGGGCGTTGACGCTGGTCGAACTTCTTCTCACGGTCTCCACCGTGCTCCTGCTCGCGACGCTGGCCATGTCCGGCGCGGGCCGGGTGCGCGACAAGGCGCGGGCTGTCCCCTGCCTTTCCAATCTGCGACAATGGGGCGCCGCGACGATGGTCTATGCCGGCGATCACCAGGGCTGGCTGCCGAAAGACGGCGCGCCGAACGGCACATCCGTCGATGAAGGCTGGTACAACGATCTCCCGGCCGCCATCGGGCTCCCGCCGTATCACCGCATGCCCTGGCGCAAAGATCCCAAAATCGACCCCGGCCGATCGCTCTGGATCTGTCCATCCAATCCCCGCCGCAGCAACGGAACCAACCTGTTCCATTATTGCCTGAATGAACACGTCAACGGCACGGGCAATTACAATCGCCCGGTCCCCCTCAGCAGCCTGCCCCGGCCCGTCCTGACCGTGTGGCTGTTTGACAACGGCAAACTGGCGGCCGTGGCCCAGCAAAACAACGTGCACAACAACCTCCACAACCACGGCGCCCAGTTGCTGTTCCTGGACGGCCACGCCCGGCGGTTCGACCGGTGGGAGATCTGGGATTCCAAACACCAGTGCGGACGGACCAACAATCCCGAGATTGTGTGGATACCGTGATTCCATGGCACAAAACAAAATGGTTGCAGGTTGCTGGTTGCAGGTTGCAAGTTGCGGATCCAGTCGCACATCAGCCCGACAGGAACCTGCAACTTGCAACCATCAACCTGCACCCCGCACTCGTTCTCTTCCACTGAATTGAATTGCCTCGCCGCGAAAAATTATTAGCATCACCTGTCTTTTCCCCGCGCTGCGCGGGGGCACGATACGATTCATGAAAAGCTACAATGTTGCGGTGATCGGCGGTGACGGCACGGGCCCTGAAGTGACGCGTGAAGCGTTGAAGGTCAGCGAGGCCGCCGCGGCCAAATTTGGATTTAAACTGAACTGGCATCCTTACGATTTCGGCGGGGAACGCTATCTCAAGACCGGCGAAGTGCTGCCGGACAGCGCGGTGGATGAGCTGCGGAAGTTCCGCGGCATCTTCCTCGGCGCGGTCGGCCATCCGCAGGTCAAACCCGGCATTCTCGAAAAAGGCATCCTGCTCCGGCTGCGCTTCGAGCTGGAACAATACATCAATCTTCGCCCAGTCAAACTGTATCGCGCCGTCGATTGCCCGTTGAAGGACAAGGGGCCCGAGCACGTCGATTTTGTCGTGGTGCGCGAGAACAACGAGGGACTTTACACCGGCGCCGGCGGTTTTCTCTTCAAGGGCACGCCCAACGAGGTCGCCATCCAGGAATCCGTCAACACGCGCCGCGGCGTGGAACGCTGCCTGAAATACGCCTTTGAACTCGCCCAGAAGCGCCGGGGCGGCCAGCCGTGGAAAGGGCTCCAGCCTGAGCATCTCAAGGCGAAGAAAACCGCGCAGCTCACCCTGTGCGGCAAGACCAACGTCCTCACCTACGCCTTCGACCTCTGGTGGCGCGCCTTCCAGGAACTCGCGCCGCAATACCCGACGGTCAAGACCGACTACGCCCACGTGGACGCCACCTGCATGTGGTTCGTGAAAAATCCGGAATGGTTCGACGTCATCGTCACCGACAACATGTTCGGTGACATCATCACCGACCTGGCCGCGATCATCCAGGGCGGGCTCGGCGTGGCGGCGGGCGGCAATATCAATCCGGATGGCGCCTCGATGTTTGAGCCGATGGGCGGCAGCGCCCCGAAATACACCGGCCAGAACGTCATCAATCCCCTGGCCGCCATCAACGCGGCGGGAATGCTGCTCGATTTCCTCGGCGAAGCGAAAGCCGGCGCCGCCATCGAAGCCGCCGTCATCCAGGTGATCAATACCAAGATCAAATCCCTGGCGGCAGGCAAAATGGGCTACAGCACGACGGAAGTCGGCGACCTCGTCGCGGCGGCGCTATAGGCAGCGCCGGGTTAAGCGTTGCTGGTTGCAAGTTGCAGGTTGCAGGTTTGACGCCCGAGAGCGTCTTTTCCTGCAACTTTCAACCTGCAACCTGCAACTCGGTCAAAGTCCGCCTACTTCCTCTTCGCCGTCATGTCCCCTTCCCCGACCGAGAACCGGATTTCGCTGACGGGGTTGGTGCCGACAAAGTCGCATTGCACGTCGGTGGTGGTGGCGAAGAAATGGGTTGGAGACTCGGCGTGCAGGAGGAACGTGGCGCCGCCGAAGTTGAGGGACAACAGACCGTCGCCGGCCCGCCGCACCTGGACGAGGTCGTTGTGGCCTCGGTCGTAGTCGCCCGCGTAGCTGTCCAGCAACGCGTCCGGCAGCATCAATTCCTTCCGGCCCTTGCCGATTTCGCGGACCCAAACGTTCCGGTATCGCACCGGGTTGCCGTGATCCTGGAAGGCGATCGGCAATTTCTCCGGGTGGGCTTTGTAGGGTGCGCGCTCCAGCCAGGAGGTCGGCCCGGTGAGTTCCACGTGGTTCTGAACCAGCACGCCGTTTTGGAAAACGGTCAGGAACGCCTTGGAAAGCAGCTTGCCGTCGACGTCAAACCGCGGGGCGGTCCAGACGATGTCGTAGGTCTGCCATTGGCCGGCGGGGCGGCAGACATTCACCAGGGGCGGATACTGTCCGTAAACGGAGGCCGCCGTGCCGTCCGCGTAACTCTTGCTTTCGTAGGAATCGAGCACCTGGATTTCGTAACGGTCGTAGCCGAAAAACACGCCGCTGTTGCCGCGGCCCTGTCCGCCGCCGTGCGGCGGCATCGGCGTGCACCATTCCACGTGCAACTGGCAGTCACCAAAACTTTGCAGCGTCCGCACATACCCGCTGCCGGGCACGCATTCCATCGCACCGTTCTTGATGATCCATTTCGTCGGCTTGCCGTCCATGGCCGCCCATTGCGACAGATCCTTTCCGTCGAACAACACGACCGCATCCGAAGGCGCCTGTCCCGGCTGTTCCTGGGTGCTGCACGAACCGGGCGTCACGGCCGGGGGCTGCGGCCGCAGCCGGTCGTGTTCCAGCCAGTTCGGATCCGGCTGCGCCTGAACCAGGGCGGCGCGGCCCGCGACAACGAGGGCGATGCACAGGGACCGGGACAACGGGGAGAGCGGGAATAGTTTCATAGAATCAAGTGGGCCGAAGTTATCCGGGGCGCCCGGCGATGGCAACCTTTCAGCGTTCCCGAACTTTGACAGCATGGACAGAATTCACAGAATGAATAGTGCCATGCGGCGTTCCGTTTTCCGGAGTCATTCGGTCCATTCGGTTCATTCTGTCAAACCGGATTTTCAAGGGGTCCTGCAAACAAACGAGGGTTCCCCGCGTTGACAATCGGCCGCGGGATACGCAATTTGGGGCCGGAAGAACGGATTGTGCCCATTTACGAATACGAATTGTGCGACGGGGAGTGCAAGGTCTGCGGGGGCCGGTTCACGCTGCGCCGGCCGCTGAGCGCACCGCCTTTGGCCCAGTGCCCGGCCTGCAAAAAGCCCGTGCGCAAAATCATTTCCAGCTTCAATTCGCCGATGAAACTCAAGCCGCTTTCGGTGTCCGACGCGAAGAAGGCCGGGTTCACCGTGCTCAAAAAAGTCAGCAAGGGGGAATATGAGCGCCAATAACGCCGTCCAGGCGGTCCTGGTGAGAAAAAACATTGCGCCATCCCAGCCAATTTGGCTTTATCAGGCGGGCCCGACCGGTGTGTCCGGGCGCCGGCGCCTGAGGATGGGGCTGGGATCGACGGGCAGCCGGGCGGTATGAACCGACGCCGAATGACGGTGCTGTATTCGGGTCACGTCCAGGGTGTGGGATTCCGTTACGCCGTGAAGTCGACGGCGGCCGGGTATGAACTGGCCGGGACGGTTCGAAACCTGGCGGATGGGCGTGTGGAGTTGATTGCCGAAGGGCCGAGGGAGGAACTTGAAGCCTTCCGCGCAGCCATCCGGGATTCCGGGATGGATCACTTCATCCGGCAGGAAGATGTGGCCTGGAGCGAAGCGACAGGATCGTTTCGCGGGTTTGAAATAGTGAGATCATACTGATGAAGTTCGCGATTATAGCCGATATTCACGCCAACCTGGACGCCTTCCAGGTTGTGCTCGAGGACATCAAGGCGCAAAAGTGCACCCACTACGCCTGCCTCGGCGACGTCGTCGGCTACAACGCCAACCCCAAGGAATGCCTCGAAATCGTCCGCTCCATGGGCATGCCCTGCGTCAAGGGCAACCACGACGAATACTGCTCCAGCAACACGGCGCTCGACGGCTTTAATCCCGCGGCCGCCGAAGCGGTCAACTGGACCCGGCAACAGCTCAGCGAGGAAGACCGTCAGTGGCTCCGCGACTTGAAATATGTCCGGATGGTCACCAGCTTTTCCATCGTTCACGCCACGCTCGACGGACCGCAGCGATGGGGTTACGTCTTCGACAAGCTCGCCGCCGCAGCCAGCTTCACCTACCAGAACACCGCCGTCTGCTTTTTCGGACACACCCACGTCCCGGTCGCCTTCATGCGCGACAACATGGTCCGCGGCGGCACCTACTCCAAGTTCAAGGTCGAACCGGGCAAGAAATATTTCGTCAACGTCGGCGCCGTCGGCCAGCCGCGCGACAATAATCCCAAATCCGCTTACGTCGTTTACGACATGGACGAGGGAACGATCGAACTGCGCCGGCTGGAATACGACATCGCGGCGGCCCAGAAAAAAATCCGCGACGCCGGCCTGCCGGAGCGCCTGGCGGAACGGCTCGCCTACGGGCGCTGAACCGACATCACCGGCGGACGCGGGTCCCGTCCTTCACACGGACCCCATTCAGGATCCGGCCCGCCTTCGCGGGCCCGGAAACCCTTCGTTCAACCTTTGAAGACCTTGATTCTCAAACCGAGTTCGCTCGGGGATGTCATCCAGGCGCTGCCCGTGCTGCGACTGCTCAAACGGCATCAGCCCGGCAACCAGGTCTATTGGTGGATCGATTCGGAACTGGCCCCGCTCCTGGAAGGCGACCCCGACCTCGCCGGGCTCGTCCTTTTCGAGCGGCGCCGCTGGACGTCCCCCCGCCGCTGGCCCGAAGTCTGGCGCAGCGTGCGCTGGATGCGGGATCAACACTTCGATCTTGTCCTCGACCTTCAATGCCTCGCCCGCAGCGGCGCGTTTGCGTGGCTCGCCAACGGCAAACTGCTCGTCGGACTCGACGACGCCCGCGAAGGCGCGCGCGGCTTCTACGACCTGGTCGTCCGGCGCGAATCCCCGCTCACCCACGCCGTCGATTGGTACCTCGGCACCCTCCGCGCCCTCGGCATCCCAACCTCCGGCCGCTTCACCTGGCTGCCTGTCCGCGCCGCCGCCGCGGAGGAAATTCGCCGGCGCGATGCCCACAACCATCGCTGGATCGTCCTTCAGCCGGGCGCACGCTGGATGAACAAGCGCTGGCCCGTCGAACACTTTTCCGAACTCGTCCGCCGGCTCGCCCAAAGCCACCCCGGCCATCGCCTGGCCATTCTCGGCGGAAAATCCGACGCGGAACTTGGCGCCGCCATCACCAGCGCCGCCCCGCGGGCATGCCTCGACCTCACCGGCAAACTGTCCCTGCCGGAAATGATCGAATGGATCCGGCTCGCGCGGCTCATGATCTCCAACGACACCGGCCCCATGCACGTCGCCGCCGCCGTCGGCACCCCGCTCGTCGCCTTGTTCGGCCCGACCGAACCCTGCCGTACCGGCCCCTACGGACAGCTCCGCGAGTCCATCCAGGTCGCACTCCCCTGCGTTCCGTGCATGAAATCCCAGTGCACCTACGTCCGCCCCCTGGAATGCCTGCGCGCCATCACCCCCGAAATGGTCCACGCCCGCGCCGCCGCCGCGCTCAAGGACAGGTAAGCTCCAAAAACCTGGTAATGTCCTGATCTGCAATTCGGAAGATGTCCGCTGTACCAGGGCTGCGCCCCGCGCAGCCGGCACCGCGGAGCGGCGGCTTACCAACCCGTTTGCTCGGTCGAAAACACACCTTTCAACAATAGGATTACCAAAGGGATTACCAAAGATCTTGCGACTTTCCCGCGTCCCCCTACAGTAGAGTTTCATGAAGATTCCAGCTTTCGTCCTGGCCTTCTGGCTGGCGCTAACCGCCGCCGCCACAGCCCAGGTCTCCGTCGAAGTGGTGCTCGACCAGGAACATTTCCTCCCCGGCGAAACCATGAACGTCGCCGTCCGCATCATCAATCGATCCGGCCAAACCCTCCAACTGGGCGCCGACCCCGACTGGCTCACGTTCGCGGTGGAATCCAAGGACGGTTATGTGATCCTGAAAAACGGGGATGTGCCCGTCGTGCAACCCTTCACGCTGGAATCCTCCAAGCGCGCCACGAAGCATGTCGACCTGGCCCCCTACTTCAACCTCACCAAGGAAGGCGCCTACACGGTTTCCGCGACGGTGAACATCAAGGAATGGAACCGCCAGTTCACCAGCCAGGCGCGCATGTTTGAAATCATCAGGGCCGCTTCGCTGCGGGACATTGAAGTGGGCGTGCCGCGCCCCGCGGGTTCGACCAACTCCGAACCCCAGCTCCGGAAATACAGCCTGCTCCAGGCCAATTACCTCCGAAAAACCCTCGTGCTCTACGTCCAGATCACCGACGGCGCCGGCAAACTCAAACGCGTCTTCCCCATCGGCCCCATGATCTCGTTCGGACAACCCGAACCGCAGATCGACAAAGACAGCAATCTCCACATTCTCTACCAGAGCGGCCCGCGCCTGTTCCGCTATTTCATCATCACGCCCGACGGCGAAGTCATCGGGCGCCAGACCTACGAATTCACAAACCGCCCGCGGTTGAAGGTGGGAGAGAATTCGCAGATCTCTGTGGAAGGCGGACGCCGCCGGATCACGGACGAGGATATCCCGTCGCCCGACGCCGCCGATGCAGCCGGGACAAATTCGCCCGCCCTTCCGGCCACGAACGCCGCTCCGGCTTCGGCGCCGCCTCCCGCACCAGCCGTTAAATAAAAAAATCAGGGGAATAAAAGCGCGCGGCTCTTATTCCCCTGACTTCAACTCCCGCTCCGGGCGTTGCCGGTTCTACACGGCCACAGCCGGTCCGGGCACCTGCAATTGGAGAATCTTCTCCACGGCGGCCGTGAAATCCGGCAGCAGGAAATCGTGGTGCACCGAGCCCACCCACGGCGATTTCAGCAGCACCGAGGTGCAACCCGCCGCACGCGCCGCTTCGGCATCCTGCCACTTGTCGCTGATCACAAACGAACGGTCCATGTCCAGGTGCCACTTGAATTTCGCCTCGATCAACATGCCAGGCTTCGGCTTGCGGCAGGAACAACGGTCCACCTCCGCGTGCGGACACATGAAAATATCGTCGATCGGCAGCGTCCGGCGCAGCGCCTGGTGCATCAAATCCAGTTCACGCCGGGAAATCGACCCGTCGGAAAGCCCCGGCTGATTCGTCGTCGCTATCAACACAAGACCGGCCGCCTTCAACTGCTTCAGCAGCGGGAGAATCTCCCGGTTGATCTCAAAATCCTTGAGGGTGGCGGGAGTGACTTGGTGTTGCCGTTCGGTTCGCACTTTATTCAGTACGCCGTCGCGCTCAATAAAAATGCCGAGCTTCATATGCCGGGCGAGATAGCATAAACCCGGCCCAGCAACGGCCCGGACCAAAAAAAGGAAAATTCACCCCGGGAAATCTGCAGGAGAAAACCCGCCAATCTCAGTTCTGAGACGCAAAACAACCCCGCCCCGCCCTTCCCCGCCCGCCCGCCGGCATTCCGACTTGTCCCGGTTTCGGGCAGGAATCGTCTCAATCGATAACGCCTAACACCGAGGCCACGGTGCAGCCACCCGAAAACAACTCAACGCACCAGGTCGTCGAGCGATTGCACCCCGGCTTGCATCCGTTCGATAACCGGATTGGCCCGGGCCCGCGCATTGTCTTCCGTCTGGCCGGCAAAAGATTTCATCTTCACACAAATCGCCGCGATCGATTCGCCGTTCCGATCCGTCAACGGCGCCGTGATGGTCACCCACGATTTTCCGCGCGCCCAGTAACGGGTGCCCCGCGCTATCACATCCTTCTCCACTTCCGTCCCAGCCCGCCCCACCTCGCCGGGATCGGTCGATGCGATCACCACCGGGGTTGACCCTGGCTTCTCAACGGTGTAAATCGCCAATCCCAGCAGGCGCGGAAACTCTTTCATCACCGAGGCGATCAGCCTCTGCGCCGGCGCTTCCTCGTGGGTGAACCGCACCCGGGCATCGCGAAAATACGTCACCGCGTCCGACTTTGTCCAAAACCCGATCTTTCCCGCCTTCGGCCCCGCGCTGTCGATCAGCCTGATCAGGTCCTTGCCGTCCAGCGCACAGGTGATCCGGTTTCCCTCGCATTCAACCGACAACTCGTGCCATTCCCCCTTCGAAACGACGATGTCCGGGCCGATCGGCGGCTTCAATTCACCGTCCACCACCCGGTAACAGCGGAAATTCCCGCCCAACACACTGGCCCGCACCACGGAAAAATTCGATTCGTTCTGAAATCGGAACACCACGCCGCCCATCTGTTCCAGAGCGCCTCCCACACACTTGAACCGGGTCGTGAATTTGAAATCCCCGAAATCCTCGTTGGTGTAGACCAGGATCGGGTAGTGATCCGGCAACCCGCTGCGCGCCAACTGCGCCAGCACCGCCTGCTTGCTCACCACCATGGCTTTCGACGTCAACGGCGCCAGCAACGGCGCCACTTCGTCCAGGATCACCTTCCAGTCCCCCGGCTTCCCCATCCCCGCCACCGCGCTCCGAAACCCCGGCGGCGGTTGATCCCCGGCTTCCTTGCCAAAATCAAACACCACGTCCGACCCGCGCACGCGCCCCACCGCCAGGACGGCTAAAATCACAAAAAACAATCGCATCCGGCCTTCATCCTAAGGGATTCTCTCCCCGTCGAGAACCCGAATTTGCCTACATTTCAAGAAAAACAGGCTCGATTCCTGCTATGTTGGGCGCTGGCGTGGAATTACAAAACTCTTACAGGCCGAACAACATGCGCGGGTATGGCTAAGATCCTGTTGGTGGAAGACGATTTGGTGATCGCCCGAATCTACCGGCGCAAGCTGGAGGAAGCCGGGCACGAGGTTGCCACGGCGGAGGACGGCCTGGAAGCGATGAAACAAATCCCGGTCTTCCGGCCCGACCTCGTCGTGCTCGACCTGATGATCCCCAAACTCAGCGGGATCGACGTTCTCAAATACATCCGTCAACACCCCGATTTCAACCGGCTGCCGGTGGTCGTTTTCACCAACGCATTTCTCAACAAACTCTGGGAGGAACTCACCGCGCTCGGCGTTCAGGAAATGCTCCTGAAATCCTCCAGCACACCGCCCCAGCTCATCGCCGCCATCGCGCGCATCCTTCAGCAACACCATGCGCGGGAAATCTCCGCCGCGGATTCCGCCACGAGCCCCGCTGCCGCCCGGCCCAGCCCGGAATTCCCCCAGCCCCCGCCGTCCCGCAGCAGCGAAAGCGCCTCCCAGTTCCGCCAGCGCATTCAACACGATTTCTTCGAACAAATCCCCGTCATCTGCGGCGGCATCCACCTCGCCGGCCGTGATTTTCTCAACGCACCCGATGCCTCCTCACGCCTGCTGCGACTGGAACCGCTCCGCCGCAAAATCGGGTTTGTCACCCACATGACGTCCATGGCCGGATGTTACCGGCTCGCCCAGCTCTCCAGCGCTTTCGAAGCGCTCCTCTTCGAACTCCAGTTGAAACCCTCCGCCATCAACGACTCCTCGCGACACACCATCTCGAATACCATCAGCCTGCTCACCTCCGGGCTCAACCTCGCCAACCAGCCCGACGAACAAAGCCTCACCCCCATCCAGGTGCTCGTTCTCGACGACGACCCCGTCTCCACCCGCGCCCTCGTCGTCACCCTGGACCGCGTCAATGTCAAAGCCACCGCCCTCGCCAACCCCTTCGAGGCCCTCGAGAAACTTCGCCAGAACCTCTACGACGCCGTCCTGCTCGATATCAATCTCCCCGAAATCACCGGGTTCGCCGTGTGCGAACAAATGCGCCAGATGCCGCACCACGCCCAGACCCCCGTCATTTTCGTCACGAGCTACGCCGAGTTCGAACCCCGCGCCCGCTCCATCCTCAGCGCCGGCGACGATCTCATCGGCAAACCCATCATGCCTATCGAACTGACCGTCAAAGTCATCGCCCACGTGATGAAACAACGCGCCCGCCTCTCGCCCGCGGTGTTCTGATTGCCCGCCCGCCTCACGTGGGCAAATCCTTGCCGGTCGTGGTCACCGTGAGCTTCCCGTGCTTCACCCCGCGCGCGGCAATCAACTGGTCCGCTATGTGCCGCACCGCCCCCGCCTGCCCGCGCACAATCAATACCTCCAGGCAATTGTGATGATCTAGGTGCACGTGGACCGTCGACAGAATGATGTCGTGATGATCATGCTGGATCCCCGTCAGCGTCTCCTGCACATGCCGGGTGTGATGATCGTACACCAGCGTGATGGTCCCCGCGATCTCGCCCGCGAGCGACCGGTGCCGGTGCTCCACCAACTGGTCCCGGATCATGTCCGCGATGGCCAGCGACCGGTTGTCGTATCCCTTCTGGCCGACCATCCGGTCGAGTTGCTCCAGCAATTGCGGCGGCAGCGAAACGCTGAACCGCGTGACGGTGTCCTTTTTCATTTGAATTCAGCCGAAGCTTAAACGCCGCTGCCGCCGGAGTAAAGAACCCGTCAGTAGCAGCCGGATTGCAGCCGCCAATGTGAGTTGGCGGAGCCCCCGCTCTCACGATCACGGCTAAGGAACGTCCTTCGCAGGCTTGACCCCGGCGCCGGAAATATTACCATCCAAATAAAACGTGTTACGGTAATTCCGGCGCGGCGGTCTGCGGCGGAGATGTGATGCATATACCCGATGGATTTCTGGATGGCCGGACGGCGGCAGTGACCGGGGTGGTGGCGGCCGGGGGCGTGGGGCTGGCGCTGCGCCAAGTCCGGCGCGAGCTGCCGCCGCGGCGCATTCCCCTCCTCGGGCTGGCGGCGGCATTTTTGTTCGCGGCACAGATGGTGAATTTCCCGGTGCTCGGCGGCACGTCGGGCCACCTGGTCGGCGGCGTGCTGGTCGCCGCCCTGCTCGGACCCGGCGCCGCCATCGTCGTCCTCACCACGGTTCTCATCGTTCAGTGTTTCCTGTTCAACGACGGCGGCCTCCTGGCGCTCGGGGCAAACATTCTCAATATGGGCATCATTGGCGCCGGCGCCGGCTACGCCATCTACCGGGCGGTCGCCGCCGTGCTGCCCGGCACGCGCGGCCGCGTCACCGCCGTCGCCTTCGCCGGATGGTGCTCGACCGTTCTGGCCGCCATGGCCTGCGCCGGTGAACTTGCCGCCTCCGGCACCGTCGCCTGGTCGTCCGCGTTCACCGCCATGACGGTTACCCATATGCTCATCGGCGTCGGCGAAGGCCTGATCGGGGCGCTCGTTTACCTCGCCGTTCTCCGCACCCGTCCGGAGCTGGCCGAAACAGGCGCGAACGGCGGCACCGGGGCCAGCCGCGGCTGGCGGGACATGCTGCGCTACGGCCTGCCGGCGGCGCTCGGCATCGCGCTGTTCGTCGCCCCGTTCGCCTGTCCGTGGCCGGACGGACTCGAAAAAGCCGCGGAACGGCTTGGATTCGCGCACCGGGAAGCGGCGCCCGCGCTCGCATCGCCCGCCGCCAACTACCAGTTTCCTGGAATCCATTGGGCCCCTGGCGCCACCGCCCTCGCCGGTGCCTCCGGCTGCCTCGTGGTGCTCGCATTGTCCTGGATGTTGGGCCGCTGGCTGGCACCGGAACCGCGCGATTACCCTCAGAAACAGTAGCCGCATCGTGAAACCGGCCAGCCAATTTCTGCAACCTTTGTGTCGTACGTACGACAGAAAGGTTGCAGCTTCTAAGACGGCGCTGGGAGCTATAGAAGGACTTCGAGGATCGATGGCCGTGTTGCGCAGCGATCCGGGCTTTCCGGCGACCGGCTGTCCTGTTATTGATTCACGCCCGTGAGCGCAGCGATTCTTGGACATCAACATCGGCGGCCGGACAGCCCGGTGCATCGCCTGTCGCCCGGCCCCAAGCTGGCCGTGGCGGTGGTGATCCTGGCAGGCACGGTGACGCTGCCGCTGGATTGGAAAGGCTGGTTCCTGGGCGTGCCGCTCATGCTCGGGATCACGATTGCGTTCAGCCGGATTTCACCGTGGTTCCTGCTCAAACGGCTGCTCCTGCTGTCCCCGTTCGTCCTCGGGGTCGCGGTCCTGAACGCGTTTCAGCCGGGCGCGCGCGGGAGCTGGCTCGGGGTCGCGGTCCGCAGCGGCCTGTGCCTGCTCACCGTCCTGCTGGTGTCCAACACCACCCCGTTCAGCGGGATTTTGCGGACACTCCGGACGGTCCGGGTTCCGGCGCTGCTGATCACAACGCTGGCATTGATGTACCGCTACCTGTTCGTGCTCGCCGAGGAATCCGAGCGCATGCGGCGCGCGCGGGCGAGCCGCACGTTCACCACCGGCCGACGGTTCCATTGGCAGACTCTCTCAACCGTGATTTCCCAGTTGTTCATCCGGGCGTCGGAACGGGCGGAACACATTTACGACGCCATGTGCGCGAGGGGATGGCGATGAACCCGGCCATTGAAGTCGCGGAACTGCGCTACGGTTACCATGACGGAACCGAGGCGCTGCGCGGCGTGAGTTTCCGGATCGAGCCGGGCGAATGCGTGGCGTTGTTGGGTCCGAACGGCTCCGGAAAATCCACCCTGCTCCTCCATCTGAACGGCATCCTGCCCGAGAAACCCGACGGGTCGGTCCGGATCCTGGGCCAGCCCGTTGCGCCCGGCACACTGGCCGCGGTCCGGCGCCAGGTGGGGTTGCTGTTCCAGGATCCGGACGACCAGTTGTTTTGTCCGACGGTGCAGGAGGACGTGGCGTTCGGGCCGCAACAGCTTGGGTTGAAGGAAGCGGAGATCGAGAGCCGCGTGAGCAAGGCGCTGGCGCAGGTCGGCCTGTTGGATTTCGGCCGGCGGGCGACGCACCATCTGAGCCACGGCGAAAAACGCCGCGCCTGCCTGGCGGGAGTGCTGGCGTGCGCCCCGGAAATTCTCGTGCTCGACGAGCCGACGAGCGACCTCGACCCGCGCGGGCGGCGCGAATTCAAGGCCTTGCTGCGGCACATTCCCGCCACCAAGCTGATTGCGACGCACGACCTGGAACTGGCGGTCGAAATGTGCCCGCGCGCGATCATCCTGGATCGCGGACGGGTGGTGGCGGACGGCGCGACGGCGCAACTGCTGGACAACGAGGAACTGATGATGGAACACGGCCTGGAGCGGCCGCATATTCTGCGGCATAAGCATCCGCACTGACAAGCGGTCGAGGGTCGAAAGCCGAGAGTCGAGGGCAGGAGCTGGCGGCGGGTCGACGCGATCGTTGGATTCCAGGCGTACTGACAAGAGGGGCCTCCGCGATTTTACAATCGCGGCTACCGGTCAGGGTTGAGAACCATCCGCCACGTCGGGCCCTCGACTCTGGACCTTCGACTCTCGACTCTTTTGCTCTTGCCAAGAATTCGGGGCTTTTGGCAAGTTCCCACATGGCAGCACTCAAAGCTTCAGACGGTCTGGATTCCCAGTTCTACAAGCGCGCCGATTCCTTTTTCCCGGCTTACAGCAACATCGGGCTGACGTTCGACGACGTGACGCTGGCGACGTTGTATTCGGAAATTCTCCCGCGCGACACGCAATTGGGAACGGTGCTGGCGGAGGGGCTGGAGTTGAACATCCCGGTGATTTCGGCGGACATGGACACGGTGACGGAATCGCGCATGGCGATCGCGATGGCGCTGAACGGCGGGCTGGGATTGATCCATTACAACATGCCCGAGCGGCAGCAGTTGTCCGAGGTGAGCCGGGTGAAGAATAACGTGCACGGCCTCATCCAGGACCCGATCAAGGTGTCCCCGGAACAGCACATCGGCGACGTGCTGCACATGATGGACGAGCGGAAGTTTGCGTTCAGCACGTTCCCGGTGGTGGACTCGACGGGCAAGCTGATCGGGTTGCTGTCGGGCCACGTGGTGAAGCCGCGCTACGCGCAGCGCACGGTGGCGGAGGCGCTGACGCCGCGCGCGCAGGTGCACACGATCGCGAAAAAGGAACTTGGCAAGAATCCGATCGCGAAGGCGGACAAGTTTTTCACGGAACACCCGGGCATTCACAAGCTGCTGGTGGTGGATGAGCGGGATCATTTGCACGGGTTGTTCACGATGAGCGACGTGGAGCGGATCACGCAGGAGCGCAGCGCGCAGTTCAAGCCGGCCCGCGACAGCCATTTCCGCCTGCTGTGCGGCGCGGCGGTTTCCGCCACGCGCAACGCCTTCGGCGAACTCGACCGCGAACGGATCCTCACCCACGTCGGCGGACTCGTCGAACGGGGCGTGGACGCGATCGCCGTCTCGACGGCCCACGGCCACAGCCGGGGCGTGGGCGACACGGTGCGCATGCTGCGCGACGCGTTTCCGAAACTGCCGATCATCGCCGGAAACGTGACCAGCGCCGAGGGCGTGGAATACCTCGCATCCAGCGGCGCCAACGCGATCAAGATCGGCCAGGGGCCGGGATCCATCTGCACCACGCGCGTGGTGGCCGGCGTCGGCATTCCGCAGCTCACCGCCCTTTACATCGCCTCCCGCAGCGCCCGGAAAAACAAGGTGTCCATCATCGCCGACGGCGGCATCACGAAATCGGGCGACATCGTCAAGGCGCTTACGCTGGCTCAGGCGGTCATGTGCGGCGGCATGTTTGCCGGCTGCACCGAGGCGCCGGGCGAGGTCATGGAAATCGACGGGAAACTTTACAAGCAATACCGCGGCATGGGCAGCCTAGCCGCCATGAAGGTCGGGTCCGCCGCGCGCTACGGTCATTCGAACAACCCCACCCAGAAAGTCGCCCCCGAAGGCGTCGAAGCGCTCAAGGAAGTCGCCGGCTCCGTCGACCGCGTGCTGGCCCAGCTCATCGGCGGCATCCAGTCCGGAATGGGCTACCTCGGCGCCGTCACCCTCGCCCAGCTCCGCGATAAAGCCCGCTACATCCGCGTCAGCCCCGCCGGCCAGCGCGAAGCCGCGCCGCACGATGTCATCGAGCTGAAGACCCGCGTCTAAACCGGTTTTTATCGGCAGATTTCGCAGATCAACGCAGATTATCTGCGAAAACTGTGTAATCTGCGGACGCCTTTTCGACCCGGGAACGGTTGAATCTAAAACACGATCGGGTCGTTCATCTGCCCGCATTGCGTGCAGCGCGAACGGTCGACGTCGGGGTCGTCGGTGTAGACGCACCCGCAGCGTTTGCAGCGGAAAATCCGGTCGCTGCTGGGGGTGGGATTAAACCGCCGCTGGCGGAACTCGGTGTAAAGCGCGGCCCCGGCCAACCCACCTAACAGGATCAACACGTATGCCAGGATGAGCTGGGAGAATTCCATGGTCACCTTGGCGACGGAGGGACAATCCGGGTCTGCCACTCGAATTCCGCCGCCCCCGACGCCACCCCGCCCCCCGGCGCGTCCGCCGGTTGAAATCGAAGTCCGCCGGCCAGTTCCAACGCCAGTTGGTCGGCCTTTTTCTGGTCTGCCCCCACCGGCCCGGCGGCGCCGGGAAGGAGGAAGGCCGAAACGGTTTCGCCGCGGGCGTTCACGAGCAGTTGCACCACGCTGTTGGTGAGCAGGTCGGTGGAGGTCCAGGACGGCAGCGCGGGGACGGAGAGGAGCGGGCGGGGCGCGAGGTCGCCGGTGATGCGGAGCCGGGAGGGATTGCCGGCGGGCGCGGGATCCGGGGGCGGCAGGGTGGCGCGCGGCGCGGCGAGGAGCGGCGGAAGGTCGGCTGGCCGGCCGGCCCAGGAGGGGGCCGCCAGCAGGGGGCCGCCGAGGGCGGACGGCTGCATCGCCAGCAGGCGGGCGGGGCGCGACCATTCGGTGATGTCGAAGGGGAGGATGGGAGGCTTGAGCCAGGCCTGGCCGGAGAACCCGGAAGCGTGGGGCAACGCGAGCAGGGTGGGATCCTCGACGGACAACAGGAGGTCGGCGGAATCCTCGGGCAGATGGAAAACGGGCGCAACGGGCGGCGGGGTGACGGGGTGCGGCGTGCGCCGTTCCAGCCGGGTGAACAGGAGCACCTGCAGGCCGAACACGACGAGCAACGCGGCGGACCAGCGGCCCAGCGAGCCCGGGCGGAGTTCGGCGGCGGCGCCGTTCAGGTTCATGGCAGGGCTGCCGCGGCAGGCAGCGGTTGCGGCAAGGTGGCGAGCAGCAGGGTTTGAATCCCCGCCTGCCTCGCCAACAGGGCCAGCCGGATCAGCTTCTCCTCCGTCACGGATTTGTCGGCGCGCACCACGAGGGTCATGGGAACGCCGGCGGCGGCGGCGGCGGATTTGAGGCGCGATTGGAGTGCGTCCGCGGCGATGGCCTGGTTCTCGTAATAAAAGCGGCCCGCGGCATCCACCGCCACCGACAGCGTGGGCTGGTCGGTGCCCGGCAATCCCTCCGCGTCCGCCGAGGGCAGCTCGACGCGGACGCCCGGGGTATAGAGCAGCGAACCCAGGAGGACGAACATGAGCATGAGGAAGAAGACCGACGCGTAGGGGGTGGCGTCGAACTGGCCCCGGAAAATGCGCGCGTTGCGGGGAAATTTCATGGCTTGTCCGCCGCGACGGCCGCGCCGTTCTCGGTGACAATGTTCACGATTTCGGCCGCGGCGCGTTCCATGTCGAGCACGATGGAATTGACACGGCTGACGAGGTAATTGTAGGCGGCGTGGGTGGGGATGGAGACGGCAAGGCCGGCGGCGGAGCAGATGAGGGCCTGCCAGACGCCGGAGGACAGTGTGCCGAGGTGGGCCTGGACGCCGGCTTCCTGGAGTTTCTGGAAAACCTGGATGAACCCGAGCACGGTTCCAAAGAGCCCGAGCAGCGGGGCGAGCTGGGCAATGGTGGCCAGCAGGCTCAGCTTTTCCTCGAGGCGCGGCACTTCCACCAGGCCCGCCTCCTCGATCGCCTCGCGCACGCGATCCCTGCCGTGGTCACGGCTGAGGATCGCGGTTTTCACCAGGCGCGATACGGGGCCGGGCGTGGCGTCGCAGATCGACACGGCCTCGACGACGTTGTCGCGGCGGAGGACATTGCGCACGCCGTTGAGAAACTCGGTCGAGTTGATCTGGACGCGGTGATAATGCAGAAATCGCTGCAGAAAGACCACGATGGCGACGGCTCCCAGGAACAGGATGAGCCAGAAGACATAACGGCCTTCCACCAGGAAGTTCGGCAAACTTGACATGCCTTCGTTATACGTTTTCGCCCCAAAACTTAAAAGTATAAATCGTTAAAAGAGTTGAATGGTTGAATGGTTCAACCGTCCCGCGCGCCAGCTTTCAACCGTTCAACCGTTTAACAATTCAACGAACTGTCAGTTCCAGCTTGATTCCGGCGCCCAGTCCCGGACACTGGCGCGCATGGAAAATGGCGATCAACTCCGCGATTTGTTTCGGATGCAGAAGGCCCTCAACGAACGCATCGGCGTTCGGACGGACGGGATGGATGAGGCCGAGAAGACGAAGTGGGTATTGAATTACTGCCGGGCCATGACGCAGGAGATCGCCGAGCTCACGGACAGCGTCCCGTGGAAATGGTGGGCGAAGTACCAGAAATTCGACGAGCAAAACGCGCGGGTCGAGGTGGTGGACCTGTTCCATTTCCTGATCAGCCTCGCCCAGGTGCTCGGCATGAGCGCCGACGACGTGTTCACGGCCTATTGCAAGAAGAACGAGGTCAATTTCAAACGGCAGGAAACCGGCTACAGCGTCAAGGACGAGCAGGACTCCAAACATATTTGAGCCGGGCTGTTGAATCGTTGAACTGTTAAACGGTTAAATGGGAATGCCGGCGCCGCTATCCACACTTTTAACGTTTTAACCGTTTAACGATTCAACTCAGCGAACGCTTCAATTGACAATTGTAATACCCGGGGTTACTTAGGACAGGGATTCTGATGAGAACGAGCTGCCGATTCGCGATGGCCGTGCACGTGCTGGCCGTCCTGGCCTACAAGGACGGCGACCGGGTGACCTCGGCGCTGCTCGCCTCGAGCGTCAATACGAACCCGGTGATCATCCGGCGGCTCCTGCTGGACCTGAAGAAGGCGCGGCTCGTGGAGACCGGCAAAGGCGCGGGGTCGGGATCGCGCCTGAGCCGTTCCGCCGCCCGGATCAACCTGGCCCAGGTCTACCGCGCCGTGGAAGGATCGGAATCGTTCCGCAGCCCCGCCCGAAAACCCAGCGCCGCCTGCCCCGTCGGCCAGTGCATTCGCAACAGCCTCAACGCCGTGTTCGCCTCCGCCCAGCGCGCCCTGGAACTGGACCTCGAACGCACAACCCTGGCGGACATCGCCCGGGCCGCGGAGGAATGCGCCTGCAAGGGCGTCGAGGGTCGACGGTCGAGGGGCGGGCGCCGGGCGAATGCGGAATAGCCGGGGCACACCAGACCTTCTCACAGTTTGAACGCCGCCCGGGCGCAGGTGGTCGAACATCCCGACTACACGGCGCACGGACAGGCGGCCCTCGACACTCGACGATCGACTCTCGACGGCATTTGACACGCCCCGATTCGCGTGGCAGTATGTAACAATCAGTGTTACATTAAAACAGGCGATTATTATGAAAAGGCTGACAGCAACCCGGCCCAAGGCGGCCCGGCTGAGCCGGTCGCGAAACCGGCCCGCCGCCCCGGCGCCCGAACTCCATCCCGAACCCGCGCCCGCCCCGGCGGAATCGCTGCGGGGCGACGTCCTGCAGTTGTACCTGCGCGAAATCGGCCAGGTGAAACTGCTGACGGCGAAGGAGGAGCTGGACCTGGCGAAGCGGATCCGGAAAGGCGACAAGCACGCCCGGGAGCACATGATCAAGGCGAACCTGCGGCTGGTGGTGAAGATCGCCCGCGATTACGAGGGGCTGGGCCTTCCGCTGCTGGACCTGATCAATGAAGGCAACATCGGGCTGATGCAGGGGGTGGAACGATTTGACCCGCGCAAGGGCGCGAAGCTGTCGACCTATGCCGCGTGGTGGATCAAACAGGGCATCCGCCGCGCCCTGGCCAACCAGTCCAAGACCATCCGCCTGCCGGTCCACGTCGTGGACAAGGTGTCGCAGATCCACCGGGCCGAGCGCAAGCTGCGCGAGCACCTGGACCGGGACCCGACGAACGAGGAATTGGCGAGCGAGCTCAAGATGAATCCGCGCCGGGTGGAGCAATACCGCCGGGCGTCGCTGGCGCCGGTGTCGCTCGATGCGGCGATCGGGGGCGACGAGGATTCCGGGCGGGTGGCGGACGTGGTGGCGGACCCGGACGCGGAGGCGCCGTTCAGCCGGCTGGTGCAGGAGACGGACACCGAGCTGGTGCGCGAAGTGATGTCGACGTTGAGTGAGCGCGAGCGGGCGATCCTGGTGCGGCGGTTCGGCCTGGAGACCGGCACCCCGGTGACGCTGGAGGAAGTCGGCGAGGAATTCGGGCTGACGCGGGAGCGGATTCGCCAGATCCAGGAAGAGGCGCTCTTGAAGCTGCGTGAGGCGATGGAGAAGCGGGACCGGCCGGATAAAGACCCGTCGTTCGCGATGGCAGCTTGACGATATCGAGCGGTTAAATGGTTAAAAGGGTTGAATGGTTGAATGGTTGATTCGCGCGAGCGGGTCGACCATTCAACTTTTTTAACCGTTCAACCATTCAACTCCAAGCACAAGTAACTTGACAGTTACTTTGCGTCCGGTATGGTCCGGGTGTGCTTTTCCGGTCCCTATGAAAGCGGAGCGCTCCAGCCGGTCCGCCAGCCGCAATCCGCACCAGAGCCAGGAGCGGATCCTGGATGCGGCCTTGCGTGAATTTGCGGCGAAGGGGTTTGCCGGCGCCCGGGTGGATGCCATCGCCCGCCGGGCGCGCATCAACAAACGGATGTTGTATCATTACTTCGGGGACAAGGACCGGCTGTTCCGCGAGGTGTTGCGGCGCAAGTTGTCGGAACGGTCGGCGTGGCTGGCGTCAGCGCCGGAGGATGCAGGGGACAGCCTGGCGTACTGGTTCCGGCTGGCGTGCAATGACATTGACTGGGTGCGGCTCCTGGAGTGGGAGGCGTTGCAGGGGGACAGCCGGGAATTGATCGAGGAGGAGCACCGGCGGGTGAACGTGCGTCGGGCGATCGACCGGCTGCGGCGCCAGCAGGCGGAAGGGCTGCTGCCCTCGGAGTATGATCCCGGCCAGTTGCTGCTCACGATGATGTCCCTGACGGCGTATCCGCTGGCGTTTCCCCAACTGACCCGGCTGATCACGGGCATGGAAGTCTCCGACCCGGCGTTCCAGGCGCAACGCGAGAAGTTTTTACGGCTGATGGGCAGGGCGATTCGCAGAAAGCCGCGCGAGGGGGCTCCCGGCACCGATTGAAAATCCCATGAGATCCCGAAATCCTTATTGGTCCCGCGCGGCGGGATTTGGCGTGCCGGGGCTGATGTTGTGCCTGGCGGTTTCGTGTTCGAAATCGCCAGCCGGCGCGGCCCGGCCCGCACGGCCCCCCGTGCCGGTGGTGACCGCCGAGTCTTCCACGCGCGATGTGCCGGTGCAGATCCAGGCGATCGGCAATGTGCAGGCGTATTCCCTGGTCCTGATCCGCTCGCTGCTCACGGGGCAATTGGAATCGGTCAACATCCGTGAAGGCCAGGATGTGCGGGCGGGGGATTTGTTGTTTACGCTGGATCCGAGGCCGTGGCAGACGGCGGTGAACGAGGCGCAGGCCAACCTGGCGCGGGACGAGGCGCAATGCATCCGGGCGCGGCTGGAATTCGAGCGCACGAGCAACCTGTTTGAAACGCAGATTGCGTCGAAGCAGGACTTCGATTCCGCGCTGGCGGCCTACCGCGGACTGGAGGCGTCCATCGAGGCCGACGCGGCCGCCCTTTCGAACGCGCAGGTGAACCTTGGTTACACATCGATCCGGGCGCCGATCGACGGGCGGACCGGGAGTCTGTCCGTGCGCAAGGGCAACGTGGTGAAGTCGCCGGACGACGTGTTGTTGCGGATCACGCAGGTGCACCCGGTGTATGTGGCGTTTTCGGTGCCTGAGGCGGAGCTGCCGGCGATCCGGCGCGAGGCGCGGCAGCGGGCGTTGCCGGTGACGGCGGCGGCGCCGGGCGACGACGGGGTGGCGACGGGGGAGCTGACGCTGATCGACAACCTGGTGGACACGAACACGGGCAGCATTTTGTTGAAGGCGACGTTTGCGAACCAGGACGAGGTGCTTTGGCCGGGACAGTATGTGCGCGTGACGCTGACCTTGAGCAACCTGGTGGACGCGGTGGTGGTGCCGACGCCGGCGGTGCAGACCGGGCAGTCCGGCCAGTTTGTGTTCGTCGTCAAACCGGACAAGACCGTGGAGACGCGGCCGGTGGTTGTGGGATTGAGTTACGGGAACGAGACGGTGATTTTGCGCGGGTTGAGCGGGGGTGAAACGGTGGTGACCGACGGCCAGCTCCGGCTGAGCCCGGGCGCCGCCGTCATCGTGAAGTCGCCCGGCACACCCGGCACAAATTCCCCGGCGCCGGTCCCATGAACGTCCCCGAGCTTTTCATCCGCCGCCCCGTCATGACCACCCTGGTCATGTCGGGCATCCTTCTGTTCGGCGCGATCAGCTACCGTTTCCTTCCCGTCAGCGATCTGCCGAGCGTGGATTACCCCACGATCCAGGTCTCCGCGAGCCTGCCGGGGGCGAGTCCTTCGACGATGGCGGCGGCGGTGGCGACGCCGCTGGAAAAGCAGTTCTCGACGATCGCGGGCATTGATTCGATGTCTTCGGCCAGCGCGCTGGGGAGCAGCCAGATCACGATTCAATTTTCGCTGGACCGGAACATCGACGCGGCGGCGCAGGACGTGCAGGCGGCGATTGCGAAGGCGGCGCGGCAATTGCCGCCGAACATGCCGACGCCGCCGACCTACAGCAAGGTCAACCCGGCGGATTCGCCGGTGCTCTACCTGGCGCTCGCCTCCCCCACCCTGCCGCTGTCCACCGTGGATGAATACGGCCAGACGCTGATGGCGCAGCGCATTTCGATGATCAACGGCGTGGCTCAGGTGTCGGTGTTTGGCGCGCAAACCTACGCGGTCCGGGTGCAGGTGGACCCGAACAAACTTGCCTCCTATGGCATCGGCCTCGACGAGGTGTCGGACGCCATCCAGGCCGGCAACGTGAATCTCCCCACGGGCACCTTGATGGGCAAGCGGCAGACCTACACCATCCTGGCCAACGGGCAGTTGACCCGGGCGGCGGATTACCGGCCGTTGATCGTGGCTTACCGCAACGGCAGACCGATCCGGCTCGAGCAGCTGGGCCGGGTGCTGGACAGCGTGCAGAACGACCGCATCGCGAGCTGGTTCAACAACACCCGAGCCGTCGTCCTCGCCATCCAGCGCCAGCCGGGCGCGAACACGATCGAGGTCGTGGACGGGATCAAGCGGCTGATGCCGCAATTCCGCGCCGCGCTTCCCGCTTCGCTGGAACTCAGCATCCTGTACGACCGTTCGGAATCGATCCGCGATTCGGTGAACGACGTCCAGTTCACGCTCGGGCTGACCGTGGCCCTGGTGGTGATGGTGATTTTCATTTTCCTGCGCAACCTTTCCGCCACCGTGATCCCCAGCCTCGCGCTGCCCATGTCGATCGTCGGCACGTTCGCCGCCATGTACCTGCTCGGCTACAGCGTCGACAACCTGTCGCTGATGGCGCTCACGCTGTCGGTCGGGTTCGTCGTCGACGACGCGATCGTGATGCTGGAAAATATCGTGCGCCACATCGAGCTCGGCGAGACGCCCATGCAGGCGGCGTTGAAAGGATCGCGCGAGATCGGGTTCACGATCGTTTCGATGACGCTGTCGCTCGCGGCGGTGTTCATCCCGGTGCTGTTCATGAGCGGCATTCTCGGGCGGCTGCTGCACGAGTTCGCCGTCACCATCGCCGTCGCGGTGCTGGTGTCCGGGTTTGTGTCGCTGACGCTGACCCCGATGTTGTGCAGCCGGTTCCTGAAATCCGGGCACGACAGCCGGCATGGCAGGCTCTACGCCGCGTTCGAGCGGTTTTTCCAGGGGATGCACAACACCTACGACCGCACGCTCCAGGCGGTGCTCCGGCACCGCCGCGCAACGCTGCTCGTGTCCGTCGTGGTGCTGTTCGCCACCGCCTGGCTGTTCTACGTCATTCCCAAGGGATTTTTCCCGACGGAAGACACGGGCCAGGTGTTCGGCATCACCGAGGCGGCGCAGGACATTTCGTTCGAAGCGATGCGCGAACACCAGCAGGCCATCGCGAAGATCGTCGCGGAAGACCCGAACGTGGCGAATTTCATGTCCTCCATCGGCGCCGGTGGCCCGAATGCCACGGCGAACAGCGGCCGCATTTTCATGCGGCTCAAGCCGCGATCGGAGCGGAAGCTGCGCGCCGACCAGGTGATCCAGGAACTGCGGCCGAAGCTCGCCGCGGTCCCCGGCATCCAGGCCTACCTCCAGGTGCCCCCGCTCATCCGCATCGGCGGCATGCTCACCAAGGCGCTGTACCAGTTCAGCCTGCAGGACACCGACACAAAGGAGCTGTATCACTGGGCCCCGATCCTGATGGGGGAGATGGCGAAGCTGCCGGGATTCCAGGACGTGACCAGCGACCTGTTGATCGCCAACCCGCAGTTGAACGTCGACATCGACCGCGACAAGGCCTCGGCCCTGGGCATCACGCCGGACATGATCGAGAACGCGCTCTATGACGCCTACGGGCAGCGCCAGATCTCGACGATCTACACCGACGTCAATGAATACTGGGTGATCCTGGAGGTGGAACCGCAATACCAGTCGAATCCCTCGGCGCTCTCGCTGCTCTATGTCCGGTCCAACTCGGGCAAGCTGGTGCCGTTGAGCACGATTGCGAAACTGACGAAGGACATCGGGCCGATGACGGTGTCGCACGTCGGGCAGCTGCCGGCCGTGACGATCTCGTTCAACCTGGCTCCCGGCGTGTCGCTCGGCACCGCCGTGGAGCAGGTCCAGCGGTTGCAGAGTGAATTGCGCATGCCCCAAACCATCACCGGCAGTTTCCAGGGTTCCGCCCAGGTGTTCCAATCATCGGTCAAAGGCCTCGGCGTGCTCCTCGCCATGTCGGTCCTGATCATCTACATCATCCTGGGAATTTTGTATGAAAGCTTCGTTCATCCGCTGACGATCTTGTCGGGGCTGCCGTCGGCTGGGTTTGGGGCATTGCTGGCGCTGATTGTGTTCAGCTGGGGATCGGGCACGTGGGTGGACCTGGTGCACGCGCGCAGTTTGAAGGCGGTGCAGGACGCGCTGGTGTCGCGGGCGGACCTGAACATTTATGCGTTTGTGGGATTGATCATGCTGGTGGGCATTGTGAAGAAGAACGCGATCATGATGATTGATTTCGCGCTCGACGCGGAGCGGCAGGGCAAGGCGCCGGAGGAAGCGATTTACCAGGGTTGCCTGCTGCGGTTCCGGCCGATCATGATGACGACGATGGCGGCGCTGATGGGCACGCTGCCGATTGCGCTCGGCATGGGAGCCGGCGGCGAATCCCGCCGCCCGCTCGGTCTTGCGGTGGTCGGCGGGCTCGTCGTGTCGCAACTGCTGACGCTTTACATCACGCCGGTGATTTATCTGTACCTGGAGGATTTCCAGCGGCGGGTCCGCGGCGCGCGCCGCCCCCACCCGCGCGCGGCCAAGCCGGTTGAGACGGGGTAGCGAGAGCGGGAGGATCGTTGGATTAATGGATTAATGGATTGATGGATTACTGGATAAAGCGCGATCGCCGCGTGGAGCCAAAAATCCAATCATCCATTTATCCAATAATCCAGCAAAGATTGGGCTCGACCGAGTCCCACTCCACCGCGCTGGATACGCGGAGCATCGATGCGCATATCCGAAACAGAAAAACTGTTCTGGCAAGCCCGGGCGCGGATCGTCTGGGGAGAATCGGCCCGTTCCGTCAGAACGTTCCTGATCGCGAACGGGGTCGCTCAATCGCTTGCCGATGAAAGAATCGCCGCGTTCCTTCAGGAGAAGCATGCCGACATGCGGCGGAGTGGTTGCCGCGATTTATTGCAGGGCCTGGCCCTGGCGTGCGCCTCGGGAGGCGTTCTGTTTTACATCCTGAATTACGGCACAGCCGCTTTGGGCGCCATAGGCAGCGCCGGCGCCCCCCTTCTTCTCATCACCATTTATGGTCTGTGGAAAAGCCTGGAGGGTCTGGGCTCGATCCTGGAACCCCTCTTCGACCCTGGAGTCAACGCCCCCAAAAAAGAGCCCCGAACCCGCCGGCGTCACGATTCCGCCGCGCCCGACCGGGAAGTTGCCCAGGCGCAGACGTCGCCCTTTCACCAGGTGCTGGGCGTGACGCCTGGCGCCTCTCCAGCGGAAATCAAGAAAGCCTACCGCAATTGCGTCAAAATGTATCACCCGGACAGGTTTGAAAATGAACCGGAGGAAATGCGCTCCTGGGCCGACGAGATGACGAAATCGGTAAACGCCGCTTACGAAGCGCTGACAAAACTCCCTCCGCTTCCACAGAGCGAGCCAAAAGATCGGACGCGCACCTCATCCGATTGAGCGGGCCAAGCCCCTGGAGTCGCAGCAGGGTGGCGATGCCACTTTATCCTAAACGCCTCTTGGCGGCGCCCGGTTATATTAATAATTTGGCGCAATCCTATGTTACGCGACTGGTCCGCCGCGTTGAAGCTGCTCCTGCTGGGAATAGCATGCCTGCTGGCTTATTCGGTGAGCTTGTCCGTGGCGGTGGTCGGGCCGGCTCTTGTGGCCGGCCTTGCCGCCATTTTGGCGCAAAACCGATGGATTGAAGCCCGGCCTTTGGGCCCGAGAATCCTGTCGGGCTTGGCCTGGATTGCGACCGCCATGACCATCGCCTTCGCGCTGCTGCCCGGCAGCCGGTTTTATGTGGAAGTTTACGTGTCCATCATGGTTTGGCTGACGGCCATGGCCTTTTTCCCTCTGCGTGCAGCGGTTCGGGTTTCTGCTGAATGGAAGAAACTCGGGATGACATGGATACTCCTCGGAATTGTGATTTGGATCGCGTCCGGGTACGCGGAGAATCGCGCGATAACTTTCTATTGCGGCATGTTATTCCTGATCGCCTGGCTGATCGCTCTTCAGCTCCTGTGGAAACTTCCGGCCGCTCTGCGTGTCGGGGCGAATTCGCTCATCCTGCTCAATCTTGGGCTGCCCCTGGCGAGTTGGCTTACTCACCCCAAAAACGCGGCTTCAACAACCGCATTTCCGGAAGAAGAACTGTATCTGTATGAATCCGCTCGAACCAACCAGCCGGGATTCAACCGCTGGTGCGGCGCATTCGACGAACAATGGCACAAGGTGCTGACGGAGGCGTTTTTGATCAACGGGGGTTATCGGCTGCGGCCCAACAGCCACTCAGTGCTTTTTGAGAGCCCGATAGCCATCAACAGCCTTGGATTCCGCGGTTCCGAACTATCGAACGACACGAATGTCTACCGCATTGTCGCACTGGGAGAGTCCACAACATTCGGGATCACCATCCGTTCCAATGATTGTCCGTGGCCCGAACTCCTGCAGCAGCTTATTGAATCGCGGATTCACCCGGCCCGTCCTGTGGAAGTCGTTAATGCGGGTATCCCGGCTCTCACTCTTCCCGCCAACCTGGATCGGCTTACCCCCGAAATCCTGCCGCTCAAACCCAACTTGATCATTTCCTATCATGGTTACAACGGGTTTTATCTGCTGCGCAGCGGCCTTTCGATACCGTTTGTCATCAAGGCCCCGCATTACCAGAAGCGTCCCATCAGATTGTTGGCAGATATTGAGTATAAAATGCGACTGGCTCTGGCGGTGCGGTCCGAGAAAAGCATGCTCGCTCTGAATCCGCCCGACACCCGAAAACCGCTGGACACTCCTTACGCAGAGGCCTACCGGCGGCTCATAGAAGTCGCGCGGAGCAACCACGTCCACCTGGCGCTCTGCAATTATTCCATGGCGGTGAACAGTCGAAGCCCTTTCGAAGTGATCCAGTTTTTCCAGCGGCGATTCGCGACGGCATTCTGGCAAGTAAAGGCCAATGATGTCCATTCCATGATTGTCCGGGAATTGACACGGCAAACTCCTGACGTCCTTTATGTCGACACCCATCCAGGCCTGGATGGAGATTACGACGAGTTCATCGATCTGATGCATTTTGCCCATGCCGGCGAAGCGCAGATTGCCGAGAACATTTATCAAGGAATCGAAACATTCCTGAGACAGGAATTGGGAAGTTCCGGATCCACTTCAAATGCGTTTTCGGCGGCTTCCTCCGCCATTTCCGCGGATTCGACCCGTGAAAATGCTCGGGGCGGCACGTTCTGACACCGTAATCACCGGGAACGATGCCAATCGCCGTCGGTCCAACCACCGCTCGAGTCCTCGAGATTGCTGAAGCAGGCAGTTGCACATCAGCATGCGGACGATCCCGCGAATACCGCATGCTTGGCATGAATTCATCAGTCAGGCCATCTTCAACCGCTTGTTGCGGACGGGCTATGCAGTGCGTAGCATTTCGCGTCCGGACGTCTTCGCAGCGCCCGGGCGTCTCATGAACATCCGGCATAGTGCCCAGATTGCGTCCTGGGGGCTCCGAATCGCTGTCGCTTGCGCGGCGGCGTGGGCGTGGAGCGCGTTTGCCGCGCCGTCCCGGCAGGAATACCTCGATCACTGGCGCAGCCTCACCGCCCCGCCCGGAGATCCCGTCCGCGTCTTCGTCAACGGAAACCGCATCCGCTTCTTCTTCAATACCGAATCCAACATCGTGGAATACGAGGGATCCTGGAATCACCGCCGTGTTCCGTCGGACAGTTACGCGGTGAACTCGGCGCTGTTGCGGTGGACGGCCACCCTGCCCCGCCAGCCCGACCTGCGCAAGAGCTGGCGCGAGGCGACGGTGATCGCCGGATCCGAATGGCGGCGGCTCTCGACGAACCTGGTGCAGGAACTCACGCCCGCGGAACCCGGGCACGGCGCCTGTTACCAGGCGTTCCTGGGCGATCGCGTGTTCTTCCGGACGGCGCTGGGTGCCGTGCGGTCGATTCCGCAGGGCGATGTGCCCGAGCAGATCGTGATCGACCACCGGTATTCGGTGGATGAAACGCTGGATGTGCTGTCGGTGAAGGTGGAGGAGCAGCTCGTGCGGACGCATCCGGGGGACAATTTGTTCCTGATCATGGCGCCAGATTCCGGCCGGTTCACGCAGCCGCTGCTGCTGGATCGCCAGCAGAAACAATGCATCTGGCTCTCCCCCGCGGCGCTGTATGACACCACCGAGCGCGGGCCGGGATTCGCGGCGTCGCTGCGGGGGTTTGCCGCCCTGATTTTCGAAAGCCACGGACTGGCTTTGATCAAGAACCCGGTGTCCTGCGCGGCGCGGCTGGCGGACCTGGGCGTGCAGAGCGCCGTGCACCTGCTCCAATTGCCGCTCCCGAAACCCGGCGTGGAACGCGCGGCGCTCTCGCAGACCAACGGCATGGACCTTCAGGCCTGGGAAAAATGGCTGGACACCTACACCGGCACGCGGCGCGAGCAGGGATCGATCGAATTGCTCATCGACGGGGACCGGTTTTATTCCCGGCTGCAACACGCGATCGCGGGCGCCACAAACCATATCTCGGTCAACGTTTTCATTTTCGACCGGGACGACGTGGCGGTGTCGATCGCGGACGAATTGAAGCGGCGCTCGACGGAAGTGGAGGTGCGGGTGATCCTGGACCAGTTAGGCAGCCTCGGGGCGGGCCTCGCGCCGCCCACCACGCCCATGGCGGAGGATTTCGTCATGCCCACGTCGATCGTGGATTACTTGAGAAGCGGCTCCGACGTCCATGTCCGCCCGTTCCTCAATCCGTGGCTGTCGACGGATCATTCGAAAGTCTACCTGGTGGACGGCACACAGGCGTGGATCGGGGGCATGAACCTCGGGCGCGAATACCGGTATGAGTGGCACGACCTGATGATCCAACTGGGCGGGCCGGTGGTGGGTTCGCTTGAGAATGAATTCGCCCGGCACTGGGCGCACGAGGGGCCGCTGGGGGATTTGTCATACGCCGCGGCGCTGTTGAGCCCGGGAAAGGCGTGGCCGGCGGGCACGAATGCCGGCAACTGGATCCCCCTGCGGCGGCTGCCGAGCCGGACCGGGTGGAAACCCTACAGCGCGGCGGTGCACGGAGCCATCGAGAAGGCGCGCGGTTATATTTACGTGGAAAATCCCTACCTGTTCGACAAGAACGTCATCTCCGAACTCGTCCTGGCCCGCCGCCGCGGGGTGGATGTGCGCGTCGTGCTCCCGCGGGTGAACGATTTCAAAACAGGCGGGCGCAGCAACCTGGTCATCGCCAATTATCTCCATGAACAGGGAGTGCGGGTTTATTTCTATCCGGGCATGACGCACGTCAAGGCGCTGCTCGCGGACGGCTGGGCGTGCGTCGGATCGGGCAACCTGACGCATCTCAGCCTGCACCTGAGCCAGGAGGAAAACATCGCGACGTCCGATCCGGCCTTCGCCGCGGAGTTGAAGAAAGCCCTGTTCGAACAGGATTTCGCGAGGAGCTACGAATTGAACCAGCCGATTTCGGTGGACTGGGTCGACACGCTGGCGGACACGGTGCTGGAGAGTTTTTGAAGCCGCATGGCCGGGACTGCGGTTGGGATGAAACGAGGCGTTGTGGTGCGGGTTACTTTGATGGGTTCAGCCAGCCGCGACTGCGCATCCAATCGGCTGCGCGATCCGGCCAGGTGGTGATCGGGTTGTCGGTGCGGCGCAACCCATAGCCATGACCGCCGGTTGGGTAGATGTGCAATTCGAAGGGAACCTTGGATTCCTGCAACGATTCCGCATAGCGAAGAACGTTTTCGACGCGAACGCGATCGTCCTGCGCCATGAGGAGGAACGTCGGCGGGGTGTGGCTGGAAACCGCAACTTCCGCTCCCGGGGAGGCGTCCGCCGGGGCATGTACCAGGCCGCCGGGATAGATCAGCAATTGAAAATCCGGGCGGCACGATTGCTCATCCGCCGCGTCCACGCGGGGATAGGCGCGGGTGGCGCTCTGGGCGCACAGCGTGGCGCACAAGTGGCCTCCGGCCGAGAAGCCCAGCACCCCGATCCGGTGCGGATCGATGCCGAATTCCGAGGAACGGGACCGGAGAATGCCCATGGCGCGTTGCACGTCCTGCAGCGGGGCCACATATTTGGGTGCACCTTCGCGGGCGGGGACGCGGTACTTGAGGAGCACACCCGTTACGCCAATGGAATCAAGCCATTCACAGACCTCTGTGCCTTCGAGGTCGTAGGCGAGAATGTTGTATCCGCCTCCCGGACAAACCACCACCGCGGCGCCGTTCTGTTTGCCGGAAGCAGGGCGGTAAACCGTGAGGGTCGGCCGGGTGACGTCTCCGAGGCGGATGAGAGGTTTCCCGGCAATGAGGTTATCGGAAGGTTGGGTCGTGTCGTGTTCCACCAGGGCCAGGTTGGTTTCACCCGGGGCGCCGGAGGGCCAGAGCGCGATGGGTGCGGAAACATCGGCCGCAAGCACCGCGGTTGCCAGGAGGCTGATCCCGAGAAAACAGACGAGAGAAAACCTTTCAAAGTTCATGGGCCGGATTCAACCCGAGAACTCCCGGAGTCGCAATCCCGCATCCCGCCTTTCGAAGGAGGAGCGGACGGCTATGGGTGGTAATTCGCCTTGAGCCCGCCGCGTTACCCGCGGACCGCCAGCGCGGAATGGATGGAGGCTTCGAGCTCGGGCCCGTTAATGGGCTTGGGCAGGAACGCCGCCGCGCCAGCCGCGGAGGCGCGCTGTTTGAATTCCGCCCGATCCGCGCCACTGATCATGATGAACGGAATTTTCGAATTGGAATTCACACGCTGCACCCATTCGCAAATCAGGAATCCGTTCCACGGCACACCGCCGCCATGGCTGACGTCCGGCGGGAAATCCACGTCGAGCAACATCAGGTCCGGACGCGTGGTGCGGGTGCTGGTGATGGCTTCGGATCCGTCGCGGGCGGTCAGGACCTGGTAACCCAGCGACTTCAGCTTGAGCGTGAGCGCCTGCAGCACGACGGGGTCGTCGTCGGCGACCAGGATGCGCTTGCCATTGGAGGGAACGGGCGCCGCAGGTTCGGGCGCCGTGACCGCGGAAGCGGGTTTGACGGCTTCCGCACAGGATTTTCTACGGCTGAAAAACATGCCTCAATATGGGCCGCCCCCGCGCGTTCCGCAAAACCGTTGATTACGGAACCCTCCGGAAATCCCCCCGGGCCGCGCACCGGATTTCACCGGGGGTCACCGGAAATCGGCAGCCTGTTTTTTCCCGCAGCCCGGCCCCGCACGCGTTCAAAATTCCTTCCCCGCATGAAAATGCGGCTCATCCCGATGAAAACAGCTTGTCCGGACATTCTCGCCGGTGTACTTAAATAACATGTCCAAACGCGACTTTCTCTCCTCGTCGTCCATGACCCGCCGTCGGTTTATCTACTCCTCCGCCCTGGCCGGCGCCGCAGCCGCTTGCACTCCGCTGCTCGCGGCGGATTCCAAAATCCTCTCGCCCAACAGCAAACTGAACATCGGCGTGATCGGGTTCGGCGGCAAAGGCGCCGGCGACACCGACGCGTGCGCGAGCGAAAACATCGTCGCGCTGTGCGACGTCGATGACCACATCGGCGCATCGGTCCGGTCCAAATATCCCAAGGCCAAGTATTACCAGGATTACCGCAAGATGCTGGATGCGGAGAAGAGCCTGGACGCGGTGGTGATTGCGACGCCCGACCACACGCACGCGGTGATCGCGGCGCACGCGATGCAGATGGGCAAGAACATTTACTGCCAGAAACCGCTGACCCAGACGATTTACGAGGCCCGGCTGCTGAGGAAAATGGCCCGCGACACCAAGGTCGTCACGCAGATGGGCAACCAGGGCAGCGCCGAGGACGGCCTGCGCCGCGCCGTCGAAGTCATCCAGTCCGGCATCATCGGCCCGGTCCGGGAAGTCTACGTCTGGAGCAGCCGCCCCGTCTGGCCGCAGGGCATCGACCGGCCGCCCGGCTCGGACCCGATCCCGGAAGGATTCGATTGGGACCTGTGGATCGGCCCGGCGCCGATGCGGCCGTTCAAGAAGGATGTGTATCATCCGTTCAACTGGCGCGGGTGGATGGATTTCGGGACGGGCGCGCTCGGGGACATGGCCTGTCACACGGTGAACATGCCGTTCCGCGCGTTGAAACTGGGTTACCCGACCGAGGTGGAGGCGCTGCTGCCGTTGACGAACAAGGAAACCTACCCGCTCAAGTCGAAGATCCGCTTCCAGTTCCCCGAACGCGAGGGGCTGGTCCCGCTCACGTTCTGGTGGTACGACGGCGGCAACCTGCTTCCCGACGCCCGGAACTGGCATATCCAGGACAACAGCAACAAGCCGCCGCGCGAAGTCACGGCCGACGTGGAACGCCTGCTGGACAAGGTGCCGGACAGCGGCTGCCTGCTCATTGGCGACAAGGGCAAGGTGTTCGCCCCGGACGATTACGGCACGCGCTTCTTCCTCAAGCTCGCGGACGAGCCGGATTTCATCGACGGCAAGGATCATCCCGCCGTCAAAGCCATTCCCCAGACCATTCCGCGCAACGAATTCAAGGGCAGTTCCGACCTGCGCCAGCACCTGGAATGGATTGCCGCCTGCAAAGGCGGGAAGCCGGGGTATTCGAACTTCGACATCGCCGCCTACCTCACGGAAATCATCCTGCTCGGCTGCGTGGCGATGCGGGTCGGCAAGAAGATCGAATGGGACGGCCCGAACATGCGCGCCACAAACGCCCCCGAAGCCGCCCAGTTCATCAAGCGCGATTACCGGAACGGCTGGCAGATTTGAGGCGTGGGGTGTTGGAGTAATGGAGTATTGGATTACCGGGACCCATCACTCCACCACTCCACCACCCCATTCCCCCCCCGATCTGCCTTGTCCGAAACCATCGGCCCGGCTTACTCTCTAGCATATGAAGAGAACGATTTCTGATTCGTGGTTTTCGTGGTTGGGCTGCGTGATCATCGCGTGCTGGCTGGCGGCCGCCGCGACGGCGTCGGCGGACGGCACCAACCTGGTTCCGCTCAAACTCAAGCTCCCCTCGCCCGCCTTCGTGGGAACGCCCGTGAACCTGCAGATTGGACCGGAAGTCGAGCCAATGCCCAAGGGCCCGCGGCCGCCGTTCCTGGTGCCCGCCGGACTGACCAACCTGGCCCCCGCCGGCAAACTCACCTGCAGCGACACCAACGCCAGCCCGGATGCCCTCGCCAAAATCGTCGACGGCAACAAGGACCTGACGGACGGCAGCGTGGTGCTGATCCGGAAGGGCCCGCAGTATGTTCAGTTCGATTTAGGCGCCCCGGAGGAAATCTACGCGATCCTGATCTGGCACGCTTATGACGCGCCGAAAATTTACCGCGACGTGGTGGTCCAGGTGGCGGACGACGCCGCGTTCACGCAGAATGTCCGGACGCTGTTCAACAACGATCGCGAGAACCACGCGGGCCGCGGCGCGGGCACGGACAAGCAGTATTTTGAGACCAACGAGGGACGGCTCATTGACGCGAAGGGCCAGGTGGCGCAGTTCGTCCGCACGTATTCTCGCGGGAGCACCGAGAGCGCGTTGAACGAGTACACCGAAGTGGAGATTTACGGACGCCCGGCGAAATGACCCGCGGCCTTCTTCCCGGGATCCTGCTGGCGGCGCTCATCGCCCTCCTCCTCCGCTGGCCCGGGCTGGAACAGAGGCCGTTCCATAACGACGAAGCCGTCAACGCGGTCAAGTTCGGCCAGCTCTGGAACGGGGACGGCTACCGCTACGATCCCAACGAACATCACGGCCCAGTCCTGGCCTATGCCACCTGCGCCTGGGCGGGCGCAACCGGCGGGGGACCGTTGTCCGGCTTCACGGAGGCGCGATTCCGGCAACTCACCGCGCTGTTTGGCGTCGCCCTGATTCTCCTGCTTCCGCTCCTCGCCGACGGCCTCGGTGCCGCGGCGGCGTTTTGGTCGGCTTGCCTGCTGGCCGTTTCGCCGGCCATGGTTTTCTACAGCCGCGATTACATCCATGAAATGCTGCTGGCCTTTTTCACTTTCCTGGCGCTGGCCGCAGCCTGGCGGTATTCATGCACACGCGGGATCGGCTGGGCAATCCTGGCCGGCGCGGCCGCCGGGCTCGCGCAGGCCACCAAGGAAACGTTTGTCCTGGCCGGAATCGCCGCCGCCGTCGCCTGGCTGCTGAACCGGTTCTGCGAATCCAGGATTTACCCGGCCCAGGCTGCCGGGCGGCGGCGGCTGAATCGGCGTCACCTGGCCGCCGGACTCGTTTCGGGACTGGTTGCGGCGGGAGTTCTTTACAGCTCGTTTTTCCAGCATCGGGCCGGAATCATCGATGCCTTCCGCGCTTTTGATCCGTGGATTCACCGCGCTGAAGGCGCCTCTCCACATGTTCACCCTGTCGGTTTCTATTTCTCCCGGCTGGCCTCCGGCGAAGGACTCGTGCTGCTGCTCGGCGCTGCCGGCGGCTGGTTCTGCCTGGCAGGCCGCCGCCCGCGATGCAGCCACGCGGGGTTTCTCAGGTTCCTGGCGTTTTACACGGCGATCCTGACGCTGATTTACTGCGCGATTCCCTACAAAACGCCCTGGTGCCTGGTGCAGTTCTACCTGGGCTGGGTTCTCCTGGCCGGCATCGGCGCAACCGCGCTGCTGGAACGAATCCCGGGAAGGGCACTGAAGATCCTCGCCACGGTTGCCTTGGGCGCCGGGGTCCTGCAACTCGCAGCCCGATCCCGGCGCGCGGCGCTATCGGAAGATCTGCGGCGGAATCCTTATGCCTACGCAGAAACCTCCCCGGACGTGCGGGAATTGGTCGCGGCCGTCGAACGCGTGGCCGCCGCCGCACCTCAACCGGCCGAGGTGCGCATCAACGTCGTGGCGCCCGCGGATGATTACTGGCCTCTGCCCTGGTACCTGGGCTCGTTCCACGAGATCGGCTGGTGGCATGACCTGCCTGCAGACGCCCCGGCTCCTATCCAAATCCTGTCGCTGCGCCTTCAAAATCGACCCGGTGACAGTGCCTCCAACATCATCGCCGGGACTTTCGAGCTGCGCCCGGGCAACTTCTTCGAGCTTCAAGTGGAGACAAACCTCTGGCAATCGCACCTCGCGCGCTGACCCATCTCACTCTCAGGCTGGTTTCGACAAAGCCCCATACTTTTCGGAAAGCACCGGACGTTATCGATACCTGAGACTTGAAAACCCCGTATGGAAGCATTATTGCCGTCAAAAATCGCTCCATAGGCCCAAATTCGGCTCCATTTTCTGCGGATATCATTCACCGACAAGAGCTTGCTCTGGTCAGACGAGCCTTACGCAGGTAGGGACGCCGCGCTGCGGCGTCCGCGGTCGGCGCAGCGCGCCGACCCTACCTTTTGCGGCTACGACATTTCTTGAGCCGCTCTAGGAGAGCTGATTCGCAATGAAGGCGGCGCACTCGGCGGCGTGGGTCATGGAGATCAGGTGTCCGCCTTCCAGGGCCAGATCCGGTGCGGGCGGACAGGGAATGATGCGGTCCTTCCGTCCGTGGAGCCGGTAACAGGGAGTGGACGAGGAGTGCAGTCCTTTCCATTGGAACACAGCGTGGCACATTGCCCGGACAAAATCGGTGTCGCTGTCGGCAAACATCAGGGTGAAATCGTGTGGCAAATGGCGCGCGGCGCGACGCAGGGTTTTCCAGGGCGTCACCGCGGCCAACGGATGGAGCAAGCTGAAGAATCGGTTGATTTCCTGTCGGTGCGTGGCGCTGCCGACGAGGAACAGGGCGCGCAGATTCCGGATCCGGGCGATCTCACACGCGACCATGCCGCCCAGCGAAGCGCCGATGACAGTATCCTGATCCTGGATGCCGAAGTGTTCCACCACCTGACGGGCCAGCGCGGGCAGGTCGCGTTCTCCCCGGTAAGGCGGCCAGTTATGGGCCGCGAAGGACGGGAGCGATTCCCAGGGGCGCGGGAACATCCGCCGATCCGCGCCCATGCCGGGGAGCGCGTGAATCATGATGTCGTCCGGCTCACATCTTCCAGGGCTCGCGGTAGGGCCGGGTCAGGAGCTTGCTGGCATCCGGGTCGTTCAGAATGACTTCCTTCTCGACGTCCCAGTTGATTTTCCGTCCGACGATCATGGAGATGAGGCCGAGATGGCCGGGGATGGCGGAGTGATGCGCGGTCTGAACCGGTGTGATGGTGGGCTGCCGGGATTTGACGCAATCGAGGAAGTTGCGCACATGATTCTTCGAGATGTAGAGTTTCACTTTGCGCATTTCCTCGGGCAGCGTTTTGTAATCCTCCCAATCGGTATTGGAAGCCGCGAACCCGCCGCGGTCGACCCAGACCCAGCCCTTGGTGCCGATCCATTTCGTGCCGCTTTTGATTTCGGGGTGTCCGCCGGCGATGATCATCTCGATATTCCGCGGGTATTTGAGGCGGATATAATACTTCGTGCAGGTGTTCCAGACGGCGTCGGCGGGCGGGAATTCGCCGTGGCCTTCCACCTCGGACGGACCGGCGTTGTCGAAATCGAGCCCCCAATGGGCGATGTCGGCATGGTGCCCGACCCAATCCAGGAGTTGTCCGGCGCCGGTGTTGTAATTCCAGCGCCAATTCATGTGCACGCGGCCGCGGATGTAAGGCTCCATCTTCGACGGCCCGATCCAGAAATCGTAATCCAGCTCGGGCGGCGGCGGGGTGGGCGTCATGAACTTGCCGGTCCCGGCGAAGTCGTGGTGGCCCTGGGGCAGTCCGACTTCGACGCGGGTGACATCGCCGATGAGGCCGTTCCGAACGATTTCGGCGGCCTTGTGGAAATTCGCGACGGAACGCTGCCACGAGCCGGTTTGCCAGATGCGATTGTTTTGTTCGACGGCGCGGACGATGTGCTGTTGCTCGGCGATGGTGCGGGCGAGGGGTTTTTCGCCGTAGATATCCTTCTTTTGCCGCGCGGCCTCGGTGGCGACGAGCATGTGCCAATGGTCGGGAATGGCGATCATGACGGCGTCGATGTCGGGCCGGGCCATCATTTCGCGGTAATCGTGATAGGATTTGCAATCCTGGTTGCCGTAGTGCGAATTGACGGTATCGACGGCCGACTTGAGGTGGTCGCGGTCGAGGTCGCAGGCGGCGACCACCTGGCAATCGGCTTGGGAGAGAAAATCGCGGGTATTGCCGGGCCCCTGCATTCCCCAGCCGACGATGCCGACGGTGATGCGTTTGGAAGGCGCGGGCCGGTCGGATTGCGCGAACAATCCGGAGGGCAGCAGGGTGGGCAGCGCGGCGGCGGCGGCGGTGCGGGTGATGAAACGGCGGCGGGAGAATTTGGAGTGGCGCGGCATTTTCGACATAAGCAAGAGACAGACGTTTTAGCCCGGCGTGATCTTCAATGAACTTTCTTGAAAAAAGCCGTAACATGGCCACGCTCCAAAGTAAACCCCGGATTCAGGGAACCTGGAAGCGTTAACCACGGATAAACAGAATCGTTGCGCCTTACCCGTCTCTATGCAGTCGGTTTTCCTGGGGATAAACGCAGAGGCGCGGAGGGCGCAGAGATTCGCAGAGAACTGGCGGCTTTTTCGGGGTCACCGATTGGTGAGCGATTTGCCTGACCCATTTCTCTGCGGTCCTCCGCGTCCTCTGCGTCTCTGCGTGAGTTTGAGTTTTTTTGAATTGCATAGAGACGGCTTAGTGCCGCGGCGGCCGGGAGACCCAGGGGTTGCCGCGGATGTAAAACCTGAGATGGCGGCGCGCCCAGTGGCGGGCGTAATCGACCCCGATCCTGGGGCTGCGACCGATGCGAAAGGATTCGGAGACGAGCGGTTCGGCGACGAACAAATCGTCGCTGAGCAGGTCGTGGCCATTGAAGCGGAGGTCGATGTCGAGAGCGCGGCAGAGCAAGGCGGGGCCGCGGGTGTTGGCGGGGAGATTCTCGATGGGTTCCAGGGCCCGGAGCAGGACGGCGGCGGCGTGCCCGGCGGGTTCCGTCACCACGTTCATGCAATGGTGCATTCCGTAAACGAAATACACATACGCATGACCCGGCGGGCCGAACATGATCCGGGTGCGCGCGGTCAGGCCCCTGGAGGAATGAGCGGCCAGGTCGTGCGGGCCCAGGTAGGCTTCGACTTCCACGATGCGGCCGACGCGAGCAGCACCGTCAGGGGCGTGCACAAGGCATTTTCCGAGCAAATCCCGCGCGACCTGGATTGTGTCGCGGTCGTAAAAACTTCGGGGCAAACGCCGGTCGATCCACTGCATGCGGCAGCATAGTGGAAATCAGGGGGAGCGCCACGCGCGAACAGCTTTTGACAGGAGTACGCGTGAGGATTAGTTTCAGCGAAGGGACGAACCCGATGAAAGGATGAATTGTTATGGCTCGTGAATTGCCGAAGATGTCTCAACAACAGCAGAAAACCATCCGGCCGACGCACGATGAGATTGCCCGGCGCGCCTATGAGATTTTCCTGGAACGCGGGAGCCCGGAAGGCCGGGACCAGGAGCACTGGTACGCGGCGGAGTCGGAACTTTCGGGTCTGACAGCGGCAAGACAGGCTCGGCCGGCGCCCGCGGCGAAACCGGGTGCTACGGCGCCGCGCAAGTGAAGTGACAATCAGGACCGTTTTTGCGGCAGCAGCAGGGCGAGCCGTTTCCGGGTCCGGGCCGGCCACAAGTCGGGCGCGGTCATGATGGCATTGCGCAGCGCGTCGTGGCAGGAGCAGCCGGGTTGCTCAGGGATTTTGGGAACGGTGCGTTCCACCATGGCGCGGGCGAGATCGGCGTTTCGGCGCAGATTGGAAAGCACCATGTCCACCGTGACGTGCGCCTCATCGGCTTTCCAGCAATCGAAATCGGTCACCATGGCCATGGTGGCGTAGGCGATCTCGGCTTCGCGCGCGCACTTGGCCTCGCCGAGACTGGTCATCCCGATCACGTCGTAGCCGAGTCGATGGTTCGTCAGGGATTCCGCCCGGGTGGAAAACGCGGGTCCTTCCATGTTCACATACGTGCCGCCGTTGTGCACGCGCGCCTTGAGTGAACGGGAGGATTTCAGGAGCAACTGCCGCAGTTCCCGGCAAACCGGTTCCGCGAAAGCGATGTGCGCCACGATTCCATCGCCGAAAAATGTGTGCGCGGCGGACTGCTTGGTGCGGTCGACGTATTGATCCGGGAGGACGATGTCGCAGGGTCTATAGCGGGCCTGGAGGGATCCAACGGCACTGATGCTGAGAATCCAGCGCACGCCGAGCTTTCGCATGGCCCAGATGTTGGCGCGATGGTTCAGTTCGCTGGGGAGGATTCGGTGTCCGCGGCCGTGACGGGGCAGGAACGCCACATCGCGGCCGGCGAGTGTGCCGGTGAGAAAGGCGTCGGACGCTTCCCCGAATGGCGTGCGGACGCGAATCCATTTCTGGCGCTGGAATCCTTCCAGGTGATACAGACCGCTGCCGCCGATGATTCCGATGCGATGCATTGCCATGGGCACGGTATAAGGACGGGAGGGAGAGCTGGCGAGAACTTTATGGATGGCAGCAGGAGCCTGAGCCGCTGGTGAGAACGGGGCTGACGTAGGGGATGCCGAGGGCGAGTCCGCGCAGGATGAGCAGGACGGCGAGGACCACCACGGTGGCGGGGACGGCCTTCAGCAGTTTCAACCGGACGGTGGCGGGCACGAGCCGGCCGGAGAGGCCGATGGCGAGCATCATGGGGAAAGTGCCGAGTCCGAACAGGATCATGTAGAGCGCGCCGTCGAGGATGCCGCCGGTGCTGGTGGCGGCGGTGGCGGCGACGTAGACCAGTCCGCACGGGAGCAGGCCGTTGAGCAGGCCGAGCAGGCCGAGAGAGGCCAGGGTGCGTTCGCGCAGGAGGCGGGCGAAGGTGGATTTCAAGGCGGCGACGAAGCGGCTGACGGGGACTGCGGCGGCGAGTTTGCGGGAGGCGAACAGGCCGGCGAGCAGGGCGGCGCCGAGGGTGATGGAAAGCCATTGTTGAACCCCGGCGAGAACGAAGCTGCGGCCCAGCAGGCCGAAGACAAGACCCAGCGCGGCGTAGGTGGCGAGCCGGCCGAGATTGTAGGCGATTCGTCCCGCGACAAATCCGGTGCGCGACCCGGCGCCGGCGGGAAGCGCCAGCGCAAGCGGCCCGCACATGCCGGCGCAGTGCAGGCTGCCAAGGAATCCCAGGATGAATGCCGTCCACAATGCCATAAGGTGCGGATCAGTTTGTGGCGCGGGGGGCGACGGGGTTCAGCCGGGCCTGGAGGCTCGGCGGGCCAAGCACGATTTTCTGGCCGTGAAAATACTCCACGCCGGCCACGGTCCAGGTGATGCCGATTTGCCAGAGGCCGCGCGGCAGGCTGGAGACGTCGATCGTCTGCCGGCCATCGGGCCCGGGTACGAGCGCGACCTGCCGGTCCAGGCCGGCCGCGGCGGGGCGGTAGAGGACGATTTCGCCGGTGACGGGTTTCGCGGCATGTTCGGGCGGGAGCGTGAAGAGCACGGCGCGAGTGCTGTCGTCGTAGGCAACGCGGGCCGGGGTGGCGAGACTGGCGGCGCGTTTCTGGCTGTCGATGCGCGACTGGAACCGGATTTCCTGGTCGTAATAATTGGCGGCGACCAGTTCGGATTTATGGGTGCAGGCGAGCCAGGCGCAGACGCCGATGCCGCTGAGGTAGAACACGCAGCCGGCGACAATGCCGAGGGGCCACCAGGATCGGGATGTTTTCATGGATTGATCAGAAGGAATCATCGCGCGGGCCGATGAAGGCGGATTTGACCGTGCCGATTTTTCGGTTGCCGGAATAGACGCCGATGACGAGCGGCGTGGTGCCGCGCTGCATGTCGGCGCGGTTGAGTTGAACCAGCAGCGAGGTTTCGACCAGCTTTTCGCCGGGAACGACGATGTCCTGTCCGAGCACCTGGAGTTCGCCGGCGGGGGATTCGAGCTTGAGCTGGACCGGGAGGGTGTGGCTGGTTTTGTTGACCACTTTGACCGTGTAAAGATTGCTGAACCGGCCGTCGGGCATTTGCTGGAACAGGGCGCCCTGGGCGCGGAGGACGACGGCTTCGACGTCGGGCCGGGTGAAAACGAGGACGGACCAGAGGGCGATCAGGGCGGCGAGCACGACGCAGTAGCCGGCCATGCGCGGGGTCCAGCGGAGCGGTTCGCCGCGTTCGATGCCGTTGAGCGACGCGAACCGGACGAGGCCGCGGGGGCGGCCGACCCGGTCCATGACTTCGTCGCAGGCGTCGATGCAGGCGGTGCAGTTGACGCATTCCATCTGGGTGCCGTTGCGGATGTCGATGCCGGTGGGGCAGACGACGACGCAGCGGTGGCAATCCACGCAATCGCCCACGCCGGAGGCGCGCCGGCTTTCCGGGGTTTCATCGCGGCGAAGTGTCCCGCGCAGTTCGCCGCGTTTATAATCATAGGCGACGACGATGGTGTTTTCATCCATCACCGTGGCCTGGTGGCGGCCGTAGGGGCAGATGAAGGTGCAGGCCTGTTCGCGGAACCGGGCGAAGATGCCGTAGAACACGAGCGAGAACAGGACCATGAAGGTGAGGCCGGTGAGGTGATTGGCGGGGTTGTCGGTGACGATGCGGTAGAGCTGTTCCGTGCCGATGATGTAGGCGAGGAGGGTGTTTCCGACGAGGAACGAGAGCGCGAAGAAGAGGATGTGCTTTGCGGATTTCTTGAGGATTTTTTCCGCGTTCCACGGGGCGCCGGCGAGGCGGCGCTGTTCGGGCGCATCGCCTTCGATGGCGTATTCGATCTTTCGAAACACCATTTCCATGAGGACCGTTTGCGGACAAGTCCAACCGCACCAGATGCGGCCGAAAGCGGCGGTGAAAATGAGGATGCCGGTGACGAAGATGAGGAGTGTAACCGCGGTGATCACCATGTCCTGGGGCCAGAAAATGTGGCCGAGGATGATGAACTTGCGCTCGATGACGTTGAGAAGGAGCAGCGGGTTCCCGTTGATTCGGACAAACGGCCCGACGAACATGATCGCGAGCAAAAACCAGCTCACCCAGGTGCGGGCGCGGTAAAATCGGCCGCTGGGCCTGCGGGGGTAGAGCCACATGCGGCGCCCCTCCCGGTCGGCCGTGGAAAGGTGGTTCCGGTAATCCTGCCAGTCTTCCGCGGGTGCGGCGGCGGGCTTTGCGGGCGGCGTGGGATCGATGTCGGTGCTCATGTCGGGGGCGGGACCGGCGCGTGCCCTTGCGCGCCGGTCCGTGCAAGCCTATTCGAACTGGCTGGGGCCGGTGTTTACCGGCGCCTGGTTTTCCGGCGGCTTCGGATTTTTCGGGTTGGTGCCGCGCAGGGTGTAGATGTAGCTGGCCACGGCCCTGATCTGGTCGGGATTCAGGTAGTTTTTCCAGGTAATCATGCCCTTCGCCGGCACGCCGTTCCAGATGGTGGTGACGTTGTCGGTGAAGTTGGAGCCGTGGATCCAGTAATCGTCGCACAGGTTCGGCCCCACCAATCCGCCGCCGTCGGCCCGGTGACACGGGGCGCAGCGGGTGACGAAGATGGATTTGCCCTCGTCGAGGGCGGCGGGATCCTTGACCGGGGTGAGCGTCGGGATGCCGGCTTCGAACTTGGTCATGGCGGCGGCCTTCACCTCGGCGCCGCGGGCCATTTCCTTGCGGTACTCGGCGGCGCTGAGATCGCCGGCGTGCAGCAGGTGGAAATAGCCGAGGTAAAACGCGGCAAACACGATGGTGATGTTGAAGAGCCACACCCACCAGCGGGGCAGCTTGTTGTCGAGCTCGCGAATGCCGTCCACTTCATGGTCGAGCAGCAGCGGGTCCTGTTCGTTCTTATTCATGGCGCGTATCGTCAGGGTTGGAGGTTTGGGCGTGCTCGACCAGACTGTCGTCCAGAGGGAGCACTTTCATCGAATTCACATAACTTTTCTTGAGCCGGAACACCCAAACGAGCATTCCGATGAAGCAGCCGAAGAATAGCAGGATCGAAAACACCCCGATGGTGTCGACCTGCTCCAGGTGTTCCACAACGTTCTTGATCATGGTCGCCTCACTGGGGGTTGACCGACGCGGTGCCGGCGGTGGGAGCGGGCGCCGCGGGCGCTGTCTTGATGTCCGTCCCGAGCCGCTGCAAATAGGCGATCAGGGCGATGATTTCCCGGTCGGACTTCGCCGTCACGGACCCGGCCTTGAGGTTCGCCACCACTTTTTCCTGCTGGGCGGCGAGTTCCTTCTGCGCGGCGCCGTCTTCATAGCCGGTGGGGTAAGGCACGCCCACCTTGCGCAGCGCGCGAATGCGGGCCGACAGGACGTCGGTGTTCAGCTTGTCCGTCAACAACCACGGGAAGCGCGGCATGATCGATCCCGGCGACGTGGAGCGCGGGTCGTCCATGTGATTGTAGTGCCACGCGTCGGGATACTTGCCCCCGATGCGCTGCAAATCGGGCCCGGTGCGCTTGGAACCCCACAGGAACGGATGATCGTAGACGAACTCGCCGGCCTTGGAGTAATCGCCATAGCGCTCGGTTTCGGACCGGAACGGGCGGATCATCTGGGAATGGCAGCCGACGCAGCCTTCGCGGATGTAGATATCGCGGCCGAGGAGCTCGAGCGGCGTGTACGGTGTGACCGAGGTGATGGTGGGGATGTTGGATTTGACGAGGAACAGGGGGAGGATTTCGACCATGCCGCCGATGGCGACGGCGACGAAGGCGAGCACGGTGAAGAAGAGCGGTTTGCCTTCGAGCCAGCGGTGGCCGTGCCATTTGCTGTGAGGCGCGGCGGCGCCCGCGGCATGTTCGGGCGCGGCCACGGCCGCCTGGGCCTGTTCCTCGGGCAGGAACTGTCCGCTGCGCGCGGTCATGTAAAGGTTCACAACCATCATAAGCGCACCGGCAATGTAGAGGGATCCGCCGATGGCGCGGAGTTCATACATCGGGATGATGTGCAGGACCGTGTCGAGGAAGTTTGGATACAGCAGGAAACCGTCCGCGTTGAACTGTTTCCACATGAGGCCCTGGGTGACGCCGGAGGCATACATGGCGATGACGTAGAAGGCGATTCCGAGCAGGCCGGTCCAGAAATGGTAATTGGCCAGCTTGACCGACCAGAGGCGGGTGCGGTAGAGGCGCGGGAAGAGCCAGTAGAGCAGCGAGAAGGTCAGGAACCCGTTCCAGCCGAGCGCGCCGTTATGCACGTGGCCGATGCCCCAGTCGGTGTAGTGGGAAAGGGAGTTGACGGATTTGATGGACATCAGGGGTCCTTCGAGGGTGGCCATGCCGTAGGCGGTGACGGCGACGACCATGAACTTGAGCATGGGTTCCTCGCGGAGCTTGTTCCAGGCGCCGCGGAGGGTGAGCAGGCCGTTGAGCATGCCGCCCCAGGACGGCGCGATGAGCATGAGGGAGAAGACCATGCCGAGCGACTGCGCCCAGTCGGGGAGCGCGGTGTAGATCAGGTGGTGCGGCCCGGCCCAGATGTAGAGGAAAATCAGGGCCCAGAAATGGATGATCGACAACCGGTAGCTGAACACCGGCCGGCCGGAGGCTTTGGGGAGGAAATAATACATCAGGCCGAGGTAAGGCGTGGTGAGGAAAAACGCGACGGCGTTGTGGCCGTACCACCATTGGACGAGGGCGTCCTGGACGCCGGCGTAGGCGGAGTAGCTCTTCCAGAGGCCGGCCGGCATTTCCATCGAATTGAAGATGTGCAGCATCGCGACCGTGAGGGCACTGGCGATGTAGAACCAGATGGCGACATACATGTGCTTCTCGCGCCGGACCGCCACCGTGCCGAGTAGGTTCACCGTGAACGCCACCCAGACAACCGCGATGGCGATGTCGATCGGCCATTCCAGTTCCGCGTATTCCTTGCTGCTGGTGATGCCCAGCGGAAGGGTGAGCGCGGCGGAGACGATGATTAATTGCCAGCCCCAGAAATTGAACCAGCTCAGGAAATCGCTGAACATCCGCGCCCGGCACAGGCGCTGGAGGGAATAGTAAATGCCCATGAACATGCCGTTGCCCACGAACGCGAAGATCACCGCGTTGGTGTGCAGCGGCCGCAGCCGGCTGAAGGTGGTGTAAGGCAGGTTCAGGTTCAGCGCCGGGAAAAACAGCTGGCAGGCGATCAGCAGCCCGACACTGAATCCCACGATGCCCCACACGACCGTGGCGATCGCGAAGGCGCGGACGATTCGATTATCGTATTTAAACGTCTCTACGTTGGTGTTCATGGTTGGTTCTTCGGTTCCGATTCAACGGCAGGCTTCGGCGACTCCTCCTCCATCAGGACCCGGAGGGCCGGCGTGGAGATGTCTTCAAACTGGCCGCTCCGCGCGGCCCAAATGAATGCAAACAGAAATAAGACGGCCATGCCCAGGCTGGCCAAAATCAAAATCACAATCACGCTCATGCCCCGCCCTCCTCCCCGGCGTCCGCCCGGCATTCCAAACCGCGCCCCGCCAGCCGCGTCACACCGCAGGCGAATAAAACCACGGAAAATGAGCTCAGCGGCATCAGGATCGCCGACACCAGGGGCGACAACAGCCCGGCCGCCGCGACGGAAATGCCCACCAGGTTATAAAGCGCGGAAATGCCAAATCCCACCCGCACGATCGTCGCGCTCCGCCGCGCCACGGCCAGGGTCCGCCCCAGGTGCGCCACCCGCGTCGCGTCCAGGATCACGTCGCTCGCCGGCGAAAACGCCCCGGCCCGCTCCACCACCGCCACGCCCACGTCGCTCTGCCGGAACGCCCCGGCGTCGTTCAATCCGTCCCCCACCATCATCACGGTCCGGCCCGCGCGCTGCCGGTCCCGCACATAATGCAATTTGTCCAGCGGACTCTGGTTGAACAACAGCGGCGCACCCGGCCCCATCAGCTTCCGGAACCGGTCGGCCTCGCGCGGATTGTCCCCGCTCACCAGCGACACTTCCATCCTGCCCGCAAGATCCATCGTCATTTGGTCCGCCTCCGGCCGCATGTCGTTGGCGATCACGAAGGCCCCCTGGAATTCGCCGTCGACGGCCAGTGCGACGAGGCTGCCGGGGCGGTTGGGAAGGGATTGGACCGCGATGCCGCGGGACAGGAGCCAGGCGGGGGAGCCGAGCAGCAGCGAGCGGCCGTGGACGCGGCCTTCGACACCGCAGCCGGCGGTTTCCCGGAAATCCTGGACCGGGTCGAGCAGGCAGTGGGCGGACAGGAAATTGGCGATGCGGGAGGCGTGCGGGTGCGAGGACTGGAGGGCGAGGGAAAAGACGCGCTGCTCGTCCGGGCGGCTCAGGGCGGGTCCGTGGAAGCGGACGCCGCCGACGGACGCCGTGGTGAGCGTGCCGGTCTTGTCGAAAACCACCGAGTCGATGCGGGCCATTTCCTCGATGACATCGACGTTGCGGACGAACACGCCGGCGCGGGCGAACAGGCGCTGGGCGGTGCCGAGCGTGAACGGCGCGGCCAGCGCGAGCGCGCAGGGACAGGCCACGATGAGAATGGAGGTGAACGCTTTGGCCGCGCGCGCGGAATCGCCGGAGGCAAGCCAGAACACGGCCGCGCCCGCGGCGAGGCAGATCACCGCGATCGTGAACGCGAGGCTGAAGCGGTTCGTGAGCGATTCAAAGCCGGCCTTGCGAGTCTTGCGGAAGGCCTCGTGGTTCCAGAGCGAGGTCAGGTAGCTGTGGGAAACCGGTTTGACGGTCTCGAGCTCGATGGCCCCTCCGATCTGCTTGCCGCCTGCGTAAAGGTAATCGCCGCGGGATTTCGGCAGCGGCTCGGATTCGCCGGTGACAAAGCTGTAATCGATGAGCGCGGCATCGCTGGCGAGGCGCGCGTCGGCCGGGATGAGTTCGCCGTGCCGCAGCACAAGGCGGTCGCCCACCTTGAGCCGCTCGAGCGACACGTGCTCCTCACGGCCGCCACCGGGCAGGCGGCGGGCGACGGAGATCGGGAAAAACGACCGGTAATCGCGGTTGAACGCGAATCGTTCCTGCGTGGTCTGCTGAAACGCGCGCCCGCACAGCAGAAAGAACACGAGGCCCGCGAGCGAATCCAGGTAGCCGTCGCCCCGCTGCACCACGATCGACCAGGCGCTCTGCACGTAGAGCGCGCCCAGGCCGAGCGCAATCGGCACGTCCAGCGTCAGACGGCGGCGGCGGATGGAGAGCGCGGCGGATTTCCAGTAATCCGAGGCGCTGTAGACCACGACGGGGAATGCCAGGGCGAGGCTGATCCAGCCGAACACGGCGCGGAACAGCGGCGCCGTCCAGATGTCCAGACCAAGATAGGCGGGGAGGCTGAACAGCATGATGTTTCCGAACGCGAACCCGGCCACGGCGATCTGGATCCACTGCCGGTGCCGGCGCGCCCGTTGCGGCGCCCCGTCGAGCCGGTCGAGCGTGAGCACCGGTTCGTAGCCGAGCGACACCAGGAGCGCGACCAGGCCGCTGAGCGTCAGGCGGTCGTTGGAAAAGGCGAACGAGGCTTCGCGGCGGGCGAAGTTGACCCGGACGGTTCCGACGCCGGGATGCAGGCGGAAAAGGTTTTCGAGCAGCCAGACACAGGCGACGCAATGGATGGCGGGGAGCTGAAAGGTGACGCGGCTCGTCCGGCCATCGGTGAAATCGAGGAGCTTCGCGGCAACCTCCGGTTCGTCGAGGAAAGCCCAGCGCCGGGCGGGATCGCGCCGGAACGCGCGCACGCCGGGATGCCGCTGCAGCTCGTAATAATTGCCCAAGCCGCTCTCCGTCAGGAGATCGTGCACCACCCGGCAGCCGGCGCAGCAGAAATGACGGCCGGCGGCGGCCACGGACCCCTCCGCGCAAGGCTCGCCGCAATGATAACACGCGGGATCGCCGGTCTCGGAGACGCCCGCCGAATTCCGGCGCGCGCTTGCCCCGGCGGCAGCCAAATCGGGCTGTATCCGGTCAACCCCGGCGGCGTGCCGGGCCCTGTCGGGCGGCCGCTTTGCTTCAACGAATCCCATTGCAACAATCACTGCTCATCCAAAGTGCGCTTCGAAAAATCCTATCAGAACTGTTCGGCATGACTTCGAAAAAAGCTTAGCTTTAATTGCCCAAGGCTCGCCATTTTTTGACCAGTCGAGCGGTGAACCCCGGGAGGCGGGATGGGGAGCGAAGGGGCGGATTAATGGATGAATGGATTCCTGGATTCAGGATGCCCAATCCAACAATCCAATTATCCAGCGATCCAACAATCCGCTTCTTCCCTTTCCCCGCTTGCCCGTTTTGCGGAGGGAGCGTATAAGTTTGGCGTAGCGAGTGCGGTCAACCCAGAAGAGAGATTCATCAATACTATGTCACAGACAGGGCGGCAGACCATCAACACGAGCAACGTGCTTTCGGTGATCATGGGCGGCGGACAGGGCACGCGGCTGTTCCCGCTCACCAAGGAGCGGTCCAAGCCCGCGGTGCCGCTGGCGGGCAAATACCGGCTGGTCGACATCCCGATTTCCAACTGCATCAATTCCGGCCTGCGCCGCATCTACCTGCTCACCCAGTTCAATTCCGCCTCGCTGCACCGCCACATTTCCCAGTCGTACAAGTTCGATCATTTCACCGGCGGTTTCGTGGAGATCCTGGCGGCGGAGCAGACGATGACGGACAATTCCTGGTACCAGGGCACGGCCGACGCGGTGCGGAAAAACCTGATTCATTTTCTGAACCACGATTTCGATTACCTGCTGATCCTGAGCGGCGACCAATTGTATCACATGGATTTCCGGCGGATTATCGCGCAGCACCAGGAGACGGGGGCGGACATCACCGTGGCGACCATCCCCGTGTCGCGGCGCGAATCGGAATCGCTGGGCATCATGCAAATCGATGCCGAACGGCGGATCACGCGGTTTGTGGAGAAGCCGAAGGACCCGGCGGTGCAGGATTCCCTTCGGCTGACGCCGGACTGGCTGGAGCGGCTGGGGATTGAGGCGGGCAAGGAGTGTTTCCTGGCGTCGATGGGCATCTACGTGTTCAACCGGGATGTTGTCCGCAAGCTCCTGGACAACAACCTGACGGATTTCGGCAAGCACATCATCCCGGGCGCGATCGGGACGCAGCGCGTGTTCTCGTTTGTGTTCCAGGGTTACTGGGAGGATATCGGGACGATCCGGTCGTTTTTCGAAGCCAACCTCGACGTCACGTCGGAGCTGCCGCGGTTTAATTTCTTCGACATGGGCGCGCCGATCTTCAGCCGGCCGCGGTTCCTGCCGGGCTCAAAAATCAACAGCGCGCAGGTGGACCACGCGGTGATTTCCGACGGCTGCATCATCAATCATTCGCGCATTTCGCACAGCATCGTGGGCGTGCGCAGCATCGTGGGCGCCGGGACCGAACTGAACCGCGTCATCCTGCTGGGCTGCGATTATTATGAATCGGCCGAGTCGATCGCCGCCAATGAACAGGCGGGCCGGCCGCGGATCGGGGTGGGGATGAACACGCGCATTGAAAACGCGATCATCGACAAAAATGCGCGCATCGGGGACAACGTGACCATTTCGCCCGCCGGCAAGCCCGAACAGGTGGATCACCCGCTGTATTACATCCGCGACGGCATTGTAATCATCCCCAAGAGCGGCGTCGTCCCGCACGGCACGGTCATTTGACCGCGAAGTTCTTTTCACCACGAAGGCGCGAAGCGCACGAAGTTCAGAATTACATCTGTTCCGGGCGGGCTTCCGGATTTTTCCGCGTGTGCCCCGTGTCCAGGATCAGGCGGGTGATGCCGTCTTTCAGAAGGCTGACATTGAAATTCAGCAAGAGCCCGACCCGAACATTCGCGAGCTTCATATAGGTTAGCAACTGGGCTTTGTGAATTGGATCAATGTTTGCGACGGATTTAAGCTCCACGATGATACCTCGATCCACCATCAAATCCAGCCGGTAGCCGCAATCGATGGCCATCCCCTTGTAGCAAACAGGCAATGGCACTTGCGCCTGAAATGGAATTTTTTGCAAAGCGAGTTCGTGCGCGAGGCAGTGTTCGTAAGCGGATTCCAGCAAACCCGGCCCGAGGGCGCGATGCACTTCTATGGCGCAGCCGATCAACCGGTTCGAGAGTTCTTCAAACTGAATGGTTCCCTGCATGCTATTCCCTTTCCTTTATGAACCACGAGAATTCGAGATTCAACCTTGCATGAGAGAATAAAGCCGCGGGTAGGACAATGGCAGTCCAACCTCACAGAAACAGGGAAGACATTTTTACCACGCAGGCGCGAAGCGCACGAAGATTTGTTCAGGGATAGCCTAACAAGAAAAACTTCGCGCTCTTCGCGCCTTCGTGGTGAACAAAGTCTTCGCCCTTCGTGGTCAGCGCCGGCTACTTGGTCTGCGCGTAGAGCATGAAGACGCGCCCGCCGCGGGCGGTTTGGAGCTGGAACTGTTCCTCCTGCGGCCCGTGCGGAATCGCCAGCCCGTCCGCATTTTTATCCTGCACCGGTTTGCCATCCACCAGGATCATGTAGTGATGGGTGCGGTTCCCGGGGATGTGGTGAAGCGTGACGTGCCAGGCGTCAACTTCGCTGTCGCGTGTGAGCGGCACTTTCTGCCAGTTGTTGAAGGAGCCGACGATCTCGACCGTGGCCGGCGCCTGGGTTTGTCCGTCGGGCAACCGCCAGCGGAATACCTTGGAATAAGTCGGGCGCCGGTCGGGGGAGTCCTGGTGTTTCAGCGGCGATCCGGCGAAAGGTTCTGGAACCATCGGCCCGCCCTTGGAGGATTTCTGACCAAAAAAACTGTTCAGCATACGACAAAAAACAATTCCGGGAGGGACGAGCTACCGCGAGTCCCATTCCAGGCTGGCGACAAAACCGCTTCTTCTGTGCATTGTGTTGGGGACTCGCATAGCTCGTCCCTCCCATATTTACACCATCCGGGAATCCAGTCCAGCGGGAGCTGGAATTCCCGGATAAACGAGGGAGAAATCCGCCGGCGGGGGAGGTTGCGCTCAGTCGAAGGCGTGCCCGGCGCAGCACAGGACGTTTCTGACCTTGTGCCGGACGAGTTCCTTGACCTTGTTGCGGGCGGGGCCGAGATACTTGCGGGGATCGAATTCCTTGGGATTCTCGAACAGCGCCTTGCGGATGGCGGCCGTCATGGCCAGGCGCAGGTCGGTGTCGATGTTGACCTTGGTGCAACCGGTGCGGCGCGCGACTTCGATATCCGATTCCGAAACGCCGGCGGTGTCGGTGCCGAGTTTGCCGCCGTACTTGTTGATTTCCTCCGCGAGATCCTTCGGAACGCTGGAAGCGCCGTGCAGCACGAGCGGGTAATCGCCCAGCCCGGCGTCCATCAGCGCCTTCTTGATCGCCTTGAGCCGCTCCAGGTCGAGGTGCTGTTCGCCCTTGAATTTATAGGCCCCGTGGGAATTGCCGATGGCGACCGCGAGGGAATCGACGCCGGATTCGCGCACGAATCGGACGGCTTCCTCGGGGTGGGTGTAATGGCCGGTGGTGGAGTAATTGCCGCCCTCCTCGCCTTCGTCGAACTGCGCGCCGACGAGGTGGCCGAGTTCGCCTTCCACAACGCAATTGTGCTTGTGGGCGTATTCCACGACGCGCTTGCAGATCTCCACGTTCTTGTCGAACGGCTCGTGGCTCGCGTCGATCATCACGCTGGTGAACCCCTCATCGATGCAATCCTTGCACAGCTCGAACGAGTCGCCATGGTCCAGGTGGACGGCGATCGGGATGTTCGAGAGGCTGACGGCGGCTTCGATCAGTTTCTTCAGGTAAACCGGGTTGGCATACTGCCGGGCGCCCTTGGAAATCTGGAGCATGACCGGCGCTTTTTCCTCCTCGCAGGCCTCAACGATGGCCTGGAGCAGCTCCATGTTGTTGACGTTGAAAGCTCCCAGCGCGTATTTTCCCTTGAGCGCCTTGGCAAACAATTCCCGCGTATGTGTCAATGGCATAAAGTGTCGTTCTGTTTCACGCGCCGCACGGGCGCATATCCGGAACATTTTAGGCGGACCCGGTCAAAAGGAAACAAAAAACACAGGACTCACCTCGAAGCAGGGAAGGATTTATCAACCACGAAGACACGAAGAACACGAAGGTTTTGGGGGGGCAGATTGTTTCGATGTTGGGACCGGATGAGGCCGGCCCTCCAATCGATCCGCTATCGACGATGCAAAGTGAAATGCCTGGAAAAGACCAATCGCGGAAATCAGCCGCAGACTCAGCAAGCGCGCAAAATTCGATGTGCACGGAATGAACGAGCAGCCTGGTCCGGCTTTCCCCCGAAAAAGACTTCGCGTTCTCCGCGTCTTCGTGGTGAAAAATTTCCCTCCCCGTTCACTCCTTGTCTTCCCCCGCGAGCTTGCGGTAGAGCGTGGCCAGGCTGACACCCAGCAGCAGCGCCGCTTTTTCCTTGTCGCCGCCCGACATTTCCAGCGCGCGGTTGAGGTGCAGGATTTCCTGGTCGCGCAGGAAATTCTTGAGGGATTTGAAATTCTCCGGCGACAGCGGCGGGGCGCCGGCGGGCGGCGGGGAATCGCCCTCGGTCCGGAGCAGGTAAGCCGGGTTGTCGGGCAGCTTGGGCAGGGTAGCGGTGTCGCGCGCCTCCTCGGCATCCGCGGGCATCGTGACATTCTGCAACAGGCGCGGCGGGAGATCCCGGACGCGGACCGTTTCGGCGTCGCACAACGTGACGGCGCGTTCGATGGCGTTTTCCAGTTCGCGCACATTTCCGGGCCAGTCGTAGGCGGTGAGGATCTCCATGGCCTGGCGGGTGACCTGGAACGCGCGGCCGCTCCTGCCGCTGGACTTGTTGCGGAGGAAATGGGCGACGAGCAGCGGGATGTCCTCCCGGCGTTCGCGCAGCGGCGGAAGATAAATGGGAATGACGTTGAGCCGGTAATAGAGGTCCTCGCGGAAGGTGCCTTCGGCGATTCGCTTTTCCAGCGGCTCGTTGGCAGCGGCCACGACCCGGACATTGACGTAGATCGGGAGATTGTCCCCGACCCGGCGGATTTCGCGTTCCTGGAGGACGCGCAGCAGCCGGCTCTGGAGCATGGGCGACATCGAGCCGACTTCGTCGAGGAAGATGGTGCCGCCGTCGGCCTCCTGGAACAGGCCTTTTTTGTCGTTGATGGCGCCGGTGAACGCGCCGCGCCGGTGGCCGAACAGCTCGGATTCGAGCAGCGTTTCCGGAAGGGCGCTGCAGTTGATCGGGATGAAGGGGGCGTGCTGGCGGCGGCTGTTGAAATGCAGCGCGCGCGCGACCAACTCCTTCCCGGTGCCGCTCTGGCCAAGAATCAAAATCGTGCTCTCGGTGTCCGCCACCCTCTCGATCATCTTGAACACCTCCTGCATGTTCGGCGCGTTCCCGACGATCTGGCTGAAATGATATTTTTTCTTGAGCTGTTTCCGCAGGAAAACCGTTTCCGAAATGGCGGCGTTGTAGGACAGCGCGCGCTGGATGGACAGCTTCAACTCGTCCATCTTGAAAGGCTTCTCCAGGTAATCGAAGGCGCCGTTTTTCATCGCTTCAACGGCGGTCTCGATGGATCCGAACCCGGTGATGACGATGACCACCGGTGGCGGGCTCAGCGAGCGGGCTTTCTGGAGAATCTCCAGGCCGTAGGCGCGCGTCTTGTCGAGGTAAAGATCCGTAATGACGATTTCCGGCGTATGCGTGGCCAGCGCCGCCAGCGCCGCGCTGCCGTTGGTGAAGGGAAAGACCTCGTGCCCCTCCTGGCGGAGGAGTTCACTGACGGTCTGCACCATCGTCAGTTCATCGTCGACCAAGAGAACCTTTGGCATCGGCCGACATTAACGGAATTTCTTCCCGGCGGGCAAGCTTTTCAACCGCGCGACGCAACAACACGAACCGGCTCTCACCACGAAGACACGAAGGACGCGAAGAAATCTCTTTTGAGGGAAGTGCTGCTCCCGATTTTGCTTTTGCGCGGCTGCCGGATTTCCGACGCCGCGCCCGATCTCGCGAAGGCGGCCATTCCGCACTCCGCGTTCCGCATTCCGCATTTAGCGCGCCTGGTTGATGATGTCCGCCATTTTAAAGATGGGCAGGAACATACAGATCACCATGCCGCCGATGACGATGCCGAGGCCGACGATCAGGATGGGCTCGATCAGCGAGGTCAGGCCGGACAGGGTGGTTTCGATTTCCTCGTCCAGGAAGTCGGAGATGCGTTCCAGCATGTTGTCGATCTTGCCGGTTTGTTCGCCGGCCGTGATCATGCGGATGATCATGCTGGGGAAAATGGGATGCTTGCTGAGCGCGGTGGAAATGCTTTCGCCGCGTTCGATGTCGGCGGAGGCGTCCTTGATGGCCTTCTCCATCACCACGTTGCCGACAGTCTGGGAAACGATCTGCAGCACTTCGAGGATCGGCACGCCGGAGCGGATCAGCGACGCCAGGGTGCGGGTGAATCGTGCAAGGCAGATCTTGTGGGCAATCATGCCGAAGATCGGGAGCTTGATGCGGCGCGAATCCCAGAACCAGCGGCCGGGCTTGGTCTTGATGAAGGCGAACCAGCCGTAAACGATGCCGGCGCCGGCGAGAACAAACAGGAGGATGAAGCGCTTGACGATTTCGCTCAGGTCGATGAGGAACTGGGTCGGACCGGGCAGCTTGGCGCCGAATCCCTGGTAAATTTCACCGAACACCGGCACGACCTTGATGAGCAGGAACGTGGTGATCAGGATAGCCACGATGGTGACGACCGTGGGATACATCATCGCCGATTTGACCTTCTTGCGCAGGCGCGCAGCGTTTTCGAGGTAAATGGCCAGGCGCGCCATGATTTCGGCGAGCAAACCGCCCTTTTCACCGGCGGACACCATGGAATAATACAGGCGGTCGAAAACCTTCGGATGCTTCTGCAGCGCCTCGGAAAAGCTGTCGCCGGCTTCCACGCGGGCGCAAATGTCGCGAATGACATCGCGCATCGCCTTGTTCGTGGTCTGTTCGGCGAGCGCCTGGAGCGACTGAACCATCGCAAGACCGGCGTCGATCATCGTGGCGAGTTGCCGGGTGAAAATGACCTGGTCGGCAAGGCTGACCCTGCCGCCGCTGGTGCGTCCTTTCTTGCCGACCTTTTCCTGGATGGAAACCACCAGGAGATTGCGGTTGAGCAGCGCCGTGATGGCCGCCTGCTCGGTGGCCGCTTCGACGGAGCTGCGGATCTCTCGGCCGGAGGCCGTCTCCCGCGCAATATACAAGTATGAAGGCATAGCTTATCGAAACGGCCTCCCGCAGGTTCGCAACCTGGTTGTTCAGTTCAGGACGGCTCGTTCGCGGCATGTTGAGCAGGGTTTATTCCACTCATTCACAAAACCTCATCCAAGCTCCCGCCACGGCGCGTTTTGCGGTTTTTCAGTGGCGCTCCCGGCTGCTTCTGCCCCAAGCCCGGACAGTTCTGTACCGGTCCGCGGGAAGAATCTTGTTGTCAAAGCCCCCGGTTTGGCTTTGAATCGGATCCATCAACCGGGGCCGGCCCGCCCGGCGGGTAACTGTTCAGGAACCGGGACGGATCCAGCCCCTTGGCGCAGAAGATGCCCATTATAAGTTTATTATGTCGGAGGAACGCATGAGAGTGAACAAATGGACGCTGGGCCTCGCCGCCGCGGGCGTCGTCAGCCTGGGATCCGCGGTCCAGGCCGAGGAAACTTCAAACACCGTCCTCACCGGCCTGTCCTCAACCACCTTGAGCGGCTACGTCGATACGTCCGCCATGTGGAACTTCGGCACCGGCAACGCCAACCCCGTCCCGGTCCGGTTCAACCAGGGCAAACAGGACGGATTCAACCTCAACGTCGTCCAGCTCTCCCTCGCCCGGCCCCTGTCCGAAAATAACTGGGCCGCCGGATACCGCGTCGACCTCTGGATGGGACCCGACGCCGCCCAGCTCGACACTGCCAGTCTCCAGTCCGGTTTCACCCAGGGCGATTTAGCCATCCGCCAGGCCTACGTCGCCCTCCGCACCCCCCTCGGCAACGACATCGAATGGAAGATCGGCGTTTTTGACAGCATCATCGGCTACGAATCCGTCGCCTCCCCGAGCGATCCCAATTACACCCGCTCCTACGGCAACACCCTCGAACCCACCTCGAACACGGGCCTGCTGGCGTCCTACCGCTTCTGCGAGGAATTCAACATCTCCGCCGGCATCGCCAATACCGTCGGACCTAACATCAACCAGCGCGCATTCAACACCCCCGGCGTCCCGCCGCTCACCAATCCCCAGGCCGAGTCCTTCAAGACTTACATGGGATCGTTCACGGTGGTCGCCCCCGACAGCCTCGGATTCCTGGCGGGATCCAGCCTCTACGGCGGCATCGTGAATGGATTCAATGACGCGGTGAACGAAACCGCGTATCAGAACAACAGCACCAGCTATTACCTCGGCGCCACCTTCGTCACCCCCGTCAACGGGCTCCGCTTCGGCACCGCCTTCGACTGGCTCCATATCCATAACTGGTCCGAAGTCCTCGCCTCCGCCCCCGTCCCGCTTTTCGGCGGCGACGGCAATAGCTGGTCCCTGGGACTCTACGGCTCCCTGCAGGCTACGGAAGCCTTCAGCATCCATCTCCGCGGCGAATACGTGAACGACAACGCCGGATTCTTCTTCGGCCCCTTCGGCGAAGACCAGACCGGCAACGTCGTGGAACGCGCCCAGGTGTTCGAAGTGACCACCACCGCCCAATACGATCTCTGGAAAAACGTGATCAGCCGCGCGGAATTCCGCTGGGATCACATCGAACACGGCAACGCCTTCGGCGGCACCATCCCCGGCTCCCCCATCTACGCCAACGCCTACATGCTGGCCGCAAATATCATCTACCAGTTCTGAGGAATGCGGAATGCGGAGTGCGGAGTGCGGAATCCTGGCGGAATGCGGGGTTCACGGATATAACCATCCTTTGATCCATTGATGCCGCTCCATTATAGCGGTTTAACATAAACCGTAGCCGCAGGTAGGGACGCCGCGCTGCGGCGTCCGCGGTCGGCGCAGCGCGCCGACCCTACCTTTTGCGGCTACGACATTTCTTGAGCCGCTCTAAGGACAAGAACGAGCAGGGCTCCCCTGTTGCGCCGCCAGGATTCCGCACTCCGCACTCCGCACTCCGCGTTTAAAATGGCGGGGCGGGCGGCGTCTGAATGGACAAACAGACGCGCCCGCCCGCGGGATCACCGGAGATACTGGCGATCAAATTCGATCGCCAGCTCCCGGGTGGTTTAGAACATGTAGATGATGTTCAGAGTCAGAGTTTCGGCGTTGGCCTTGCTCGGATTGCCAGGGGTCGCCGGAGTCGTGCTGAAATCGGCGGCCACCGTGCCACCGAAGGGCTTGTCATCCGTCAAGCAATGATCCCAGCGGAATTCCACGCGGCTGATCACGTTCTTCCACAGGGAATAATCCAGCGTTTCGGTGAGCGACATGAGCTGGTTGCAGCTCCCCTGCGAGACGTAGCCGAACGAGCCGTTCTCGCCGTTGGCATAGGAGCCGTTGCTGCCCCAACCGAAGTCGAGGCGGCTGCCGCTCTTCAGTTTCTCGGTGATCTGCCACATCAAGTAGGTGCCCAGGGCATTCGCGTAGGAGTTCTGGAACACGCTGCTGGTGGTCAGGTCGTAGGCCACACCCAGGCTCAGGCCCGTGATCGGCAACGGCGTCGTGCCGCCGATATACAGGTTGCGCTGGTTGTAATCCGTGCCGCCGCTCGAAGCGCCGCCGCCCGACACGTTCGGAATCACGGCCGGGAAATGACCGCCGTCCGTCCAGCCGGCCGAGAGCGTCGCGCCCTTCATGAACCCGAAACTCTCGGGAGCCGTGAACGAAGCCATCACCAGGTAGGCCTTCTTGGATTCGACACCGTTCTTCACGTCGACCTGGTTGTTGTAACCGGCCTGGTTGCCGATGCCCGCCTGCAGGGCGAAGCAGTCAGTCACCTTGTAGGTGCCCGCAATGCCCGTGTGCGCGGAGGATTCAATGTAGAACCCGTAGGAACGGCTGAAATTCGGATCCTTGTAGGTGTCGTAGGATTCGTAGCCGTTGAACGTTCCGAATTGGCCCATGTGCAGCTCCAGGCCGTTGCCAATCGGGACGCGCAGGTTCACATACGCCTCGTTAAAGGCGAAATCCGTCGTGCCGGACGAGGCAAAAATCCCCGTGCCGCGCTGCGCAGCGCCGGGCCCCATCAGCATCTGGAAATGATAACCCGAGGCCCACTGGGAATCGTCCAGCGGCTTGTCCAGCGTCAGGCTCACCACGTCAAGGTTGAAGCCGTCCATCATGGTCGGACCATCATACACGCGGCCCGGCATGTTCGCGTTGCCGGTTCCCATGTTCCAGATCGCGGAGGTATCCACATAACCGCTCAGCGTCGTGGCGGAAAGGGATGTCAGCACGGAATTCGGTTTCGCAGCCGGAGCCTCATCAGCCTGTGCCAAAGCAGGCGCACTGATCAGGCCGGCGCTCAACAGGACTTGTGTCCATTTACTCATGTTCATAGTTCTTGTATAGGTTTGGTTTCTAGTTCTTCTCTAACTTCTAGCTTCGTGCGTCAACCGCACAACTCGGTTCGCCGCGCCACCCAGCAAAAACGGTGCCTCGCCCAAAAAATGCGCCACACCGCTCGGCCCTGGCCCGATGGCCCGGTTCAATTGCCGAAGTGTAAACACTTGCTCCGCCGAAGTGCAACCACCGTTTTGACCCGCAATTTTTCCGTGCCCACAAGCCCCACGACTCCACACCTCAACCCGACCCGCGCTGTTCAGGTTTGACCGCGATGCGCAGAATGCAACTGGCGATTTTCCCATCGCCCGCCCGCACGCGCGCTCCATTCCCCTGCAAATGCTGCATCCGACCCGCGCCGGCTCCCCGTGGCATATCGGGTGCTGAAGCGCCGCTGGACCAGCCCGGCAACACGAACACAGTCCTCGTGCGCCCCGATGAAACGCGGGAACGCCGGCCGATCCGAGAAACCAAACGAACCCAGAACTGAACTGAACGCAAACGGAACCATGAAAACCAAACCCTCCGCTTTTAAGAAATTACTGCTCCTGGCAAGCCTAACGGCCGGGCTCGCCCTCTCATCCCAGGCCGCAGAAACCATCAAGGTCGGCATCCTCCACTCGCTCAGCGGCACCATGGCCATCAGCGAAACTTCCCTCCGCGATGTCCTCCTCTTCGCCTTCGACGAAATCAACAAGTCCGGCGGCATCAAGGTCGACGGCAAAAGCTACATGATCGAACCCGTCATCGTCGACGGCGCCTCGAACTGGCCCCTCTTCGCCGAAAAAGCCAAACAATTGCTCGAACAGGACAAGGTCGCCGTCGTCTTCGGATGCTGGACGTCCGTGAGCCGCAAATCCGTCCTCCCCGTGTTCGAAAAAGACAACGGACTCCTCTTCTACCCGGTCCAGTATGAAGGCGAGGAGTTGTCGAAAAACATCTTCTACACCGCCGAAGCCGTCAACCAGCAGGCCACCCCAGCCATCGATTACCTGCTCGCCAACGGCAAAAAGAAATTCTACCTGATCGGCACCGATTACGTCTATCCCCAGACCACCAACCTGATCCTCTACAAATACCTCCTCCTCCACGGCATTCCCCTCGAAAACATCGGCGGCGGACTGCGCAAGGACGAATCCGGCAAGGTCATCTCCGCCGGCAAATACACCCCCTTCGGCCACACCGATTACCAGCAGATTGTCGCCGAAATCAAACAGTTCTCCGCCGGCGGCGACGCCTGCGTGATCAATACCATCAACGGCGATTCCAACGTCCCCTTCTTCAAGGAAATCGCCGCCGCCGGCCTCACCCCCGCCGAATGCCCCGTCGTCTCCTTCAGCCTCGCCGAAGATGAACTCCGCGCCCTGCCCACCAAGGACCTCGTCGGCGAACTCGGCTGCTGGACCTACTTCATGTCCCTCCCCGGCGCCGAAAACAAAGCCTTCCTCAAAGACTGGGACGCCTGGCTCAAAGCCCAGAAATACCCCGGCGTGATCAAGGAAAAACGCGCCGTCGACAGCCCCATGGTCCTCTCCTATAACGGCGTTTACCTCTGGAAAAATGCCGTCGAAAAAGCCAACTCCTTCAACGTCGACAAAGTCCGCGAAACCCTCGAGTCCGGCACCATCTCCTTCGACGGCCCCGGCGGCAAAAACACGATGCAGAAAAACCATCACACCACCAAGAATGTCTACATCGGCGAGACCCGCGCCAACGGCCAGTTCAAAATCCTCAAGTCCTACGACAACATCCCCGGCGAACCCTTCCTTCTGAAGGGCCTCGACGAACAATTGGCCGCGAAATAAGGCCCCCCACATTCCCCATCTCGGTTAACCGGGAGGGGTGGACCTGATGACTCCACCCCTCCCTATTCCGCGAATGAAATCCCACGTGATCGCGATCCTCGCCCTCCTCCTGGCCTCCGCCTGGACCTGCTCCGCCCAGCCGTCCGCCTCTCCCGCGACGGATTCCGCCGTCCGGCAGAAACTCGCCCGCACCCTCGCCGCCGAACCCGCCGAACAAAAACAATTGCTCGCCGATCTCGCCGACTCCGGATCCCGAACCGCCCGCGATATCCTCATCGCCTGGACCCGCGACAACGTCTACCTCTGGGATTCACCCGGCGGCGCCAAAATTCCCGTCACCCTCGAGGACGCCACCGACGCCGACGGCAAGGCCCGCGCCCTCCGCGTCGATAACAACGAATTTGCCCGCGACGATCACGGCGCCGAACTCCGCTTCGCCGCCAGCGACCTCGCACCCGTCGACACCGACATGCAGCTCCGCGCCGCCATCCAGCAAACCCTCGACGCCCTCGGACTTTCCGATCCCGACCCCGACGCCCGGCGCTCCGCCATCCAGAAACTCGGCAACACCGGGAAGGAAAAAAATCTGCCGCTCCTCAAAAACCGCCTGTCCCGCGAAACCGACGCCTCCGTCCGCCGCAGCCTCGAGGAGGCCGTCGCCATGATCGGTCTCAACAGCAGCGACCGCCAGGTCCAGATCAACGCCGTCCGTGACCTCGCCCGCCTCAATTCCATCGGCAGCCTCGACGCCCTGAAAAAACTGGCCGCCGCGTCCCAGACCTCCTCCGCCCTCGCCCAGGCCGCCAACGCCGCCGTCTACTCCATCAACCAGCACATCATGTGGGTGAATTTCTGGGGCACACTCTTCCGCGGACTCAGCCTCGGATCCATCCTCCTCGTCGTCGCCCTCGGGCTCGCCATCACCTTCGGCCTCATGGGCATCATCAACATGGCACACGGCGAAATGATCGCCATCGGCGCCTACACCTGCTACGTCGTCCAAAACCTCTTCGGCACCGGGTTCGGATTCAGCATCAACCTGCCCTTCTCCATCTTCGGCCACCCGCTCGGGTTCGGCCTCCACCTGCCCGGCCTCAACACCACCGGCCTGCTCTACGAAAGCTACTTCCTGTTCGCGCTCCCCCTCAGCTTTCTCACCGCCGCCCTCGCCGGTATCCTCATCGAACGCACCGTCATCCGGTTTCTCTACCGCCGCCCCCTCGAATCCCTCCTCGCCACCTGGGGCGTCTCGCTCGTCATGCAGCAATGCTTCCGAATGGTCTTCGGCGCCAATAATGTCCAGGTCAATTCGCCATCCTGGCTGCTCGGACATTTCACGGTCTACGACATCCTCTTCGGATACAACCGCGTCTTCGTCATCGCCTTCGCCGCCCTCATCGTCCTCGGCACCTGGCTGCTCCTCACCCGCACCCCGCTCGGCCTCCTGATCCGCGCCGTCATGCAAAACCGCAACATGGCCGCCTGCATGGGCGTCCGCACCCAGCGCGTCAACCTCCTCACCTTCGCCTTCGGATCCGGCCTCGCCGGCCTCGCCGGCGCCTTCCTGTCCCAAATCGGCAACGTCGGACCCAGCCTTGGCCAAACCTACATCGTCGACAGCTTCATGACCGTCGTCGTCGGCGGCGTCGGCAGCATCGTCGGCACCGTCTGCTCCGCCGTCGGCATCGGCACCTCCGACCAGGTCCTCCAACAGGTCACCGGCTCGCCCGTCACCGGTAAAATCGTCGTGCTCGTCGCCATCATCCTCTTCCTCCAATGGAAACCCGGCGGCCTGTTCTCCATCCGCAGCCGAAGCCTCGACTGATCATGATGACCCGATTTTCAAGCCGGTCCGAATGGTGGGGCGTGGGCGCGGCCCTCGCCGTGCTGCTGGTCCTCCTGCCCGCGCTCAACGCGTTCACACCTGAAACCAGCTTCCTCCACGTCAGCAATTTCACCATCAATCTCTACGGCAAATACCTCTGCTACGCCCTGCTCGCCATCAGCGTCGATTTGCTCTGGGGTTACACCGGCCTGCTCAGCCTCGGCCAGGCCCTCTTCTTCACCCTCGGCGGCTACATGATCGGCATGCACCTCATGCGCCTGATCGGCAACCTCGGCCAGTATCACCAGGAAATCCCCGATTTCCTCGTCTTTCTCGGCTGGAACACCCTGCCCACCTTCTGGCGCCCGTTCAGCAGCCTCGCCTTCGCCCTGCTCATGGCCATCCTCCTCCCCGGCACCCTCGCCCTCGCCTTCGGCTACCTCGCGTTCCGTTCCCGCATCCGCGGCGTCTACTTTTCCATCCTCACCCAGGCCCTCACCTACGGCGCCTGCCTCCTGTTCTTCCGCAACAGCCTCCTCATGGGCGGCAATAACGGGTTCACCGATTTCAAATTCCTCCTCGGCCACGACCTCCGCTCCCCCGGCACCCAGCGCGCCCTCTACATGGCCACCGTCATCGCCCTGCTCGCCGTCTACCTCGGCTGCCGCTGGCTCAGCCGGTCCAAGTTCGGCCTCGTCCAACGCGCCATTCGCGACAGCGAAAACCGCGTCCTGTTCAGCGGCTACGCCGCCGGCAATTTCAAACTGTTCGTCTTCGTCCTCGCCGCCATCATCGCCTCCATCGGCGGCGTGCTCTATGTCCCCCAGGTCGGCATCATCAACCCCGGCGAAATGCAGCCCGACAAATCCCTCGAAGCCGTCGTCTGGGTCGCCGTCGGCGGCCGCGCCACCCTGCTCGGCCCCATCCTCGGCGCGTTCGGCGTCAATGCCCTCAAAAGCTGGGCCACCCGCGCCTACCCCGACCTCTGGCTCCTGTTCCTCGGAGGACTCTTCGTCCTGGTCACCCTCTTCATGCCCAAAGGAATCGCCGGCATCCCCGCCCAGATCCACAGCCTCAGCCAACGATTCATGGCCCGGCGCCGCACCACCCCCGATCCCAAAAGCCCCCCCGCCCTCGTCACACCCGCCGCCAACCCCGGCACCCCCGTCGAAACCGAATGATCCCCAAGGAATTCATCCTCATGCTCGAAGACGTCCACAAGACCTTCGACGGTTTCAAAGCCATCTCCAACCTGACGTTCTACATGGATGACGGCGAACTCCGCGTCATCATCGGACCCAATGGCGCCGGCAAAAGCACCATGCTCGACCTCATCACCGGCCGCACCCGGCCGGACAAAGGCCGCATCGAATTCGGCAGAAACACCGACCTGACCGAACTGAACGAATACCAGATCAACCGCCTCGGCATCGGCCGCAAATTTCAAACCCCCTCGGTCTACATCGACCACACCGTCGCGGAAAACATCTGGCTCTCCCTCAAAGGCGGCCGCTCCGTCTGGAGCACGCTGCTCGCCCGCCAATCGTCCGACCAGCAGGACCGCATCCAGGACGTGCTGAAAACCGTGGGACTCGCCGGCTGGGCCGATTCCAAGGCGGGCGCCCTGAGTCACGGCCAGAAGCAATGGCTGGAAATCGGCATGCTGCTCGCCCAGGACCCGAAGCTCCTGCTCGTCGACGAACCGGCCGCAGGCATGACCGACGAGGAAACGCACAAGACCGGCGAACTGCTCCTCAGCCTCGAAGGCAAACACAGCATCGTCGTGATCGAACACGACATGACCTTCGTCCGCCAGCTCGCCCGCCGCGTCACCGTCCTCCACCAGGGCACCGTCCTCTGCGAAGGCTCCGTCGACGAAGTCCAAAACAACGAAAAAGTCATCGAGGTCTACCTTGGCCGAAAAAAGAAACATTAACCCCCCGCGCAACCTCGTTCCCCGGCTACAACCTTTTTGTCGTACGTACGACACAAAGGTTGCACAGTCTGGCTGCGCGGATCCCTTGCACGCATGCTGAACGTCTCCAGTCTCTCGGTTTCCTACGACGGCTCCCGCATCCTCCGGGGCGTGGACCTCGCCGTGCCCGAACGCAGCCTCGTCTGCCTCATGGGCCGCAACGGCGTCGGCAAAACCACCACGCTCAAATCCATTGTCGGCCTCGTCAAACCCGACGCCGGATCCGTCCGGCTCGCGGGCGAGGAACTGGCGGGATTGCCCCCCGAGGAGCGCGCCCGACGCGGGCTCGGTTATGTGCCGCAGGGACGCGACATCTTTCCGCACCTCACCGTCTGGGAAAACCTGAAAATCGGCCTGCTCGTGCGGGGCACGCGCCCCAACGGACAGGTGGACCGGGTCCTCGAACTCTTTCCCGTGCTCAAAGACATGCTTCAGCGCAAAGGCGGCGTGCTCAGCGGCGGCCAGCAACAGCAACTCGCCATCGCCCGCGCCCTGCTCACGGATCCCAAGGTGCTCATCCTCGACGAACCCACCGAAGGCATCCAGCCCAACATCATCGACCAGATCGGCGACACCCTGCTCAAGATCAAGGGCGAAGGCCGGCTCAGCATCCTGCTGGTGGAACAATACCTCGATTTCTGCCGCTCCATCGGCGACAGCTTCTTTATCATGGACCGCGGCGCCGTCGTCGCCAGCGGCCCCATCGGCGGCCTCAACGAGGAAACCGTCCGGCAACACCTGACCGTTTAGCCATTCACGGTTTGCGGCGAAGAAACGTCCGCAGTTTCCACAGATCTCGCAGAAAATCTGCGTCCGTCTGCGAAATCTGCGGACAAGTGCCCCCTGCCGCCTTGTAGTCACCCTGTTCAAATCCGCTCAGGCACCTGACCACTTCAGCGCACCTCCGCGCGACTCAATTCAGTCGCCAACAATTTCCCGGCCGCTTGATTTTGCTTCCTGCCTCGCAAATGGAATCATTCGCCGGGCAGGAGCCACGGCCCGCAGCCTCGTGGCACGTGCGCTGCTCTCCAGCGCGCATGACCATCATCCTGACCTCGCGCGCGTCGCAGACGTTCGATGATCGTCGTTTCTTCCAGCGGCTCACGCTGATCGACATCTGCTGCGGACCGCCGGACCGGGATTGATTTGCCGTCCGCGCCGGTTCGAACAATTCCCAACACCTTTAACGCAGTCAATCCCTGTTCCTGTACCTATGGGTTTCGGTCATTCACATTCAAAGAAACGCCCCGCCCAACGCCGGGTCCGGTCGGTCACCCGCGAAGCGCAGCACGATCTCGCGCACCTGGAGGGCAAAGAACATCACGACGCCCCCAGCCACGAATGGCTGCCGGACAAGCATCATCACAGCGACAAGCCCGGCGCGCACAGCCCGCTCCATGCGCCGCCCCACGGCCAGAACTGGCCGCCCTTCCCCGATCTCCCCAGCTCGCACCACCCGCATCCCGATCACCCCGAGGGCTACGCCTGGAAACCCATGCAGTTCCCGGAATACGACAGCCCCGGCCACGTGCCGCCCGGCCATGCCCATCCGGAGGTGTTCGATCCGGCCGTGCGCCAGGGGGCCTGGGCCAAATATCGCGAGGCCGAACTGGGCTCGAAAGGCTGGAAGGAAGAGGTCGACCGCTGCATCGAATACGGGCTCGAAGCAGCGCCTTCCATCAAGGACCGCACCATCTCCACCTTCGCCCGCGGCGAACTGCCCCATTTCGCCGGCATCAACACGTTCTGCAAAACACATTACCTCGAGGATGTGAAAAAGGTGTCCGGCTACGACGCCGCCGTGATCGGCGTGCCGTTCGACATCGGGACCACCTACCGCAGCGGCACGCGGTTCGGCCCCCAGGCCATCCGCCGCATCTCGGCGCTTTACGGCACGTATAATTACGAACTCGGCGTCGACCTCCGAGAATCGCTCAAGTGGTGCGACGTCGGCGATGTTTTCACCATCGCCAACATCGAGAAAGGCTTCGACCAGATCTCCAAGGCGGTGGCCCACGTCCGCGCCAGCGGCGTGTTCCCCATCATGCTCGGCGGCGACCACTCCATCGGCTACCCGGACGTCCGTGGCATCGCCCCTTACATCGACGGCCCGGTCGGCATCATTCACATCGATCGCCATGTCGACACGCAGGAAACCGACATGGACGAGCGGATGCACACGTGTCCGTGGTTCCATGCCACCAACATTCCGAACGCGCCCCCGGTCAACCTGGTCCAGCTCGGCATCGGCGGCTGGCAGGCGCCCCGCCCCGGCGTGAAAGTCGGCCACTCCCGCGGCACGACCGTCCTCACCATCGAAGACATCGTCATGATGGGCGTGGACAAGGCGGCGGAAATCGCCCTGGACGTCGCCTGGAGCGGCGGCGCGAAGGCGGTGTATCTCAGTTTCGACGTCGACTCGCTCGACGCCGGTTTTGTTCCCGGGACCGGCTGGCCCGAGCCGGGCGGTTTTCTGCCGCGCGAAGTTCTGCGCCTGTTGCGGCTGGTGGCTCGCGAAGGTCTTTGCGGCATGGAAGTGGTCGAAGTGGCGCCTCAGTACGACGTGGGCGACAAGACCGCGCTGATCGGCACGCGCGCCATCATGGACGTGCTCGCCACGCTGGTGAATGAAGGCAAGCTGGGCCGCAAACCCGAATCAAAACTCCCGCCGCCGCCCTATTGGCCTGAACGCAAAAAATCCAAGAAATCAAAGTAACCATCGAAACCAAAAACCCAACGCACCGAATGAAACTGAAAACCCTGCTCGCCCTGGCCCTCGCCGGGCTGGCCGCCCTGGAGAGCCTCCAGGCCGCGCCCATTAAAATCGGATACAGCGACTGGCCCGGCTGGACCGCCTGGCAGATCGCCAAGGAAAAAGGTCTGTTCAAGAAAAACGGCGTCGACGTGGAACTGGTCTGGTTCCCGATCTACACCGATTCCCTCACCGCGCTGAACACCGGCAAGATCGACGCCAATTGCAGCGCCTGGTGCGACGTCATCCCGCCCCTCGCCGAGGGCGTCAAGCTCAAGGTCGTCCTCGTCAACGACAACTCCGCCGGCAACGACGCCGTCATCGCCAAGCCGGGCATCAAGTCCATCAAGGATCTCAAGGGCAAAACCGTCGCCACCGAACTGGGTACGGTCGAACATTTCGCATTGCTCCAGGCGCTCGCGAAGAACGGGATGACGGAGAAGGATGTGGACTTCAAAAACCTGGCCGTGCCGGACGCCGCGGCGGCGTTCATCGCCGGCAAGGTCGACGCGGCGGCCGTCTGGCAGCCGTGGATCAACCAGATTCAAAAGGAAGGCAAAGGAACCGCGATCTTCACCTCGAAAGAGATTCCCGGCCTGATTCCCGATCTGCTGGTGTTCCAGGCGGGTTTCGTGGCGGAGCACCCGCAGGAAGTCCAGAAGATCGTCGCCACGTGGTTCGATGTTCTGGATTTCATCCGGCACCACGAGAAGGAAGCCGTCGCGATCATGGCGAAGGTGGTGGAGCAGAAACCGGAGGATTACCTCGCGTTCATGCCGGGCACGAAATTCTTCGACCTGGACGCGAACCTGCATGCGTTTGAGAACCGGCCCGACGACGCCAGCCTGGCGGGCAGCGGCAAGAAAATCGCCGACTTCCTCAAGAGCATCGACATGATCAAGTCGGTCCCGGATTACCAGGGCGCGCTGGATCCGACGTTTGTGAAGGCCCTGAAAAAATAAGTTGTGCCAGCCGAACCTGCCACCGCAGATCCTGCACCTACCGCCGCCGCAGCCGGGGCGCCCATGGGCCCCCGGCGCGAGCGGGGACAGGCGGCGTGGCTCGCGGTGCGCGGCGAAATCCCCCCCTGGCTCTACCGCACCCTCGTCGCCCTGGGATTCATCAGCCTGCTCAGCCTCTGGGCCTGGGCCAGCCATCAACCCTGGGTCAACCCTGTCTTCGTCCCCTCCCCGTCCCGTGTCTGGCAGACCGCGTGGGAGTTTCTGCACGACGGCTACCTGTGGCCTGACGTGCAAATCAGCCTCTACCGCGTCACCGCCGGATTCCTCCTGTCCGCCGCGCTCGCAATCCCCGTCGGCGTGTTCATGGGCTCCTTCCGCGTCTGCGAAGGACTGCTCCAGCCGCTCACGGAATATGTCCGCTACATCCCCGTCCCCGCCCTCATCCCCCTGCTCATGCTGTTCTTCGGCATCGGCGAAATGGCCAAGGTCATGCTCATCTTCGTCGGCACCTTCT
>JAXMHQ010000010.1:0-123448 GCA_046346665.1 Verrucomicrobiota bacterium
GCGGAACGTTCTGAAACGTCCTGCCAAACACATCAACCGGAACCAGCTTCCGCCGGAACGCGACAACCATGTCCTGCAAGATCGTAGTGCGCTGGAGGTCGGCATCGATCGTGATGTTGCTGTCCACCGTCGCAGTGTTGAGGAAGGCCCGCAGATTTTCGCCGTCGGGACTCGCCAGAATGCGCGCATTTTCCAGCGCGCCGTCGCGGACGTCCTTCGCGGTGACAATGTTTCGCAGGAAGGCCCGGGTCAGTTTCGGGCCATTGTCGACGAGTTTATTGACCAGCGGTCGGAGTGAAGGAGACATTTCCATAAAATAAGTGTGTTACTTGGTGGTGTTGAGTGCGCCGAACAGAAACTCGTTCGGGCTGCAGCCGTGGGCAGCAATGCGGCGGCGCTCGGTGGAGATGGCGAACGCGAAAGCGACAAGGTTTTTGATGAACGGGGAAGGCTGCAACGGCATTTCGAGCTTTTCCGCGCGCGCGATTTCTTCGGCCGCGGTGGCTTCGACGAGGCGGCGCACCTCCGGTTCGAGGTCGTCCACGATGGCCATGGACAACTTGCCGAACCGCACGCGGATGGCGCGCGAGCACCGATCAAGGTGCGCGGCCTCGGCCGATGCTTTGCGCATGACCTCGCCCCAATCCGTAAACCGGACGGGCTCTTGGCCGGCTGCGATCTTCTGCTCGGCGGCGATCATCTCGGAGCGCTGTTGGGAACTGATATAATCGTCCATGCACTTCGCGCGCTCGGCGGCGATTTCAGCAAGACGAGACTTGATCGCGGCCAGCTCGGCGGCCTGCTTCGAGGTGAGCAGATCGCGGTTGAGCAGCTTGCAGACCTGCCGAACAAACTTCGGGCTGATGGCCGGCGCGGTCTGGTTATCAGCGGCGCGCCAGGGCGGACTTCCGAATCTACCCTCGAATCCGTCGGCATCGATTGATTCCTGCGTCGCAGAATCGATGGCGCGGTCGATAGCCGCAGTTGTGGCGAAGTCAATTCCGGATCCGGCCTGAGTCGCAGGCGGTGCGGAGACCGTCCGGACCTGGACCTGGTCTTCCGGTCGATATGCGTTGAGGACCTTGCTCAAGGTGTCTTTAAATGAAATCTTCATGACGATTAATATTGTTTGAGTTTTTCGATTGCGGATAGGGCTTGGGACAAACTTTTTGAATCCAGTTTGTCCTCAAATCGAATTTGCGCTTTGTCCATGCTGCTTTTCTGCATCTCTACCGTTTCGTCGAATGGACAAAAGTTTGGCTCCACGCCGAATGCCAGCGCGGCGTAATAGAGGCGAGTGTCACGCCGTTCATCGTTGCTGTATGACAAGATTGCCTGGAGAAGACTGAGCTGCGCATCCCGCTGCACCTTTCGAATCGCCTCCAGAAGCTGCTTGAAGTCTTGCGCCTCATCGCGCATAGGCAGCAGATTCCGCGCGCCGCACGAATGGCACAAATAAAATGGACGAGGGTCGCTCACTTCTTTGCGGCTTCGGCCTCCTTCTCGCCCGCCTGCCGGTGCATCTCGGCAATAATTTGTCGCCACATGTCGGCCACCTTGGCGTCCCGATCCTCGGCGCTCGGCAACGGGAAGGCTCCCATAGTCACCGCTCGGACCATCCAGTCCGGCAGCGGATCGCGCCACGGGCGGGCCAGCCATGCGTGAATCGCTCCGTGGATATCGTCCCGGGTCTTGGAGAGGATCGCCCATACCTTGTGCGGGCAGCCCAGCCCGGCCAGCCGCGGCGGCAATAATTCCATCCCGCTGGTGGCGTGGTAAATCGCATCGTGTAAAAAGTGACAGAGGCGGAGCATCTCCGAGCGCGGCACCAGCTCGCCGGCATCCCGCCGGGCCTGCTCGATCGCGAGGTCGTGCCGGCGCAATGCCTCGGCGGTCTTCAGCCAGCGGTCGTGCGCAATGCGGGCCTGCAGCATGTCCCCGCCCTCAACGGCGCGGAGGTATGCGCTGTAGTCGTCGGCCTCCTGCTGCTCCAGACGTCGCAGGGCAGCCGCGGCGCCGGTCGCCTGCTTCGCCTGCTTCGCCGGTGGAATCGCGTCCAGGACGTCGCGCGCGAGCGCTTGAAAGGTGCTCCCGGGCTTGCTGCCGCGCGGTGGCTGCCGTCGGCCAGCCAGCCAGGCGGAAAGCGCGGAAGGGTCGTTTACCGGCGCGCCCTGTGCCTTCCAGTTGCGAATGGTTCGGGCGGTGACGCCGTGGATTTCTGCGAGTGATTTTGTGGTTTTGGTCTTTTTCATACGGAAAACTCGATTTTGCGAAATTGTCATAAGCGCTGAATGCGCTCGCGCGGCCCCCACATGGAAACGGCGGTCGAAAGAAATTGTTTTGATGGCGGGGGGCCTATGCGCCCCGCCCTGCGTCCAGGCTGGCCGCTGCGCTGCGTTCGCGTGCTCGCGCTCATCGTGTGTCCCTCCCGTGCCAGCGGCCCGTGTGCGGGTCGTATACGATCAGCCCGCGGCCTCGCAGCGTGTCGAACAGCCATTGTTGGATGTCCTCCTGTCGGCCCAGCCAGCGGATGACGTCGGAGTTGAGGATGCAGAAGTCCCGCGACTGGTCGGGCCAGTGCTGGAGCGGCGGCATGTCGGCCGCGGCGTCGAGCTTGGTGGTGGTGCGTTTCATGAGTCGAAGCAGATCGGCAGTGTGTGATCCCGCAGGCGGCGAACGAGATATGGGCCGAGGTCGCTACCCCATCGCGCCTCAAGCTTCGGGCCGTTCAGATTGGTCGTGATGATCGTTACGTGTTTCTCGTTGAATCGCTCATCGAGCACCCCAAATATCAGTTCCAGCAGCCCGTCGGATGGCGTCAGTTTGTCAACGTCGTCGAGGAACAAAGTCCGAGTATGCGCTAGGTCCCATTGCCAATCCGCCTTGGCCGCTTCGTCCCGAACAACCCGCCGATACTGCTCCCGAAACCGATGCGTGTTGAACCAGAGCGCCTGCGGTGCACCGACCTCCTCAGCAACCTCGCTTGCCAATCTCTGCGTGTCCAGGCCATGAGGCGAGAGCATGGCGATTGAACGCCCATGTGCCAGTGACCGTCTTGCTCAAAAGCGTTTTAACACCCATGAAGCAACAGTCCGCTTTTCCGGTAAATGTCGGTCGCGTAACCAGGACTTGATTAGATCGAGTTGCTTGTTGCGGTTCAGTGTGGCGGGATCCAAAACTTCAACCCGATCGGAACGCCCGAAACATCCAGCCAATCCTTTTTCAGCGCATGTAAAATCGCAGAACGAGTCAGCATCGAAAGCATCAGACTCCTTGTGCTTCGGGCAAGTCCTTGAGCACAAGCACAGCGCGTCAAAACTTCCCAAGACATGAATCCTCCTTTCCGGAGTCGCCTGCGGACGGCTGCGTGCCGTAGGCGCGTTGCCGTCCTGCGAGGCGACGGCTCCTGGTGGTGGTGATGGCTTAAACCTGCTGCTGTCTTTCTGGGTGTAGTTTAATACCACCAGTTTCATGTTGGTTTCCACACACCTGATGCGCTTTTCCACCACACCGTGATGTGGTTTTTCGCAACGCCTCCGAGTATGGTTTTCCCATCACCAGTGATGTATTTTCCCTCAACAGTTCGCCTGCCCGTCGAGCATGGTGTAGCGAAACTTTCACCACGCCGCCGTGTTTTCGGGACTGCCCCATTTTTGCGCCTCGACTGATGATCCAGCCGGCGTCGATCAGTTCCCCCGTCCAGCGCTTGGAGTGAGTGCACATCGCATCCGATCATGTCCGGCACGTTGCTCGCCGAAGCTGTCGGTGCGCGAATTCATGTGGTCGTAGAGCGCGCCAGAGGCGGAAGGCGCCATGAGAGAGGCGGCCGTCTGAAATCAGAGCGCTAAAGACTTGCGCCCGGGATCGTGGCTTGATTGGTCCGGCCGGTGGTGGTATGCTCCCCATACAGAGTTGAAATTTTTCCCCGGTTCGTCGTGGTGGACGCTACCGGGGATTTTTGCTTGCCAAGCGGCAAGGCTCATTCGACTTGCCCGCGCGCCAAAATCGCGGCGCGAGACTCTTCGACATCGAAGAAGACCAGCTTCCCACCTTGTGAAATGAATACCCGTCGCTTCTGCTGGGTGCGAAGCCATCGAAGGAGGGGCGGTGCAGCGGTCGTCGGGAAACAGATACCTCAATAACCGCTGTGCATCGACAAGGCCGGCGGCAGGCGAAACATGATCAAATTCAGTTCTCATAAAGTGCGATCTTTTCACGTAACATAATGTATTTTTGTTGCTGCATAGTGCAGTTATGTGTATTCTTTGTGTAGAATACATGATGAAAAACAAAGCGAATGAATCTCTAAAACGGCTGCGACTCATTCTGGGATTTGGCCGACAGATCAGTCAGAATCGTTTCGCAGAGATGGTGGGCGTATCGTTGGACACTATCCGATCAGTGGAGTGCGGGCGGTTGGAATTGTCCCCAACGTTGGAACGGAAAATTGCCTTAGCCACTGGCGCGCGACTTCATCCTGGCGGGGCAGTTTACAACCCTAACAACAATCCAGAGTATAAGCGGCAATGGCGGCCGTTCACTGATGGAACAATTCGATCAGCCTATGTGAATGCGGAGCACCCAGGCAGGGACTACACCTTTGAAACCTTCCGCTATCACTGCCGCAGGTTCGCGTCCACACCGGAGGCGGCGCGCAAGGAACTGGACGGCATATTGCCAGCGATCGAATCTCTTTTCATGTCGGCAGCCAGGCCAACATCGGCCGCCGCCGGAGCTCCTGCAGAGATGTGCAGAAACCGATTGCCGAATCTCGCCGCCGCGCTCTGGGATTGGATCTCCGAAACAAGTTCCGCGTTCGGGCTCAAGGATCCTACGCCAACAGGCGAGCAATCCCCAGTCAAACCCGAGCAGATTCCAGCGGTGCCACGTTCTCCGCGCCGCCGGAAGGCATCACCGCGAACCAAGCCGCGGCCTTCTTCTCCGTCAAAACGGCGTCGTAGTTCGTCTTGATCACCTGCGGCGAATTGCCGGCCTCATAGGCGACTTGCGCGACATTTTTGCATTGCGCCAGCCGGGCGGAAATCCATGTGTGCCGCATCGCGTTGTGTTTCCACGTCACTCCGGCGCCGCGGGCCAGCTTTAGGAGTTGCTTCGTGGTGTTGGCTACCGGGACAACCTTCCCCTGCTTCTTCGCGAGATCCTGCAGCCACGCCTTGAGCGTCGCATTGATCGGCACGACGCGGCGCGTCTTGGTCTTGGCATTCTCGGCGCGGATCTCGATGTGACCTTCCGCCAGGTCGATGTCCTGCCAATCCAGTCGCGCGATTTCGGCGTGCCGGAGCCCGGCGAATGCGCCGATCAGGATGAACGGCAAAATGCGGTCGTCCGCGGCGCTGATCAGCTTGGCCAGCTCATCGGGAGTATAGATCGAGATGTCGCCCAGCTTCCGGGCGGTGTAATTCTGCACGCCGTCCAGCAGGTCGGTGCCCTTGGCGAGGTAGCCGCGCATGATCAGCCACCGATTGAAGTAGCCGAGCACGTCGCGGTGATTTCGCTTCGTGCGCTCCTTGGCCTGCAGCCCGGAGAGGTAGTCGGCAATCATCGCGGGAGTCAAGACGTGGACGTGCTTATTGAAATCCTTCGCGAACGCGTCGAGGACCGCGGCGAGCTGCTGGCGCCGGCGCTGCGACTTCCCGTCCGACTTGGCCTGCTTTTTCAATTCCTCCACGGCGTCGGCAACCATGATCTGGGGCAGCGGCGTTGCGTTGCGCCTCATCCACTCCTGACAGGCCTCCAGAATCGTCGCCTTGCCGCCCAGGAGCGCCCGCGCTGCGGCGTATTCCTGACAGGCGGTGTCGAGAGGCACGCCGAGCCCGGCGAGCGCTTCCACGGCCCGCGCGTAGACCAGCTTGTCCAAGTGCGTCAGGAGCGTGCCCGTCTGGACGCCGCCGGCCAGATCGTTGATGGCGAGCTCTCCGGCCGCGATGGCGCGATCGAGCTCGGCGAAACTCTTCATCTTGCGCTTGCCCTTCTCCGAGTAGGAAAGCAGGTATGCGACGCCTTTCCCTGCTTCCGAGCGGTCCTGCTTGTAGACGGTGGCGGAAATGCCGGTGATGCCGCGGACGGTGACCTTGAGCGGAAATGTAGGCTGTTTCATGCCCTACATTTTAGGAAATCCGTTAGGAAAGTCAACACTTCGTTATTTTCTAGGAAAAATGGTCGGGGCGGCGAGATTTGAACTCGCGACCTCTTGCACCCCAAGCAAGCGCGCTAGCCAGGCTACGCTACGCCCCGAACCATCGCCGCAGAAACGGCGACGGACATACTATGGGCCCGCCACGCGAATTCAACCATTAAAACAAAGAACCCCTTCAACGCCCCTTCAGTCCCCCAAGTCCCTCGTGTCCCTTGCGTCCCTCCCGCCGCTCACCGGTAATTCGGGATCCAGCGCAGGACGATTTCCTTCGCCCGGCCGCTTTTCTGCATCTTGTCCAGGGCATCGTTGACGGATTTCAGCAGGGCCGCGTCCGATTTGCGGACGGCCCACGCGAGGTGTTCCTCGCTCAGAAACACCGGCACCGAGACCAGGCCCGCTTCCGTGTTCACCCCCTCCAGCCAGAGAATCATCGGCGAATCCGAAATGAACAGGTCAATCCTGCCCTTGGCCAGCGCCTTCGCCGCATCCTCGCCCGTGTCGTAATATTTCCGCTTGTTCTTCGGCCATTCCTGCTGGACCAGGAAATCCGCCGTGGTCGACTTCTTCAACCCGAACACACCCTCCGGCTGCAGCGGAAATCCAAAGGCATACTTGTTCAAATCCGTCCGCCGCACCAGCGCCATCTGGCCAACCGTCAGGTAAGGCTGCGAAAAGGCCACCCGGTATTGACGGGGCCGGGTAATCGACATGCTGGACATGATGATGTCGATCTTGTCGTTCTCGAGCGCCGGCATCAGCTCGTCCCAGTCCAGCGTCACAAATTTCACCGGGCGCCCCAGGGCCGTGCCGAGTTCCTGCGCGAAATCGGCTTCAACCCCCACGATTTTCTTTCCCTCCTTGTAAATCATCGGCGGCGACGTGGCGCTCACCCCGACGCGCAACGGCTCCGGCGAATCGTCGGCGCGCGCCGGCATCGGCACCATGGCGAGAACCAGCGCGGCGAAAGCGGAACAACGAAGGAATATGTTCATGAACACAGGATGAATTGATCCCCGCCGGAGTTCAAGCGCCGTCAAGGAGTCGAGTGCCGAAAGTCGAGCGTCGAGAATGTGAGAATGCGGTCGAGCCATCGACCCTCGACCTTCGCCCCTCGACCGCCTTTCAGCGCGCCTGGGCCGGCAGGCTCTTCAGGTGTTCGAGCAGAATCCGCCGGACTTCCTCCACGACGGGCGGTTTGTTCTGGCAGGAATGGTTGCTGTTCACGATGAACTCCGATTCGACGTAGGTGACATGCGCGCTTTTGTAGGCGACCACGCCGTCGTTGGCGTTCGGGATGGCCGCCGGATCGGTGACGGCGATGATGGAATGCGCGACAACATTGGTGGCGGGCGGAATATCGGCCAGGGCGAGCAGGAACCGGTTGTTGGGCGACATGCTGTCGATGCTGCTGGGAATCTGGGACCGGAACTCCACGGGCAACCGGAGCTGCGTCTGCAACTGGAGCAGGTCCTGCGTGGCCTGGGCGATCTGGGACGGAAAGGACATGAACCTCGACACGAGCCGGCGGACAAAGGACGTCGCCAGGAAACTGCCCCGGTGCGGCGTGCACATGAACACCACGCGGGTCACCGAGGGCGCGGGCGTGAAGAAAATGCTGCGGTCGACGAGCTGCCGCTGAGCCGGCGTCATCGTGACCGCCTCGCGATTGGTGGCCGCCAGCGCCAACCACAGCCGGTCACCGGGATCCGTCGCCACAATTTTCGTCAGCAACCCGCCCTGGCTGTGACCGATCACCACCATCTGGCGCAGCGCGGCGTCCGTGCCTCCCGGATCCAGGGTGAACACGGCGTTGGTCAGCGCGTCCCGGAAACTGGCGGCTGAATACGTGATAGGCAATCCCGTGTTGTAGGCATAGACCCAGAATTGAAAATGCTCCCGCAGAACCGGGTCCGCCCGCAGCATGTTCAGCATCTCCCCCCACCAGATCGGGCTGCTCGCCGTCCCGTGCACAAACACCACCGGCACCCGCCCCCGACGATAAGGCTGCACCGGGTGGATGCCGGACCGGATCGTCTCCCGCGTCGAAAAAAACCGGGCGAAGTCCAGGTCCCAGATGCTCATGTCTCCGCATTGCGCCGCCAGCGGCGTCGTGGTGTCGGTCTGCAGCGGGACCCGGAATCCCCCAATGTCCAGCGTCAACTGGTCGAACGTGGAATAAAGCTCCACCGATCCCCCGAGACCGCCCGCCGCCCAGTCGGCAAAACTGCCGCGGACCCGAAGAAAAACCGTCGCCGGCACGCGCTGCGACGTCGTGTTTGGCGGCATCACTTTCAGCACACCCATGAGCGGCGATCCCATCCCGTTGTCCATGTTCCGCACGGCCAGGCCGCGCACCAGGTAGTCCGAAGTCGGCAGGAAGGCGGTGAAATCCCCAAGCTCCATCGGGAACTGTGACAGGTCCATCGACAACTCGATCCTGCCGGCCGGCAACTGGCGCGGCCCGGCCGCGAACCGGAGCGCCCCGTTGGTGGATGCGGCGGGAGTGAGGCCCTTCGCCAGCGCGTAGTTGTAAAGGTCCGCCGCCACGCGCGTGCGCGGGTCGAGCGGGCGCGCCGCGGCCCCGTTCGTGTCGCCGAACAAATAAAAATAGGCGTAAACCGCCGACGAAAGATAATAGTCCGGTGCGTTCTTCGCCGCCCACGGCTTGATCTGCCTCTCCACGCGCCGCGCCTCGAGGTAATTCAACTCCGCCAGCGCATACAGCACATCCCGCCGGTCGTCGCGCACAGCGATGGCGTGCAGCTGGCGAAGCGTGCCCTCGGGATCCTTCCCGAACGAGTCCGCCATGTTGTAACGCCACAGCACGAGCGAGGTGGCGCTGCTGCATTGATCCCCATCCAGCGCGCTGGCCGTCGTCTGCCGATACGTCCGCGTCGAAGGCACCCGCACGGTGTAAATCGGCGTCGCGCACCCGGCGGCAACCAGGAGCAGCAGGACAACCCAGCCCGACGGCCGGGCGCGAAGGCGTTGAATCAAGGCGTTCATGGCGTCATGCCCGGCAATCCTTCGCGGATCCGGTGCGAGAAGTCGGCATCGTCCCCCGCGGCGCGGGCGCGGTCGTTGATCAGTGATTCCCGCTTCAATTCCGCGAACGGCAGGCTGCGATCCAGCGCGCCCTTGTCGTAAGCCAGCTCATCCACATAACCGTTGATGAGTAGCCGCCAGTTCCACCGGCTGTCAGGCGAATACGGCAGGGTGTGGCCCCGGATGTTGCTGGTGCAATTGCTCGTGAGCGCGTTGTACCACTCGGGTTCCGCCGCCAGTTCGTTCACCGATTTCAGGTAATCCAGGAACACCCTGCGGACCGTTTCCGGGCTGGCTTTCAGCCGGTAAAGATACACCTGTTCGCCCCGGAAATTCGTCCGCAGCCGCACCAGATCGCGCTCGTCAGCCACGACGTAAGTCAATTCGTACTGGCGGAAAAAGCCCTTCACGGTCGAATAACCCTCGCCCTTCTCCTTGCGCGTTTCGATGGAGACACACACCACGCCCTCCGCACCGAACCCGAAACTCATCATCGTGTGGCAGATCGCCGGCGACCCCCAGTAAACCGTGTAGAAATCCACCGTCTTCAACTGGTCGAGATCGAATGTCTTGTCGTAATAATGAACGTCGTAATCCGTCTCGGACCGGTATTCGCAGTTCCGGATGTTGTGGATCGTCACGCGGTTGCCCTGGATGTCGGCGTAGGGCAGCAGGGCGACGTCGGGCTGCCAGTCGCGGTGATTGGACGGCGGGATGGCGAACCACCAGCCGAGCAGCGCGGCGAACAGTGCCGCGAAAATCAGCAGCCCGCGGCGCCGCGGTCTCACCAGCAGGAGCACGCCCGCCCCCACCGCCGGCCAGACCACCGCGCCCACCGGGCGCATCGACGGCGAAAGATTCGAATAGTAAATCGCCAGCGCGCCCCAGCCCAGGATCCCGAGCAGCACCAGCCAGAGAATCCCCACGCCCGCCCATCGAAACAGGCGGGCCCAGCGGCGCCGTTTCGAAGCGTCCGCCGCCGTGAGGATGGGCAACGGCGCTTCCACAGTCCTAGAAAAGCCAGTTGATGCCCACCGTGAAGAACGAGAACCAGCTGTTGTCGAATCCACCCGACACATGCCCGCGGTAGGCGGAATCCTGAGTCACCGGCATGTCGCCGGCCCAGAGGAATTCGTAGGCGGTATCGATGGCGACCGACTTGGAACATCGCCACTGGGTGCCGATTCCGAACCGGTAAGCCTTGCCCATCGGCAGGCTGAGGGTGCGGTCCTGGTCGCTCACCGCGGAGCTGTCATACGCGACGCCGCCCATGAACTGCCAGGCTTCAGACGCTTTGAACTGGACGCCCGCCGCGCCGTGCCAGGTGTCCTGGTAATTCAAATTCGCCGTCAACGAACTCGGCGATGCGGAATCGACCCCGACATCGACCTTGCCGAACTCGTTCCAGTTCTGCCAGCCGACGTCCGCCATCACGGCCCAGTTGGTTCCGAGCGCCTGCCAGGCGCCCAGCATCACCGATTGCGGCACCGTCATGCCGAGATTCAGCGCCGACGGGTTCGAGAAAATCGGCAGTCCGCCCAGCGCACCCAGGTTGCTGTACGACGGCGTCGCGTTGAAATCCAGCTTCACGCGGGACAGGTAGGTCAGCCCGATGCGCGTGCCTTCGACGGGCGTCACGAGGATGCCCGCGTTGCCGCCGAAGCCCCATGTGTGATCCTTCAACTTTAACTGCCCGTCGTCCGGCGCGAGTGTGCGGACGGCGACCTCGCTCTCCAGGTAGCCATACATCGCGTTCAGACCGGCGCCGATGGACAGCCAGTCGGTCGGCTTGTAGCTCGCCGCCGGCATCAGCGTCATGCCGACCAGCGAACTTTTCTGCATGTAATAGCGCCCCACCCAGTCGCTGTTGTAATTCTCCATCAGCCCGAAATACGAGAACGTGCCGAATCCCACCGCGAATTTGTCGCTCAACTGGTGCGTGAAGAACAGGCTCATCGCCGGCAGCGCCCCGATGGCGTTGCCGCCGTCGTTGTTTCCAAGAAACGGGCTGGTGCTGGAATCGGGGGTGAACTTGACGTTGCCGTAGGTGAGTTGCGCGCCCGCCTGGAGCTGGGACCCCGGCAACTGGCTCATGCCCGCCGGGTTTTTGAACAACGTCGACGCGTCCTGCGCGCGCGCCGCGTAACCGGCCGAAGCCAGGCCCACGTCCGGGGTGGCGATTTCATACAGCATGATGCCGCCCGCCAGGGCGCCCGTCGATGGCGCCAGGAGGCAAACGGCTGCGAAGGAGGTTCTGAGGTTCATGGTCTGGGATGGGTTGAGGCAACGGACAGATCCGCCACGGCCGCGGCGCCGGGCCTCTGGGATCGGAGCCAGTCGCGGAGCAGTTGAAATCCGACCGCGAGAAGCGTCGGCCCGAGGAAGACGCCGATGAAACCGAACGCGAGCGCGCCGCCGAGGACGCCGAAAAAGATGAGGACAAAGGGCATGTCGCTGCCCTGGCTGATAAGCCACGGCTTCACCACGTTGTCGATGTTGCTGACCCCGAATCCCCAGACCAGCATGAAAACGCCCCAGCCGGGTGTTCCCTGGTGAAACAGGTAGAGCGCGGCCGGAATCCAAATCACGGTCGTGCCCACGACCGGCACGATCGAAAAAAAGAACGTCAGCAGCCCCAGAACGGCGGCGCCGGGAACGCCGGCGATGATGAATCCGATCGCCGCCACCACGGCCTGCGCCAGCGCGGTTCCGAGAATGCCGTAAACCACGCCGCGCACCGTGTTGCCCGCCACCTCGAGCAGGTGCGCGCCGCGCTCGCCGGCAATCCGGTTGACGCCCGTGACAAGGTGTTCCGCCAGGCTGACACCGTCGCGGAAGAAGAAAAACGCGATAAAAATACTGAGGCCGAGTTCGATCAGGCCCGAGCCGAGGGCCAGGCCGATCTTCAGGAGCCCGGCGGTGAAAGGTTCGACGAAGCGCTGGGCTTCGCTCCAGAGTTTCGAGGTGTCGTCGGCGAAGCTTTGCCAGTATTCGACGGCCTTGGGGCCGACGGCGGGCAGTTTGCCGAGCCACTCGGGCGGCGTGGGCGGCCCGGAGGCGAGCCAGCGTTTCGTCGCCGCGCTCAACTGGCTCACGTTGTCCGCCAGCGTCGCCCCAACGAGAACAAACGGCAGCAGGATCACCAAAATCATCGCCAGCGTCATCAGCAGCGCCGCGATCGTCCGCCGCTGGCCGACAAAACGCAGCACGCGCCGGTAAACCGGCCAGCTCGTGAAACAAAGGATCACCGCCCAAAGCAGCGCCGACAGAAAGGGCCGCATCACGAGCAAAACGCCCGCGAGCAGCAGGAGAAGAATCCCCCAGCCCAAATACTGTTCCAGTCTGGATGCCGGCCGGTTCATGCAATGCGCGCGCTCAGGCCGCCTTGACAATCACAGGTTTCACGGCCCACACGTGCTCACAGTAATCACGGATGGACCGATCTGACGAGAATTTTCCCATGCGCGCGGCATTCAAAATGGACATCCGCGACCACGCCTCCGGGTCCCGCCACAGGGCCGTCACCCGGGCCTGGCAATCCACATACGACTGGTAATCCGCAAGGCACAAATACGGATCGTCCCACAGCAGGTTGTCCACCAGCGGCCGGAACAGCCCCGCGTCAACCCCCGGAATCCCCCCCGATACCAGGAAATCCAGCACCTCCCGCAACCCCGCGTTCTGTTCGTAATAATCCCGCGGCCGGTAACCGCGCGATTTCAGGTCGTGCACCTGCGCCGCATCCAGGCCGAACAGGAAGAAATTATCCGGGCCAACCTCCTCCCGGATCTCCACGTTCGCGCCGTCCAGCGTCCCGACCGTGAGCGCCCCGTTGAGCGAGAATTTCATGTTGCCCGTGCCCGACGCCTCCTTGCCGGCAGTCGAAATCTGCTCGGACACATCGGCCGCCGGGTAGATGTGCTGCGCGTTCTTGACGTTGAAATCGGGGAAGAACACCACCTTCAGCCGCCCGCGCACCGCCGGGTCGTCGTTCACCAGCCCGGCAATGGAATTGATCAGCTTGATGATGAGCTTCGCCAGGAAATAACCGGGCGCGGCCTTGGCGCCGAAAATAAACGTGCGCGCGGGCAGGTCGGCCGCTGGATCCCGCTTGAGCTGCAGGTAGAGGCTCACGATGTGAAGCGCGTTCAAATGCTGGCGCTTGTATTCGTGCAGCCGCTTTGCCTGGATGTCGAACAGCGATTCCGGTTGCAGCTTCGTGCCGACGCGCGATTCGATCAATGCGGCCAGGGATTTCTTGGCGGTGAGTTTGACCTCGCGCCATTTCGCCCGGAACTTCGCATCCTCCGCGAGCGGCTCCAGCTTGCGCAACTGGTCGAGGTCCCGCAGCCAGCCGTCCCCGATGTGGCTCGTGATCAGCCATGCCAGGGACGGGTTGCTCACCGCCACAAACCGCCGTGGCGTCACGCCGTTGGTCACGTTCAGAAATTTCTCCGGCCACAGCTCCGCGAAATCCCGCAGCACCGTCTCCCGCAACAGGTCCGAATGCAGCCGCGCCACGCCGTTCACCCGGCAGCTCCCCACCGTCGCCAGGTTCGCCATGCGCACCGAGCGGCCGCCGGATTCGTCGATCAACGACAGCCGCGCCAGGCGCGCGCCGTCGCCCGGGTATTTCGCCCGCACTTCGTCGAGGAACCGGCGGTTGATTTCGTAAATGATCTCCAGGTGCCGCGGGAGCAGCCACGCGAACAGCGGCACGGGCCATTTCTCCAGCGCCTCCGGCAGCAGCGTGTGGTTCGTGTACGAAAAGGTCCGCCGCGTCACCTCCCACGCCTGCTCCCAGTCCATCCCGTGCTCGTCCACCAGCAGCCGCATCAACTCCGCCACCCCGATCGACGGGTGCGTGTCGTTGAGCTGCACCGCCCATTTCTCGTGGAATTTTTCAAGCTTCCGCCCCACCAGCAGGTGGATCCGGATCATGTCCTGCAGCGAACAGCTCACGAAAAAATACTGCTGCTGCAACCGCAGCGTCTTGCCCTGCAGCAATTCGTCGTTCGGATACAGCACCTTCGTGATGTTCTCCGAATTCATCTTGTCCTCCACCGCGCGGTAATAGTCGCCGTGGTTGAACGCCGCGAAATCGAACGATTCCACCGCCTCCGCGCGCCACAACCGCATCCGGTTGCACGTGCCCACCCGGTAGCCCAGCACCGGCGTGTCATACGCCACGCCCCGAACCATGCTGTTCGGAATCCAGCGCACCCGGAACCGGCCCTGCTCGTCGGACGAAGCCTCCGTCCGCCCGCCGAATTTCACCTCGTACGAAAGCTCCGGCCGCGGAATCTCCCACGGATTGCCCAGGCGCAGCCATTTGTCCGTCACCTCCACCTGCCAGCCGTCCCGGATCACCTGGTCGAATATCCCGAACTCGTACCGGATCCCGTATCCCACCGCCGGCACCTCCAGCGTCGCAAGGGAATCCATGAAACACGACGCCAGCCGGCCAAGGCCGCCGTTGCCAAGCCCCGGCTCCTCCTCCTGCTCCACCAGCGATTCCAGGCTGATGCCGATCTCCGCCAGCGCCTGCCGCGTCGGCTCGGTGATGCCGAGGTTCAACAGGTTGTTCGCCAGGTGCGGCCCGGGCAGGAATTCGGCGGACAAATAAGCCACGGCCCGGGCGTCCTGCTCGAAATACGTTTCCATCGTCCTCACGCCCTGGTTCAACACCCGGTCCCGGACCGTCAGCGCCAGCGCCGTGTAGGCGTCGTTCGCCGTCGCCGTGATGGGCTCACGGCCCAGCACGCAAAACAGATTGTCGAGAAACGACTGCCGGATGTCGGCCGCCGACAGCCCGGTGCGGATGCCGCGGCCGGCGCTGAGCTGGCTGGATCTCGCGGCCGCGGGACGGGAAGGTTCTGGCATAATCGTGTCAGGTTGCGCCGGGACGGCCTGGAAATTCCCCCACCTTCATGAATTCGATGCGGTGATTCGCGTCCGGGTTGGCCGCCGAGGGGCCGGCCACGAGAAACGCCACCGCCCCGCCAACCCCGTGGCGCTCCATCCACTCCTTCGCATACCCCCGCCAGTCCGGCGGCTCCGACGCCGCCTGCACGGCCTGCACGCCGTAGCTGAATCCCAGCCCGCGGCACACCGCCGGATCGGAACACACCGCCACAATCCACGGCGCCGGCTTGAAACGCGACAGCATCCGCGCCGTCGTCCCCCCGCGCGTCGGCACAAACACCGCCCCGCACGGCACCGTCTCCAGCGCGTGCTCCACCACCAACGCAATCGCCTCCGGCGCACTCGACGGCTTGTGGCCCAGGGAGAGCGATTGCAAATCCCTCAACCGCGACGGCGGACGCCGCGACTCCGTGCTCGCCGCGATCCCCGCCAGCATCGCCACGGATTCCTCCGGGAATTTGCCCATCGCCGATTCCGCCGACAACATCAGGCAGTCCGCACCGTCCAAAATCGCGTTCGCCGCGTCCGTCGCCTCCGCCCGCGTCGGCAGCCGGCTCGAGACCATCGACTCCAGCATCTGCGTCGCCACGATCACCGGTTTGCCCGCCAGGTTCGCGCGCGCAATCAGGTCCTTCTGCAAGATCGCAATCTCCTGGATCGGCACCTCCACCCCAAGATCACCCCGCGCCACCATGATCCCGTCCGCCGCCCCCAGGATCGAATCAAAATTCTCAATCGCGCCCGAGCGCTCGATCTTGGCAATGACAAACGGCCGGCGCCCCAGTTCCCGCGCCGCCTCGCGCACCGCCCGGATGTCATCCGCCGTTTCCACGAACGACTGGCTCACCGCGTCCACCCCGTGTTTCAGCGCAAATTCCAGGCAGGCCCGGTCGTGCTCCGTGAACGCGCTGATCCCAAGATTGATTCCCGGCAGGTTCAAGCCTTTGCGCGACCGGAGTTCGCCGCCGACCACCACCTTGCAACGCACGTCCGCCCCCTCCACACGCTCCACCTCCATTTGAACAAGCCCATCGTTCAAAAACAGCCGGTCTCCCGCCTTCACCACCGCCGGCAGACGCTCGAAACTCATCGAGGCCCGGCGATTGTCCCCGGAGATCTCCTCCGTCGTCAGCACAAACACATCCCCCGCCTTCAACTGGATCGGCTCGGGATCGATCCGACCCAGCCGCATCTTCGGCCCCGGCAGATCCGCCATGATCGTCACCGGCCGCCCCGCCGCTTCGGCCGCGGCCCGGATCCGCCCGATGCGCCCGGCATGCTCCTCGAACGCGCCGTGCGAAAAATTCAGGCGCGCGATGTCCAGCCCGGCGCGAACCAACCGCTCCAGCATGCCAGGAGAATCGGACGCCGGCCCGATGGTGGCGACAATCCTCGTCTTATGATCCGGCAGTTTCACAATTTTGTACCCCGACGGCTCCCCCGCCCCGCCCGATCCGCGCGGCTTTATTTCTTCGGGGGATTCAACTCCGCGGCGACCTGGTCCAGCAGCTTTTGATACGGACGGATCCGCATGTTGCTCAACGGGACCTCCTCCTCCACGTAGGGATCGCCGTTGTCACGGACGATGTGCGGGGTGCAGGCGATACGGTAAGTGTCGGCTTTCAATCGCGAAATCGTGACTTTCACCCGCACATCCACGGGCTTGCCGCCGATGCTGCGGTAGGCGCCCTGGTAATTCACCGGCGCCACCTTCTCAAACACCGGACGGTCCTGGCTCGGAATCACCACGGAGTAGCCATCCGATTCAAACACGGAGACGAGCGTGTCGTGGATTTCCTCGCGCGTATGGCCGGCAATGCGGACCTCGGCGTAACCGTCCGTAAACGGCGCGCTCAGCGTGCCGCAGCCGCACACCCCCAGCAAGGCGACCAGCGACAGGACAATCGTCCGCGCACTCCATGGTTTGCGGCGCGCAATCATGGCTGATGATCCCATTCCGCGTCCGAAAGTTTCCACCCGCCGCCCAGGGCCTGGTAAAGCTGCACGATAACGAGGCGCTGGTTCAACTCGGTTTGGGCCAGGGAATTTTCCGCGGGAAACAACTGCTGCTGCGCCTCCAGCACCTCGTAATAACTCGCCTTGCCCGCCAGGTAACGCTGCGTGGAAATCACCACCGCCTCCTGGTAAGCCTGCACCGACCGCGCCAGTTGCTCCCTCTCGAGCACCAGCTTCTCCCGCGTCACCAGCGCGTCCGAAACCTCCCGCAACGCGTTCAACACCGACAGCTCATACTGCAGCCGGTTCTGGTCCCAGAACGCCTTCGCCTGGCGATACTTCGCCACGTTCGCGCCGCCCTGGAAAATCGGCCCCGTCGCCGACGCCGCCAGGCTCCACGCATTCGCGCTCCCCAGCGTGATCGCCGACAGCTCCGGGCTCACCTTGCCCATGAACGCCGTCAGCCCGATCTGCGGCAGGAAATTCGCCACGCTCACCCCCACCTGCGCGTTCGCCGACCGCAACTGCTGCTCCGCCGACATCACGTCCGGCCGGCGCGACAGCAACTGGCTCGGCAGCCCCGCCGGCACCTCCGGCGGAACCCCCTGCTCCAGCAGCGTCGCCGACCGCTCCACCGGCCCCGGCGGACGCCCCAGCAGGATGTTGATCTGGTTCTCCTGCACCGCAATCTGCCGCTCCGTCGCGGGCACCGACGCCGTCACGCTCGCCAGCGCCGCGGCCGCCCGCGAAGTCTCCAGCTTCGACCCCACGCCGCCTAACAATCTCTGGGTGAATATGTCCAGGCTGCCCCCGAACGAATTCGTCGTGCGCTGCGCGATCTGCAGCTGCAGGTCCAGCTCCAGCAACTGGAAATACGCCGCCGCCACCTGGCTCACCAGCGACAGCCGGATCCCCCGGCGCGCCTCGTCCGTCGCCAGGTACTGCGCCCGCGCACTCTCGTTCAACCGCCGGATCCGGCCCCACAAATCCACCTCCCACGCCGCGTTCAACACCCCCACCGCCGCGTCCCCGATCTGGCCGCCGTTGTAATTGTAATTGCCCGCGAATTCGTTGCGGCCCTTGCTCACCGCCCCCGAATAACCCACGCTCGGGAAAAATTGCGAGCGCGCCTCCGCCGCCGCCTGCCGCGCCTGCTCCACCCGCGTCACCGCCACCTTCAGGTCCAGGTTGTTCGTCAGCGCCGTCCGGATCAGCCCCGCCAGCACCGGGTCCCGGTAAATCTCCCACCAGGCGAAATCCGCAAAGGAATTCGTCCCCGACGACGTCGCATCCCGGTAGGCCGCCGGTTGCGCCACGTCCGGCCGCTTGTAATTCGGCCCCACCGCGCAACCGGCGGCGAAAATGACGAATGCCAAATGACAAATGACAAATCGCATGTTGATCAGCTTAGTCTGCATTGTATTTGCCTCTCCTCCAGATGGCGCAGAAAATCAGGTGGAGTTCGCGCGCTTCGTTCCAGAGAACCCGGGCCTCGGCCTTTAGATTGGGCTCTGCGGTCGCAATCATGCGGAGAAAGAACTTGGTCTCCCTGGCCTCTTTCCTGGATATCCCGATGCGATGGGCAAAATCGCGCCGGGTAAGGCCGTCATCTGCTTCGCAATAATTCGCTCCAATGCTTGTCCCGGCCCCCACAATTTGGTCGATGAGACGGTTGTTGACCGGGCTCTTGGGAATCTTCTTTGCGAAAAGAATGATGGCTTCTCCGAAGCGCGCCGTGCGCTCCTCCAAGTCATACACGCGCGGCCGGTCACCGGAATCCTCCTTCAGGACCGCCCGGCTCCATGCCCCGCCTGCTGCCCGAAGCAGAATCGCGGAACCGTCATCACCTTCCAGGACCCACGGCTCATTTACTGGCTTTCGCTTCGTCATTCGTCATTCGTCATTCGTCATTTTAACCGCGTCCTTTTTCACCACCTCATGCTTGCCGCCCGACAGGTTTTCCACCACATAAAACAGCACGGGAATGAGGAAAATGGCGATGAAACTCGCGGCGGTCATGCCGCCGATCACCGCGAAGCCCATGACCTGCCGCGACAACGCCCCGGCGCCGCTCGCCTTCGCCAGCGGCACACAACCCAGGATGAACGCAAAGCTCGTCATCAAAATCGGCCGCAACCGCAGCTTCGCCCCCTCCAGCGCCGCGTCCATCAACGGCTTCCCCTGGTCGTAGCCCATCTTCGCGAATTCCACGATCAGGATTGCGTTCTTGGCCGCCAGCCCGATGAGCATCACCAGGCCGATCTGCGCATACACGTTGTTCTCGTAATGCCCCACCATCAGCCCCGAGAACGCCCCGAATACCGCGATGGGTGTGCCTAACAAAACACTGAATGGTAACGTCCAGCTCTCGTACTGCGCCGCCAGGATGAGGAACACGCACAGCAGCGAGAACCCGAAGATCACCATCGGCGACACCCCCTGCTGCGCCTTCTTCTCCTGGAAACTCATCCCCAGGTAGTCGAATCCCATCCCGGGCGGCATCGCCTCGTGGAACACCTCCTCCATCGCCTTCATCGCCTGCGCCGAGCTGTAGCCGGGCTTCGCCGAGGCGTTGATCTGGGCCGCCTGGTAAAGATTGTAACGCATCGTGAACTCCGGACCCATCGTCGGCTTCACCATCGTCACCGCGGCCAGCGGCACCATGTTGCTCGCGTTGTTCAACACGTAAAACTGCCCCAGGTTCCGCGCCTCCGTCCGGTAATCCCCCTCCGCCTGCACATACACCTGCCACTGCCGGCCAAACCGGTTGAAGTAATTCACAAACGCGCCGCCCATGAAACATTGCATCGTCTGGTACACATCCTGGATCTTCACGCCCTGCTGCAGGACCTGGTCCCGGTTCACGTTCACGTAAACCTGCGGCACCGACGGCAGCGCCGTCGTGAACACGCTCGCCAGCTCCGGCCGCTTCCGCACCGCCGCCAGGTACTTCGCCAGGTTCTCCCCCAGGAACTCAAACCCGCGGCCCGACCGGTCCTCCAGCACAAACGTCACGCCGCCCGACGTCCCCACGCCGGGAATCGCCGGCGGCGGAAACGCAAACCCGACCGCGCCCGGGATCTTCGCCAGCTCCGCATTCAAATGCCGCATGATCGCCTGGTACTGTTCCTCGGGCTTCTTGCGCTTCGACCACTCGTGGAACGCGATGAAGAAAAAGCTGCTGTAGGTGTTGTTCACCCCGCTCAACATGCTGTAGCCCACCACCGACGAACAATATTTCACCCCGGGCGTGTGAATGATGATGTCCTCCGCCTGCCGCACCACCTCGTTGTTCCGCTGCAACGACGCCGCGTCCGGCAACTGCACCCCCGCAAACACATACCCCTGGTCTTCGTCCGGCAAAAAGCTCGTCGGGATCTTCTTCCCCATCCACCCCACCATCACAATCGCCCCCACCAGGAACACCAGCGCCACGATCGACTTGTGCACCAGGAACCGGCACACCCCCACATACCCGTCCGTCGCCCGGCCGAACCAGCGGTTGAACACGTCGAAAAACTTTTGCAGCGGCCCCGTGCCCTTCTTTTTCGGACGCAGCAGCAGCGCGGACAGCGCCGGCGACAGCGTCAGCGCGTTGAAAGCCGAGATCACCACCGACACCGCGATCGTCACCGCGAACTGCTGGTAAAGACGGCCCGTGATGCCCGGAATGAACGCCGTCGGAATGAACACCGCCGACAAAATGATCGCAATCGCAATCACCGGCCCCGTCACCTCCTGCATGCCCTTCAACGCCGCCTCCTTCGGCGACAACCCGTGCTCGATGTGATGCTCCACGATTTCCACCACCACGATCGCGTCGTCCACCACCAGCCCGATCGCCAGCACCAGCCCGAACAGCGACAGGGTGTTGATCGAAAATCCGAACAGCGGAAACAGCGCGAACGTGCCCACCAGCGACACCGGCACCGCCAGCAGCGGGATCAGCGTCGCCCGCCAGCCCTGCAGGAACACAAACACCACGATGATCACCAGCACAATCGCCTCCAGCAGCGTGTGCTCGATCTCCACCATGCCTTCCGTCACGGCGAGCGTCGTGTCCAGCGCCACCGCGTAGTCCAGGTCCGGCGGAAAACTCGCCTTCAGCTTCTCCATCAGCGCCTTCGCCCCGCCCGCCGCGTCGAGTGCGTTCGACCCCGGCAGCTGGTAGAGCGCCACCAGCGCGCACGGCCTGCCGTTCAGCCGCGCCAGCATGTCGTAATTCTGCGCCCCCAGCTCGATCCGCGCCACGTCCCTCACCCGCACAATCGCCCCGTCCAGCCCCGCCCGCAGCACGATGTTCCCGAAATCCTCCGTCGTCTCCAGCCGCCCCTGCGACCGCACCGCGTAGGTGAATTCCTGCCCCTTTGGCACCGGTTGGCCGCCCACCTTGCCCGCCGGGTTCACCGTGTTCTGCGCCTGCACCGCGGCAATGATCTCCGGAACCGTGATCCCCATCTGCGCCAGCCGGTCCGGCCGCACCCACAGCCGGATCGCATACTGCCCCGCACCGAACACCGAAACACTCGCGATCCCCGTCACGCGCGTCATCGCATCGTTGATGTTGATGTAGGAATAGTTCGCCAGGAAAATGCTGTCGTAGGTGTTGTTCGGCGAATACAACGCAAACATGATCAGCGGCGACGCCGTCGATTTCTGCACCGTCACCCCCTGGTTGTTCACCGCGCTCGGCAACTGCGAGTTCGCCTGCCCCTGCCGCATCTGCGCCAGGATCTGGTCCGTGTTCGGATCCGTCGCCACGTTGAAATCCACCGTCAGCTTCAGCGTCCCGTTGTTCGCGCTCAGCGAATACATGTACTCCATGTTGTCCACACCCGACATCTGCTGCTCGATCGGGACCGTGACGGACTGCTGGACGGTGACGGCATCGGCGCCCGGGTAGGTCGCGTTCACCTGGATCTGCGGATCCGCGATGTTCGGGAATTGCGCGATCGGGAGACTCGACATCGCCACCACGCCGATGATCACCATGAGGATGGAAATCACCATGGCCACGATGGGCCGGTTGATGAAAAACTTGGCCATAGTTCGGTGGCGTTGGATTAATCTTTCGCGGCAGCCACGGGTGCAGCCGCCGGACCCGGCGTCTCAGGAACACTGCCCAGCGGCACCGGGTTCACCACGCTCCCCTCGCGAATCTTCTGTATCCCCTCCGCCACCACCCGCTCCCCGGACCGCACATTGCCCTGAATAATCCAGTCCGACCCCACCCGCTCGCCGGGCGTGACCGGGCGGATGCTGACCTTGTTCTCGGGATCGATCACCGCGATGAGATAACGGCCCTGCAGCTCCGTCACCGACCGCTGCGGCACCACCAGCGCGTTCGTCGCAACCCCCACCAGCGCCTTCACCCGCACAAACATCCCGGGCACCAGGAGGAAATTCCTGTTCGGAAACTCGCCCACCACCCGCACCGTACCCGTCAGCGGGTTCACCTGGTTGTCCGAAAACCTCACCATCCCCGCCTCCGGATACACCTGGCCCGACGCCAGGATCAACTCCAGCTTCGTCCGGTCCCTGCTTTCGTCCTTGTCAAACAACTCGGCCCCCGCCGCAATCCGCTGCTCCTGGATCTGCGTCACCAGCTTCTGGTCCACCGAAAAATATGCCCGGATCGGATCCACCTGCACCACCGTCGACAACGGACCGCTCGACGGCCCCACCAGGTTGCCGACCTGCGCCTGCGCCAGGCCCGCGATCCCGTTCACCGGCGATCGAATCGTGGTGAATGCCAGGTTCAACTCCGCCGTCTGCACCGCCGCACGCTGGCTCGCCACCTGCCCGTCCGCCGCCAAATCCGCCTGGATCGCGTCGTCCAATTCCTGCTGGCTGATCGCCGACGTCGCCGCCAGGGGCCGGTAACGCTGCACGTCCAGCGCCGTCTTCCCCTTGTGCGCCTCCGCCTCCAGCAATCCCGCCTTCGCACGCGCCAGGTCCGCCTGGAACGGCGCCGGGTCAATCTGGAACAACACCTGCCCGTTCGTGACAAACGTGCCTTCCGTATACACCCGCGTTAACAGGTAACCCGTCACCTGCGCCGATATCGTCGCATCCACATTCCCCTGCAACGTCCCCACCCAGTCCCGATACAACGGCACATCCTTCTGCTCGATCGATACAAATTCCACCGTCGGCGGCCCCGCCGCCACCGCCCCCTTCTCCTTGCAGCCTGACATCGTAATCAGCACCACCCAACACACCAGCGCAGCCAACACACTGCGAAAAAGATTAGGAATCATAACAGGTTCGATTACCAAGTCGAAGGCAGGATCTCACTGCCCTGGAGTCGAGACTACGGTGAGCCGCATCCGGGCTGCAAGGCATTTCTCCACCAATGGGTTCGGAGGGTTCACAGCTAAAGATTCCCCCGAAATCGCCGATCTAACAGAGCCCGGCTCGCAGCGCCAATCCTTCATCCGCGACTCTGCGGAACGGGCGGCAATCGCAACAAGTCATGAGTTGGCCCCGATTTACGAGCCGGCCTCGCCTCCTGCACACCCTGCAGGCTTGCGCGGTTTGCCTCGCCGCCATGGCCTTCCCCCCCGGCACCCGCGCCGCCGAATCGGTCCCGCCGTCACTCCCAGTCCTCACCAATATCTACCAGATCTGGGAACTCCCCCAGGCCGAGCGCGCACTGCCCCACCGCATGCGCACCGAGCTCACCATCTATTACTTCGACCACGAATGGAACAACGCCTGGGGCGCCTGCCAGGGCCGCCCCGCCTACCTCCCCATCGGGGATTGCCCCACCCCGTTGAAAGCCGGACAACAGGTTCTGCTCGATGGCGTCGTGCTCCCGCTGCGCGAACGCTTTCTCTGGGACCAAACCACCGTCACCGTTCTCAAAACAAACCTTGCCTTCGACGCCCCACCCCTCTCCGACCTCCAGTCCAATCCCCTGGCCAATAAAGGCCGGTTGCTCTCCATCGAGGGATTCGTCGACCACCTTCTCGAAGACAACACCCATTACACCCTCCGCCTCATCTGCGGCGGCACCGTCGCCAACGCGTTCCTTCTCAAAAACACCGGCGGATCAAACTGGTCCTGCAAGGAAGGAGACATCGTCCGCATCAAATCCGTCTTCTCACCCCAGTTCGATCGCGACGGCCGCATCAGCGAACTCAGCCTCTTCATCGGCCGCCCCGAGGACGTCCGCACCGTCGGCTCCCTCGACACCGACCCGCGATTCGACCTGCCCGTGTCCGAGATTTCCAGCATCCAGCAGGAATCGCCCGCCGGTACGCTCATTCATGTGAAAGGCACCGTCCGCAGCCACGATTCCGGGAAATGGGTCACCCTCTGGGACGACTCCGGCCAGGTCATGATCCAAAGCCCCCAGTCCCAGGCCCTCCGCTTCGGCGACCACGTCGAAGCCGTCGGCTACCCCTACGTCCTCGGCGTCCAGCCATGCATCCGCAACGGGCTCTACCGCGCCGTCCCCGCCACCGCCTCCCCATCCGCGGCCACCAACAACCCCGCCCCCGGCCCGCTGCGCCTCGCCGAATGGGTGCGCGATCTGAGCCGGGAACAAAGCCGCAAAGGTTTCCCGGTCAAATTGCGCGGCGTCGTCACCTGGTTCCACCCCGAACGCCCCTTCGCCTGCGTCCAGGACGCCAGCGGCGGCATCCGCGTCGAAAACCCACGCTGGGAAGGCACCGACACCCCCAAGCCCGGCGCCATCGTCACCGTCGAAGGCGTCACCGCCGAAGGAGATTTCGTCCCCGTCATCACCAACGCCGTGCTCGGCCGCGTCGGCTTCTACAACCTCGAACCCGGCCACCTCGTCACCCTCGAACAAGCCCTCACCGGCGTCGAAGACGGGCGCTGGGTCGAAATGCGCGGCTACGTCCAGGACGTCCGCCAAAACCGCGGCCTCACTATCCTCGACCTCAGCACGTCCGGCGGCGAATTCGAAGCCGTCCTCCCCGCCACCCAGTCCTTCGATTACCTCCGCGGCTCCATCATCCGGCTCAACGGCGTCTGCACCGCCGTCTCCAACGCCCGCGGCCAGCTCACCGGCATCCAGATCTGGTCGCCCGAAGTCAAATGCCTCCAGGTCGAGGAACCCGCCCCCGCCGACGTCTTCGCCGTGCCATTCCGGCCCCTCGGCGATCTCCGCCGCTATAACATGCAGAACGCCCTCAACCAGCGCGTCCGCACCTCCGGCACCGTCCTCCTCGTCGCCCCAGGCCGCTGCGTCCGCATCCAGGACGGCGCCGACGGCCTCCTCGCCCTCACCCAGGATACCCTCAACCTCCGCCCCGGCGACCGCATCGAAGTCGTCGGGTTCGCCGGCAACCAGGGCCGCAAATTCCTCCTGCGCGAAGCCGTCTGCCGGCGCATGGCCGCCGGATCCCAACCGCCCCCCGCGGAACTCCCCCCCGGCCACTCCGTCAACCCCGGCCTCGAAGGACTCCTCGCCCGCGCAGAAGGTGTGCTGCTCAATGCCGCGGAACGCGACGGCACCGTCAAACTCCTCGTCCAAACCGGGGAATCCGCCTTCGAAGCCGCCCTCGAATCCAGCCCCGCCGATTCCACCCGCGAACTCAAAAATCTCCCCATCGGCAGCCGACTCTCCCTCACCGGCGTCTACGAAGTGCAGTCCGACGAAACCGCCCACCCGCGCCGGTTCGTCCTGCTGCTCCGGTCCTGGAACGATGTCCGCGTCCTCGCGCAACCCTCCTGGTGGACCCTCGGCCGCCTCGTCACCGCCCTCGTCGGCGTCCTCGGCATCTCCATCGTCGCCCTCGCCTGGGGCATCCTCATCTCCCGCAAAAATCACCTGCTCCGCCAGGCCCAGTCCGAACTCCAGGCCGCCCATGACAAACTCGAAATCCGAGTCGAGGAACGCACCCAGGAATTGCGCGAACAGGTCGCCGCCAAGGAACGCGCCCGCGATGAACTCGCCGAAGCCCAGCAACGCCTCATCCAGGCCTCCCGCCAGGCCGGCATGGCCGAAGTCGCCACCGGCGTCCTCCACAACGTCGGCAATGTCCTCAACAGCGTCAACGTCTCCGTCAGCCTCCTCGGCGAAAAATTCTCCGGCTCCAACGCCCTCCAAAACCTCCCCCGCGTCCTCGGCCTGCTCAACGAAAACCGCCCGCACCTCGCCGATTACCTCGCCCACGACCACAAAGGCAAACACCTCGTCCCCTACCTCGAGTCCCTCGTCAAACACCTCGCCACCGAACGTTCCCAGGTCACCGCCGAACTCAATACCCTCGCCAAAAATATCGAACACATCAAAGAAATCGTCTCCATGCAACAGTCGTACGCCCAAACCTCCGGCGTCCGCGAAATCCTCCAGCCCGCCGATCTCCTCGAGGAAGCCATCCACCTCCAGTCCGAATCGTTCAAACGCCACGGCGTCCGGCTCGAACGCGATTTCGCCCCCGTCCCCCCCATCAACACCGACCGCCATAAAACTCTCCAGATCCTCACCAACCTCCTCCAGAACGCCAAATACGCCTGCGACGACGCCGGATCCGGCAACAGCCGCATCACCGTCCGCCTCCACCCGCTCGGCACCGACCGCATCAAGATCGAAGTCGTCGACAACGGCGTCGGGATCGCCCCCGAAAATCTCACGCGCATTTTTTCCTTCGGCTTCACCACCCGCAAAAACGGCCACGGATTCGGCCTCCACAGCGGAGCGCTCGCCGCAAAGGAACTCGGCGGATCCCTCAACGCCCACAGCGCCGGGGTCGGAAAGGGAGCCGCCTTCGTCCTCGAACTCCCGCTCAACCCGGATTCCAAACCCGGCGCGAAAACATGACCGGCCTTCCAACAGCACTCCATCGCCCGCGCCTCGCACTCGCCGCGCTGCTCGCCACACTGGCCGCATCCACCGGCCCCGCGGCCGCCGCCGGCGTCGCGGACGAAATCACCCCCCAGGCACCCGCCGCCACAAACAGGGTGCTCACCAGTTTCCACGAAATCTACCTGCTGCCCGCAGCCGACCGCAACCACCCCTGGCCCATCCGCACCTCGTTCCTCGTGTATTATTTCGATCCCGATTGGAATGCCGCCTGGGGTGAATGCGAAGGTTCCCCCATGTTCCTGCCCGTCGGCGACTCGCCCCAGCCCGCGCAACCCGGCAAGCGCTACCGGCTCGATGGCTGGATCGACCCCGTCGCGAACCGCATCGACTGGACCCGCAGCCGGCTCGAACCGGCCGGAACCGCACCCTTACCCCCTCCCATCCCCGTCTCCGACCTCGCCCAGGCCGCCCCCAGACAAAAATTCCACCGCGTCGTCGTCGAAGGATTCGTCGACCGCAAACGCGAAGACCGGCGCCACGTGTCGCTCAGCCTCGTCTGCGGCAAAACCACCGCCACCGCATTTATCGTAAGGGATGCAGCCGAGCCCTCGCTCGCGCTGAACCAGGGCGACTTCGTCCGTCTCACCGGCGTTCTGTCGCCCCAATTCGATCCCAACGGCGACCTCGTCAGCCTCGACCTTTGGATCACCCGCGCCGCCGACGTCGAAACCCTGGGATCGATGGAAAAGGATCCCCGGTTCGACACACCGGCCACCGCCATCGAACAGATCCGCGATACTCTTCCACCCTCCGAACTTGTGCATGTCCGCGGTGTCGTCCGAAATCACGAGGCCGGCAAATGGGTCTGCATCTGGGACGAAACTGGCGAGGTCCTGCTCCAAAGCCTCCAAACCATGCCCGTCCGCCCCGGTGAGCAAGTCGAAGCCGTCGGCTACCCGTCCGTCGTCGGCATCCATCGCTGGATCCAAAACGGATTCTACCGCCGCAACCCCGGCCCGCAGCCCGGCAACGCCGCACCCCACTTCCCGCACCCCCGACCGCTCCGCCTCGCCGCACAGGTCCGCGACATGGGACTGGAAGAAGCCGGCACCGGCGTCCCTGTCCGACTCTGGGGAATGGTCGCCGTCTCCGACCCCGAATTGCCTTACGCCTTCATCCAGGACAGCAGCGGCGGCATCCGGGTCATGAACCCGCAATGGACCGACACCAACACCGCCAAAATAGGCACGCTCGTTGAGGTCGATGGCGTCACCGCGGCGGGCGACTTTGTCCCCGTCATCACCAACGCCACCTTCCGGCGCACCGGCTACTGGAACCCGCACGCCGAAACGCCGGAAACCATCACCCTCGACCAGGCCATGAGCGGCAGCTTCGATGGACGCCTCGTCGCCATGCGCGGCTATGTCCGGCGCGTCACCGTCAGGGACCGCATCAACCAGATCGAAATGTTCACCCCCGGCGGCGAATTCGACGCCTGGGTCTCCAGCACCCGCTCCTGGAAACACCTGGAAGGATCCAGCGTCCGGCTCCAGGGCATCTGCTCCACCATCGCCAACAGCCGGCACCAGCTCACCGGCGTCCAACTCCTCCTCCCCCAGTCCACCTTCATCCTCGAACAGGACCCGCAGGCCGCCGATGTCTTCGCCACCCCGCTGCGCCGCCTCGGCAGCCTCCGCCAATACAACCCCGAAAGCGCCCTCGACGCCCGCGTCCGCAGCTCCGGCATCGTCCTCCTCCACGAACCCGGACGCTACCTCTACCTCCAGGACGGCGCCGATGGCCTGTTCGCACTCAGCCGCCAAACGGACCCGCTCCAGCCCGGCGACCGCGTCGAAGTCGTCGGGTTCCCCGGACGCCAAAACCAGCGATTCCTCATGCAGGAAACCGCCTACAGGAAAACAGCCGCAGGCCCCGAACCCACCCCCATCTCCATCGGCTCCCGCCCACTCTCCGACCCATCCATCGACGGCCTGCTCGCCCGCGCCGAAGGCACCCTCCTCAATGTCCGCGCCCGCAACAAGGATGTCCGCATGCAAATCCAAACGGCGGATTTCGCCATGGACGCCACGCTCGAAAAGGCGGCCGATGCAAACCCGCCCGCCGCGGATTTCGACCTGCCCATCGGCAGCCGCGTCGCCCTCACCGGCGTCTACGAGGTTCAGCAGGATGAATACGGCAAACCCCGCGCCGGCCTGCTCCACCTCCGCTCCTGGAAGGATGTCACCCTCCTGAAACGCCCGCCCTGGTGGAATCTCACCCGCCTGCTCTGGGCGCTCATGGGCGTGCTCGCCCTCACGGCCACCGCCATCTCCTGGGGGCTCGTCATCGCCCACAAAAACCGCCTGCTCGGCGACGCCCAGGCCCAGCTCCAGTCCGCCAACGACAGCCTCGAACATCGCGTCCGCGAACGCACCCGCGAACTCCAGGAACAGGTCGTCGCCAAGGAACGCGCCCGCCACGAACTCGCCGAAGCCCAGGAGGAACTCATGCTCACCTCCCGCCGCGCCGGCATGGCCGAAGTCGCCACCGGCGTCCTCCACAACGTCGGCAACGTCCTCAATAGCGTCAACGTCTCCGCCGCCATGCTCGGCGACCGCATCCGCCGCCTGTCCATCGAGTCCGTCTCAAAAACCGCCGCCCTCCTCCAGTCCCACCGCCAGCAGCTCGGCACGTTCCTGTCCGATAACCCCAAAGGCAAAGCCCTCCCCGCCTACCTCGAAAAACTCGGCGCCGTCCTCGCCGAAGACAAACAGGAAATGCTCAACGAAGTCCAGTCCCTCGCCAAAAATATCGAGCACATCAAAGTCATCGTCTCCATGCAGCAAAGCTACGCCAAAATCGGCGGCAGCCTCGAGGAAATCGACCCCAAGGACCTCGTAGAAGACGCCTTCCAAATCAATAGCGCGTCGCTCGACCGCCACGCCATCCAGGTGCTCCGCGATTACCACCCCGCCCCGCGCGTCCTCACCGACCGCCACAAGGTCCTCCAAATCCTCGTCAACCTCATCAGCAACGCCAAACACGCCCTCAATCAGGATCGGCCCGACAGGAAAATCATCCTCGGCGTCGCCTCCTCCGAACCCGGCCGCGTCGCCATCTCCATCACCGACACCGGCATGGGCATCCCCCGCGAAAACCTCGAACGCATCTTCTCCCGCGGATTCACCACCCGCCGCGACGGCCACGGCTTCGGACTCCACAGCGGCGCCCTCGCCGCAAAAGAACTCGGGGGAACCCTCAACGTCCGCAGCGACGGACCCGGCCGCGGCGCCACGTTCACCCTCGAACTCCCCTCCAGCCGCAATACCGGCCGCCTTGTTCAGCCCGCCGAAACCGGCGCCGAACCCCGCCCCGCGCGGTAGCCGTACAACCCGTAAAAACCCACATAGGCGAACGCCGCCATCGGCACCAGCAGCGACGCCTGGATGCCCGCGTGATCCGCCAGCCGCCCCTGAACCGCCGGCAGCACCGCCCCGCCCACAATCCCCATCACCAGCAGCGACGACCCCTGGCTCTTCAACGGACCCAGCCCCTCGATCGCCAGCGAAAAAATATTCGACCACATCACCGAGCAGAACAGCCCGATGCTCAATACCGCCCAGCGCGCGAGTTCCCCGGAACCCCCCGCCCCCAGGCCGAGCAGCGCCAGGATCACCGCGCTGAACACCGCCAGCATCCGGTGCGCGCTCGATTCCCCAGCGAAAAACGCCGCCACCAGCGCCACCAGCGCCAGCCCGTAATACTTCACGTTCGCAAACGCGCACAACCCCGCCGCCGCCGAAGCCCAGTCCTGCCGCAAGACGCCCCCAATCCACGGCAGATTCACAATCACCCCGAACGCCAGCAACGGCACCCCCACCACCAGCCCGTGCTTCAGCCAGCCCCGCAGATCGCTCAACGCAAACGCCCCCATGAACCGGCCGATCATCAGCCCGCCCCAGTAAAACGACAAATACCGGCTCGCCTCGGCATGCGACATCCCGCCAAACCCCGGCGTGCCTAACAAATTAACAATCGCACTCCCCACCGACACCTCGCCCCCCACATACATGAAGATCGCCAGCATCCCCAGCGCCGTGTGCGGATGCTTCAACGCCCCCCACCCGCCCGCCGCCGCGTCTCGATTCGCAAACGCCGGCACCCGCGCAAACCGGAACAGCAAGGCCAGAATCCCAAACGCCGCCGCAAAGCAAAGATACGGCACCTTCACCGAATCCGCCCCATGCGCGTCCGCCTTCGTGAAATACGCAAAAACCAGCCAGCCCCCGATGATCGGCCCCAGCGTCGTGCCGAATGAATTGAACGCCTGCGACAGGTTCAGCCGGCTCGACGCCGTCCGCTCCGGCCCCAGGATGGTCACGTAAGGATTCGCCGCGATCTGCAGCATCGCCAGCCCCAGCCCGATCACAAACAACCCCACAAGAAACAGCGGGTAGGAAACCAGCAGCGCGGCCGGATAAAACAGCGCGCACCCCGCCGCCGTGATCCCCAACCCCAGGATCACGCCGTTCTTGTAACCGATCCGGTTGATCGGATCGCCGGAAAACATCGAGATCAGAAAATACGCCAGCGCGCCAATCCCATAGGCGCCAAAAAACGCCGACTGCACCAGCATCGCCTGGAAATACGTGAGCTGAAAAGCGTCCTTGAACCGCGGAATCAGAATGTCGTTCCACACCGTGATAAACCCCCACATGAAAAACAGGATCGTCATCACGACAAACGGCCCGCGGTAGGACGGCGTGCTGGCGCCGGCGGGATCCTGGACAGACGAAGCACTCGGAATCGTGGGAGCGGCCATATAGTATGTATTGGGTGCCGTCGGGTCCGGAGGACGGGCCACCCGGGCGCATCATAAGGCCGCGCACCTCGTTGTGAAGGGCAAATTCCAGCCCTGTTTCTGCATTCTACCTTCTGCCTTCTGCCTTTCCCGGACCCGGGGCATCCCCGGGTGTCCCCCGGGCTGGGGACGGGGGGCTGTCACCACTATTGGCGACATGCCTTTCAGAGACGGGGAGCTAGTATGGGAACGTGAACGTTTGCCGCATGGTATCAACAGGGGATCAGACTGAAATAGCGCCGTTGGCTGGTTGAGTAACCAGAGGGACGGCGTGTTTTCTATCCAAAGTCAACGGCAGGCGTCCACGGTTAACCTAGATCATCAAATTATGAAACAAACCCGAACTCAGTTCCGGCTGGGCATCGCTTTGGCGAGCCTGTTGCTGGGGAGCACCGGAGCCGCGACGGCCCAGTATCTTGTCGATTCTTTCGACACGGGCACGCAGGGCTCCATGGTTCCCGGCGGCAACATCTGGTGGGGCTCCTCCACCATGACGTGGGATGGGACGCAGGATGCCACCGGCAATAGCGGTGGTTCCGGCTACATCACCTGTACCTTCAGCAGCGCCAGCGATACGCCCTGTATGGCCGACATCACTCTCGGTCTCGGCGGCAACAATCCCTGGTGGTGCCCGATCGCTGTCGACCTGACGGCGTACATCGCGATGGATTTCGACATCAAGTGGGACACGACCGCGTCCAACATGAGCGTTGACCAGTTCAATAACCCGTCGACCTTCGACGCGGGGATCACTGGTTCCTTCAACGGCATGGAATTCATGGTGTTTGACAACAACCCGACCCGCATTGCCATCGGCATCTACCAGTTGACCAACACCGCCATGGCCGGTTGGGAACACATGAGCGTTCCGATCAACCCGGCGACGCCCGGCATCAGCAACACTCGTGGCGTTGCCTTCCACAAGTGGTTTGCCGGCGCTCCCGCGGGCACGGGCATCTCGGCGTTCTGGATTGATAATATTCTCTTCAAGAGCAATAACATCATCCCGCCGCCCCCGACCCTCAGCGTGCGTCCCGCTCCCCAGGGCCTGAACCTGTTCGCGGCCACCACCGGTCAGTATGACCGCGAAATGATCGAGATCCAGCCCGGCACCGGTGTCTTCACCTGGCTCGGCGGCTCCGATGCCACCTACTCGTTCACCATCTCGAAGTTTGAAGCCCCGGCCCCCGGCCAGCAGGCGCACATCTTCCTGATCAACATGACCTCCGGTGACGACGTCGGCACCTCTCCCGACTGGAACAAGGAAAACGTGATCTTCGTCACCCTGCAAAACCAGGTCGAAACGAACGGAGATCCGTACTACATCTTCCAGTTCTCCTACAAGACGAACCAGCCTTCAGGCAACAGCATGATCTTCAGCTCGAACCTGAACTATGGCAAATGCATCACCAACAGCAGCGCCATCGGCACCTGGGCGTTCACGTTCACCAGCGACACCACGGTCCACATGACCGGTCCTGGCGGCCTCAGCACGAACTTCGTCGCGTTCGATCAGGACTCGGCGAACCTGTTCACTGACCCGATCGCCGTCTACTTCGGCATGCAGGCCAACAACCCGGCCAACGTCGGCATCGGCCATGTCGTGTTCACCCAGGTCAGCGTCACCGGCTCCAGCGTGACCACCGTCACCGACAACTTCTCGTCGAATCCTTCGATCGCGAGCCCTGTCGGCCCGAACGGCAGCTACGCCGGCATCAACACCAACGTCTGGGTCACCCGCATGGGCTCCTCCGCCGCTGGACAGAACATCCCGGCGAATGCCTACTTCCTGAACTGGGACCTCCCGGACACCGGATTCAAACTGGCCACCAATTCGGACATCACGAATCCCGCTGGCTGGGGCACGACCAATCTGCCGCTCAAATGGCAGGTCGGCACGACCAACTACGTGACGCTCACCGCGAATGCCAACTACGACATCTACCAGGTGCCGGGCACCGCGCTGGACAGCACGGGCACGAACAGCTACGCGACCAATTACTGGTACCACTACCCGCTGGCCTACCCGGGCAGCGGCAACCAGTTCATCGGCCTCAAGAAGTAAGCTGATTCCGAACTGATTCACAGGGCGCCGGTCCCGCGACCGGCGCCCTTTTTCTTTCCCGCCCCCGCCCTGTCATGGAAATTGTCGACACAAATTATGCTGGTCGGCAATAAGCGCTGGTGATAAACCTCCGTCCTATGCGAAGTCTCCCATCTTTCCGCGGGGTCCGCTCCACGCTCGCCACTCTGATCCTCGCCGCCACGCCGGCACTGGCCCAGGTCAACCTCCCCATCTACGACGACAGCCTCACGGGCGGGTTCCAGGATTGGAGCTGGAATTGCACCCGCGATTTCAACGCCACCCAGCCGGTCTATTCCGGCACGCATTCCATCGCCGTCACCATCAACTCCGGGTTCGGCGCCCTCCGGTTCAATAACTCCTCCGGCTTTAACCAAAAACTTTACCAGTCCGTCTCCTTCTGGATCAACGGCGGCTACTCCGGCGGCCAGTTGCTCCAGATCAGCGCCGTCAACGTCAACGACCCCTACAAGGCCGGCCTGCTCCTGCCCCCGCTCGCCCCCAATGCCTGGCAGCATTACGTCGTCCCCCTCTCCACCCTCGGCGTCACCAACGGATCCAAATGCACCGGCTTCTGGCTCCAGGATTCCAGCGGCGGTCCCCAGCCCACCTACTACGTCGACAACGTCGAATTGCTCGGCCCACCCCCGCCCGCCGTCCTCCAGGTCGGCATCAACGCCACCCTGCCCCTCCGCACCGCCGACGACCGCTGGTTCGGCATCAATACCGCCGCCTGGGACGGCTACCTCGACTCCAGCAACACCCTCTACACCCTCACGAATTTCGACTGCAAAGTCCTCCGCTGGCCCGGGGGAAGCTGGGGCGACATCTACCACGAGGCAAATCCACCTAACCCTAACTGGGGATCCCATACCACCAACTTCATCCACGTCGCCACCAACATCCACGCCCAGGCCTACATGATCGTCAATTACGGCACCGGCACCCCCCAGGAGGCGGCCGACTGGGTCCGGCTCTGCAACATCACCCACAACGCCGGATTCAAATACTGGGAGATCGGGAATGAGAATTACGGGACCTGGGAAGCCGACTCCAATACGAACAACGGCGCCAGGGCCCATAGTTCGCAAACCTACGCGGGCCGGTTCTACGACTATTACCGCGCCATGAAAGCCGTCGATCCCAGCATCAAGATCGGCGCCGTCGTGGTCCCCGGCGAGGACGCCTACGTCAACCCCGGAAACCTCACCGTCGGGAATCCACGCACCGGCCAGCCCCACTCGGGCTGGACCCCCGGCGTCCTCACCCTGCTCAAATCCCTCGGCGTCACCCCCGACTTCGTCATCCACCATTTCTACGCCGAATACAATTCCGACTCCGATGTCGGCCTCCTCCAGGCATCGAGCAACTGGGAACTCGATTCCGCCGACCTGCGCCAGCAGCTCAACGATTACCTCGGAACGAATCTCGCCTCCCACGTCGAAATGGTCTGCACCGAAAACAACGCCGATTCCGGCAACCAGGGCCGCCAGTCCACCAGCCTCGTCAACGCCCTCTACCTCGCCGACAGCGCCACGCGCATGATGCGCACCGAGTTCAACGCCTTCCTCTGGTGGGACCTCCGCAACGGCGCCGACACCGCCGGCGACTTCAACCCCGGCCTCTACGGCTGGCGCACCTGGGGCGACCTCGGCATCATGCTCAATAATTCCACCTGGTACCCCACCTATTACAGCCTCAAGTTGCTGAAGGATTTCGCCCGCGGCGGCGATTCCATCCTGGATGCCACCAGCAATTATCCCCTGCTCGCCGCCACCGCCGCCCATCGCCTCGACGGCTCACTCACGCTGCTCGTCATCAACAAGGCGCGCACAAACATCTTCAACAGCCGCGTCACACTCACCAACTTCGTCCCCTCCAGCGTCGCCACCGTTCGGTCCTATGGAATCCCCGAGGACGAAGCCGCGCGCACCAACGCGCCCGCCGCAGCCCAGGACGTCCAGGTCTCCACATTCGCCGTCAGCGGAGCCGCCTTCAATTACACGTTCCAACCCTATTCCATGACCCTGTTCACCTTCACGCCTTACCAGCCGCCCCAACTGCAGCTCGTCGACGCCTCCGCAGCCGAGCTCGTCTTCCAGCTCCAGGGATACTCCGGAAGCCGCTACGTTGTGGAATGGTCCACCGACCTCGTTCATTGGACGCCTCGATCCACCAATACGCTCTCAGGGACCACACTCAACATCACAAACAGCCTGTCGCCCGGTGCTACCGGGGAATTCTGGCGCGCCGTTTCAGCGCCCTGACATCACCACTTCACCCGTTGAAGCTGCCCCGGCGGTCCAAATCCGGCCGGGAACGATAAAGCCGCTCTCAACAGTGTCCGGGCCGCGCCTATAACCCGGGTTCAATCCGCAACCAGGCCTTATCCGGCATGGCAGCGAAGGTGCTAAATTAGGTTTTGGAATCCTTCGCCGGCACGTATTCGGGCAGGTTTTTGTCACACTTTCCCCGCGAAGTTCTATTGCGGTTTTCGGGTGTCTGGAGTAATAAAATACAGTCTGAATGATGAGAAGTTTTACCGGATGACTTGCAAGGAGAATTCGGAACTTGTCGTGCCTCAGGCTTAGCTCTCTCTAACAAATTATGCGCATTCGCCATGCCGGTCTGCTGGCCCTCGGTCTCGCCGCCCTGGGCACAATTCCCACCGCACTCGGACAGGCTCCTCTGCTGGTTTACACCGACCAGCTCGTCAACGGCTTTCAGAACTGGAGCTGGGCCACGGTGAACCTCGCAGCCTCGTCGCCCGTCCACTCGGGCACCGCCTCCATCAGCGTCGTCAACGGCGGCAGTTACCAGGCGCTCTACCTTCAACACGCCAATTTCAGCACCCGCATCTACACCAACCTCAGCTTCTGGATCAACGGCGGTTCCGGCGGCCAAAGCCCCACCGTCCACGGCCTCGTCAACGGCACCAGCGTCAGCAGCTACTCCATCGGCCCTCTCCCCGCCAATACCTGGGTCCAATACACCATCCCCCTGTCCACCCTCTCCATCGCCAACGTCAGCAATTGCAGCGGCATCTGGATCCAGGGCAACAGCGCCTCCGCCCAGCCCGCCTTCTACGTCGACGATATCCAGTTCGGCGCCGCGCCCCCGCCCGCCGCCGTCCACCTCGCCCTCAACGCCGCCAATACCGTCCGCAAATCCGACTCCCGCTGGTTCGGCCTCAACACCGCCATCTGGGACACCAGCTTCGACACCGCCTCCACCTCCAACGCCCTCCGCGACATCGGCACCGGCATCCTCCGCTTCCCCGGCGGCTCCCTGTCCGATGAATACCACTGGGCCACCGGCAAGAGCGGCACCAACTCCTGGGCCTGGGGAACGTCTTTCGGCAATTTCATGCACATCCTCACCAATGGCGGCATGCAGGCCATGATCACCGTCAACTACGGCACCGGCACCTCCAATGAAGCCGCCGCCTGGGTCCTGTCCGCCAACGTCACCAATAAAATCAAATGCAAATACTGGGAAATCGGCAATGAGTGCTACGGCACCTGGGAAACCGATTCCAACAGTGTCCCCCACGATCCCTACACCTACGCCGTCCGCGCCCGCGATTACATCAACGCCATGAAAGCCGCCGATCCCACGATCAAGATCGGCGTGGTCGCCGTGCCCGGCGAGGACAGCTCCGTCAACAACAACAACCATGCCGTCGTCAACCCCCGCACCGGCGTCACCCACTACGGCTGGACGCCCGTCATGCTCGCCACGCTCAAGAATCTCGGCGTCACCCCCGATTTCCTCGTCCACCATGTCTACCCCGAATACACCGGCGGCGAAAGCGACCCGCTCCTGCTCGGCTCCACCGGCAACTGGGCGGTCGACGCCGCCGATTTGCGGCAGCAGCTTTCGGATTACCTGGGCACCGTCCACACCAACGTCGAACTGCTCTGCACCGAGAACAACAGCAACTCCGGCAACCAGGGCAAACAGTCGACCAGCGTCGTCAACGCGCTCTACCTCGCGGACAGCCTCAGCCAGCTCATGAAAACCGAGTTCAACGGTTACGTCTGGTGGGATCTCCGCAACGGCTCCGACACCAGCGGCACGTTCAACTCCTCCATCTACGGCTGGCGCTCCGTCGGCGACCTCGGAATCATGGTCGGCACCGGCACACATTACCCCACCTATTACGCCGACAAACTCATGCGCGCCTTCGTCGGCACCAATGACACCATCCTCAACCCGACCAGCGATTATCCGATCCTCAGCACCTACGCCAGCCTCAAGGCCGACGGCTCGCTGGCCATGCTCGTCATCAACAAGGATACCGTCAGCAATTTCACCGGCCAGGTCGCCCTCTCCGGCTTCAACCCGGCCGCCAACGCCACGGTCAAATCCTGGGGCATTCTCCAGGACGAAATGACCCGCACCAACGGCGTCGAAGCCGACGTCGCCACCACCAATCTCACCGGCGTCAGCAGCTCGTTCAATTACAGCTTCCCGGCCGGCACCATGACGCTCCTCATCTTCACCCCGAGCGGCCTCGTCCAAACGCCAGCCACCGTCGTCGTGTCCTCCGCCGCCAACCCCTCCACCTACGGCAACGCCGTCACTTACACCGCCACCGTTCGAACCAACGGGGTCGCCCTCACCACCGTGAACGGCGAATCCGTCTCGTTCTACAACAACGGCACGCTCCTCGGCAGCGGAACGCTCAACGGCTCCGGCCAGGCAAGTTATACCACCGCCACCATGTTCTACACCGTCGGCAGCGCCTCCATCACCGCCGTCTACCCCGGCGACGTCCTCTACACCGCCGCCACCAATTCCCCCGCCTACACCCAGACCATCAACCCCGCCACCGTCACCGCCGGCCTCGTCGGCACCATCTCCCGCCGCTACGACGGCACGGCCAACGCCACCATCGCCTCCGGCAATTACTCACTCGGCGGCGTCATCGCCGGCGATACCGTCACGCTCAACAATCCCTCGAGCGGCACCTACGATAACCGCAACGTCGGCACCACCAAAATCATCACGGTCACCGGCCTCGCCATCTCCGGCAGTTCGGCTTCGAATTACGCGCTCGCCAGCACCACGATCACCAAGAACAACGGCACGATCACCAAAACCAACATCACCGTCACCGCCGCACCAAATACCAAAGGCTACGACGGCAACCTCACCGCCGCCGCCACCCCCGCCATCACCGCCGGCTCCATCCAAACCGGCGACTCCGCCAGCTTCAGCGAAGCCTACGCGTCGAAAACCGTCGGCACCGGCAAAACCCTCGTCCCGGCCGGCACCATTTCCGACGGCAACAGCGGCGGAAATTACAACCTCACCTTCGCCAACAATCTCACGGGCGTCATCACCTCGCGCACCCTCACCGTCACCGCCACGGGCGTGAATAAAAACTACGATGGCACCACCGCCGCCACCGTCACCCTCTCCGACAACCGGGTCGCGGGCGATTCCCTCACCACCAGCTACACGACCGCCACCTTCAGCAACCGCAACGCGGGCGCCGGCAAATCCGTCTCGGTCAGCGGCATCGCCATCAGCGGCACCGACGCCGGCAATTACACCCAGAACACCACCGCCTCCACGACCGCCGACATCGCCGCCCTGCCCCTCACGGTCACGGCCACCGCCGACAGCCGGCTCTATGACGGCACATCGGCTTCCTCCGCCACACCTGCCATCACCTCCGGCAGCGTGCAAACCGGCGACACCGCCGCGTTCACCCAGTCCTTCGACAACCCCACCGCCGGCACCGGCAAAACCCTGACAGCCTCCGGCATCGTGAACGACGGCAACAGCGGCAATAATTACACCTACATCTTTGCACCGAACACCTCCGGCACCATCAACCCGCTGCCCGCCGTCCTCACCGGAACCCGCATCTACGATTCCACCACCACCGCCGACGCGTCCATCCTCTCGGTCGCCAATGTCGTCGGAACCGACGACGTCACCGTCGCCTCGGGCAGCGCCACGCTCGCTGCGGCCGGGGTCGGCACCCAGCCGATCGCTTCGTTCGATTCCCTCGCGCTCGGCGGCGTCACCGCCCCGAATTACACGCTGACCGGCGCATCCGGCTCGGTCACCATCACGTCCGCCACCGTCTCGGTCAATGTCACCAACCTGCTCGCACTCGACAAAGTCTACGACGGAAGCACCAACGCCACGCTGGACGCCACCAGCGCCGGCCTGGACGGAATTGCGAACGGCGACGACGTCACGCTCGTCACCAGCAATGCCGTGGCGTACTTCCTCGACAAAAACGTGGGCACCAACAAGCCCGTCACGGTCGTCGGCGTCGAGCTTACCGGCGCGGCCGCGTCAAATTATACCGCCATTGATCCCACCAATCTTACCGCCAGCATCACGCCCGCACCTCTGTCCGTCAGCGGCATCTCCGCGGCGAACAAAGTCTACGACGGCACCACCAACGCCGCCCTGGCAGGCAATGCCGAATTGTCCGGAACCATCGGATCGGATGACGTCGCGCTCGTGACCAATGCCGCGACCGCCTCCTTCGCCGACCCCGCCGTCGGAACCGCCAAGCCGGTCGCCGTCGCCGGATTCAGCCTCTCCGGGGCCGACGCCGTCAATTATCTCCTCACCCAGCCCGCCGGGTTGTCAGCCGACATCCTCGCGCTCGTCACCCCGACGCTCGCGCCGGATGCCGTTGTGAAGACCGGCGCCGGTTACCAGGTCACTTTCACCGCCCAGGCAGGCCAGACTTACAAAGTCCTTGTCTCCTCCGACCTGTCCGTGCCTCTCAGCCAATGGACGGTCCTGACCAACGGCACCTGCGCCGTCGCCAACACCACGATTCTGGATACCACCACCAACTTGCCGGCCCGGTTCTACCGAGTCGTGTCACCCCAGTAAAAGGAAGAACAACTACAAACCCGGGGGCCGGCCTTAGCGCCGGCCCTCTTTGTTTCCGGAACAACAAAAATCCGCAGATCACCCAGAGGACGCAGATTCTGAATCTGCGAAATCTGTGAAATCTGCGGATGCTTTGCGCCTGTTTATTTCTTCAGCTTCAAATTGCGCTCAATCAACTGGCAGCGCTGCTTCACGCACAAGGACGAACGCCGCGCATCCTCGGGCGTGTTCATCACGTAATCCAACAGCTTGTCCACCGTGCTCGTCGCCACATAGGTCCGCGTGTCGGATCCGCCGTAGTAAATAAACACGTCGCCGTTCGACTTCGCCACCCAGCCGTTCGAAAACACCACGTTCGAAACATCGCCCACCCGCTCCTCGCCTTCCGGCGCCAGGAAATGGCCTCCGGGCGATTTGATCACCTTCGATGGATCCTTCAAATCGCACAGGAACATGTAGAGCACGTAGCGCATCCCCGCCGCCGTGTTCCGGACTCCGTGCGCCAGGTGCAGCCAGCCCTTGTCCGTCTTGATCGGCGCCGGACCCAGGCCGTTCTTGCCTTCCTTGATCGAATGATAATACCGGCCGTCCAGCACGATTTCCTTGCTCACCACGGCATTCGTGATGTCGTCGCACAAGCCCCACCCGACCCCGTCGCCCGTCCCTGTCGCCGCAAAATCCGTCATCGGCCGTGTGTAAAACGCATACTTGCCCTTCACAAATTCCGGGTGCAGCACGCAGTTCCGCTGGTGCAGCGAACCCGCCGTCTTCAGGTCCGGCAACCGCTCCCATTTCACGAGGTCCTTCGTCCGCGACACACCGCAACGCGCGATCGCCGCCGACAAATCGCCCGGCTTGCTGTCGTCGTGCCGTTCCGCGCAAAACAACCCGTAAATCCATCCGTCCTCGTGCCGCACCAGCCGCATGTCGTAAACATTCGTCTCCTGCGGCTCAAAATCCGGCATCCGCACCGGGTAATCCCAAAACCGAAACCCGTCCACGCCCGACTTGCTCTCCGCCACCGCGAAAAACGATTTCCGATCCCACCCCTCGGTCCGCACCATCAGCACGATGTTCCCGTTCCACTCGATCGCCCCCACGTTGAACGCGCAGTTGATCCCCAGCCGCGTCATCAGGTGCGGATTCGTCGCGTGATTGAAATCGTATCGCCAGTTCAGCGGCGTGTGCTCCGCCGTCACCACCGGGTGCTCATACCGGTCGTAAATGCCGTTGCCAATCTTCTGTTTCCGGTTCGGCCGCTTCAAAAACCGGGCATGTTCCTGCTGGAGTTGCTTGAGCTTCAGATCGAAAGATTTCTTGTTCATGGATTTTTCAGCGCTGGCTGTTCACACACCCGGGAGGGACGAGCTTCGCGTGTCCCCAAAGGTCGCGAAATCATAGTTCCGACACTCTTGCGTGCAAGCCCGATTGTTGATGTCATTACGCGAAGTTGTTGTGCTGCACGGCAATTTGACGCAAAATGGACGGGTAACCGGCCGGCTCAATAGACCCATACACCGTCGCCGCACCGCTCAATACGCATGAAGCCACACCCCACTTCACGCCGGCATTTTCTCAAAACGACGGCCCTCGCCCTGCCTGCCGCAGCCCTGGGCAATCGCGCTTTCGGGAGAGACGAGCTACGCGAGTCCCCAATCAATTTGGCACAGGTGGGGACTCGCAGTAGCTCGTCCCTCCCCACTGTTCCTGCCGCCGGCTTCGTCACCGTCCGCAACGGACGCTTCGAACTCAACGGCCAGCCCTACCGGTTCATCGGCGCGAACCTCTGGCCCGCCTGCTACCTCGGCGACCCGAAACTCAACGGCGGGCGCACCCGGCTCACCCGCGAACTGGATCGCCTCCAGAAAATCGACGCCACAAACCTCCGCATCCTCGCCGGATCCGAATCGTGCGACACCCTCGCCGCCGCCATGCGCCGCGGCATCACACGCGGTCCGCGCGACTGGGACGAAGACCTGCTGCTCGGTCTCGATTTCACGCTGGCCGAGATGGCGAAGCGCAACATGCGCGCCGTGCTGTTCCTGTCGAATTACTGGCAATGGTCCGGCGGCTTCGCCCAATACGTCCGCTGGATCAACAACGAACCCATCCCGGACCCCGACAAACCCGTCATGGAACAGGGCGACTGGAGCGGGTTCATGCGCTATTCCGCACGGTTCTACACGATCCCCGAAGCCGTCGCCCTCTACCGCGATTACGTCACCAAATTAATCCGGCGCCGCAACACGGTGAACGGCCGCATCTACTCGGAGGATCCCACGATCATGACCTGGGAACTCGCCAACGAACCGCGACCGGCCACACCCATGGCCAACTCGCAAGGCGTCGAGATCTTCACGCAATGGATCGATGCCACCGCGCGATTCATCCACGAACAGGCGCCGCGGCAACTGGTGTGCGCCGGATCCGAGGGCCTGCACGGCTGCCTCGAAGTCCCCGATGTGTTCCTCAAAGTCCACCAGTCTCCCGCGATCGATTACGTCACGGTCCACATGTGGCTGAAGAACTGGCGCTGGCTGAAAGACCCGATGCTGTCGCCGGAATACGAAGCCGCCGCCGCGCGCGGGGCCGCTCATGTGGAGGAGCACACGGCGATGGCGGACAAATTGCACAAGCCGCTTGTGCTCGAGGAATTCGGCCTGCCGCGCGATCACGAGAACCTGTCGCCCGGCTCGCCGGTGACAGCGCGCGACGATTATTTCCGGCGCATGTTCGGGCAGGTGCAGGAATCCTGCAAAGCCGGGCGCGCGTTGCAGGGCGCCAATTTCTGGGCCTGGGCCGGCGAAGGCCGCGCCGGCGGCACTTACGGCTCCGCCCCCAGCTATCTCGGCGAACCGCCCTGCGAACCGCAGGGATTGAATTCCATATTCGACACCGACCTCTCCACCCAAAAAGTCATCGCCGAAGCGAATCGGAGCCTGAAAGACCTGGCTTGAAGCTTGTGTAGCCGCGATCGTGAGATCGCGGATCCGGATCCGCCCGAGGTCCCGCCCGGATCACTGTTGCGCGCGCGGCGTGGCTTGGCCGAGGAACACAAGGTCCTGGTCGCTCATAACCGCCACATTGCTCTGATGCAGGAAGTTCACGGATCTCACGGTCTGCGCATCAGTCCACCTGTGAGTCACGACATGGCCATCCGCGTAGCTCACTGTGGCGGCGCCATTATGGCAACTGGACGGCATCTGTGGGACCTTCTCGCTGCCAACTCCCGTCGCAGAGGGATTGCTATAGAAAAGCATGGAGTCAATAAAGTCAGGATGCTCATCCATGAACACCCAGGCCTGGCTTGGGACTGGGTAACGAAAGTCGCTCATTCGTTTGGCAACAAAGAATCCACCGCTGGCCCAGGGCTGGATGTACTTTGCCCCATCGCCGACCGCAGCATTCATCGCCACACTTCGACATCGATGGGTCCAGCCCCGCAGTTGCTGAGCCGTGCTTGCATAAACATCGGAGGGACACCAGTAGAGCGCCGCGTTTGAGTCGGCATAGGCCGCGATGGACGCATAACGCCCGTCGACCAGATATATGCTGTTCGTATTCACCGCGCTCGTCGTCCAGTCCAAAGTTCCGGCACACCAGGACGGCTGTGCCAGTTTCTTTCCAACGACCCCATCCAGTTGGGCCTGCGAGCTCGGATCCTGGTTCACCGCCAGATTCTGGTTGTTATCATCGCTGTACATCGTCCACGCGAGCATCAACTGCCGGTGATTGTTCTTGCATTGATCCGCCTTGCTGCCGGCGCCGTCGCCTAACAACCGAGCCAGCAAAAACACCGCGAGGATGCCCATCATGGCGATGATCACCGCCAGTTCAACCAGGGTGAAGCCCGCCTGCCGGAACCGAGTCTTGTGGATTTTGGAGTTCATGGCCGGGAAAAGTTAATGGGCAATAACCTGGTAAAACCGGGCCGCCGGCGAAGGAAGCGGATCGGTCATCGAACCAATGATCCCGTTGATCGTGGCGGTCCCGTTGACCAGCTGCCACGTCGGATCTCCGAGGCGGTCCTTATAAAATACCTGGTATGTTTGGCCGGGGGTCGCTGGCCAACTGATCACCGGGTATCCGCCGACCGGCGCGATGCTGGCGTAAAGCAGCGCATATTCGAATACATCGCCGGAGTTGTTGAAATCGAAAGCCGCCAGATCCGGCGCCCAGCTTCGGAATATAATGCACCGGCCGTCACCGCTGAACATCGGTGGCAGCGAGCGACCGCCGGCGGCCAGGCCTGCGCCATTCGCCGTCAGCAGCGTGGTGGAATCCTTCGCCCGGTCATAAGCCAGCACCTGGGGCACCGCCGAATTTGTGACGAAGCTCCGGTAAGCCACAAACCGACCATCGGCGCTGATATCGGGTGCATCCGAGGAGGCGCCCGTCACGGGAGCATTCCCGCTGACCAGCAGGCTCGTTCCGGAACGGAAATCATAGAGGTATATGCCCGGCGGAATACTGGTAATTGTCCCGGCGTTGGTTCCGGTGGTGGCGTAACCCATGCTGGAGGAATCGGCCGCGAATTTCAGCCCGGACTTCTTCTGCAGCGTCCAACCACAGACACTCCAGGCGCTGTTCGAAACCAGGTCCAGGACGGTGAGATTGGTGTTGCCCGACAGGTAGGCCAGTTTCTGGCCGTCCGGAGCCAGGGACAAGGTCGAAGAGAGCAAGCTGGTGTTCGTGTAGATCCTGCTCGCGGCCTGGGAGTCCCATAGATAACAGGCAAGCGACGGCAGCGTGGCAAATGCAATCCGCCGTCCGTCCGGTGTCATGGACGAAGCCTGCACGCCGCTGGAATCGAGCGCCTGGCTGGTCAGGGCATAGGTTGTGCCCGACTGCAGGTCCCTGAGGTAAAGGTTGGTGAGCCCGCTGGTGAACGTGCCGGCCGCCAGGTTGCGGGCGAGGCTGCGGAACAGGACGAACCGGCCGTCCGCGCTGATCTCCGGTGAAAAACTCGCCCCGTTGCCGAGGGTGCTGCCATCCGCGCTCACGCTGACGGCCACCGTCACTCCAGTCTGCAAATCGCGTAAAAACACATCCTGAACGCCGTTGGTGTCGCCTGCCACAAGGTCGTCGGCCCAGCTCGTGAACGCCACATACCGCCCATCCCCGCTGATCGCGGCCTCGTAAGCCGGGGAATCCCCGGCCGCGCCGCCGCCGGAGTTCACGCTGACAAGCATATTGGTCCCAAGCTGCAGGTCGCGCACGTAAACCTGCAAGTAGCCCTGCGTCGACAGGGTGCCGAGGCCGCGCGCCGCACTCACGAATGCCGCGTACCGGCCGTCCCGGCTGACGGCCACCGTCCCCGGCGCGCTGTCCCCGACAGGAGTTAATCCGGGCAACGCCACATCTCTGACCGACACCAGTTCGCTTCCCATCAAAGCAGGATTCCGAACAAACACATCCGCGCTCCCGTTGTAATCCCCGGTCACGAGGCGATCGTCGGCGGACGTTACCGCCACGAGACTGCCGTCCCTGTTCATGGCAGGCGCCGTCCCCCACTCCGCCCCCGCGCCGGCACCATTGGTGTCAGAATCCAACAAAACCGTTTTAATCGCGGTGAGATCCCGCAAATACGCGTGGTAATCCCCGCGGAGAACGTTCGTTACAAGCCCGGGCGCCGTGCTGATAAACCCCACATACCGGCCGTTCGTGCTCACGCTCGGCCAGTCACAGGCGGAATTCGTCGGCACCAGCCCGCCCAGGTCGCCGCTGGCCAGCGTCAATACGCCGCTGTTGCCGTCCCAGGAATACACCGAGGTTGTCGCGCCGTTCGTGCTAAATTCGTTCGCCACAAACGCCAGGAAACGTCCGTCCGGCGTCATCGCAAGCGCGTGCATGGATTCGAAAGATTCCCAGGCCACATTGGCGTTGGTGCTGACAACGTCCGTCAGGCCGGAGGAGGCGTTGTAGCGCAACACGATTCCCCGCGCGACAGACCCCGGCTGGACGGAGGGACTGCATTCGAATGCTACAAACTGGCCGTCGTCGCTCACAACCGGGTTGTAGCAGGTGATGCTGGTGTTCGCGATGAGCGACTGATACAACGCCCGCGCGCCGGTGCTGGCCCAAACCGTGGTTCCGGCGGTCAGGTCGCGGACATAAACGTCCCCGCCCGCCCCGCCACCCGTCACGATGTTGGTGGCCGTGCTGTAAAAGGCGACATAACGGCCGTTAGGCGAAATCTGCGGCGAATCGGACAGGCTGGGCAGCGCCGGAAACTTTTTGGCGGACGCTCCGACGCTTGCCAGCACGGTCGTTCCCGCCTGCAAGTCGCGGACAAACACGTCCGCAATGCCGTTCGTGTCGCCGCCCACCAGGTCGCTCGCCTCGCTCGTGAACGCCACCCGCAGGGCGTCCGGGGTCATCACGGAATTCCGCGACAGCCCGTTCCCGGCAACGCCGTTGGTGTTGAGACTCACCAGGAACGTCGCCCCGGATGTGACGTCGCGCAGGAAAATGTCGCCGGCGTTGTTGGTGTCGCCCGACACCAGGTCGCTGGCGGCGCTTTCAAACAGCACGTAGCGGCCGTCCGATGAAATGCCGCGCGGCGTCGAATCGGCGTTGCCGCCGGCCACTCCCGAAAGATTCACACTCACCAGCGCCGTGGAACCGCTGACGCGATCGCGCCGGTAGACGTTTCGCACCGGCAACGCCCCGGCGGGAATGGGCAGGCCGTTGGTGCAAACCACCAGGTTGTTCGCCGCGCTGGAAAAAACGACGTACCGGCCGTCGCCGCTGAGAATCGGGCTCCCGGAATCGCCGCCCCCGCTGACTGAAACCAACGGGGATCCTGCCACGGACACATCCCGGACCGCGCCCGGGGCCGGAGACAGGCCACAGGCCAGGAAACAAATCGGGAGAAACCGCCGCCAGGGCACGAAGGGAACACTCATTGGTAATCTATGGAAATGACAGGATAGCCCCCAGCACCTCCATACCGTGGACGCTAAACACCCTCGGATCATTTGTCCATCTATTTCGGCCAAATGCCTTGCAACGTTTGGATCCGATCACTGATGACTGATCACTGATCACTGATGACTGGTTACCGCTTGCTGCCGACGACGACGAGGACGAGGACGAGGACGAAGCCCCGCGCCACTCCGCACTCAGCACTCAAACGATCCACCCGCCCCCCAACACGAGATCGTCCTGGTAAAACACCGCCGCCTGGCCGGGAGTGATGGCGCGTTGCGGCACGTCCAGACTCACGCGCATCCGGCCGTTGGCGCCGGGCGCCAGCCGGCACATCGCGCCCGGATGATTATGCCGGATCTTGACCATCGCCTGGAGCTCCTCGGGCGGATGATCAAATGGGATCCAGTTGCAGCGGGCCACTTCGAAATCGGATCGCTCCAGGGCGCCTTCCGGTCCGACCACAACCCGGTTGGCGGCGGCATCCAGTTCGATGACGTAGAGGGGTTGCGGCGAGGAAATCCCAAGCCCGCGACGCTGGCCGATGGTGTAAAACTCAATGCCTTCGTGGTGGCCGAGCACCCGGCCCTGCAAATCCACAATCTCCCCGCGATGCCGCTCCGCCAGGCCCGCCTTCTCCAGGAACGCGCCGTAATCGTTGTCAGGCACGAAACAGATTTCCATGCTCTCCTCCTTGTCGGCCGTCTTGAGCTTGCAATGACGGGCGACATCGCGCGTGTCGGTCTTGGTCATGTCGCCGAGCGGAAACAGCGCGCGGGCGAGCTGGTCCTGCCGCAGCGAAAACAGGAAATAACTCTGGTCCTTCTTCAAATCACGCCCACGCCGCAGCAGCACTCGCCCATCCTCCCGCCGCTCCAGCCGGGCGAAATGGCCCGTTGCAATCAGCTCCGCCCCCAGCCGCTCCGCGCGCTCGATCAACCGCCCGAATTTCAGGGTCTGATTGCACAGGACGCACGGATTCGGCGTCCGGCCGGCCTTGTATTCGTCGGCGAAATACCGGATCACGCGGTCCTGGAACTCGGCCGATTCGTCGATGAGATAATACGGGATGCCCAGCCGGTCGCACACCGCCCGGGCGTCGGAGACCGCCTGCGGCCCGCAGCATTTGTCCTCCGCCCGGCTGACGCAATCCTGCGGCCAGAGTTTCAGAGTGATGCCGACGACTTCGTAACCCTGCTCCAGCAACAACGCGGCCGTGGCGGAGGAATCCACCCCGCCGCTCATGCCGACGACAACGCGTTGCTTACCGTTTTGGGTCACAGGGTCGAATCATAGCCCGGATCCACCGGGGAATCCAGAGATGAGAATCATAAGGCGTAACGCAGAGGCGCAGAGGACGCAGAGGCCGGCGGAGAAAACCGGAAAACAGTCCGCAGATTTCACAGATTGCGCAGATGGGAATTCAATCTGTGGAATCTGCGCAATCTGCGGATTTTCGTTCCCTCCTCCGCGTCCTCTGCGCCTCTGCGTTTCGCCGGAAGCCGGTCAAGGCAGGTCGGTGCGGCCCATGAGGTAGCGGTCGCACTCGCGCGCGACGCCGCGGCCTTCGTTGAAGGCCCACACCACGAGGCTCTGGCCGCGACGGCAATCGCCCGCCGCAAACACGCCCTTGATGTTGGTGTGATACTTCTCGAAATCGGCCTTCACATTCGAACGCGCGTCCCGGTCGAGCTTGAGGGCGTCCAGGAGTTTCTGTTCCGGCCCGAGGAAACCCATCGCCAGCAACACGAGCTGCGCCGGCAGAACCTTCTCGGTCCCGGGCACGTTCTTCGGAATGAACTGCCCCTTCTCGTTCCGTTCCCAGCGCACTTCCACCGTGTGCACCGCTTTCACCTGGCCGCGGCCGTCGTCCTCGAACTTCGTCGCGGTCGTCAGATAAACGCGCGGATCCGCGCCGAATTTCTTCGCCGCCTCTTCCTGGCCGTAGTCCATCTTGTAAACCTTCGGCCATTCGGGCCACGGATTGTCCTTGGCGCGTTCCAGCGGCGGCTTGGGCAGGATTTCCACCTGGACCAGGCTGCGGCAGCCGTGGCGGATCGATGTCCCGACGCAATCCGTGCCGGTGTCGCCGCCGCCGATGACGACGACGTCCTTGCCTTCGGCCGAGATGAACTCGCCGTTGCGCTTCTGGTTGAGCAGCGCGCGGGTGTTCGCCGTGAGAAATTCCATCGCGAAATGGATGCCCTTGAGTTTGCGTCCGTCGATGGGGAGATCGCGCGGAACCGTGGCGCCGGTGCACAGCACGACGGCGTCGAAATCCTTCATCACCTGCTCCGCCGGCAGCGTGGTGCCGACGTCGGTGTTGCACACGAACTTCACGCCCTCGGCTTCGAGCTGCTTGATGCGGCGCAGCACGACAAGTTCCTTGTCGAGCTTCATGTTCGGGATGCCGTACATGAGCAGGCCGCCCGGGCGGTCGGCGCGTTCAAAAACCGTGACGAGATGCCCGGCCTTGTTGAGCTGGGCGGCGGCGCAGAGGCCGGCGGGGCCGGATCCCACGACGGCGACCTTCTTGCCGGTGCGGGTCTTGGGCGGTTCCGGCACGACCCAGCCCTGTTCCCAGGCGTGGTCGATGATGGAACACTCGATGTTCTTGATGGTGACCGGGGGCGCGTTGATGCCGAGCACGCAGGACCCTTCGCACGGCGCGGGGCAGACCCGGCCGGTGAAGTCGGGGAAGTTGTTCGTCTTATGCAGGCGGTCCAGCGCTTCCTTCCACAGCCCGCGGTAGACGAGGTCGTTCCACTCGGGGATGAGGTTGTGGATGGGGCAGCCGGCGGCCATGCCGCTGATCAGCGTGCCCGTGTGGCAGAACGGGATGCCGCAATCCATGCACCGCGCCCCCTGCTTCCGCAGGTCGGCCTCGGGCATGTGACTGTGGAATTCCTTCCAGTCCTTCACCCGCTCCATCTCCGCCCGGTCGGCGGGCAGCTCGCGTTTAAACTCCAAAAATCCTGTAGGCTTACCCATGGTCAGTAGTCGGTTTTAACGGAAAAACGCAGAGACACGGAGCACGCGGAGGAGCGCAGAGAAACCGGAATGGCTACTGCGATCCCTGCGAACCTCGTGCTTTGCGCAAATTGTTTCATTCCAAGATTCAAATTCTGAATGAGCCCGGGATCAGCGGCTCCGGGGGCAGGCCGTTGGCGACGCGATGCACGCCCTCTTTCATGGTCAGCGCATGAAAATTCAGGATCAATCCCAGGCGTGCGCCAGTCAGGCGCAAATAACTTAGCAACTGCGCCCGATCAAACGCTATGATTTCCTGTTTCGCTTTCAATTCCACAATCACTTTGTCTTCAACAAACAAATCCAGCCGCAGCGGCAGCCCAAGTTTCGCGCCTTTGTATTCCACCGGCACAGGCACTTGCCTCTCGAATCGGAGCCCGCGCAAGCTGAACTCGCGGCAGAGCGCTTCCTCGTAGATGACTTCCACGAGACCGGGACCCAAGTGCCGATGCACCTCGATCGCGGCGCCAATGACAGCTTCCGAAACCCTGTTTTCCTGCATGCCGGACCCTTTCACCCTCCCCACGGCCTCTGCGTTCTCTGCGCCTCTGCGTTTATCCGGTCAGCCGCCGCCGACGCGGGCGACGTCGCGGACGTTGGCTTCGAAGGCGGCCATGACGGCTTCCTCGCCGCTCAGCCCCTGTTCCTTCACCTTCTTCAGGGAATCGAGCACGCGCTTGTAATCGTGCGGGATCACCTTCACGAATTTCGGCGTGAGCTCCTTCCACGACGCAAGAATCCGCGCCGCCTGCGCGCTCTGCGTGTAGGCCTGGTGGCGCTGGATCAGTTTCCAGACTTCCTCGATTTCGTCCGGATCGGACAGCGCCTCGAGCCCGACCATCTGCGTGTTGACGCGGGTCTTGAAATCGCCCGCCTCGTCGAGAATGTAGGCGATGCCGCCCGACATGCCCGCCGCGAAGTTGCGGCCGGTCTTGCCGAGGACGATCACACGGCCGCCGGTCATATATTCGCAGCCATGGTCGCCGATGGATTCCACGACGGCGCTGACGCCGCTGTTGCGGACGGCGAACCGTTCGCCGGCCATGCCGTGCACGAAAATTTCGCCGGCAGTCGCGCCGTAGAGCGCCACGTTGCCAATGATGATGTTTTCCGAGGGCACGAAGCTCGAGCCGCGGGGCGGGTAGACAATCAGCCGCCCACCGCTCAGGCCCTTGCCGAAGTAATCGTTCGCATCGCCTTCCAACTCGAGCGTCATGCCGCGCGGCACGAATCCGCCGAAACTTTGTCCGGCGCTGCCGTGGAACTTGAGATGGATGGTGTCGTCGGGCAGCCCGTTGGCGCCCCACTTCTTCGTGAGCTCGCTGCCGGTGATGGTCCCCACAACGCGATGAATGTTGCGCACCGGCACTTCGGCGCGGACGGATTCGCCGCGCTCAATCGCCGGCTTGCAGATTTCCAGCAGCTTTGTGATATCGAGCGATTTGTCGAGCCCGTGGTCCTGGTCGATCTGCCGGTAGCGGCCGACTTCGGGGCCGATGTCGGGCCGGTGCAGGATCGGGGTGAGATCGAGCCCGCGGGCCTTCCAATGGTCGATGGCTTTCCAGGGAACGAGCTTGTCGGTGCGGCCGATCATTTCATTGATCGTCCGGAACCCGAGTTTCGCCATGATTTCGCGGACTTCCTGCGCGACGAAGCGCATGAAGTTCACGACGTGGTTGGGGTCGCCGGCGAAGCGTTCGCGCAGGCGCGGGTCCTGGGTGGCGACGCCGGCCGGGCAGGTGTTGAGATGGCAGACGCGCATCATGATGCAGCCGAGCGCGACGAGCGGGGCGGTGGCGAAGCCGAATTCCTCGGCGCCGAGCAGCGCCGCCACGGCGACGTCGCGGCCGGTCTTGAGCTGGCCGTCGGTCTCCACGTAAATGCGGCTGCGCAGGTTGTTCAACACAAGCGTCTGGTGCGTCTCGGCCAGGCCGAGCTCCCACGGGGCGCCCGCGTGTTTGATCGACGACAGCGGCGACGCGCCGGTCCCGCCGTCATAACCGCTGATCAGCACCACGTCCGCATGCGCCTTGGCGACGCCGGCGGCGATGGTGCCGACGCCGACCTCGGACACCAGCTTCACGCTGATGCGCGCGGCGCGGTTCGAGTTCTTCAGGTCGTGGATCAACTCCGCGAGATCTTCGATCGAGTAAATGTCGTGGTGCGGCGGGGGCGAGATGAGCCCCACACCGGCGGTGGTGCCGCGGGTCTTGGCAATGGGCGGATACACCTTGCGCCCGGGCAATTCGCCGCCTTCACCCGGCTTGGCGCCCTGGGCCATCTTGATCTGGAGTTCGCGCGCGTTCACCAGGTAATGGCTCGTCACGCCGAACCGCCCGGAAGCGACCTGCTTGATGGCGCTGTTCTTGGAATCGCCCTTGTCGTTCGTCCAGACGTAGCGGTCGGGATCCTCGCCGCCCTCGCCGGTGTTGCTCTTGCCGCCGAGCCGGTTCATGGCGATCGCCAGCGCCTCGTGCGCTTCCTTGCTGATCGAGCCGTAGCTCATCGCGCCGGTCTTGAAGCGCTTCACGATGTCCTCGACCGATTCGACTTCCTCGATCGGGATGGGGGCGGGCGCGAACTGGAATTCCAGCAGGCCGCGCAGCGTGCAGAGATTTTTCGACTGATTATTGATCAGCTCGGCGTATTCCTGGAACACCTTGTAGCTGCCGAGGCGGCAGGCGGCCTGCAGCTTGTGGATCGACAGCGGGTTGAACAGGTGGAACTCGCCGTCGCTGCGCCACTGGTATTGGCCGCCGGCATCCAGCGTCGGCACCTGCGCCTGGCGATCCGGGAACGCCCGGGCGTGCCGCTTCAACGCTTCCTCGGCGAGCACCTCGATGCCGACGCCTTCGATCCGCGAGGGCGTCCAGGTGAAATATTTGTCGACCAGCGCGGTGTTCAATCCGACAGCCTCGAAGATTTGCGCGCCGCGGTAGCTCTGAATGGTCGAGATGCCCATTTTGGCCATCGTCTTCACCACGCCCTTCACGGCCGCCTTGGTGAATTTCTTGATGGCGGTCTTGTGATCCAGGTTCAACAGCAAACCTTCATGGATCATGTCGTCCAGCGTCTCGAACGCCAGGTAGGGGTTGATGGCGCTGCAACCGTAGCCGATGAGCAGCGCGAAATGGTGGACCTCGCGGGGTTCGCCCGATTCGAGCACGAGCCCGACGCGCGAACGCGAGCCGGCGCGGATGAGATGATGATGCAGGCCGGCCACCGCGAGCAGCGCCGGGATGGGCGCGTGATGCGGGCTGATCATCCGGTCGGACAGCACCAGGATGTTATTGCCCTCGGTGATGGCCTTGTCGGCTTCGGCAAACAGCTTGTCGAGCGCCTTCTCGAGGCCTTTCGGACCGTCGGCGACCTTGAAGACAATGGGCAGCGTGACCGCCTTGAAACCGGGGCGGTTGACGTGCCGCAGTTTTTCCAGCTCTTCGTTGGTGAGCAGCGGGTGCTCCAGCTTGATCAGGGCGCAGCTTTCCGGCTTCGGCTGCAACAGGCTGCCGCGCGAACCCACCATCGTCTCGGTCGAAGTGATGTTCTCCTCGCGGATCGGGTCGATCGGCGGGTTGGTCACCTGGGCGAAAAGTTGCTTGAAATAGCTGTAGAGCAACTGCGGCTGGTTCGACAGCACCGCGAGCGGGGTGTCGGTGCCCATCGAACCCAGCGGCTGAACGCCGTCATTCGCCATCGGCCCGATGATGAATCGCAGGTCCTCAAAGCTGTAACCGAAAGCCTGCTGCCGCTGCAACACGGTCTGGTGGCCCGGCTCGGTCCGGAATCCCGGGTCCGGCAGGTCCTTCAACAGGACGTGATATTTGTCGAGCCACTCACGGTAAGGGTGCGCCTTGGCGTAGCGGTTCTTCAATTCCTCGTCCGCGACGATGCGGCCCTGCTCGGTGTCGACCAGGAACATGCGGCCCGGCTGGAGCCGGCCCTTGAGGAGAACCCGGTCCGGCGGCACTTCGAGCACGCCGGCTTCGGACGCCATGATGACCATGTCGTCCTTGGTGACGTAATAGCGCGAGGGCCGCAGGCCGTTCCGGTCCAGGCAGGCGCCGATGCGGACGCCGTCGGTGAAGGCGATGGACGCCGGGCCGTCCCAGGGTTCCATGAGGCACGAATGATATTCGTAGAACGCCCGCTTTTCGGGGCTCATGCTCTCGTGGTTTTCCCAGGGCTCGGGAATCATCATCATGACGGCATGCGGCAATTCGCGGCCGGTCATGACGAGCAATTCAAGGCAGTTGTCGAACATCGCGGAGTCGCTGCCGTCGGTGTTGATGACGGGCAGGATTTTCTTGATGTCGTCGCCGAACAGTTCGGAAGCGAAATTGGACTGGCCGGCGTGCATCCAGTTGATGTTGCCGCGGAGCGTGTTGATTTCGCCGTTGTGCGCGAGGTAACGATACGGATGCGCGCGGTTCCAGCTCGGGAATGTGTTGGTGGAAAACCGCGAGTGAACGAGGGCCAGCGCGGTTTCCATCGCCGGGTGCTTAAGATCGGCAAAATACTCGTCGACCTGCGCGGGCATGAGCATGCCCTTGTAGACCACGGTCTTGAACGACAGGCTGGCGAGGTAGAAATACTCGCCGCCTTTGACTTTGCCGGAGTAGCGGATGGCGTTTTCGGCGCGCTTGCGGATGACGTAGAGTTTGCGTTCGAACGCGAGGTCGTCCTGGACGTTCGAGCCGCGCGCGACGAACACCTGGGCCATGTGGGGTTCCGAAGCGCGGGCGGTGGCGCCGAGCGTCTTGTTGCTGGTCGGCATGGAGCGCCAGCCAAGGACTTTCTGTCCCTCCTCGGCGGCGATCTGCGCGAAAATCCTTTCGCATTCGGCGCGCTCGGCGACCGCGTGCGGCATGAAGACCATGCCGACGCCGTATTCGCCGGGTGCAGGGAGCGAGAAGCTGGATTTCTTCAGCACTTCCTTGAAAAAGGTGTGGGGCATCTGGAGCAGGATGCCGGCGCCGTCGCCCGTGTTCGCCTCGCAACCGCACGCGCCGCGGTGATCGAGATTCAGCAGGACCTGGAGCGCCTGCTGGACAATGGTGTGCGATTTGCGGCCCTTGATGTTGACCACAAAACCGACTCCGCACGCGTCGTGTTCGAACTGCGGATCGTAAAGGCCCTGTTTAGGCGGCAACCCCGTTAGGGAGGTGCGCCCGGCTCCGCGAGATGCTGAGTGACTGCTCATCTTCGATTCCGATATGCTTTCCGCTCAAGTATATGAGTTAATCTGAATAGTGTTTACCGAAAATCGCGCCGTCCGCAACAGTTGATTTTCGGTTTTTAAGGACGGCCAACCGGCTGTCCGTGAAACCATTGCGCAGCGTGGGCCGGCAGGTCCAGAAAGAGCCCCTCCGACGCCAGGGCCGCCCCGTCCCGCCGATGCTCCTCGGACCCCAATAAGTCGCGCAACTGCCAGTTTCCCCGGTCCAGGCCCGGGACCGGCAGGGAAACGCGGCATTGGGACCGGTAACCGGCCAGGTTGACCGCCGCCAGCCCGAACTGGCGCGGTTCCGATTGCCAGACCACGACGACAAAATTTTCGCGGCTCGGGTTCCCGGGCCAGGCTTCCGCCGGCACCAGCACCCTGCCCTGCCCGCCCGCCACCACAGGGTCGCGGACCACCGATAACAACCGTTCATACATCAACTCCACTTCCGGCCGCCGGATTTCCACCGGCCCGCGCGACAACTGCACCGGCACCCGCGTGCGCGCCCCACTCAACTGGCCGTCGTGCAGCAACCGCATTCCCGGCAGCGCCAGCAGCGCCACCGCCGCCGCCCGCTGCTCCGCCGGACTCAGCAGCGCCGCAATCCGCGGCTCGTCGTGGTTCTCCAGGAACCGCAAGCCGCACGACAACACCGCCGCCGGCTGCCCCATCACATGCCGCTGCACCCCCGCCGCGTCGCGACGCACCAACCCATCATAAAACACCTTGTCGTAGGTGAAATCAAATCCGAGTGATTGCAACCGCGGTTCCAGTCCCCAATAAGCCTCCGCAATAAACAGGAAATCCGGCCGGCGCGATTTCACGGCGGCGATGGCCTCCTCCCAAAACTCGCCCGATGCCTCCGCTCCGGCGGCGCGCGGGAATTCGCGCCACGTCTTCTCGAAAACGTCCCTCAAAACCAGCATCGCCATGTCGCACCGGACCCCGTCGCACATTGCCGCCAATCGCTCCAGCAACCGCCCCATCGCCCCCCGCGTTTCGGCCTGGCGATAATCCAATTGAACGGTGTCGGTCCAGGGAGAAAAGTGCGGGTCGCGGCCGTGTGCGACGTGCCGGAGCCCGGCGCTGGTTTCAATCGGGACCGTTCCGGGCTGATTTTCCGTTGCCTGAACGAAGCGGTCGGGGTGGGATTTCAGCCAGGGATGATCCAGCCCGAGGTGGTTGGGGACGAAGTCGAGGATGAGTCGGATGCCGTGTTGATTCAGGGTGTCGCGCAGGGCGGCGAGGCCGGCTTCGCCGCCGATGGATTCGGGCACGCGATAATCGGCGATGGCATAGGGCGAGCCCGGGACGTCGGCTTCCCGGCAATCGGGCAGCGCGCGGCGGTATTCGGTCCAGGCGGCGGGTTGCAGGGCGGCGGCGCGGCTGAGCGGCCCGGTGGGCCAGAGTCCCATGAGCCAGACATGAGTAACGCCGAGATCCTGCCAGCGGCGCAGTTCGGCGGGCGGAATTTCCGAAAGGGTCAACACCCGTCCGCTGCGCCGTCCCCATTCCGCAAGGCGGCACCGCAGGTTCAGTTCATAAACAATCGGGTTTGCCAACGCGGCAATAATGGAACAGCGCCGGGGCAAAGAAAGCCCATTTTGAGGCGTAGCGCAGGCCGCCCGGCCTGCCGTTTCGCAGGCTGCCCAGCCTGCGCCTTGTTTGCGATACAAGCCGACCGGCGGTCGGCGATACGGCAGACCAGGCGGTCCAGGCGGTCTGCGCTACGTCCCCGCCGCCTTGCCTATTGGCGAATTGAGTTTTAATCTGGACCCATGTCAACCGCCGCCGATCGACGACGCCGCTGGGCGGGGGCGATTTTCCTGGGGATCGCCCTGGGAATGCTGGTTGTGGGACAGACGCTGCTGCGAAACCGGCTCGGACCGAAAGCCTACCTGGTGTACTGGCTCGCCTGCTTTATCTTTACCGGCCTGGCCATGCTGACTGCGTTGCTGGACTACGCCGCCATCCGCCGGAGCGCGCGGGCCGAGCAGCGGGAATTCCTGGACGAGACCATCAAAACCATCGCGCGCGGCCGCCCGCCCCGCTCCGAGCGCGGCCGGCAGAAACCCGGACCGGGGACCGGATGACCCGGCTTGTCAGAGTCTCCTGACGTCGACTCCTACAGCCCTCGACCCTCGACCTTCTTTCTGTCGGGTCAATTCCTAATTGAACCGCGCCGGATTTCATGCTCTACTGTGCCTGGAGCGCGGCGATGAATAGCAGTCAAACAACATCCCTGACACCCGCCAAGCCGACTGAAAGCCAGTGGGCGGCGCTGATCAAGTTGTTGGCGGATGACAATCCCCAGGTGTATCGCACCGTCCGCAGGACCATCCTGTCCTGGGGACCGGACGTGGTGAACTGGATTCAGCCGCAACGGTTGAGTTCGGACCCGGTGCTGCGGCGGCGGGCGACGGAGATTGCGCTGCATTTTCAGAAGCAACGGACGGACATCCAGTTTCTCGCGTTCTGTCTGAAGCACGGGGAGGAATGCGAACTGGAACAGGGCGCCTGGCTGCTGGGCGCGACCGAGTATCCCGAGATCAACATCGAAGCCTACCAGGCGTTGCTGGATTCCTACGCGCTCGAGATGCGCGACCGGGTGGATTTTTCGGCGTCGGCCAACCAGGTGCTGTCGGGCATCAACGATTACCTCTTCGGCGAACTCGGATTTGCCGGAAATGAATCGAATTATTACGATCCCGAGAACAGTTACCTGAACCGCGTGATCGACCGGCGGACGGGCAATCCCGCGAACCTCTGCCTGCTTTACCTGCTGCTCGCCCGGCGCCTCGCCCTGCCGGTCGCGGGCATCGCGTTGCCGGGCCATTTCATCTGCCGTTACCAGGGCAGCAACGACGAAATCTTCATCGACGTGTTCAATCGCGGCCAGCTCCTGTCGAAGGCGGAATGCATCCAGCTCCTGCTCCAGGGGCGGCAGGGATTTCGCGAGGAAATTCTCACGCCGGTCAGCACGCGCGGCATCCTGATGCGCTCCTGCCGCAACCTGCACCAGATCTACCTGCAATTGGGCAAGCCCGAGGAAGCCATGCGCGTGCAGCGTTACCTCGTCGCCCTCGCCCGCTGACCCGTGCGCCTGAGCCCATCCCATCCGCGCCTCTGCCTCGTCACCGCCCCCAACCTGCGCGTCGCCCGCCGGCTCGCCGCCAAAGCCCTCGAACTCCGCGCCGCCGCCTGCGCCAACCTCGTCCCCGGCCTCGAATCCATCTACCGCTGGAAAGGCCGCATCCACCGCGACCCGGAAATCCTCATCCTGTTCAAAACCACCGCCCGCAACGTCCCACGTCTCGAACGTTGCATCCTCGAAAATCACCCCTACGACACGCCCGAGTTTCTCGTGCTCACACCCGCCGCGGGAAACCGGCGCTACCTCGATTGGATTCGGGAGAATTGCAATTGACGAATGACGATTGACGAATGACGATCCGTCAGTCCCGCGGCCCGTCAATCGTCAATCGTCAATCGTAAATACCATGAACTTGCTCCCGGCACTTGCAGCGTCGATCCTTGTCAGCCTCTCGGCCCCCGCGCAGTCCACGAATCCCCCCGTCCGCATCGCCCTCATCGGCCTCGAACACGATCACGCGCTCGGCTTCATCCCCGGACTGAAGGGGCGCGGCGACGTTTGCCTCGTCGGAATTGTGGAGTCGAACCCAGAGCTGATCGCCCGCTACGCCGGCCGGTTCGAACTGAACACGAACCTGTTCGTCCCCAGCCTCGACGCCCTGCTGGCCCGCACCAACGTCCAGGCCGCCGCCGTGTTCAGCAGCGCCTTCGACCATCGCAAAATCGTCGAAGCCTGCGCCGCCAAAAAGATCGATGTCATGATGGAAAAACCGCTGGCCGTGAACATGGAACATGCCCGGGCCATCGCCGCCGCCGCCAAAGCCTCCGGCATCCAGGTGATCGTGAATTACGAAACCACCTGGTACCCGTCCACTCACGCCGCCTACGACCTCGTTTGCGACCGGCACGAAATCGGCGACGTGCGCCGGATCGTCGTCCACGACGGACACAAAGGCCCGAAAGAGATCGGCTGTTCCACGAATTTCCTGAACTGGCTGACGGACCCGGTGCTGAACGGCGGCGGCGCGCTGATCGATTTCGGCTGTTACGGCGCAAACCTTGCCACGTGGCTCATGGGTGGACAACGCCCGCTCGCCGTGACGGCGGTGACGCAACAGATCAAACCGGACGTGTACCCCAAAGTGGACGACGAGGCGACGATCGTGGTGGTTTATCCCAAGGCGCAGGCGGTGATCCAGGCGTCGTGGAACTGGGCGATCGACCGCAAAGACATGGAAATCTACGGCCAGACCGGCTACGTGCTGGCGCCCAACAGGGATCTGCTCAATATCCGCAAGGCCGGATCCAAGGAGACCTCCGTCCGGCCCGACGCCCTCTCCGCACCCGACACCGACCCGGTGTCCTATCTGGTCGCGGTCGAACGCCGCGAGATCAAGCCGTCCGGTCTGTCTTCCCTGGAATTGAATCTTGTCGTGACGGAAATCCTCGACGCGGCGCGCGAATCGGCGAGGACGGGCAGGCGGATTGACTTCTCGAAGTGAATGGGCAGTCAACCCAGTTTACGAGTTTAAGAGTTTGGGAGTTTAAGAGTGGGGCTCCCTTCGTCTGCGCCATTCCCAAATTCCTAAACTCTTAAACTCTTAAACTCTTAAACTGAACACTGTCGCGGTGGGATTCGCGTCCATTCGCGTCCATTCGCGGTTGCCGAGAAACACGTGAAGCGGATCTGCCCGCAGTTGACACCCCTCGTCATCTATGATCACACTCGGGAAAACAGACGAAAGGCCGCCTTATGTCGCTTGAACTTGAAGTCCGGAAGTTTCCGAAGAAGCTCGCGATGCGGGATAACCGGAGCTACACTTTTCGCCCGCTCAAAAAGGATGACGAGGCGAAGTTCCACGACTTTTTCATGGCGGTGCCGGAATCCGAGCGCATGTTCATCAAACATCGCGTCACCGACCCGGCCGTGATCAAGGATTGGTGCCAGAACATCGACCTCGGCCGGAATTTTCCGCTGCTGGCGGTGGCCGATGGAAAAATCGTCGGAGACGCGACGCTGCATCAGCAGCTCGGCGGCTGGCGGCGGCACATCGGGCGCGTCAGCGTCCTCGTGCTCCCCCAATACCGCGGCCGCGGCCTCGCCCGCGCCCTCGTCACCGAAATCTCCCAGGTCGCCCGCAGCCTCGGCTTGGAACGGCTCGAGGCGGAATTCATCGGCGAACAGGAAGCCGCCATCAAGATGTTCGCCATGCTCGGATTCAGCAACCTGCTCCGGCTCGAGGATTACGTGAAGGACATGCAGGCCATCTCGCACGACTACGTGCTGATGGGATTGAATCTCAAGGTCGACGAGGAATACGCGGGTGTTGGCGGCTGACGGCGCGGCGCGGTCGCGGTCGCGACCGCGAATAGCCGATAGCCGATAGCAAATAGCCAAGCAGCGCATGCGGGCCCGGGCGGCTCTAACCGATCGTCATTTGTAATTCGTCATTCGTGATTCTCCCATGCATTGTCCTCACTGCGGCGCCGAGCTGTCGCCGAATGCGAAGTCCTGCCGCGAATGCGGCACCGACGCGTCGACGGAATGGTCGGAAGAGGCGGGCGAAGGCCTCGGCCTGCCGGACGAGGAATTCGACTATGAGGATTTTGTCCGGAAAGAATTCGGCAAAAGCCCTGTGCCTCGCGGGCTGCGGCCGTTCTGGTGGATTGTCGGCGTGCTGGTGCTGGCGATGATGCTGTGGCTTTGGGTGCGGGGATGGCGGTAAGGCGTGGATCTCGTGTGCTCCTGCTCGTCCTCGTCCTCGTCGTCGTCCTCGAACCTCGGAAGGGACCAAAGGGACTCATGGGACTCATGGGACCAATGAGACGAATCGTCATTCGTCATTAAAAAACCGGCCCGGCGTTTCCGCCGGGCCGGTTTCTTGAAACTGTCTGAGTGCTCTACGCCTTGGCTTCTTCGGCCTTGGCCTCGGGCTTTACTTCGGCCGGGGCGCCGGAGTCGGCGGGGAGATCGACCCATTCCAGGATGGCGAGCTGGGAGGCGTCGCCCTGACGCTGGTGCATTTTGACGATGCGGGTGTAGCCGCCGTTGCGCTGTTTCTGCGTGGGCGCGATGTCGTTGAAGAGGATTTTGACCGCGTCCTCCTGGTGGAGCCGGGCCACGGCGAGGCGGCGGTCATGGACCGTGCCGCTCTTGCCGAGCGTGACGAGTTTTTCGGCCACGGACCGGGCGGCCTTGGCCTTGGCCAGGGTGGTGGTGACGCGCTTGTGTTTGATCAGGCTGCACACCAGGTTGGCAAGCATGGCGTTCCGGTGCTGACCGGTGCGGCCCAACTTGGCGGTTCGCTTCAAATGTCGCATAAATCTTCCTCTCTAAAACCTGGTTCCGGTTACCGGACCGCCAGGGCCGAGGCATCTTCCTTCGGCGTATCCAGCAGGTCGGCGTCGAAGCTCATGCCGAGGGTCAAGCCCAGGGCCTGCAGCTTCTCCTTGATTTCGTTCAACGATTTCTTTCCGAAATTGCGGTACTTGAGCATCTCGGACTCCGTCTTCATGGCGAGCTGGCCGACGGTGGTGATGTTCGCGTTGTTCAGGCAGTTGGCGGCACGGACGCTGAGCTCAATCTCGTTGACGCTCATGTTGAGCAGCTTCTTCAGCTTCGTCTTCTCCTCGTCCTGCTTGTCCACCACTTCCTCAAATTCCACCGCCGTCTTGTCGTATCCGACAAACACGTCGAGATGATGCTGGAGGATGGCCGACGCCTGGGTCAGCGCGTCGTCCGGCGAGATGCGGCCGTCGGTCCAGATCTCCAGGACCAGGCGGTCGTAATCGGTGCGCTGTCCGACGCGGGCGTTTTCGACGCCGTAACGGACGCGGGTGACGGGCGAGAACAGCGAGTCGATGGCGACGACGCCGATGGCCTGGTTGGGCTTCTTGTTTTCGTCTCCAGGGCAGAATCCGCGTCCGACCTTTAGTTCGAGTTCCATCTCGAACTTCTTTTTCTTGTCGATCGTGCAGATGATCTGGTCGGGGTTGACGAGCTCGACGTTCTGGTTGAGCTGGATGTCGGCCGCGGTGACGGGGCCTTCCTTGTTGACCGACAGCAGAAGGGTCTGCGGCTCGCGGCTGTGCGCGTTAAAGAGAACCTTCTTCAGGTTGAGGACGATTTCCGTCACGTCCTCCACCACGCCTTCCACCGTGGCGAACTCGTGCATGGCGCCGTCGATCTTGATCGACGTGATGGCCGCGCCCTCGAGCGAGGACAGCAGCACGCGGCGCAGCGAGTTTCCGATGGTGTGGCCGTAGCCCGTTTCAAACGGCTCGGCGATGAACTTGGCGTAAACGGGCGTCGCGGTGGCTTCATCCTTGCTCAACCGCTTCGGCATTTCAAATCGACCTAATCGTACCGGCATATGTTCCTTTCAACAATTTTAATCTGGCGTTCCCGGCTTGTATTCCCGCGCCGGGGCCGCCCGTATAATTGTGAATGGAGCGCTGGAGAATTGGAGTCGTGGAGTGCTGAAACCAGCACTCCAATACTCCGCTACTCCATCACTCCGTTGTTCATGGACTAGCGGGAATAAAATTCGACGACCGCCTGCTCGTTGGCGATGGGGTTGATCTCGTCGCGCGTCGGAATGCGCATGACGGTTCCCTTGAATTCCTCGCGGTTCAGGCTGATCCAATCCGGGAGCGACCGGCTGGTGGAGCTTTCGAGGTTCTTGGTGGCGAGCTGGCGGGACACGTTGTTGTTCTTGACCTCGATCACGTCGTTCACCTTGAGGCTGAACGAGGGGATGCTGACCTTGCGGCCGTTCACCCGGATGTGGCCGTGCGAGACCATCTGGCGCGCGGCGGCGCGGGTGTTGGCGAAGCCCAGGTGATACACCACGTTGTCCAGCCGGGTCTCGAGAATCTGCAGCATCTGCTCGCCGGTGACGCCGCGGCGGCGCAGCGCCTTCTCATACACCCCGCGGAACTGGCGCTCCATCAGGCCGTAGTAATAACGCAGCTTCTGCTTCTCGATCAGGCCCAGGCCGTAATCGGTGTGCTTGCGGCGCGACTTCGGACCGTGAACGCCCGGACCGTAATTGCGGCGTTCCAGGTATTTGCTGGCGCCAAAAATGGGGAGGCCGAACCGGCGGCTGATGCGAACCCGAGGACCTGTGTAACGAGCCATACTTTTATGATTTCAAATTTGAAATTTGATACTTGAGATTCAACTAGACCCGGCGCTTCTTGCGCGGACGGCAGCCGTTGTGCGGAATCGGGGTCATGTCCTTGATCGTGCTGATCTCCAGCCCGATCGCCTGCAACGCGCGGATGGCGGATTCGCGGCCGGAGCCGGGACCGCACACGTGCACTTCCACTTCCTTCATGCCGTGCGACATCGCCTGGCGCGCGGCGTCCTGCGCCACCTGCTGCGCAGCGTAAGCCGTGCTCTTGCGCGAACCCTTGAATCCAACACGGCCCGCGGTGGACCAGCCGATCAAATTGCCGTGCATGTCGGTGATGGTCACCTGGGTGTTGTTGAAAGTCGCGAGAATGTGGGCGACGCCCACGGAAATGTTCTTGGCACCCTTGGCCTTGACGATCTTCTTGCCGGCCATGTCGTCGGCAAGCAGTTCGGCGGCGGTGGGGGCGGCGACGGCGGGAGCGGCGCCATCCGCCGGCTTCGCCGCATCGGCGGCAGGCGCGGCAGGCGCGGCAGGCGCGGCGCCGGCAGCAGCGGCGGGCGCGGCGGCAGCGGCCTTCTTGGCGGGCTTGGCTTCGCCTTCCGCGGCAGCGGCGGCGGGTTTCTCAGCGGCGCCTTCGGCCGGCTTCGCCGGTTTGGCTTCCTTCGCAGGTTTTTTCTTCGTCTCGTCAGCCATATAAGTTTTTAAATTTCAAATTTCAAATCTCAGATTTCAGGATTCGATCCTCAACTTTAGATCTTAAATCTTAAATCTTAGTGGATGCCGGTCTTGGCGTTCGGATTGCGCTGCACGCCGACAGTCTTGCGGGGGCCTTTGCGCGTGCGGGCATTCGTCTGCGTCCGCTGGCCGCGCACCGGCAAACCGCGCAGGTGACGGACGCCGCGATAACACTTGATCGCCTGCAGCCGCTTCAGGTTCATGCCGATCTCACGGCGAAGATCGCCTTCGATCACATACTTCCCGTCCTGGATCGCGTGCACGATCTGGGACAACTGCTGCTCGGTCAGGTCCTTCGCGCGAATGCTCGGATCGATCTTCGCCCGCTCGAGCACTTCGATCGCGTTCTTCGGCCCAATCCCGTAAATATACCGGAGCGCAATGTCGATGCGCTTGTTCGGCGGAACTTCAACACCAATGATACGTGCCATAGACTTTGTTTCTTAAATTCGTTCGGATCTGCTCGCGCGGATCGGTTTTTGCCGGATTATTGGATTACTGGATTGTTGGATTCCTGCCGGGCTGTCGATCCATTAATCCAATGATCCATTAATCCATTCATCCAGCCTCTACCCCTGCCGCTGTTTGTGCCGTTTGTTGGTGCAAATCACCCGGATGACGCCCTTGCGCCGGACGATCTTGCAGTTTTCGCAAAGTTTCTTGATGGATGCGCGAACTTTCATTTTTGTTCGTTAAATCGTTAAACTGTTAAACCGTTAAATTGTCACGTCGTTTCGACCGTAGCCGCGATCGTCAGATTGCGGTCCCATGATCCTGCCGTCGACCAGCACTTTGCCCTGCGACAAATCGCCGGGCCAAACCTGCAGCTTCAACCGGCTTCCCGGTTTGAATCCGCCAAATTTCAACCGCGTCCGGCCGGACACAAACGCCGTCAACCGGTGCCCATTCGCCAGTTCCACCCGGGCCGTGCCGTTCGGCAGCGCCTCGAGCACTAGCCCTTCAACTTCGAAGGAGCCTTGTCCTGGCATGTCAAAATTTCCGGCTCACCCTCGGTGATCAGCACCGTGTGCTCAAAATGAGCGGACAGTGAACCATCTTGAGTAACGACTGTCCAGCCATCATTCAAGATTTTCACCCCGGACGAGCCCGCGTTGACCATCGGCTCAATCGCCAGCGTCATCCCCACCCGCAGCTTCGGCGACGACTTCCCGTCTACAAAATTGGGCACCTGCGGCTCTTCATGCATCGACCGCCCCACGCCGTGGCCCACAAATTCCCGGACGATGCTGAACCCGTTGGCTTCCACATACGTCTGCACGGCACGCGAGATGTCCGACACCCGCTTGCCCGCGACCGCCTGCGCGATGCCTTCGGACAGCGACTTCTCGGTCACATCCATCAGCTTCTGCGCCAGCACACTGCACCCGCCCACCGCCACGGTCTTCGCCGTGTCCCCGATAAACCCGTTGTGCACCACGCCGACGTCCAGGCTCACAATGTCGCCAAAAGCCAGTTGCCGCGTCCCGGCCAGCCCGTGAACGACCTGGTCGTTCACCGAAATACAAATATGACACGGATACTTCCGGTAACCAAGAAACGCGCTTTTCGCACCGTAACTCTTGATCAAATCCGCCGCAAACCGATCGACCTGCTCCGTCGTCACCCCCGGCTTGATAAATTCCGCCGTTTCCTTCAGCACCGCACCCGCGATCCGGCACGCCGGACGCATCGCTTCCAAATCCCTCTCGTTCTTGAGAATAATCATGGGACACCTGCCCCGGCGGCCACCAACATCCGCCGGTCAGCCGGTCAGGAGAACCGCCCCCGGATCCGGCCCTTCTTGAGGAACCCGTCGTAATGCCGCATCAACAGGTGCGATTCCATCTGCCGCATGGTGTCGAGCAGCACGCCGACCGTGATCAGGATGCTCGTGCCGCCAAAGAACTGCGCCACCTGGTAGGGAATGCCCATCTTGTAAGTCAACAATTGCGGGATCACCGCGATGATCAGCAGGAACACCGCGCCCGCCAGCGTGATCCGGCTCATCGTCTGATGCAGGAAATCGCTTGTCGCCGTTCCCGGCCGCACGCCCGGGATGTAACCGCCGTTCTTCTTCAGGTCATCCGAGATCTGCAGTTCGTTGAACTGCGTCGCCACCCAGAAATACGAGAAGAACAGGATCATCAGCGAATACAGGAACAGGTAGAAAAAGTCGTGCTCGTTCAGCATGTTCGCCAGGCTGACGCAGAGTCCGCCGATGAACTGGATCCCGGGGCTGGGATTCGTCGACAGCGTGGTGCCGAGCCAGGCGAAAATCTGCCGCGGAAACATCAGGATGGCCTGCGCGAAAATGATCGGCATGACGCCCGCGTAATTGACGCGCAGCGGCATGAACGAACTGCCGCCGGAATACACCTTCCGGCCGACGGCGCGCTGGGCATATTGGACCGGGATTTTCCGCTGGGCCTGGGTGATTGCGATGACGCCCGCGATGACGCCCGCCAGCAGCAGGACGAGGGCGACGGCGTGGCCGAGATTCAACTGCGCTTCCCCGCCCCGCGGCGCGACGAACACGTCGTGCAGCCCGATGACGGCCTGCGGAAGGCGCGCCAGGATGTTGACGGTGATGATAAGCGACACGCCGTTGCCGATGCCGCGGTCGGTGATCTGTTCCCCCAGCCACATCAGCAGCATCGTGCCCGTGGTCAGGAACAGCACCGTCTGGATGCGGTACCACCAGATCCAGGAATCCGGGTACAGAATCAGGCGCCCGATGTTGCTCTTGAAAATGTTGTCCGGATGCTCCCAGCTCACGGCGATCACGGCGCCCTGGACGAGGCAGAGCAGGACCGTCAGGTAGCGGCCGTACTGGATCAGCTTGGTGCGTCCGTTTTCCTCGCGGGCAAGCTTGCTCAGCGGCGGGTAAACCGCGGTGAGGAGCTGGATGATGATCGTGGCGCTGATGTAGGGCATGATGCCCAGGGCGCCGATGGCGCAATTCTCAAGGGCGCCGCCGCTGAACATGCTGTACAACCCCAGCATCGAGTTCGCATTTTTCGATTGCGCCTCGAAGAATTCCGCGAGCCGGGTGCTGTCCAGCCCCGGCAGGTGCGTCACCGCGGCGAGCCGGCAGATGGCCAGCACCAGGGCGGTAAACAGGATCCGGGACTTCAGTTCCGGGATCTTGAAGCAGTTGCTGAAGGTGTTGGGAATGTTCGCGAACATGGGTCAGGAAAAACCGTCAGGCCTTCGCGGGTTGCGGCTTCGGGGCGACAATCTCGCACGTGCCGCCCGCGGCCTCGATCTTCTTGCGGGCCGATGCGCTGAACGCATGCGCGCTCACCGTGAGCTTCTTCTTCACCTCGCCGTCGCCCAGGACCTTGATCGCGCCGACGCCCGCGCCGTTCGCCAGGCCCGCCTTGCGCATCATCGCCTCGTCCACCTTCCCGTCCGGGAAAACATTGAGCGATTCCACGTTCACCGCAAGATACCGCGTCCCGTGCCGCACGTTGTTGAATCCGCGCTTCGGAATGCGGCGGATGAGCGGCATCTGGCCGCCTTCGAAGCCGATTCGGATGGAGCTGCCGGACCGGGCCGTCTGGCCCTTGCCGCCGCGGCCGCTGGTCTTGCCGTGGCCGCTGGATTCGCCGATGCCGAGGCGCTTGCGGCGGTGCTTCGCGCCCGGGCGGGGCTTGAGATCGTGTAGACGCATAAATGGACCTGTTAAACCGTTGAAACGTTAAAAGGTTAAACCGTCGCAGCGGCCGGCTCGGCTTTCTTCAACTCGATGCCGCGGCTGCGGAAAATGTCCTCGCGCCGGCGGAGCGACAGCAGCGCCCCGAGGGTCGCCTTCACCACGTTCGCCGCGTTCTTGGACCCGAGCGACTTGCTCAGGATGTCCTTGATGCCGGCCGATTCGAGCACCGCGCGGACGGTCTTGCCCGCGATGATGCCGGTGCCGGGCGACGCGGGGCGCAGCAGGATGCGCGCGCCGCAATAGGTGAACATGATCTCGTGCGGGATCGTGGCGTCGCGCAGCATCACTTCCACCATCTGGTTCCGGGCGGATTCGCCGCCCTTGCGGATGGCGTCGGCCACTTCGCTGGCCTTGCCGAGTCCGACCCCGACGCGGCCGCGTTTGTCGCCGACGACAACGAGGGCGCTGAAGTTGAACCGGCGCCCGCCTTTGACGACTTTCGCGGAGCGGTTGATGAACACGACCTTCTCCGCCAGTTCCTGGCCGTCCTTGTTGGCGACGGCGTCGGGCCCTTCCGGGGGTCTGCCGCGGCGGCGGCCGCGCGGGCCGCGTTGCTGCTCTTCGCTCTCGATGGGAGCCGGAATAATCTCGGTTTCAGCCACAATATCTTCTCTTTTCTTTGAAGGTTAGAATTTTAATCCCGCTTCGCGGGCCGCGTCGGCGAGCGCCTTGACCTTGCCGTGGTAAGCCGCGCCGCCGCGGTCGAACACCACCTTCTGGATCCCCTGGCCGATCGCGGCCTGGGCCGCCAGGGCCCCGATCACCTTCGCGCTCTTCACGTTCGCCGCGAGCTTCTCGCGGTCGGGCGTGGTCTTGCTCTTGGTCGACGCCATCGCAAGCGTCTTGCCCGCGACATCGTCGATGAACTGCACCTCGATGTTCTCGTTGGTAAAGCACACGCTCATGCGGGGGCGCTCCTTCGTGCCGCTGACCTTCTTGCGCACGCGCCAATGGCGAAGCTTCGCCAGCTTGTGTTTCTGTTCCGTTCTCATGCTCGGGCCTGGTTAAATCGTTAAACTGTTGAACCGCTAAATTTGAACCGTTACTGGACGGTCTTGCCTTCCTTGCGCTGGACGTGTTCGCCGGCATAGCGAACGCCCTTGCCCTTGTAAGGCTCCGGCGGATAGAACCCGCGCAGCTCGGCCGCCACCAGCCCGACCACCTGCCGGTCCGGTCCTTCAATCGTCAGCTTCGTGTTGTCCTCCACCGTGACCTTGATCTGGTCCGGGATCGGATAATTGATCGCGTGCGAGTAGCCGAGGTTCATGTTCACGATCTTGCCCTGGACGGCGGCCTTGAAGCCGACGCCCTGGATTTCGAGCTTCTTCACGAACCCTTCGCTGACACCGCGGACCATGTTGTTCACGAGCGCGCGGCTCAGCCCGTGCAGGGCCTTCGCCTGGGCGTCGTCGCCTTCGCGGCTGACGAGCACCTTGCCGTTCTCCACCTTCAGGCTCGTGCGCTTGGGCAGTTCCATGTTCAGCTTGCCCTTGGGCCCCTCGACCAGCACCTGCCGGTTCTTGACCTCCACCTTCACCTTGGGCGGAATAACGATCGGTTGCTTTCCAATTCGCGACATAAAATCAGTTCAACAGTTCGGGCCGGCGCCTACCAGACGTAGCACAACAGTTCGCCGCCCAGGTTTTTCTTGCGGGCATCCACACCCGTCATCACGCCTTCCGGCGTCGACACCAGCGCCACGCCCAGCCCGCCCAGCACGCGCGGAATCTCGGTCGAACCCACATACCGGCGCAGGCCCGGACGGCTCACGCGGCGCAGGCCCTCGATCACGCTCTTCTTGCCCTGGTACTTCAGCTTCAGCTTGATCGTCTTCGGCGTCTTGCCTTCCACGGCCACTTCCGCCACGTAACCTTCCTTCTTCAGGATGTTGGCGATGCTCTCCTTGATCTTGGAGTGCGGCATTTCGACGGCCGGCAGCAGCGCGCGTTGCGCGTTGCGAATGCGGGTCAACATGTCAGAAATCGGATCGATCATAAATTCAATGCGGAATGCGGAGTGCGGACTGCGGAATTGGTTTCGTCATTCGTCATTCGCACTTCGGCCTTTCTTGTTACCAGCTTGCCTTCGTCACTCCCGGGATCAGCCCGTTCAGGGCGGCCTCGCGGAACGTCAATCGCGAGCAGCCAAACTTGCGCAGGTAGCCGTGGCGCCGGCCGCTCATCGAACAGCGGTTCACCACCCGCACCGGGCTCGCGTCCTTCGGCAGCTTCTGCAGGCCGGCGTAATCCTTCTTCGCCTTCAGCTCCGCGCGCAGCGCCGCGTACTTCTTCACCGTCTCCAACTTGCGCTTGTTGCGCTCTTTCCAAGCTTTCTTTGCCATAATTCGTTGCTCCTTAAGCTGCCGCCACCGCCGCAGCCGCCTTCGGCGCCGCGTCCTTTGCCACTTCCTTCGCCTCCGCCAGCGGAAAGCCCATCAGCTTCAACAGGTCCAGCGCCTCCGCATCCGTCGGCGCACTCGTCACAATCGTGATGTCCATCCCCTGCTGGCGCTTGATCTTGTCCAGCTCGATCTCGGGGAAAATGGTCTGGTCCGACACGCCAAAGGTGTAATTCCCCCGGCCGTCAAACTTGCGCGGCGACAACCCGCGGAAATCGCGGATGCGCGGCAGCGCCGCCGCCACCAGGCGGTCGAAAAACTCATACATCGCGTCGTTCCGCAGCGTCACCCGGCAGCCGATCGGCTGGCCCTCGCGCAGCTTGAAATTCGCAATGCTGTGACGCGACTTGCTGATCACCGGCTTCCGCCCCGTGATCAACGCCAGGTCCTTCGCCGCGTCGTCAATCGCGCTCTTCTCCAGCGACGCGCTCACGCCCATGTTCACCACGATCTTCTCCATGCGGGGGATCTGGTGGACGTTTTTGTACTGGTGCTTCTGCTTGAGGGCGGGGACGACCTCGCTGACGTATTTTTCGTAAAGTCTGTTTTTCATGTTGTCTGGCCACGGATGTTGCCGTGGCCGCTTTCAGTCAAAATGTTCTCAGGCCTTGGCCGGGGCTGCCGCGCCGCCGCGCTTCGCGGCCCGCGCGTCGAATCGCTCCGCCTTCATCAGGTTCGACAAATGGATCGTTCCCTCGCGCTCCACGATCGCCCCCTGCGGGCGCTCCTGGCTCTTGCGCGTGTGGCGCTTGATCATGTTCAGGCCTTCCACGATGGCCCGGCTCGATTTCCGGCTGACGGAGATGATCTTGCCGCGCTTGCCCCGTTCCTTCCCGGAAAGCACCACCACCTCGTCGCCCTTTTTCACATGGACTTGTTGCATACTCGAATTCAAATCACTTCCGGAGCCAGCGAGATGATCTTCATGAACTTCTTGTCGCGCAACTCGCGGGCAACCGGCCCGAAAATGCGCGTCCCGCGGGGATTCTCCTCCGCGTCGATGATCACCACCGCGTTGCTGTCAAATCGCAGATACGACCCGTCGCTGCGGCGGATCGCCTGGCGCGTCCGCACGATCACGGCGTTGCAGACCTCGCCCTTCTTCACCTGGCCGTCCGGGGCCGCGTCCTTGATGTGCACCTTGACGATGTCGCCCACGCGCGCGTAGCGCTGGTTCTTGCCCAGCACCCCGATGTTCCAAGCCACCTTCGCGCCGGTGTTGTCCGCCACGTCCAAATGAGATCTTACTTGCAGCATAAAATTGCCTCTTGCCTGGGTTGCCCGATGTTAGGCGGCCACGGGGGCCACGCCGGAGCCGCGTTCCACGACGGCCACGAGGCGCCAGCGCTTCAGCTTCGACAGCGGCCGCGTTTCCTCGATGCGCACCGTGTCGCCCACCTTCGCCTCGCTCTTCTCGTCGTGCGCGTAAAACTTCTTGTAGCCGGTGACGACCTTCTTGAATTTGGGGTGCGGGAACCGGCGTTCCACCTGCACCACGATGGTCTTGGCCATCTTGCTCGAGATGACCTCGCCGACGCGTTCCTTGCGATGGCCGCGGGCCGCTTCCGGGGTTTGAATTGCTTCAGCCATGATAGTGTCTCGTTAGTCGTTCTCCGCGGCGCGTCAGGCCGCCTTGTTGCGCAGCTGGGAGATGCGCGTTTCGACGCGCGCGACGTCCCGCCGCAGCGTGTTCAGGCGGGCCGGCTTCTCCAGCTGCGCGCTCGCCTGCTGCAATCGCAGGTTGAAAATCTCCTGGCGCAAATCCCGGCTCTTGGCCGCGAGCTCCGCCAGCGTCAAATCCTTCAGTTCCGACATCTTCATAATCTCGTCCCCCCGCTTACCGGCTCCCGCGATGGCGGGAGATGAATTTCGTCCGGATCGGCAGCTTCGTCGCCGCCAGGCGCATCGACTCGCGCGCCTCCACTTCCGTGATCCCGTCCACCTCGAACAGCACGTTCGCCGGGCGGATCACCGCCACCCACGACTCGAGCGGGCCCTTGCCCTTGCCCATTCGCGTTTCCAAAGGCTTCTTGGTGTAGGATTTCTGGGGGAAAATCCGGATCCACATCTTGCCGTGCCGCTTCATGTTGCGGGCGATGGCGACGCGCGCGGCCTCGATCTGCTTGGTGTCGAGCCAGCAGCGCTCCAGCGCCATCAGGCCGTATTCACCAAAGGCCACGGTGCTTCCGCGATACGCCAGGCCGGCACGATTGCCGCGGTGCATCTTGCGGTACTTCACTCTCTCGGGAATCATTGGCATACCAAATTCCTGTTCCTTCTACTCGGTTACTTCACCGCGACCGGCTCGGGCGCCGGGGCGGCCGGGGCCGCAACAGGCGCCGCCTGCTTCTGGGGCTTGTTCTCCCCGCGGCAGATCCAGCATTTCACGCCCAGCTTTCCATACACGGTGAGCGCTTCCGCAAATCCATAATCGATGTTCGCCCGCAGCGTATGCAGCGGCACCCGGCCCCAGTGGTATTGCTCCACCCGCGCCAGCTCCGCCCCGCCCAAACGGCCCGCACACCGAATCTTGATCCCTTCCGCCCCGAAATCCTTCGCCGTCTGCAGCGCCTTCTTCATCGCTCGCCGGAACGACACCCGGCGCTCGAGCTGCAACGCCACGTTCTCCGCCACCAGCTGCGCGTCCGTCTCCGGCTGCTTGATCTCCAGGATGTCGACGTAAATTTCCTTGCCGGTCATGCGGCTCAGCTCTTCCTTGAGCTTGTCGATCTCGGCGCCCTTGCGGCCGATGACCACGCCCGGGCGCGCCGTCAGGATCGTGATGCGGCAGCGGTTCGCGGCGCGTTCGATGAGAATCTTCGGGACCGACGCCGACTCGAGTTTCTTCTTGAGCAGCGCGCGGATTTCGCGGTCTTCACCCAGCAGCTTGCCGAATTCCTTCTTGCCGGCATACCACTTGGAACGCCAGTCCTTGTTGACGGCGACACGGAGACCGATTGGATTTGTTTTCTGGCCCATGATCAGGAAAGGGGGTGATGGAGTGACGGAGTGATGGGAAGGCTGCGGGTCGCGCTGGATTCAATACTCCAGCACTCCACGACTCCAACACTCCAGTTCTGGGTTAAGCTATTCATCGGAGAGGACAATCTTGACGTGGCAATTGCGCTTCAGGATCGGGCCGGCGGAACCGCGGGCCTTCGGAGTGAACCGGCGCAGCGTGCTGGCGGTGCCCGCAACGGCTTCCTTGATCCGCAGCGACTCCACCTTCGCGTTCTTGTTGTGCTCGGCGTTGGCGATGGCGGACTGCAGGGTCTTGGCCACAAACCGCGCGCCTTTGCGGGGAACCACCGCCAGGACCGCCTGCGCCTGCAGCGCGGGCAAACCCTGGATCTGGCGCACCACCTCGCGCATCTTCTGCGCGGACATCCGGATGTTTCGGGTAATCGCTTGAACTTCCATGTTACTTCGCCTCCGCCTTGGCCGTGTGCGCGCCGTGCTTCTTGAACGTCCGCGTCGGGGAGAATTCCCCCAGCCGGTGGCCCACCATGTTTTCCGTCACAAACACCGGGTTGAACACCTTGCCGTTGTGCACCGTGAACGTCAGCCCCACAAAATCCGGGGTGATCATCGAACGGCGCGACCACGTCTTGATCGGCGTCTTCTGGTTCGTGGCCTTCGCCTTCTCGATCTTCTCGAGCAGGTGAAAATCAATATACGGACCTTTCTTAATCGAGCGTCCCATAATCAGTTATTACTTGTTTTTCATGGGCCGGCCGTCCCGTCGGACCAGGATGAACCGGTTGGAAAGTTTCTTCTTGTGACGGGTGCGATAGCCCTTCGCAATCATGCCCCACGGCGACGTCAGCTGCTGCCAGCCGCCGCCCGACTTCGATTTGCCGGCGCCGCCGCCGTTCGGATGGTCGACCGGGTTGCGCGCCACACCGCGGTTCACCGGGCGGATGCCCCGATGCCGCGAACGGCCCGCCTTGCCGAGAATCACGTTCTCGTGCTCGGTGTTGCCCACCTGCCCGATCGTCGCGTAACAATTCTCGTTGATCTTGCGGATTTCACCCGAAGGCAGACGCACCTGGGCGTAACCTTCGTCGCGCGACATCAGCGTCGCCGCCCCGCCCGCCGTGCGCACCATCTGGCCGCCCTTGCCGGGCATGATTTCCAGGTTGTGAATCGCAATGCCGACCGGGATGGATTTCAGCGGCAGGCAATTCCCGAGCTCGGGCGCCGCGTTCGGGCCGCTCATCAGCTTCGCGCCCACCGCGAGACCGACCGGCGCCACAATGTAAGTCTTCTCGCCGTCCTTGTACTGCAACAGCGCCAGGCGGGCCGTGCGACCCGGATCATATTCGATCGCCAGCACCGACGCTTCCACGCCGTGCTTCTGCCGCTTGAAATCGACGAGGCGGATCTTCTGCTTGTGCCCGCCGCCGATGCCGCGCGACGTCGCCCGGCCGTAGCAGTTGCGGCCGCCGCTCTTCTTGCGGATCTCGACCAGGCTCTTCTCCGGCTTCGCCTTCGTGATGTCGCTGAAATCCGCGAACGTGATGTATCGCGTGGACGGCGTCAGCGGTCTAAATGTCTTTACTGGCATAAAATCAATTCAGTTCCCAAGTCAGCCACTTGGAGCGCGGAGCCATCATTCCTGCCCCCAGCCGGGTGGTCAGTTATCGGTTCCGCAGGTTATGCTGTCCGCAGGCCCGTTGGGCCAAACGGAGCGGAAATACTAGCAAAGCAAAATCACTGCGCAACAGGTTTTTGAAAAAAAGATGCAAAGCCAAAACTTTGACGCGAATTGCGCGAATTACCGCTAATTAAGGATGGCGGACGCTGTCCACCTCACTTGTCCGTGCAGGCAACTCCCAGCAGGAAGCTCCGGATATCTGGCCGAACCCGGCGCACCAGGAGGAATTAGCGAAAATTCGCGTAAATTCGCGTCAAGCCTTTCCCCGCTCGCGTCAAAAAAGAGGCTTCCCCGGCACCCCCCATGCTGTTACAACCACCGTAAATCAAGGCCCCGATGGCCGGCTTTCAGAGATCCTCGGGGCCGGGGAAGGATCGCTATGAGCGCTGAAATCAATGCCGGTCGCAAAAAACGGATCCTGGTCGTGGACGATAACGAGGTCATCCTGTCCACCCTCACCCCCAGGCTCCGCGCCCACGGATACGACGTCTTCACCGCCACCGACGGCGCCGCCGGCATCACCGCCGCGCGCAAAAACCGGCCCGACGCCATCCTCCTCGACCTGAGTTTTCCGCCCGACGTCGCCCACGGCGGCGGCGTGGGCTGGGACGGATTCGTCATCCTGGAATGGCTCCGCCGCACCGAAGGCGGCGAACACACGCCCGTCTTCATCATCAGCATCTCCGATCCCGAAAAATTCCGCGACCGCGCCCTGGCCGCCGGCGCCGCCGGCTACTTCCACAAACCCCTCGACCACGACGCGCTCCTGGCAGAGATTGACAAGGTGATTGCAAAATAAGTGCGGAATGCGGAGTGCGGAATGCGGATCCTGGCAGCATGCTTCACAGTGGGGCAGAGACTCCGTCGAGCCCTCGAAGGATTGGTGGATTAATGGATCCATGGATAAATGGGAAGACTGGCGCGAACCCACCCAGCAATCCAAATATCCATTTATCCAACAATCCCACGGTCCACAGTCAGAGCTCGAAGGAGTCTCGCCCCACCTTGGAGGATTCCGCATTTGATGACACGCTTCCGCCCGGCTCTCCTGTCCGCGCTCATGAAAATGCGGACCTTTCTCATCCTCACGGTTTTGTTCCTGTTAGGCTCCCTGGCCACCTGCCGCGTCTCCGGCTCCCGCTGGCCCGAGCGCGTCGACGTCAGCTTCGCCGTTTCCATGACGGTCCTCGCCGTGGGCGGCGCCATCGCCTGCGCCAGCGCCTTCGCCCTGCTCCAGCGCGGGCTCGCCGGCCAGCCGCTGGATTCCAATCTCACCCTCGTCATCGCCCTGCTCGGCGGACTCCTCCTCTTCCAGTTCACTGGGGCCTCGCCCTCGCCCTCGGCCTCATCGCCGGCGCCGCCATCGTCGCCCGCGGGTTCGGTCACAGGAAGGATTGACAGGAGACTTCTTTACAGGAGGCAGCAGAGAGAGCAGAGGGGGAAATGAAATGCGTTTTCGGCGACCGAGTTTTATTCTCCGCTCCCTCTGCTGCCTCCTGTGAAAAATTGTCCCTTGAGTCCAGCTCCTGTCTGAGTTGGATCTTTACAGCGTTCCTTGGACCGTCTATTTCCTGTGGGCACGTGCGTATGCACACGATGCCGCGCTCCCACCCGGTGTCCCGCCGCGATTTTCTCCGCACAACCGCGGCCGGGCTGCTCGCTTTGCCATTGATGCAACTGCCCCCGCTCTGGGGCATCTCCCTGCGCGTGTTCACCAACGACGAAGCCGCCACGGTCAATGCCATGTGCGACCGCCTCGTCCCCCCCGATGAAGACCCAGGCGCCGCCTGGGCCGGCGTCGTCCAGTTCATCGACCGCAAACTGGCCGGCTATTACCGCCGCTACCTCCCCCTCTACCGCGCCGGACTCAAGGGCGTCCACGAATCAAGCCACGCCCTCTACCAGAAAGACTTCGTCGCCCTCACCCTCGGCCAGCAGGACGCCCTCCTGCACCAGATGGAATCCAACCAGGCGCCCGGCGCCACGTGGAAAACCACGCCGTCCTCCGGGTTTTTCAACGTCCTCCTCGACCACACGCTGCAGGGCTTTTACGGCGGCCCCCGCCACGGCGGCAATCGCGAGATGATCAGCTGGCGCATGCTCGGATTGTCCACGCCGCCCCTCCGGAGCCAGCGCCCGCTGGAAGCCGTCTGGGCCCCCAAACCGTCCGCGTCCCCGGACCCCAAGCCATGAGCCTCAAACATGTCAACGCGGTCGTCATCGGCTCGGGCGCCGGCGGCGGCGTCGTCGCCAAGGAATTGTCCACCGCCGGGCTCGACGTCGTCCTGCTCGAACGCGGCGCGCAACCCGCCCCGAGGAGGAACGCAAGGACGATCCTCGAAATCAGCGCACCACCGCGTTAGGCGTTCCCTACGGCCCCGACGAGGAAAAGGAACCGCGCGTGTTCGTCGATCCGGACGGACGCGAACGCGTCGTGTGGCCGGCCGACGGCAATTACAACAACAACGCCGCCTGCGTCGGCGGCGGAACCCTCAGCTACGGCGCCATGGCCTGGCGTTACATGGCCCAGGATTTCCGCATGAAATCGCTCTACGGAACCCCGGAGGGCAGCACGCTGGACGACTGGCCGATTTCCTACGACGACCTGGAACCGTTTTACGAAAAAGCGGAATGGGAAATCGGCGTGTCGGGCGATCCATCGGCCGATCCGTTCAAGGCGCCGCGACGGCGCGGACTGCCGATGCCGCCGCTGCCCGATTCCAACGAGACGAAACTGTTGAAACCGGCCGCCCAGCGGCTCGGATGGCACCCGTTCTACATCCCGATGCTGCGCAACACGGTTCCCTACAACGGGCGCCTCGGCTGCATGCGCTGCCGCTGGTGCTGCGGCTTCGCCTGCGAATGCAACGCCAAGTGCGGCACCCAGAACACCGTCATCCCCACCGCCCTCGCCTCCGGCCATTGCGAACTCCGCACCAACAGCATCGTCTCCAATATCGTCCTCGACTCCCGCGGCCGCGCCACAGCGGTGCAATACTTCGACGAAAACAACCGCCTCCAGACCCAGACCGCCGACCTCATCGTCGTCTCCGGCGGCGCAATCGAATCCGCCCGGCTCCTGTTGAATTCCAAGAGCGCCCTGTTCCCCCAGGGACTCGGCAACCGGCACGACTGGGTCGGACGCAACCTCCAGGGACACGCCTACAGCGGCGCCGAGGGTTTGTTCGATCACGACGTCTACGACGACCTCGGGCCCGGCGCGGAGATTGCCATCTGCGATTTCAACCACGGCAACCCCGGGCTCCGCGGCGGCATGATGCTGGCCAACGAATTCCAGCGTCTGCCTTACATGTTCACCAGCCACGGGCCCGACGGCAAACCGCGCTGGGGCAAGGCCCACAAGGATTTCATGCGCTCCTGGTTCAAGCGCACCATCGTCATCATGGGACCCTCCCAGGAAATGCCCGTGTTCGATTCCCGCGTGCAGGTCGATCCCAAAGTCCGCGATTTCTGGGGCATCCCCGTCGCCCGGCTCTCCGGCCTCGACCATCCGCATAACCTCGAATTGTGTAAATTCGCCTCCGACCGGTCGGAACAATGGCTCCGCGAAGCCGGCGCGATTGAAACCGTCCGGCGCCAGAAAAACCAGCGATGGCTTAGCGGCGGACAGCACCAGGCCGGCACGTGCCGCATGGGCAACGACCCCGCGACATCCGTGGTCGACAAACATTGCAAGCTGCACGACGTCGACAACGTGTTCGTCATCGACGCCAGCGTCCACGTGACCAACGGCGGATTCAACCCCGTGCTCACCATCATGGCGATCGCCTATTACGCGTCGGATTACATCAAGACCGCGTGGAAAGGCGGCGGTTTGCGCTAACATGAAACCCGGGCAAAAGCGTCGAAAATTACTCTGGTGGCTGCTGCTGTCCCCGATCGCTCTCGTCATCCTGGCTGTTCCGGCCGGGAGCGCCTATTACGCCGCCGCGGGCGCTAAAGCCTACCATTCGCTGCCACGAAATCCAGCGCCTACCACGACCACTGGTCCATCTCCGCGCATCGCTCGGTTCAATGCAAGGAATGCCATGGCAGCTTGTTCACGACCGACCTGAAATTCCATCTCAACAACGCCCGCCAGCTCTGGCTCCACATGAGCGGCCGGGTGCCGGAACGATTGCTCGTCCGCCAGCGCGACATCAGCCGCGGCATGAACGAGCGCTGCGGCAAATGTCATGAACAGGAATACTCCGCCTGGTCCGCCGGCCCGCACGGCGCCAGTTACGCCAAAATCTTCCTCAACCCCGAACACAACAGCCACCGCATCGTCAGCGATCAATGCCTGCTCTGCCACGGCATGTTCTTCGAAGGCGACAGCCGCGAACTGATCCAGCCGCGCGCCCTGGCCGGCCCGTGGCATATGTCCCCGGATGTCTCCCCGCAAACACACTCCATCCCCTGCATCGCCTGCCACTCCGTGCATCGCCCCGGGACCCCCGCGGGGATGATCTCCGCCGACGGCACCAACCACGCCAAAGCCACCATCCAGCTCAGCTTCTTCGATCGGCGCGAACAATTGCCCTTCGATGTCGCCGTGCTGCCGCTGCCTCATCTGCTCGACGGCACCCGGCCGGTCCGCGTCGCTCCCGACCAGCGTCAGGCACTGTGTTATCAATGTCACGCGCCCGATCACACCGCGCAGGCCGGCTCCGGCGAGGACCGCACCGGCGTCGGCGTGCACGAGGGATTCAGTTGCTTTGCCTGCCACCAGGGCCACGACCAAAGCCCGCGCGCGTCCTGCGCGACCTGCCATCCGCAACTCTCCAACTGCGGCCTCGACGTGGAAACCATGGACACCACCTTCCGGTCCAAATCGAGCACGCACAACATTCACTCCGTGAAATGCACCGACTGCCACCCCGGCGGCCGCCCGGCGAAACGAACGGCAGTGAATCCCAGAGCTGACGCGAATTAACACGAATTCAGGCTCTATATGGTGGGGCGAGACTCCGTCGAACTGACTCCTCAGGTATGGGCTCGACTCCGTATTGCCCGGGAACGCAGTCGCGCGAAGGGGCGCGATGGCAGCAAAGGAAGAACTTTGGATTTCTTAGCCGCCATCGCGCCCCGCTACGCGCGACCCCCTGCTTCCATGGTTCGGCCTGAAAATTGAAATTTGAAATTTGAAATTTCATTGTAACCTGTCTCCATGACTGAGGGTTCGGGCCGTTTGTTTTTTTTCTTCGCCGTCGTGCTCTACGGCGTCAGCACGGTCTACTCGGTCTTCCTCTGGCGCCGCGGGTTCCGGCGCGACAACCGGATCAATTACCTGATCCTGGCCGGCGCCTTCGCCCTGCACACCACGGCGATGTTTCAACGCGGGTTTTCCCTGAACCATTGCCCGGTCAACAACCTCTACGAGGCCACCCTGTTCATGGCCTGGACCATCACCGCCGCCTATCTTTTAATCGGCCTATGGCCTCCGCTGCGGTTCTTCGGCGTGTTCGCGTCGCCCATCCTGTTCGCGATGGGCGTCTTCGCCTGAAATGCCGGCGCTGGATCCGCCGCACGGGCCGCAGCCGGAATTCAGCGGCGCGGCGGCCAGCCTGCATGCCGCCCTGATCCTGCTGGCTTACGGCGCCTTCGGCCTGGCCAGCGTGTCGAGCATCATGTTCCTCAGCCAGGAGCACAACCTCAAGTTCCGCAGCTCCGCGCCGTGCTGTCGCTGCTCCGCCCATCCAGCAACTCCGGAAACCGTCACGCTGCGGCTTGTCATGGCCGGGTTCGCACTGCTCACCCTCGGCCTCGCCATCGGCGACCCATCTCCCGCGCCGCAGTGGCCATCTGCTCTACCAAGGTGGTGGTCGGGCCGTCGGCGGGCGCTCTACCTCGCCCTGCTGCTCTCGCGCACTGGAAATTCGTCCTGACCGGACGCCGCTTCACCCTGGCCTGCGCGCTGATCTTCATCTTCGTGCTGCTCACGTTCTGGGGCACCAACACTGCTGTCGCCGCTGCATCATCCTGACCGCATGCCCATCGTTGTCATCGGATTGAGCCGCTCTCGCCCGTAGTGCGCGAACGATTCGCGTTCGTCGATCCCGAAAATCCCCGACGCGCTCCGCCGGCTCGCGAATCCGGCCTCGCCGACAGAGGCGTCATCCTGTCCACCGCCACAACCGCGTCGAACTCTGCGTCGCCACCCGGCTCGAACCGTCGCCGCGTTCGCCGAACTCGCCGGTTCCTCCTCGAAAGCCGCCGATGCCCCGATCCGCCGGCGCCGAACTCTACACGCTGTCGATCCGCTGGCCTCGCTGCACCTGTTCCGCGTCGCGTGTTCGGCCTCGATTCCATGGTGCTCGGCGAAGCCGAAATCCTCGGCCAGCTCAAGAAAGCCCGACCTCGCGCCCTCCAGCACCGGCTCACCGGCGACGCCTCAGCCGCGTCTTTCAACGCGCCTTCCACATCGCCAAACTCGTCGCGGAAACCCAGATCGGCGCGGCAACGGCACATCTCCGTCGCCTCCGTCGCCGTGGAACTCGCCGGCATTGCTCCTCGAAAGGCCGCCACGTTATGGTCATCGGCGCCAGCGGCCGGCGAAACCGCGCGCGCCCTCATGTCGCGCGGCACCGGCCCGGCATCGTCGTCGCCAACCGCTCGAACCGCGCCCGCCGCCCTCGCCACCACGACGAGCTCGGCGGACGCGCGCCGTGCGCTTCGACGACTGGAGGAGCCCGCGAATTCGAATCGATCGACATCACCATCAGCAGCACCGCCTCGCCCATACCCATCCTCGCCGCGCCCTGCTCGAACCGCTTATGAAACGGCGCCGCCACCGGCCCTGTCCTGGTCGATATCGCCGTCCGCGTGACGACCGGGTGATGCGCATGCCGGACGTCTACCTCTACAACGTGGACGACCTGCAGCAGATCGCCGACGATTACCTCCAGCAACGCAAGGAGGAAGTCGCCGCCTGCGAACGAATCATCCGCGAGAAAGTCGAAAAGCTCCTCGCTTCACGCGACAATGACCCCGGCGGAGCAGAGCTGAGCAGTTTAAGAGTTTAGGAGTTTAGGAGTTTAGGAGTTTAAGAGTTGTTTCAGTGAATGCGCGAGCCCCACTCTTAAACTCTCAAACTCATAAACTCACAAACTGAAAATCGTTGCCCCCTCCGCACCGGCTCATTACCGTGACCCCGTGGCCGTGCAACTCACCATCCTGGGCAGCGGATCGTCCGGGAACTGCGCCTACGTGGAGACCGGGGAAACCCGGCTGCTCGTCGACGCCGGATTCAGCCTGCGCCAGATCCGGCAGCGCCTCGCCACCATCGGGCGCGCCCCCGAAAACCTGAGCGGCATCCTCATCACCCACGAGCACAGCGACCACATCGCCGGACTGGGCGCGCTCGTGGAAAAACTCCAGGTGCCCGTCTATTGCAACCGCGCCACCGCCGAGGCGATCCAGGATTCCACGGGCAAACGACTTCCCTGCCGCCTGTTCGCCACCGGCGCCAGTTTCGAAATCGGGGAGGTGCTCGTGGAAACATTCTCCATTCCCCACGACGCCCAGGATCCCGTCGGCTTCCTCCTGCGCACCGCTTCGGGTAATCTCGGGTTTCTTACCGACCTCGGCCACGCCACGCAGCTCGTGCTGCAGCGAGTCCGCCCGGCGAACGCGCTCGTCCTCGAGGCGAATCACGACGTGAAAATGCTGCAGGAATGCCCGCGCCGCCCCTGGAGCCTCAAGCAGCGCATCCTCGGCCGGCACGGACACCTCTCCAACGAAGCCGCCGCCGACGCCGCCGAATTCCTCATGTCCGCCGACCTCCGCCACCTCTACCTCGGACACCTCAGCCGGGAATGCAACACGCCCGACCTCGCCCGCCGCGTCGTCCAGCAGCGGCTCGAAAAAATCGGCGCCTCGCATTGCCGCCTCGAACTCACGTCCCAATCCACGCCCTGCGCCACGCTGGCGCTCTAGCCCGCCTCAATTCGGTTCACCCGATGTTCGAACTTCGCAAAATCGAAACCTTCGACCTGCCCGAACTCCAGCCCTACGCCACCATGCGGCGATCGATCGATCACGAACGCCAGGGCATCTTCGTGGCCGAAGGCACCAAGGTCGTCCGGCGCCTGCTCGAAAGCCGGTTCGAACTCGTCTCCGTCCTGCTCCCCGAAAAATGGGTCGACTCCTTCCGGCCCCTGCTCGAAACCCGGCCCGAAACGTTCCCCGTGTTCGTCGCTGAAAAAAAGCTGCTGGAGAAACTGACCGGATTTTCCATGTTCCAGGGCGTGCTGGCGGTGGGCCGGATTCCTGCCCGGCCGACACTGGAATCGCTGCTGGACGCCGCGCCGCGGCCGCGGCTCCTCGCGGCGGTGGAAGGATTGACCAGCGCGGAAAATCTCGGCGCGCTCGTCCGGAACTGCGCCGCGTTCGGAGTGCACGGCCTCGTCGTCGGAGAATCGTCCAGCAGCCCCTTCCTGCGCCGCGCCGTCCGGAACTCGATGGGCACCATTTTTCAGCTCCCCGTGTTCGAATTGCCCCGGACCGCGCCCATCCCGCCAGCCGGCAATTCCTGGACGGAAGGGCCCGACCAGGATGTCGTTCTCGCCCCGCCCCCGCACGCCGCGTCGCCGGGACTCGCGGCCGCCCTGCGGCAATTGCGCGCACAGGGCGTCCGCTGCGTCGCCGCGCACCCGCGCGCCGATGGACGTACCCTCGCGGGCACGGATTTCTCGGGCGATTGTTGCGTGGTCTTTGGCAGCGAAGGATTTGGCATTTCGGAGGACGTGCTGGCGGCCTGCGACGACGCGGTCGCCGTGCCGATGGCGCCCGGGGTGGATTCCCTCAACGTGGCCGCGGCCGCCGCGGTGTTCCTCTACGAAATCCGCCGCCAGCGCGGCCAGGGCTAAACCCGTAGCGCAGGCCGCCCGGCCTGCCGTATCGCCGACCGCCGGTCGGCGTTTTCGGGCGACGACACTCGACAAATCGATGTGCGTGGTTTACGGTAGGCGCCATGACCCCAGCGGCGCAATTCACAGGGCGTCTATGTCCACGCCCCGGCAAGGCGCCGAGGAGCCTGTTTTTCCTGTTAATATTCACCATTTCCACCGCCCGCCTCGCGGCGCAAACGGCCGTCATCGACGACGCCTGGTGGGCGTACCAGCAGGATTGCAACGGGGACGGATGTTATGCGGGAACACTGACCGGAGACGCGGCCCGGCTCACTTGGAATCCAGACGTGCAGAACTGCAACGGCACGATCTCGGTTTACGAAATCGTCTACACAAAGGATTGCGCGGATCCGACGTGGGTCCCCATTTACACAAACGCGCTGCACTCGATCACCGGCTGCCGCAGCAGCGACGCCCAGTTCATCGACATCCCGATGGGCTCCGGCTGCGCGTGCCGGGATTATCGAATCGAGATTTATCGCGCCGGCCAATCCGTTCCCGATAACGCGCGCTCGTCCACAAACGACCCGGACCTGTTCCATCACCAGGAACAATTGCTGTCCGAAGACGCGTGCCTGAACGATTCCTTCGCCGGCTGCGCGGCGTTGAGCGGTGGCCAGGGCGTGCGCTTCGACAACAACCTGTCCGCCACCCAAGAGACCGGCGAACCGGATCACGCGGGCAACCCCGGCGGAAAATCGCTCTGGTACTGCTGGACGGCCCCGACCAGCCAGCCGGTGACCTTCGACACCACCGGCAGCAGTTTCGACACGCTGCTGGCGGTCTACACGGGATCCGATGTGGCCGCGTTGTCGCTGGTCACCAACAACGACGACATCGACGGCGCAAACGACCGGATGAGCCGCCTGACCTTCACACCTCAGGCCGGGGTCACCTACCATGTGGCGGTGGACGGGTTCGGCGGCGCGTCTGGAACGGTGACTCTGGACTGGAAACAGGCGGGATCCGCCTTGCCGGACCTGGTGCTGTGGGGCCCGGCGGTGTCGCCGACGGTCGTGACCCGGACGTTTGCGACCAACGATTGCGAGGTGCTGGAAGGCTGCGCGATAACAGGAAAAAGGACTTTGCTGAGCTTCAGCACCGAAACGCGCAACATCGGCGCGGGCGACCTCGCCTTGGGCAATCCCGCCACCAATTCCCTGTTCGAATGGGCGTCGTGCCACGGGCATTATCACTTCGAGGAATTCGCCCAATACGACCTGCTCGATTCCAACAACACCGTCGTCGCGTTCGGACACAAGGTCGGTTTCTGCCTCGTCGACGATCATCCGTGGTCGCCCGGCGCCTCTTCCCAGGCCCGCTACACGTGCGGATACCAGGGCATCCAGGCAGGCTGGGCCGACGTCTACGGCGCCGGACTGCCGTGTCAGTACATCGACATCACGGGCGTTCCGCCGGGCCAATACACCCTGCGACTCCTCGTGAACCCCTACAACCTGATCCAGGAAGCCGACACCAACAATAACACGACGCTCGTCACGGTCACCATCCCGCCGACAAACTGCGTTTCGCCGCCGGACAACGACGCGTTTGCAAATGCCACGGTGATCCCGTCCGTGCCCTGGAGTTTGTCCCAGCCGAATTATTGTGCTTCCAAGCAATCCGGCGAACCCAGCCACGCAGGGCAGGACGGCGGACACTCGGTCTGGTTCAACTGGACCCCGTCCTCCAGCGCACAGGTCGTCATCAACACCCGCCGCAGCGACTTCGACACCCTGCTCGCGGTCTACACCGGGACAAGCGTGAATTCCCTGGCGCCGGTCACCTACAATGACAACATCGGCGGAGGCATCCTCCAAAGCCAGGTCAGCTTCTTCGCCAATGCCGGCACCACCTACCGCATCGCCGTCGACGGCTACCTCGGCGCCGTCGGAACCGTCGTGCTCAACCTCAACCCGCCCGCCAATGACGATTTCGCCGCCGCCTTCGCCATCACAGGCACCACCGGGTCCACCAACGGCTCCAACCTCGGCGCCAGCAAGGAACCGTTAGAACCCGCTCACGCCTTCGACGTGGGCGGCCATTCCATCTGGTACCGCTGGACGGCGCCGGCCGACGGGCCCGTGGATTTCAACACGATGGGCAGCGGTTTCGACACGTCGCTGGCGGTTTACACCGGGACCTCCGTGACGAACCTGACGTTGATCGCCTCGAACAACGACGACGTCGGCGGCGCCCAGACCAGCCGGCTGGGATTCGAAGCTTCTGCCGGAACGGTCTACCGGATCGTCGTGGACGGCTGGGGCGGCGTGACCGGGAACCTCACATTGAATTGGACCATGGATTCAACCCTCGCCATCGCCCCCCTCGCGCCCGGCCAGGTGTTGGTCACCGTGACGGGCATCCAGTGGCAACGCTACGTGCTGCTCGACACCCCCGATCCCGCCGCCGGCTGGGGCACCAATACCGCCGCCCAGACCCTCAGCGGCGGTTCGCTCGTCTACACCAACTCCGCCACCCAGGACCAGCAGTTCTTCCGCTTCCTCCGCGTCCCCTGAGCCGTCCCGTAGCCGCGATCGTCAGATCGCGGTCCCCAGGAAAAACCCAATCTCCGCGATTTTACAATCGCGGCTACACTCCCCCTGTAGCCGCAATCGTGAGATTGCGGCCCCCCTCAAATCTCAATTGAATTCAGCCGCACCACGCCTATCCTCCCCTTCATGCCTGAATCATCCTATCGCGTCCGGCGCGCGACGCTGGAGGATCTGCCGGTCTTGCGTGAACTCTGGGCCTCCATGCGCCTGCCCTGCGACGCACTGGAACCGCGCCTCACGGAATTCCAGGTGATCGAATCGCCCGCCGGCGACCTGCTCGGCGGCATCGGCATCCGGATCGACAGCCACCACGCCTGCCTGCACAGCGAAGCTTACGGCGATTTCTCACAGGCCGAGGAGCTGCGCGCCCGCGTCATGGAACGCATCGGCTCCGTCGCCTCCAACCACGGCGTGTTCCGGCTCTGGACGCAGGAAACCGCCCCGTTCTGGACGCGGCACGGATTTCAACCCGCCACACCGGAACAATTGAAGAAACTGCCGGAGAGCTGGAACCCGTCGGGAAACTGGCTCACGTTTCAATTGAAGGACGAATCGGCCCTGGTGTCGCTCGACAAGGAACTGGCCCTGTTCAAACAAGCCGAACGGGAACGCAGCGCCCAGGTGATCCGGCAGGCGCAGTTGCTGAAAAAGGTGTCCACCGTCCTCGCCATCCTATTCGCCGTGTTCGTTATCGGCGCCCTGCTCTACCTCATGCGCCGCGACCCGGGAATGTTCACGCCGGTGAAATAGCGCCCGGCGGCGCCGCGCGGAATTCGTCCGCGTGATAGGAACTGCGCACCATCGGCCCGCAGGCCGCGTGCACAAATCCCATCCGCCGCGCTTCGCGATTCCATTCCAGGAACGCCTCCGGCGAAATGAACTCGCGCACCGGCAAATGCTTCAGCGTCGGCTGCAAATACTGCCCCAGGGTCAACACCTGGCAGCCCGCCGCCCGCAGGTCCCCCAGCGCCTCGCGCACTTCCTCCGGCCGCTCGCCCAGGCCCAGCATGAGGCCCGACTTCGTGTAAACGGCGTCGCCACCCCTGGCCTTCGCCTTCCGCAGCACGCTCAGCGAACGGTCGTACGTCGCCCGCGACCGCACTTCCGGCGTCAGCCGGCGCACGGTTTCCAGGTTGTGATTGAACACCTGCGGCCGCGCCGACAACACGAGCTCGATCGCCGCGTCACTGTCATTGAAATCCGGCGTCAGCACCTCGATCACAATCCCGGGGCTCGCCTCCCGCACCGCTTCAATCGTCCGCCGAAAATGATCCGCGCCGCCGTCCGCAAGGTCGTCGCGGGCCACCGCCGTGATCACCACGTGCCGCAGCTTCATCCGCCGCGCCGCCTCCGCCACGCGCGACGGCTCGTCCGCCTCCAGCGCCAGCGGCCGCGCCGTCGTCACCGCGCAAAAACCGCACGCCCGCGTGCACCGGTCCCCCGCAATCATGAACGTCGCCGTCCCCTTGCTCCAGCATTCCCAGTGATTCGGACACCGCGCGCTCTCGCAGACGGTGTGCAGGTTCAATTCACCCAGCAGGCCGCGCGTCTGCGCAAAGGTGTCCGCCACCGGCAGCCGCGTGCGCAGCCAGTCCGGCAGCCGCGGACGCGGCGCCGCCGCCGGCAAAGGATTGGAAACCGGGGGCGTCATTCAAATCGCTTCCAGAATTGCGCGAGCTGGTCCGGACCGAAATCGGCCAGGATCTCGCCGTCCACCTCAATCACCGGCGCCAGCTCCTGGCCGGACAGACGGATCATCTCCTCAAACGCGCTCTCGTCGGCAATCACGTCGATCGACTCATACGCAATTCCCCGCCGGTCGAGCCAGTGCATCGCCTTGTGGCACCACGGGCAATAGGGTTTGATGAAAAGCCGGACGGATTTGGGATTGGCGTTGCTCACGCTGTAACGTGCCTGAAATTGCGAAGCCCGCAAGGCCGGCTCAGCCGCCAACCTGCGATTTGTACTGCTCGGGCGAAAGAAGAGTGCCGAGCTCGGCCGGGTTCGAAAGCTTGATCTTGAAAAACCAGCCCGCGGCGTAAGGATCCGTGTTCACCAGCGCCGGGTTGTCCACCACCGCCTTGTTCACCTCGGAAACCTGGCCCGTCACCGGCGAATAAATGTCGCTCGCCGTCTTGACCGATTCCACCACGGCGCACGCCTCGCCCGCCGAAACCTTGCGCCCCACCTCGGGCAGCTCCACAAAAACCACGTCCGTCAGCTCGTGCTGCGCGTGATCCGTGATGCCCACCGTGCCCAGCGTGGCGGAGACCCGCACCCACTCGTGCGACTTTGCATACCGTAAATCGGCCGGAATACTCGAACTCATAGTGTGCGCCAAATTAGTCGAAGATCACAAACGGACTCAAGCGAAACCGGATCGGGAATCGGTTTCCGGGAGGGCCGGCGTCTCGCCGGCCCCATCACGACTTGCGGTAAATCGGCTTCGGCACCACGGCGGCCGGATAGGTTTTGCCGCGGATTTCAATTTCAAGAGCCGTGCCGGGCGCCGAGAGCGCCGCGGGCACCAGGCCAAGCCCGATCCCTGCATTCAACGACGGACTTTGCGTCCCGCTTGTCACCTCACCCACTTTCCTGCCACCCGATAAAATTGCATAACCCGGCCGTGGAGGCGGGGTTTTCCCCGTCATTCGGAACGCCGCGATCTTCCGCGCCGGCCCGCGCGCCTTCTGCTCCGCCAGCGCGGCGCGACCCACAAACGGACCTTTCTCAAAAGCCACAAAATATCCCAGGCCCGCTTCGACCGGCGAAATCCCGTCGCTCAACTCATGCCCATACAGCGGATAACACACCTCCGTGCGCAGCGTGTCGCGCGCCCCAAGGCCGCAGGGCTTCAACCCCCGCGAAGCGCCCAGCACCAGCAGCCGGTCCCAGATCTCCACAATCGCCTCCGCCGGCGCCACCACCTCGAATCCGTCCTCGCCCGTATACCCCGTGCGCGCAATGTGCAGCGTGTGAGGGCCCATGTGGAAGCTCGCCACCTCGTTTTTCTTGAGATCAAACGGCCGCGACACCGCCGTGCCGCCACAGGCCGCCCCAGGCGCCAGTTCGTCGATGAAACCCCGCACCTTCGGCCCTTGCACCGCCACCGCGCCGGTTGCATCCGATAGATTCCGCAGCTCCACCCCCGCCGCGCCCGCGCCTAACCGCTCCTGCAGCCACGCCCAGTCCGCCTCGATCCTCGACGCGTTCACGATCAGCAGGTAGGCCGCGCCCGACAGCCGGTAAACATACAAATCATCCACCACACCCCCGCTTTCATAACACATCAGCGTGTACTGGCCCTGCCCCGGCCGCAGCCGGCCAATGTCGTTCGTCAGCGTCCGATTCAGAAACTCCGCGGCGCCGTCGCCCGTCGCCAGGAACTCGCCCATGTGACAGATGTCAAATATCCCGCCCGCCTCCCGAACCGCCAGGTGCTCCTCCACAATCCCGGTGTACTGCACCGGCATTTCCCATCCGCCAAATTCAATGAGCTTGCCCCCCAGCCGCTCGTGGGACGCAAACAATGGTGTGCGCTTCAACATCCGGACAGAATGCACCAGCCGTAAGAACGAATAAAGAAAGTTTAAGAGTTTGGGAGTTTGAGAGTTTAAGAGTTTGGGAGTTTGAGAGTGATTGCGCCAATGCCGTCGTTACAAGAGAGACCTGGTGGGGCGAGACTCCGTCGAGCCCTGACCAACTCCCAAACTCTCAAACTCTCAAACTCTTAAACTCTTAAACTGAGCTCATCCCCATTTCTCCGTCCGAATCCGCTCCTTCGGCACACCCAGCCCCAATGCCAGGTCCTGCGCGAAATCCACCAGCGCATTCGGACCGCACGCGTAGAATACGCACCCGTTCCCCGCCTCCGCATGCTGCGCCAGCCACGACGCGTCGATCCGCCCGCATCGACCCGTCCAGGCATCCGATTCCCCAAGCCGCGTGCACGTGACTTGGAATTGAAAGCGCGGGTTTTCCTTTTCCAGCGACCGGAATTCCTCATTGAAAATGATGTCTGCGGGCCGCCGGACGCTGTAAAGAACCGTGATCCGGGTGTCCAGTTTCCGGCGCGTCGCCTCCCGCGCAAACCCCCGGAACGGCGTCACTCCGGATCCGCCCGCAATACACACCAGGTGCCGGCCCGGCTCAAATTCCGGCAAAAAACGACCCGCCGGCGGCAGAACCATCAACCGCTGCCCCGGCTTGATCCAGTCCACCAAACGCGTCCCCATCTTCCCGTCCCGCCGCACCGTGAATTCATAAAAACCCCGGTCCAACGCACAGGAACTCAGCGAATACGCCCGCTTATACCCCGGCTCATCCGGCCAGTAACACGTCACAAACTGGCCCGTCCGAAACTCCGGGTCATACCCCGCCGGCCACGCCAGCCGGATCGTCTTGGTCTCCGCAGCTTCCAGGGTGACCGATGCCACCTCCATCGCCTCAGCAATTCGCGACATAATTCAATAAATATCCACTTAAGTAAGCGTTATACTCCGCATTGTCAAAATGGAACACCGTTTTCGGGTGGGCCCGGCATGGTAGGTGCTCTGCAGTGCGTTGCGATCGTTCCTGCCGAAAGCCAGGCATCGTCGCACGGGATTGTACCGGGAGGGTCACATCCCGGCTTGTGATCGATGTTTCTATTTTTGTCGGACGATGTCTTATGACCGCGCATGAACTGGTCGCGAAGGCCCGGAACCTCCCCCGCATTTCACAGGCGGCACTGAAACTGGTCGACTTGCTCGATCCCCTCGAGCACAGCACCCACGAGGCGGTGGATCTCATCAAGTCGGACACGGTCCTGACGGCAAAACTGTTGCGCGCCTGCAATTCCTCCACCATGGGGCTCGTGGACAAAGTCTCCTCGATCGACCACGCCCTGCTGCTGCTGGGCTATCACCAGACCCTGAGCCTCGCCCTGACGCTGACGGTGGGCGGAGCGATGACCGGCGCGCTGCCGTGTTATTCGATCGGGGAAAACGGCCTCTGGCGCCACGCTTTCGCCGCCGCCGTCGCCGCGGAAGCCGTCGTGCAACGACGCCTGTTCGAGGACGACGCGTCGATGGCGTTCACCGCCGGCTTGCTCCACGACATCGGCAAACTCGTCATCGTCCAGGCCCTCAGCCCCGAAACCCAGGCCATCATTCAAAAGCACGTGGCGGACGAGGGACTCCACGTCGCCGAAGCCGAACGCGAAGTGCTGGGAACCGATCACGCCGAAGTCGGCGCCTGCCTGCTGCACGTGTGGCGCCTCCCCGATGCCATCGTCGAAGCCGTCGCCAATCATCATCGCCCCGTGTTCGATCCCACGCCCCGCCTCTCCGGCGTCACCCATATCGCCAACCGCATCGCGCACCGCACGATCGACGAGCCTTCCAACCCCGCCTACGCCTTCCAGGACGAGGAACCGGTGGTCGAGATTTTCGGCCTGACGATCGACGAACAAACCCACATCGCCAACGCCATCCGCAACCACACCACCCGCGCACACAACCTCCTCGCACTCGTGTAGGCGGGGCAAGTCCAGGTGGGGCGAGACTCCGTCGAGCCCTGACTCTGCCGTGAGGATTGTTGGGTTGCTGGATGAATCCGCGCGCAAAGCCATCCAACAATCCATCTATCCAGCACCTGCCCCCAATTTCTGCATTCTGCATTCTTCCTTCCGACTTTGTTTTATTGACCCGCGCCCCCGCCGCAGCCATCGTTTTATTGCGAAGAACGCCCTGGCGGCCGGACTTCGCAATCATGCACACGGTCCTGGCCAGAACTCAGTTGAGCCCCAACGTCACCCGCATTGACGTCGCCGCCCCGCGCATTGCCGCCATCCGCCGCGCCGGCCAATTCGTCATCGTCCACCTCGGCGAAGATTCCGAACGCATCCCGCTCACCATCGCCGACGCCGATCCCCAGGCCGGATCCATCGCTCTCGTCATCCAGGCCGTCGGCAAAAGCACCCGCGAACTGGTCGCTCTCAACCCCGGCGACGCCATCCGCGACATCGTCGGCCCCCTCGGTCATCCCACCGAACTCGTCGCCTCCGGCCACGCCGTCTGCATCGGCGGCGGCGTCGGCACCGCCGTCGCCCACCCGATCGCCCAGGCCCTCCATGCCGCCGGCGTCCGCGTCACCAGCATCATCGGCGGACGCTCCCGCGAATGGGTCATTTTCGAACCGGAACTCCGCCGCCTTGGCGAAGTCGTCGTCTGCACCGATGACGGCAGTTACGGTCGCAAGGGTTTCGTCACAGATGCCGCCCGCGAAATCCTCGCAGCGGGCGCCGTGGACATCGTCTACGCCGTCGGCCCCGTCCCCATGATGCGCGCCGTCGCTGAACTCACCCGGCCCCTCGGCGTCCGCACCATCGTCTCACTCAACCCCGTCATGATCGACGGCACGGGCATGTGCGGCGGCTGCCGGGTGAGCATCGGGAAGGAAACCCGGTTTGCCTGTGTGGACGGGCCGGAATTTGACGGGCACCAGGTGGATTTCGACGAGCTGGCCGACCGGCTGGCGACCTACCGGGAATTCGAACAACGCGCCAATGCCTGCGCCGACGGCAAATGCCGGCTGAATTCATGAAGCCGACTACGAAACAGCGCATGCAGATCAACCGGCAATCCATGCCGGAGCAGGATTCCGCCTCGCGCGCGGCGAATTTTGCCGAGGTGAACCTCGGGTTCCCCGAGCAGGTCGCCCTGCTCGAGGCCGACCGCTGCCTGCAATGCAAGGATCCCCGCTGCGTCTCGGGCTGCCCGGTCGGGGTGAACATCCCGAAGTTCATAGACCTCGTGTCCCAGGGCAACCTGCAGGAGGCCGCTAAAAGTCTGTTAGGCGACAACGCGCTCCCGGCGGTGACCGGCCGCGTGTGCCCGCAGGAAACCCAGTGCGAAATCGAATGCGTCCGCGGCGCCAAGGGCCTCCCGGTCGGCATCGGCTACCTGGAACGCTACGTCGCCGACTGGGCCCGCAACCACGCCGGCCAGATCCAGGCGCCCCGCCCCGAACCCACCGGCAAACGCGTCGCCATCGTCGGATCCGGCCCCGCCGGCCTCACCACCGCCGGCGAACTCGCCCGGCTCGGACACGCCGTCACCGTTTACGAAGCCCTCCATAAACCCGGCGGCGTCCTCGTCTACGGCATCCCCGAATTCCGTCTCCCCAAAAAAATCGTCCAGCAGGAGGTCGACCGCCTCCGCGATGCCGGCGTGAAAATCGAGTGCAATGTCGTCATCGGCCGCACCTACACGCTGCAGGAATTACAGAAGGAATTTCACGCCGTGTTCATTGCCAACGGCGCCGGCCTGCCGGTGTTCATGAATGTTCCCGGCGAAAATCTCAAGGGCGTCTATTCCGCCAACGAATACCTCACGCGCATCAATTTGATGGCCGCCTATCAGTTTCCCCGCAGCGACACGCCCGTCCTCCATGGCAAACGCGTCGCCGTCGTCGGCGGCGGCAACGTCGCCATGGACTCCGTCCGCACCGCCCGCCGCCTCGGCGCCGATTCCGCCATGATCGTCTATCGCCGCACCGCGAAAGAACTGCCCGCCCGCGCCGAGGAAGTCCACCACGCCGAACAGGAAGGCATCGAATTCCATTACCTCACCGCGCCGGTCGAGGTCGTCGGCAACGACAAACGCTGGGTCACCGGGCTCAAATGCGTCCGCATGCAGCTCGGCACACCCGATGAATCCGGCCGCGCCCGCCCGGAACCCGTGCCCGGTTCCGAATTCGTCCTGCCCTGCGACGTGGTTGTCGTCGCCATCGGCACCCGCGCCAACCCCCTCCTCACCGCCACCTGCCCCGACCTCAAACTCACTCGCCAGGGCAACATCCTCATCGACGACAACGGCATGACCAGCCTGCCCGGCGTGTTCGCCGGCGGCGACATCGTCCGCGGCGCCGCGACGGTGATCCTGGCGATGGGAGATGGCAAGCGCGCGGCGAAAGCGATGGACAGCTACCTCAAGGCAGAAGGCAGAATGTAAGAGCCGGTGGGGCGAGACTCGGGCCCTGACCTGGGCTGTGGGATTGTTGGAGGACTCCGCGCGACAGTCTTCCCATTTATCCAGCAATCCACCCATCCATTTATCCCCCACCCGTCCTACACCCCCGCCCGCTGCACGAATTCCTGGGCGAGCAGTTCGTAGGCGGCCGAGCCGGGGCTGTATTTGTCGTAATGAATGATCGGTTTGCCGAAGCTGGGCGCCTCCGCAAGCCGGGTGGTGCGCGGAATCATCGTTTCAAACACACGCGCGCCAAAATGTTCGCGCACTTCCGAAACAACCTGGTTCGACAATTTTGTCCGGCTGTCGAACATCGTCATCACCACCCCAAGCAATTCCAGGCGCGGATTCACGCCGTTCTCGTGCAACTGGCCGATGATCCGGTTGAGCATCGAAAGTCCTTCGAGCGCGTAATACTCGCACTGCAACGGCACCACCAATCCGTCCGCCGCCGCAAATGCGTTCAATGTCAGCACGCCCAGGGACGGCGGACAATCGATGAGCACCAGGTCGAACCGGCCGGATTCCAGCACCGGCTGGAGCGCGTGCGCGACGCGCAGGAGATGATTCTCGAGCCGCGGCAGTTCGATATCCGCGCCGCACAGGTCGACCTCGCTCGGGACGACGCTCAACTTCTCGAACGCGGTGGCCTGGACCTGGTCGAGCAGCGGCGCTTCGCCCACCAGCGCGCGATAGGCGCTCGCGCCTTCCTTCTTCTCCAGCCCAAGGCCGCTCGTGGCGTTGGCCTGCGGGTCCAGGTCAAACAGCAGGACGCGCCGGCCGAGGGCCGCGACGCAGGCGGCCAGGTTGATGGCGGTGGTGGTCTTGCCGACGCCGCCTTTCTGGTTGGCGACGGCGATGACTTTGGTTGGCACGCAGCAGATGTAATGAAAGCGTGCGCCGGATTCAAGCATTTCACTGGATTTCAGCCCCGACCGGCGCCATCATGGAGTATCGACTATGAAATTGATCCTTTCGACGCACAACCTGACCCTGACCAAGGCCATTGAAGAGCACGTCCTGGACAAGCTCGACAAGCTGGAACACCTGGACCGCTGGGTGGTCGATGCCCGGGTGACGCTCGAACATGATCACACGCGCGCGCCGGAACTCCAGTTCAGCTGCTCCGTCCGGCTCGCCGTGCGCGGCCCGGACCTGTTCGCCGAGGATCGCGAAAGCGACCTCTACGCGGCGATCGACCTGGTGTTCAAAAAAATCGAACAGCAAATCCGCAAACGCCGCAGCAAACACAAAGCGCGGAAACACAAGGTCGCCGCCCGGTCCAAACGGTCCCGGCAGGAATCCGCGCTCTGACGGCCACCGCACGCGTGTCGAGTCCCAACCGCGCCAGCTCTCCGAATCACCGGCTCCTGATCCGGGCCCGGGCAGTGCTCCCGGTCGCCCGCCCGCCCATCGACAACGGCGCCGTCCTCGTCGCCGGACACCGCATCGTCCAGGTCGGGCGCTGGCCCGAAATGTCCACACCCCGCCGCGCCGCCGTCGTGGATCTCGGCGACACCCTGCTGCTGCCGGGCCTCGTCAACGCCCATTGCCACCTCGATTACACCGACCTCGCCGGCCGCGTTCCCCCGCAAAAATCCTTCACGAACTGGATCAAACTCATGACCGCCACCAAGGCGGAACGGAGCGACGCCGAGTTCGCCGAATCCTGGCTGCACGGCGCGGACATGCTGCTCCGCAGCGGCACCACCACGGTCGGCGATTTTGAAGTGTTGCCCCACCTGCTCCCGTCGCTCTGGGCCGGCACTCCCCTCCGCGTGATTTCGTTTCTCGAACTCACCGGCGTCAAAAGCCGCCGCGATCCCCGCAGCATCCTCGCCGAAGCCGAACGACGCATCCGCTCCCTGCCGCGTCACCCGCGCTGCCGCGCCGCCATAGCCCCGCACGCCCCCTACTCCACGCTGCCCGAACTCGTCCGCCGCGCCGCCCGCCTCTCCAGCCGCCGCCGCTGGCCTCTCTCCATCCACGTCGCCGAATCCACCGAGGAATTCGAAATGTTCACGCGCGCCGGGGGACCCATGTTCGACTGGCTGAAACTCAACCAGCGCGACGCCTCCGATTGCGGCCTCGGCTCCCCCGTCCAACACCTCGAACGCTGCGGCGCCCTCGCCCCCAACCTCCTCGCCGTCCACGTCAATTACCTCGCCCCCGGCGACGCCGCCAGGCTCGGACATCACCACGTCTCCGTCGTCCATTGCCCCCGCAGCCACGTCTACTTCGGTCATCGCAAATTCCCGTTCCGCGAACTCTCCCGCGCCCGCGTCAATATCTGCCTCGGCACCGACAGCCTCGCCACAGTCTATAAACGCCGGAAAGACACGGTGGAATTGAACCTGTTCGAGGAATTGCGCGCGTTCGCCAAAGCGCACCCGAGGGTCGCGCGTGAAAAATTGCTGAATCTCGTCACCGTCAATGCCGCACGTGCCCTCGGCCTCGCAGGAAAAATCGGCGAACTCACCCCCGGCACCCTCGCCGACCTCGTCGCCCTCCCGTTTTCCGGCCCGCTGAACGCCGCCCACGAAGCCGCCCTCGAACACCGCGGCGACGTCTCCGCCAACCTCATCCACGGCCAATGGGCCGTCCCGCCCGCCGCCTGATCAGTTGCCCTCGATCATCTCCCGCGGGATGTGGCTGATCGACATCCCAAGCACGAGGAGCGTGATCAAACCAAAATACATCGCCGCCATCGTCCAGCGCTGCTCCGGCGTCACTTCGAAATATCTCCGCTCCGCTTCCGTCTTCTGCCGGAACAGGAAGAAAAGCCGCGGCGCCGAAAACACCAGGATCATGATCAACAGGAAATTCGGATGCGCAACCGTCAGGGCGACCAGGATCACAAAACCCACCAGCCACAGCCACGGCGACAGCGCCGTCACGATCCGCCCGCCATCCAGGAATCCCACCGGCGCGAGGTTGAACAGGTTCAGGAAAAAGCCCGTGTAAGCCAGCCCGCGGAACATCGGGTTGCCCGTCGCCAGAAACAGCAGCTCGCACAACCCGGCCCCGAGCGTTCCCAACATCGGCCCGCCAATCCCCACCTGCGCCTCGATCCACGCGTTCCGCGGCGCCTCCTTCAGCGCGATCAACGCCCCCATGAACGGAATGAACACCGGCGCCCCCACCTTCAATCCCAGCCGCCGCGCCGCCAGCAAATGGCCGCACTCGTGCACGAATATCAACAGCACAAACCCCACCGCGAACCACGCCCCCCACGCCATCGCGTACACCCAGATGCTCAAGATCATCGTGCCGCCTGTCTTCAGGATCACCGGCAAAAACTTCAGCGCCGGCAGCAACAGGAATTTCACCTTGCCGAAAAACTTCAATACCAGCAGCCCAACCAACCCCAGCGGCGCCGCCAGCTTCCGCAGCCGTTCCCCGAAGGTCGGTTCGGTCGGCGGCCGCCAGTCGCCCTGGCTCGGCGTTGTCGGTTCCAGTTGCATCCCGCCCAATGTGCCGTCAGTCCTCCCCCGGTTCAAGAAAAGGCAGAAGCCCGAAACCTGCCCGCCCGCCTCCCATTCTGCATTCTGCATTCTCCCTTCTGCCTTTTCTTTTCCCCCCGTTCGCTTAAGCTGCCCGCCAACATGATGCTGGTGATCGACAACTACGATTCGTTTACGTACAACCTGGTTCAATACCTCGGCGAAATGAACGTCGACCTCCAGGTCCGCCGCAACGACGACATTTCGATCGACCAGGTCCGCGCCCTCAACCCCGAACGCATCCTCATCTCGCCCGGGCCCTGCTCACCCCGCGAATCCGGCCTCTCGAACGAAATCATCCGCACCTTCGGCCCGTCCATCCCCCTGTTCGGCGTCTGCCTCGGCCATCAATGCATCGGCCACACCTTCGGCGGCGAAGTCGTGGTCAACTACCGCATGATGCACGGCAAGACCTCCCCGATCCGGCACAACGGACAGGACCTGTTCGAGGGCATGCCCAATCCCTTCGCCGCCACCCGCTACCATTCCCTCGTCATCCGGCGCGATTCACTCCCCGCCTGCCTCGAAATCACCGCCGAAACCGACGAGGGCGAAATCATGGGCGTCCGCCACCGCGAATACCCCATCTGGGGCGTCCAGTTCCATCCCGAAAGCATCCTCACCGAAAATGGACGCATCATTCTGAAAAATTTCCTCCAGCTGACCAGGCGAACCCCTGCATGAAATCCCGCGCGTTCTGGAAAGGCCCCACCCTGCTGCAGGCCATCCTGATCCTCCTGCTGGCGGGCGGGTTCGCCACCGTCTGGTGGCACATCACCGCCTCCCCGGAACTCAGCCGCGCCCAGGAACGCCAGCTCAACGACCTCCGCAACCGCGTCCACTCCGACCTCTTCGAACTCAACGACGCCCTCCAGGGCCTCGTCATCGATCCCAAAAACGAAGCCGAACGACGCCGCGCCCACGACGCCGAAAACGACCTTTCCGCAGCCGTCGACCTCGCCCAGGAACAGTTCCGCAACCGCCAGTTTCTCCTCAATACCATCAAGAACCTCCAAACCCTCTACCTCCGCCCCCTGGAACTCATCGACGCCGATCCCGCCGCCGGCGTTCTCGATTTCCGCAAAAAAGCCGGCTCGCTTCAAAAGGAACGCAACCAGGCCCTCAACGATCTCAACAGGGAAATCGGCAAAATCCAGGAAAGCGAAACCACCCGCGCCGCCGCGGCCGAAACCGTCGTCCACGATATCCTCCTCGCCATCCTGCTCCTCTGCATCGTCCTCATCTGGGTGCTGTCGGCAATGATGCGCAAACCGCTCGCCCAGGTCGCCGAGGCGCTCGACCGCCTCGGCCGCGGCGACCTCACCGCGCGACCCGCGCTCGATGGCTCCGAACCCTTCGCCGCCCTCGGCGCCGGCGTCAACCGCGTCGCCGATACCATCGCCGTCACCCTCACCCAGGTCCGCGGCGCGGCCACCCAGATGCAAACCGCCGCCGGCCAGCTCGGCTCCAGCGCGCGCGAACAGGAATCCACCGCCGCCCAGATCGCCTCAACCTCCGCCGGCGCCGGCGGCGTCTCCCGCAATATCTCCAACGCCTCCCGCGAACTGCTCAAAACCATCGAGGAAGTCACCCACGCCGCCGACGACACCTCCCGACTCGCCAACTCCGGCCAGGGCGCCATCGCCGGAATGGAATCCATCCTCCGCCAGATCATGGACGCCTCCGGCGCCATCACCGCGCGCCTCGCCGTCCTGAGCGAAAAAACCGCCAACATCAACTCCGTCGTCACCACCTTCACCAAAGTCGCCGACCAAACCAACCTCCTCTCCCTCAACGCCGCCATCGAAGCCGAAAAAGCCGGCGAATACGGGCTCGGATTCGCCGTCGTCGCCGTCGAAATCCGCCGCCTCGCCGACCAGACCGCCGTCGCCACCTACGACATCGAAAAAACCGTCCGCGATATGCAGACCGCCGTCGCCGCCGGCGTCATGGGCATGGACAAATTCTCCGAGGAAGCCCGTCACGGCGTCGACGAAATACGCCAGGTCGCCGGACGCCTCGGACAAATCATCCGCCAGGTCGAAACCCTCGCCTCGCGATTCCAGGTGGTCAACAAAGGGATTCACACCCAGGCCGGCGAAACCCTGCAATTGAGCGAAACCCTCGCCCGGCTCAGCGATTCCGCCCGCCATTGCGCCGAATCCCTCCGTCAATCGAACCAGGCCCTGTCGCAACTCACCCAGGCCGCCGCCGGCCTCCAGAAAGGCGTCGACCGGTTCAAGCTCGAAGGCTGACCGCATGCTGTTCCTGCTGTTCCAGGTGGGGCCCGATCGTTATGCGCTGGAGGCCAGCCGCGTGGTGGAGGTCGTCCCGCTGCTCCAGATGAACCGCATCCCCGGCGCACCCCGCGGCGTCGCCGGGTTTTTCCAATACCGCGGCCAAAGCGTGCCCGCCGTCGATCTCTGCCAGCTCGCCCTTCAGCAGCCCGCCCCGGAACGCCTCGGCACCCGCATCATCGTCGTCCGCCACCCCGATTCCCAGGGCCGTGAACAATTGCTCGGACTGGTCGCGGAACAGGCGACGCGGCTGCTGCGCAAGGAAGCCGCCGAGCTCGCCGCCCCCGCCGCGAGCGCCGGAATCTCCCCCCACCTCGGCCCGCTCATCCAGGATCCCAGCGGCGTCATCCAGTGGATCCGCGCCGAACACCTGCTCTCCAGCGGCGTGCGCGATCTCCTGTTCCCCGTCCCCGCCCCGGCCGAGCGAGGTTTGCAGGAACCGGACAGCCCATGAGCCTCCCCGCAAAACCCGCCGACCCCGCGCCCGGAATCCCCGCCGCGCCGGCGGATTGCTGGAACCGCATCGGCACCGCCGGGGACGGTTCCTGCCGCGAACTGAAGCAATTCAATCAATGCCGCTATTGCCCCGTCTACGCCGAAGCCGGGCTGCGCGTGCTGGACCGAAACCTGCCGCCCGAATACCGCCGGGAATGGACCGCTTACTACGCCGAAAAGCGCGACCCCGCCGCCGCGGGCCGCCCGGCTGTGCTCGTGTTCCGGCTCGGACCCGAATGGCTCGCCCTGCCCGCCCGCGTCTTCCAGGAAATCCTCGAACACCGGCCCGTCCACACCGTCCCCCACCGTCGCAACGGCATCCTCCTCGGACTGGTCAGCGTCCGCGGCGAACTCCTCCCCTGCGTCGCCATGGATCGCCTGCTCGGTTTGCCCTCCGGCAAACCCGCCGGCTCGCCCAGCCTCTTCTTCGCCCGGCTGCTCGTCGTGTCCTGGGAAAACCGGCGCCTCGTCTTTCCCGCCGACGAAGTCCACGGACTGCACCGGTTCCGGCCCGACGAACTCGTCCGCCCCCCCGCCACCCTCGCACAGTCCTCGTTCGCCTTCACCGCCGGCGTCCTCCAATGGCAGGAACGGCAGGTCGGCGTCCTCGACCCCGGCTGGCTCTTCGCCGCCATCAATCGAAACCTCGCGTGAGCTCGCCCCTCGACCATTTCAGCCATTCGCTCCTCGAACTCTACCGCTTGGAGGTCGAGAACCAGGCGTCGATCCTCACCAACGGACTGCTCGAACTGGAACGCACCCCGGCCGGAACCGGCCAGATGCAAAACCTCCTGCGTGCAGCCCATTCCCTGAAAGGCGCCGCCCGCATCGTCAACCTCCAAAGCCCCGTCTCCATCGCCCACGCCATGGAGGATTGCTTCGTCGCCATGCAAAACGGCGGACTCACCCTCCGCCAGCCCGACGTCGACCTCCTGTTCCGCGGCATCGATCTCCTGCTCCAATCCGCCTCCGAGGCGGACCAGCACCCGTCCGGCGAACCGGAACCGTCCGAGGCCGCGCGCGCCTTCGTCCGCGAAATCCAGCGCCTCCTCCGCGAACACCGCCCCGCCACGGAACCGGCCCCGGCGCAAGCCCTCGAAATCGTCCCGCCCGCCGCCACTCCCGGCCTGCCCGCCGCACCCCGCACCGATGCCCCGGAACGCGTGCTCCGCCTGACCGCAGAAAACCTCAACCGCCTGCTCGCACTCGCCGGCGAATCCCTCGTCGAATCCCGCTGGCTCCGGCCCTACTCCGATTCCATGCACCGCCTGCGCCGCATGCAAAGCGAAGTCGCGCGGTCCATCGAGGATCTCCGCAATATCCTCGAACACCAGTCCGGCACCCGGCATTCCCGCGATCCCATCGCCGAAACCCTCCGGAAAGTCGCCGAGTGCCAGCAGTTCCTCGCCGAACGCATCGAGGAACTCGAAGTCTTCGACCGCCGCTCCACCCACCTCTCCCACCGCCTCTACCTCGAGGTCCTCCGCGCCCGCATGCGCCCGTTCGGCGACGTCGCCCGCCGATTCCCGCGCATGGTCCGCGACCTCGCCCGCACCCTCGGCAAGGAAGTCCGACTCGAAATCACCGGCGAATCCACCCAGGTCGACCGCGAAGTGCTCGAAAAACTCGAAAGCCCCCTCGCCCACCTCCTCCGCAACGCCGTCGATCACGGCTGCGAAACCCCCGCCCAACGCCGCGCCGCCGGCAAATCCCCCGAAAGCCTCATCCGCCTCGAAGCCCGCCAGCGCGCCGGCATGCTCCAGGTCACCGTCTCCGACGACGGCAACGGCATCGACCAGGACCGGCTCCGACGCCGCATCCTCGAAAAAAATCTCGCCCCGCCCGCCACCCTCGACAAAATCGGCGACGCCGAACTGCTCAATTTCCTCTTCCTCCCAGGGCTCACCCTCAAGTCCGATGTCACCGAAATCTCCGGGCGCGGCGTCGGACTCGACATCGTTCTCAACATGGTTCGAACCGTGCGCGGCACCGTCCGCGTCAACACCCAGCCCGGGCTCGGCACCCGGTTCCAGTTGCAGCTCCCCCTCACCCTCTCCGTCATCCGCGCCCTCCTGTTCAACGTCGGCGGCGAACCCTACGCCCTCGCCCTCGCCCAAATCAGCCGCACCCTCCACGTCCCCCGCAACTCGCTCCAAACCCTCGAGGGCCGCCCGTTCTTCACCCTCGACCAGGAACCCATCGGCATCGTCACCGCCCACCAGGTCCTCGAATGCGAACCCGGCCTCGCCGGCGACGAACTCCCCGTCATCGTCCTCGGCGACCGCAAATCCCGCTATGGCCTCGTCGTCGACCGGTTCCTCGGCGAAGGCGAACTCGTCGTCCAACCCCTCGACCCACGCCTTGGCAAGGTCAAGGATATCCACGCCGCCGCACTCATGGAGGACGGCGCCCCCGTCCTCATCCTCGACGTCGACGACCTCATCGATTCCATCGGCCGACTCATCTCCGACGGCGGCCTCGCCCGCGGTTTGCCCGACTCCTCCCAGCGCCGCCGCACCCGGAAACGCATCCTCGCCGTCGACGATTCCGTGTCGGTCCGCGAGCTGGAACAAAAACTCCTCGCCAGCCGCGGCTACGAAGCCGACGTGGCCGTCGACGGCATCGACGCCTGGAATGCCGTCCGTACTGGACGTTACGACCTCGTCATCACCGACGTCGACATGCCCCGGCTCGATGGCATCGAACTGGCCATGCGCATCAAACGCGATCCCGCCCTCAAGTCCTTGCCCGTCATGATCGTATCTTACAAGGACGGCGACGAGGACCGCGTCCGGGGGCTGCAGGCGGGGGCCGATTACTACCTCGACAAGGGCAGTTTTCACGATGAAACGCTCCTCCAGGCCGTCATGGATTTGATTGGCAAACCGGAGCCTTAAGTCCTATGTTGATTGAACCCGGAACGGCAGGATTGCGGAATCCCGCCGTGCGCGGGGACACGATGATTCACGGGAACTGAGCGGTTGTTATGTCGGACCATCCAGCCTATCCGCCCGCCAGGGTGGAAATGGAACACGCGCGGGCCGGGTCGGACTACCATGTCATGGTCCTGTTGGTGGACGACCAGGCCATGGTCTGCGAAGCCGTCCGCCGCGCCCTCGCCAGCCAGTCTGACGTCGATTTCCATTTCTGCGCCGACGCGCGCGAAGCCGTCGCCGTCGCCAATCAACTCCGCCCCACCGTAATCCTCCAGGACCTCGTCATGCCCGGCATCGACGGACTCACCCTCGTCGGCCAGTTCCGCGCCAACCCGTCGACCCGCGACACCCCGATCATCGTCCTGTCCACAAACGAAAATCCGCAGGTCAAAGGCCAGGCCTTCGCGATGGGCGCCAACGATTACATGGTCAAACTGCCGGACCGCGTCGAACTCATCGCCCGCATCCGCTACCATTCCCGCGCCTACCTCAACCAGCTCCAGCGCGACGCCGCCTACCGCGCCCTGCGCGAAAGCCAGCAACAACTCATCGAAAGCAACGCCGCCCTCGTCGCGCTCAACCAGAAACTCTCCGAAACCACCGTCGCCAAATCGGAATTCCTGGCCAACATGAGCCACGAAATCCGCACCCCGATGAACGGCGTCATCGGCATGACCGCCCTGCTCCTGGACACCGAGCTCACCGACGAACAGCGCGAATACGTCGAAGCCACCCGCAGCAGCGCCGACGCTCTCCTCACCATCATCAACGACATCCTCGATTTCTCGAAAATCGAGTCGGGCAAACTCGAACTGGAAAGCCACCCGTTCGAACTCCACACCTGCATCGAGGAAGCCCTCAACCTCCTCACCCCCAAAGCCACCGAGAAGAACCTCGACCTCGCCTACGTCGTCGACGATGCCATCCCGAAGATTCTCGTCAGCGACGTCACGCGGCTCCGCCAGATCCTCGTCAACCTCGTCGGCAACGCCGTCAAATTCACCCACCACGGCGAAGTCGTCGTCGAAGTCTCCCCCGCCGCCCACAACCGCCGAACCGCCGAACCCGGCCACGAACACGACACCGATTTCATCCGTCACCCGGAGGAATGGCTGCTCCATTTCACCGTCCGCGACACCGGCATCGGCATCCCCCTCGAAAAACAAAGCCGCCTCTTCAAATCCTTCCAGCAGGTCGACGCCTCCACCACCCGCCACTACGGCGGCACCGGGCTCGGCCTCGCGATCTGCAAACGGTTGACCGAACTGCTCGGCGGAAAGATCTGGGTCGAAAGCGGCGCCGGTCAGGGCGCCACGTTCCATTTCACTATCCTGGCAAAAGCCACCGGCGCCTCCGCACTGCCCAACTGGCAGCAGCCCCAGGCCCCCCTCCAGGGCAAACGCCTCCTCGTCATCGAGGACAACGCCGTCAACCGCCGCATCATCCTCCACCGCGCCGAACAATGGGGCATGCTCGCCGTCGGCGCCGCCTCCGCCCGCGAAGCCCTCGCCATCCTCGCCGAAAGCCCCGGCACCGACGCCGCCATCGTCGACCTCCAACTGCCCGATACCGACGGATTCGCCCTCGTCGGACAACTGCGCGCCATCCCCGGCTGCGGCGAATTACCCGTCCTCCTGCTGTCCAGCATCCGCCTGCGCAACGACGACCTCCGGCCCGCCGCCGCCGGCGCCACTCTCTTCATCCATAAACCCATCCGGCCCGCCCAATTGCTCGACGCCGTCTGCCGCGCCCTCAACGTCCAGCTTCAACGCGAAAAAAAGGCGCCCGCAGCTCCCGTCCTCGATTCCAATTTCGCCAAACGATTTCCCCTCCGCATCCTTCTGGCCGACGACAATCCCATCAACCAGAAGGTCGGACTCAGCGTGCTCCAGAAACTCGGCTACCGCGCCGACGTCGCCAACGACGGAACCGAAGTCCTCAAGGCTCTCGAACAAAAAGCCTACGACATCGTGCTGCTCGACGTGCAAATGCCCGAAATGGACGGACTCGAAGCCACCCGGCGCATCCGCGCCCGCTGGACCGGCGACCGCAGCCCGTGCATCATCGCCATGACCGGCAATGCCCTCATGGGCGACCGCGAAAAATGCCTCGCCGCCGGCATGGACGATTACATCTCCAAGCCGGTCCGCATCGCCGAATTGCAAAACACGCTGGAACGATGGGGTCCCACCCGCGCCCGCCGCTCCGACACCACGTTCCTGCACAAATCCGCCCTGCAATCCCGCGAAAGCCTCATCGACGAAAGCATCCTCCAGGAACTGCGCGAAATGGAACCCGAGGAAGGCAGCAACATCGTCCAGGAACTCGTCGACCTCTTCCTGGAAAGCGCGCCCGAACGGATCGCCCAGATCGGCGAAGCCATCAACGATCCCACGAGGCTCGCCTTCCAGGCCCATGCCCTCAAAAGCATGAGCCTCAACCTCGGCGCACGCCGCATCGTGGAAATCTCCCAGCAACTCGAGGAACTCGGCCGCTCCCGCGACCTCGCCTCCGTCCCCCACCTGCTCCGCGAACTCGAGGTCGCCTTCAACCAAACCAAGTTCCACCTGCTCCCGCTGCGCGATAAACGCGCATCGTCCCAGTAACATCCGTCCCATCTGTCGCATCCGTCCCATCCGTCCCATGCGACGGATGCGACAGACGGGACGGACGCGACCTCGCCTCTGTCGTCAATTTTTCTGCGTGCTTTTTCAACCTCAAGAACCCATCTTAAAATCATGACAATCTGGTTATTGTTCCTGGTGGTGATGGGTTCCGCGATCGGCATGGGCCTCCGGCAAGGCGGCATCCGCGCCGCATTCACGTCCGTTGGCATCTTCACCGGCGCCCTGCTCGCCATGCCCCTCGGCCGGCTGCTCCGCCCGCTCCTCGGAAATTTCGGCGTCAAGGACGACATGCGCCTCTGGCTCGTCCCGCCCGTCATCGCCTTCATCCTCGTGCTCGCCGTGTTCAAGATCTGCGCCCAGGTCGTCCACAAAAAAATCCAGGTGCATTACAAATACAAGGCGGGCGACCTCGTCCTCACCCTCTGGCTCCGGCTCAATGCCCGGCTCGGATTGTGCCTCGGTGCCCTCAACGGAACCGCCTACATCATCCTGCTCTCACTCGTCCTTTACCTGCCCGGCTATTGGGCCGTTCAACTGGTCTCCACCAGCAACCCCGCCGCCGACCCCCGTTCCCTTCGCATCCTCAGCCGGCTCGGCTGGGACCTCCAAAAAACCGGCCTCAGCAAAGTCGCCGCCGCGCTGGAACGCATGCCCGCCTCCTACTACGACGCCGCCGACCTGGTGAACAAGATCTACCATACCCCCCTCCTCGAAGCCCGGCTCTACCGCTACCCCGCCTTCCTCGGCCTCGCCGATATGCCCGAATTCCAGTCCGTCCTCAACGACACCCAGTTCACCGAAGCCTGGATGAAACAACGGCCCCTGCCGGAACTCCTGAAATTCGGATCCGTCCAGTCCGTGATGAACAATCGGTCGCTCAAACGCAACGTCTGGCGCGTTGCCGAACCCAACCTCCACGACCTCGACCAATACCTCACCAATGGGATCTCCCAAACCTACAACGACAAAATCCTCGGGCGCTGGAATTTCAGCCTCAACGGCACCGCCGGCCTGCTGCGCAAAGCGCGCCCCAACATTTCATCCACCGAAATGTCGCGCATGAAAAAATGGATGGCCGCAAGCTTCAACAAAACCATGCTGGTCGCCAATCCCGAACACCAAATCCAAATCCGCAACCTGCCACCCCCGCTTAAACCCGCCACGGCCGGCGCCGCCCCGGCCGAACCCCAGAACGTCGAAGGCGAATGGAAAGAAACCGACGGCAAATACACCGTCAGCTACAGCGGCTGGGGACACCAGGAGGAAGCCACAGTCGAAATCGAAGGCGACCGCCTCACCCTCGGCAGCAGCGGACTCGGACTGATGTTCGAACGGGAAGATTGACCTACTTGAGGGAGGGACGGCGTCCGCGCCGTCCCCATCTGTGTCTGTGTTCGGGCCGGCAAGACGCCAGCCCTCCCGGGATCAACGCCCCGGCACCACAAGCGCCGCCGGCTGGCCTTGAAGAGGGAATTGCCCCTGGATCTGGTCGAACAGGGAACCGCCGTTGGGCGCCATCGCGTTCGTGCTGCTCACCGCAACCAAAGTCGTCGACGCCATCCCCGGCTCCGCCAGCGCCAGCGCATCCCCGGGGGTCAGGGAATCACTCGCCAGCGATTGCGTCGTCAATGAAATCGGCGAATTCTCCGAATACACAATCCCCGAAATCATCAGCGCAAAAACCGCCGCCCCAAAGGCGCCCGCAAACGCCGGACGCGCCTCCACCAACGCCGTCAATTTCTGCAAGAACACCGACTGATTCCGCCACCGCTCAAACCAGGAAACCTGCTGCTCACCAGCCCGGATCCGGCTGATCACGCTGCTGGAAAAATTGTTGAAATATCCCGGCGGCGGCACCTCGTGCCGCTTCAGCGCCATCAACCGGCGCAAGGCCTCGAATTCGTGAGAATCTCTGCTCATAACCAGTTCACATACTCGGACAGATATGCCTGCAACTGCTGCCGCGCATAAAACAGCCGCGACCGAACCGTCCCGATGTTGCATTCCATGATCTTCGCAATTTCCTCGTGCGAAAGACCTTGAACATCATGCAAGGTCACAACCAATCTATGCGGTTCAGACAACTTCTGCATCGCTTCGTTCAATTTTTCCTGCAACTCACCCAAATTCACCTCGCGATGCGGCGTCTTGTCCGAAATCAAACTCACCAGGTCCGGATCGTGTTCCACATTGAAATCCAGGTCGTTCAAACTCATCTGCGTGCGGTTCTTCTTCTGCTTCAAGAAGTTAATCGCCTTGTTCACAGCGATCCGGTAGATCCACGTGTAGAAACTTGAGCCGCCTTTGAAGGATTTTAATACCTGGAAAGCCTTGATAAACGCCTCCTGCGCCAGGTCGTTCGCATCCTCATGATTCGACGTCATGTGATATAACGTCGCGTAAATCCGCTCCTGATAACGCCGCACCAGCTCGTCGTAAGCCCCCAAATCCCCATGACGCGCTTTCCGGACCAACTCAGCCTCGTCCGACGGTCTCGAAGGAGCCGGCACACCCGCGGAGCGCTCCTCCGCGGCCGCTTCATCGTCCTTGCGGGCTGCCGGGTCGGTCATAATGGGCATAGCATGACTCAAGCACCCAGGGAATCCGTTTGCCGCGCGAAATGATCGGTCAAACCCAACAAACTGCTCCGGCCCTCGGTCTCAGGCAGCGATCGAATCATCTGCCGCGCCCGCTCCAGGCAACCCTGGATGCTCTCCACCGACGCCGCCAACGCATCGTAACGCATCAATAATTGCTGCACCTCCCGCAACGCCCCGTCCCCACGATCCTTGATGATCGATTCCAGCCGGTCGCGATCGGACGCCGTCGCCCGCTCGCGGAAAACCAGCACCGGCAGCGTCAGTTTCCCTTTCGCCAGGTCCGTGCCCAGCGATTTGCCGGCCGCCGCCTCGGATCCAAACAGGTCGACACAATCGTCGTAAACCTGGTAGGCGGTTCCGAACGCGAGCCCGAATTGACGGAACGCCGCCCGCTGCGCGGCCGACGCGTTGTTCAAAAACGCCGCGAGATCGCACGACAATGCAAACAACTCGCCCGTCTTCATCTCGAGCACGCGGAAGTATTCGGACCTCGAAAAATTGAAATCACCCCGGTGCTGCGTCTGCAATATCTCGCCCGAACAAACCGTGTTCGTCGCCATCGCCACCGCCCGGCACACTTCCGGGGTGGGAAATCCCGCCGACAATTTCAACGCCTGCGCAAAAAGACAGTCGCCAAACAACACCGCGATCTCGTTCCCCCAGTTCGCCGCAAGGGTCGGACGCCCCCGCCGGATCTCGCTCTCGTCCATGACATCGTCATGCACCAGCGTCGCCAGGTGTACCATCTCCACAATCACCGCCACCGTCACGTGCGCATCCACCGTGCGCGACAGCGCGTTCGCAGTCAGCGCCACCAGGGCCGGGCGCAAATGCTTCCCGTTCCCGTTCAACGCATACTCCGCATACGGTTTGATGGCCGGATCAAACTCGCCCACCTGCTTCATCAATCGGGTTTGGACCGCCTCCAAAAAAGGCTCCACGGGTCCCACAATCTGCTTCCAGGAAGGCACAGCTCCCAAACCGGCCGAAGCGCCCGAAGGTGCCGGGACCACTTTGGATTCAGCAGCTAACATTCGTCAGCAGTTTACGGTTGCCCCTCATTCAAGTCAAACCCGATGATGCCCGCCCCACCGCAAACCATGGCTGGTCAGACGGACTTTCCAGGGACGCCGAGGACGGCGCCGCTCCCGTTCCATCCCGGGGGGGCGGCCGTCCCCCCGGCCCCAACTTCACCACCAATTTTCACATGCCCACTCAACCATCTTCGCCTATATTGCGCCCGTGCCAGCACCGGTTCCATTCCCCCCAGAACTCTCGCCGCTCAACCAGGTCGCCGTCCCCGACCTCTGGCAGCAGGAAGCCGTCGCCGCACTCCGCGCCGGACGCGACGTCGTCGTTCAAGCCCCCACCGGCGCCGGCAAAACCCTGATTTTCGAACTCTGGTCCAACCAGGGAAAGAACCGCGGCCAGGCCATCTACACCGTCCCCACCCGCGCGCTCGCCAACGATAAACTCGCCGAATGGCGCGCCCGCGGCTGGAACGTCGGCATCGCCACCGGCGACCTCGCCGAAAACCTCGACGCCCCCATCCTCGTCGCCACTCTCGAAACACAAAAGAACCGCCTCATCCGCGGCGAAGGACCCGCCCTCCTTGTCATCGACGAATACCAAATGATCCGCGACCCCGACCGCGGCCTCAATTACGAGTTGTCCATCGCCCTCGCCCCCGCCCAAACGCAATTGCTCCTCCTCAGCGGCAGCGTCGCCAATCCCCAGGACATCGTGAAATGGCTGCGCCGCCTCGGCCGCGACGCCCTGCTCGTCCGGCACGACCTCCGCCCCGTCCCCCAGGAGGAAGTCTACGCCGGCAACCTCAGCTACCACGTCCCCAGCCAGATCCAGGGCTACTGGCCCCGGCTCATCGCCAAAGCCCTCGCCGAAGACCTCGGCCCCATCCTCATCTTCGCCCCGCGCCGCCAGGCAGCCGAATCCATGGCTGCCGACCTCGCCCGACAACTCCCCACACCCGTCCCCCTCCAGCTCACACCCGCCCAGAAACTCATCGTCGGCGATCACCTCGCGCGCCAGCTCAAATCCCGCATCGCCTATCACCACAGCGGACTCAGCTACGCCGTCCGCGCCGGCGTCATCGAACCCCTCGCCAAGGCCGGACAACTCCGCGTCGTCGTCGCCACCATGGGCCTCGCCGCCGGCATCAATTTCTCGCTCCGCAGCGTTGCTCTCGCCGCCGATTCTTACCGGCGCAATGCCGTCGAAGAACCGCTGCGCCCCGACGAATTACTCCAGATGTTCGGCCGCGCCGGACGCCGCGGCCTCGACGAAACCGGCTACGTTCTCATCACCGCCAACGAACTCCGGCTGCTCGACGCACGACCCGCCCAGCTCGCCCGCAGCGCCGCCGTCGATTGGGGCGCCCTTCTCAATGTTATGTGCCTCGCCGCGCTCCAGGACCGCGACCCGTTCCGCGAAGCCGTCCGCGTCCAGGACCGCCTCTTCACCACCCGGCCCATCGTCCTCGGCGTCGAGGAATCCCTCCGCCATCCCGACGTCCCTTGCGGCCTCAAAACCGACGCCGAACGCGCCCGGCATGTCCGCAAACTCGTCCGCGAAATGCGCAACAGCCAGGGCGAATGGGAACCCCTGCCCGCTTCCGCCGAAAAACCGCTGCACTCCATTTCCATCGTCTCCTTCACCCCGGCCGCGGCCAACGGCGACCCCGACCAGATCCAACTGCGCCCCGCCGTTTCCGAATCCGCCGCCGCCGAAAAAACCGGCTCTGGCGCGCTCACCATTCTCCGCCAAACCGACAACGGCCCCGTCTACGGTCGCTCCATGACCGTCGCCGATGTGCTCGCCGACGGACGGATCGTCCTCGCCAAATGGATCCGCCGCCTCACGCAGTGGAACGCGCGCCAGGTCACACGCGAAGTCTGGGATGCCAATCTTCGTCCACTCATCGATCGAAAACTCGCCCAGCAAAACACTCCCGTCGCCGAATACGTCCGCGAACAGCATCGCATCGTCGCCCGGCTCGAAATCGGCAACCTGCCCCTCCGCGTCCCGGTCGATTGCCACGGCGTTGCCCTGTTCAAACCGCCCACGCGCGACGTGTTGCCGCCGGATTGCGCCCGGTGCTCCCTTGTTCCCGTCTGCCGGACGCTCTCCACTGCCTCAGGCACCGCCCTCACCTGGCGCCGGCTCAACCTCGTCGACGCCAAAGGCAATCCCACCCAGCGCGGACAACTGGTCAGCTTTTTTACCCAGGGGGACGGACTCGCCATCGCCGCGGCTCTGGAGGATACGAATTATCCCTTGGACGAACTCATCTACGACATCGCCAATCTGTCCGCCGGGTTTCGCTTTTGCGGCGATGACAATCGCTGGGGCGGCCGGCTCGCGGTTGCCTGCCACGAACAATTCGGCCTGCAATCCATCCCCGGCTACCTCGAAAACGGCGTCCCGCCCGGCTACGGCGCCGGCGCCAACCTCGTCGTCGCGTCCATCCACAAGAATCCACAGAGCAAACATCAATGGATCAGCGACCTCGTCGGCGTCGGCGATATCGACCGCCTGATCATCGAGTGGCGCAGTTTGCTCCGGCAGGTGGGCCACGCGCGCGACCTCGACTGGCCGCGCTGGCGCGCCTTCCAGGCCATGGCAAAAACCTTCCTCGCCCAAACCGAGTCCCCAACCGTCACCGAATTCCCCCCTCTCGACTTCACCCAAACCCGCCGCGTCGACCACCGGCTGGTACTGCGCAGAAACTGAAGCCGGATTAATGGATTCTTGGATTTATGGATTATTGGAGGGACGCCGCGCGGAGGTTTTTGCATTCATCCAAAAATCCATCAATCCACCAATCCGCCTGGAGAAGGCCCGTGGACGAGGACGAGAACGATTGAAGCCCCGCAACACTCCACGACTCCATCACTCCCCCCTCGATCCCGTTTCCGTACTTGCACCCCCGTGCCCGCAGGTTCACATTGTCAACAGGGTCGAGCCCGCATGAAAGACGCCGCCTGGCAACGCGATTTCCGAAAAGCGCAAAGCGTGAAAAGCTTCCGCATCCACACGCGCGTCTATCACCGCATTCCCTACGGGAAGGAAAGCAAGGATTGGAATGCCGAGATGCATCCCTGCACCGATTGCGGCGTCACCGGCGGATCGCTCCACCTGCTCGGTTGCGACGTCGAACAATGCCCCTGCTGCGGCGGCACCGCGGTCTCCTGCGACTGCGAATACGAAAGCCGCCCCGGCTCCGTCTGATCGCCTTCCCGCCTTCCGTAGCCGCAATCGTCAGATTGCGGATCCCACCAAGAATTTTAAGCACGGATGGACACGGATAAACACGGATGGAAACAAAAGGACGGTTTTGAATTCCAGAGCCCCATCTTCCATTTCTTACTGGTTTAGCCAAAGCATACTCCTCTGTGTGAGGTTTATACGCCGGGAAATGGGTCGAAATATGGCCTATGGAACGATTTTCAGGCCCCTTTTCGAGCCCATACAACACATCTCTCGTTTTCAGTCAGGCCAACCTTCTGCATGGAGCAAAAAACGGGGTCGAAAATCGCTCCATAGACCTGAAAAAGGCCTCAAATTCGGCTCAACTACTTCGCCTCAATGGCCTTGCTTTGGCGACACCAGGATGAAATGAAGTTCTGCGTCCGTGCGATGGATCCGCGGGCCTCAATTCAACCCGATTGTATGCAGCCATGTCTCCGCCAGCCGGGGCCACTCCGAAATCGGATATTCCGGATGGCGCAAGCCGAAGGCGTGGCCCCCTTGCGCATACAAATGCATCTCGACCGGCACGCCGGCGTTTTTCAAAGCAATGTAATAAACGATCGACTCGAACACGGGATCCGTAGGATCGTTTTCGGCCTGGACCAGGAACGTCGGCGGCGTGTTGGTGGTCACGCGAACATTTGGATTCAGGGTCAAAGGCCCCTCCCGGTCCCAGAGATGACCGGGGTAGCAGGCAATCGCAAAATCCGGACGGCAACTTTCCCGGTCCGCTGCGTCCACGGCGGAATACGTCCGCCGCGTCAAAATGCGTTCGTCGCCGCCACCAGGGTGTCCGCCACGAGAATCCGATAACCCCGATCTGCGGGTCAATATGCCATTCGGCGGCGTGAAAGTACCGGTCAGCTCAATGTCCGTTGGGCATCCTGCAATGCGGCCAACGATTCGTTACCGTGTAGCGTCCTGTTTTTATGCCACAGCACCTGATATTTCAGAAGCACCGCAGTGATGCCCCCGGAATTCAGCCAATCACAAATCTCAAAGCCTCAATATCCATCGCCAGGCATATGGCCTCACCGCCCGGAAACACCACCGCCGCAATGCCCGTGCTGGTTCCTTTCGGGATAAACCGTCAGGCTGGCCGGGTGACATTGCGCACATGCCCAGGGCGTGTTCCGGTTGAGGTCAGGTTATTCGTAACATCCTCCGGCCTGCAGAGGCCGCACGCCGGCATCCGGAAACGGCGCCAGGCCAGATCGCGACCTGCGAATGCCCCGGCGATGGCTGCCACACGTTCGTATCCGCGCACCGGCCAGTTCGCAGGGAACGTGACACTGATCCACAACACTCATCTCCAACCCGAAATTCTCATTTGCCTGAGACCACACCTGGCGGAACCCGGCGAAAGAGATTGTTATTAATGCAATACATGCGGTTTGACCCCAGCTCTCTTACCACTGCTTAACCCCGCCGCAAACCTTTCCATGCCGCAGTGGTCACATCTAGACATTCACACCGTGTCCCCGTCAACTCCTCGAAACGGACCAAATGCGTTGAATGTTTAGATGTGACCAGGTTCTCGAAATGTTGAATGTTTAGATGTGACACCGGGTTCTCGGATGTGACACACTGGTTCTCGGCGGTTTGGTAATGTCCTGATTTGCAGTTTGGAAGGGGCCTGCCGCAGGGTTGCGCTCCGCGCGGCCGAGCGGAGCGGCGCCCTACCAAACCGCCTGATCGCTCGAAGCCGCGAATCAGGACATTACCAGCGGTTTGCATCGCTTGACCGGGGCGCGGGGTTGTGGCCACACTCCGGCGATGAACGGTGTTTTCCAGCAAGCCTTCTGCCGCGGTACGCCCGCGCGTGGCACTGCGCGCCGCATCGCTGGCCCTGCTGGGAGCCGCCCTCTTCTGGCCGAACTGTTGCTCCGCGCCTACACGTTCGTGCAGGTTCGGAGTCGACAGCAATTTCCTCGTCGACGGCGACAGGGTCCTGTTCGCCCAGCCGGATGGCTCCCTGACGGTGCTGTCGGCCGCCAGCGGCGAAGTCCCGGCGCGCGAAAAGAACCGCACTACTCCGGCACCGCCCTCAGCCAGGACTTCTACTCCCACGACCAGACCCTCGCGCCGTTGAATCCAACCAATTTCACGGTCCTCTGGGAAATCCTTGCCCGCATGGCGGCCCGATATCGACGACGTGCTGGTGCTTCAGGACGAAGCGGCTTCGCGGATTGCCAGCGTGACCTCGCCACCGGCCGGCTGCGCTGGACATGGCCGCTGCCGATTCCGCTGCAGGTGGTCGCCGAACCCGCTGGCGTCCTGGTGCATCACAATCCGGGCACGACGAAAAACGCGATGCCGGTCACCGCCCTGCTGGACTCGAACACGGCAAGGAGCTGTTCCGAAGAACGCCGCCCGCCGGCACCAACTGGGCCTCCGTCTATTTCACCGGGACCAATCTCTACGTGGAAGCGGGAATGTTCCGCCGCAAATTATCCGATTACGACCCCACCCGCCTCGTCCGGCTGAATCTCCAGGGCGAGGAAATCGGTGCGATCCCGATTCCGTCGGCCCTGCAGGATTCGGTTCGCAACGGCGACCTGTTTGAGCTGGATGGGATGACGTTTTGGAACGGACGGATCTACGGGGCGCGTTCGGAGATTCCGTTTGAAAAACTCGGAACCCTCCGCACGAGCGCGAACCAGACCAACGCCTCGAAGGTGGTGGAATCCGAATATGACTTCGGGCCGGGCCAGGCGCTCACCGAACGCGCGCGGCTGATTCGGGAACGAACTCGACCGGAACGCCTACGCGAGGAAAGGTACCGAAGTGGCAGCCCGACCAATCATTGATCATGCGTTGCCCTACCTGATGGACCGCGGCCGAATCGCCGCGCTGGGCCATGCCGGCGGACGCCCGCACCTGACCTGGCCAGGTGGAATGCATCGATGCTGCCACCGGCGAATCGCCTTGGCTCTACCGGTTTCAAATTCCTGCGCCGCACGATCAGTTCCTCTTCCCAGGGGATGCCCTGACCCTGGTGGAGGCCGAGGCCGCTTTTCGATCGGACAACGCGCATCCCGCGACGGCGGGATTGCAGGTGATCGGCGGCAAATCCGGCAAGCCGCGCCCGACGTCGGACCCGGCCCCGTCGATCCCTACGCCGGACTCGGGAAAAGATTGCGATCGCCCGGGCCGCCGCGGCGGTTCCGTTCGCGTTTCTCGTCGCCCTTCATCTCCTGCCGCGGATTTTTTTTTTTTTTTTTTTTAAAAAAAAAAAAAAAAAAAAAAAAAAAAAAACGCGGCGGATGGAACCGCGATCCTGGGATCGATCGCCGCCTGGACCACGTTCCCGCATCAGCAGCTTTTCGGCCGGGTCTCCGGGCCCAGCTCGGTGGCCCTGATCGTCACGCTGGTCACAGGCATGGCGCCGCGCTCAATGCCGTCCGCCGCTATCACCGCGCGAGGAACGGGCGAGGCGGCGATCATCATCATGACGGCCCCCGTGGCCGGATTGTTCCTGGTGCCTCAGCCTGGTCTAACCAGCTCGAATCGTTCTCGCGGCGACAGTTCCATAAGATTTCCGGGAACAACCCGGTCCCCTCATGCTCTTAGAGTCATGAAAATCGGGCAGGCTTCATCTCACGGTCCTTGCCGGCTACCGGCCGCATGGAGGCAATTAACATCCCTAACTCTGAATGCAAAGGCCATGCGAGCAATGTATTTCTGGATCCTGTGCGGGCTTGCGGGCTTGCCTTCGCCCGGGCGAGGGGCGACGCACGTCTGGACGGGCGGTGGGGCGACCGGTTACTGGAGCGACGCCTCCAACTGGCAGGCTTCCGGCGCGCCGCAGCCCGGCGAGGCCGGGATCGTGCTGGTGTTTGCTTCCGGAGGCGCGCGCCTGAATTCCACCAATGACCTGAACGGACTGGTTCTGGACCAGCTCCAATTTGGCGGCAATCATTATGTACTGAATGGAACCGCCGCACTTGCGCTCCAGCCGGGCAATGGCGATTCCATCGCTGCCACGGGAAATTCAAACCGAGTAAATCTTCCGATTGTTTTTCAGGGGACCCATTCCATCTCGGTCGCTGAAGGCGCCGCGCTTGCGTTCGGCGGGCGATTGAGCGGTCCCGGGGGATTCACCCTTGCCGGCGGCGGTCTGCTGGCTGTGGCGCCTGCGGCGGGGGTGGACAATACATTCCAGGGCCAGGCACGCGTGTACGCCGGAATCCTCCAACTCGAAAGCGGCCATACAAACGACATCTTTGGAACCCGGTATTATGCCGCGGCAATACCAGGGTCGATGGTCGTCGGGGACGCTTTCAGTTCGGCTCCGGCGATCCTGTCCGGGATGGCGATGTCGCCAACCACCGATCTCACCCTGATCGGCCAGGGCCAATACCAGGTCAATGGCGACATGCTCGCCTTTGGAAGTTTGAGCGGCGACGGGTTTGTGGATTTTCAAGGCCAGAGCTTCAAGGTGGGCGGGAATAATCAGTCCACGGTCTTCAGCGGGTCCATGAATGGCCGGTCGGATGCCGGCCTGCAGAAGATCGGGACTGGGACGCTTGAATTGTCGGGCAAAGACACGGGGCCGGTTTTTCTCGGGGTGATGGAAGGGGGGCTCCGGCTGGACGGAGATTTCAGCCAGTCCACAGCAATCGTCGGCCAGTCAATGAACGGCGGCAGCCCACCCCGGCTCGACGGAAACGGGCGGCTGAGCGCGATCCCGTCGCAGATGGTGCGGTGAGCCCGGGTCGCTCAGGCATGGGGCGGCTCACGGCGGCCGTGGTTGACCTGGACCTGCACAGCGCGCTCAGCATCCGGTTGGGCGGAACAAACGCCGGGGTGGACTTCGGCCAGGTCGTGGCGTTGGAAACATTCAACCTGATCGATGCCACCGCCTCGCTCGACGTGCAAATGCAGCCCGGGTTTGTGGGGGCAATTGGCAACTCCTACCTCATTGTGCGCCTGGATGGAACGAACTCTGTAGGCATGCCCCTGGTTCCGGGAAACACCAACGGGTTCAGCGGGCTCGGCGAAGGTTCTCTTCTTTCATTGCCGGACGGAGCCGCGTTCCGGATCAGCTACAAGGGGGGCGACGGCAACGACATTGTGCTGACGCAAGTTGCGGTGCCGCCGGTGCTTCACCCGCTTCTATTCCAAGGGGATGGCAGCATCCTCATTTCCGGCGCCGGCACCCCGGGCGAAATTTACGAAGTCCAATCCACCACCAACCTGGGAAATCTCGGAGGCTGGATCCTCATTGGAACCACCCAGGCCCAGCCGGACGGTTCCCTGTTCCTGGTCGAAACCAATCCGCCGGCTGCCTCGCAGGTCTATTTCCGGCTCCATCATCCCTGAACCCGCGGGAGCCCTGTACAGCACCGGGGCGGATCCGGCTGGATCCGCCCCGGCGTGAAGTTCAACAGATGCAGGGCTCAGCGGCCGCCGCGATCTCCACCGCGGCCTCCGCGGTCGCCACGGCGTTCGCCGCGGTCGCCGCCACGATCTCCGCCGCGTTCACGGCGTTCCGGGCGTTCGCGGTCGCGGGGCGGGTTCTGACCCTGCGACGACGATTCTCCGCCCTGGTCGGACGGGGGCTGGTCGCCGGCAGGGGCGCCTTCGCCCGTGCCGCCCATTTCCTTGTCGCGATCGGCCATCGCCGCCTTGCGCGAAAGGCGCACACGGCCCTTTTCGTCTACGCCCAGGCATTTGACCCAGATTTCATCGCCCATTTTGACGATGTCCTCGGTTTGTTTCACCCGGAAATTGGCGAGTTCGCTGATGTGAACGAGGCCGTCCTTGCCGGGGAGAAATTCGACGAACGCGCCGAATTCCTTGATCGTGACAACTTTTCCGCGGTAGATCTTGCCGATCTCGGCTTCCGCGCTCATGCCGGTGATGGCGTCGCGGGCGATCTTCATGCCTTCGGCGGACACGGAGTAGATGTTCACCGTGCCGTCGTCTTCGATGTTGATTTCGCAGCCGGATTCCTCGACGAGCTTCTTGATGTTCTTGCCGCCGGGGCCGATGAGGGCGCCGATCTTTTCAGGGTTGATCTTGAGGGTCTCGATGCGCGGGGCGTACTTGCTGATTTCCTTGCGCGGTTCGGCGAGGGTCTTGGCCATTTCGCCCAGGATATGCAGGCGCGCGACGCGGGCCTTCTCGACCGCCTCGGTCATGATCGAGTGCGGGATGCCGGTCAGCTTCAGGTCGAGCTGGAACCCGGTGATGCCCTTCTCGGTGCCGGCGATCTTGCAATCCATGTCGCAGAACGCGTCTTCCCAGCCGATGATGTCGGTGAGCAGCTTGTATTCGGCGATCTTGTGCTGGTCGTTATAAGTGGTGCAAAGCCCGATGCTGATGCCGCCGACGGGGCGGATCATGGGGATGCCGGCGTCCATCATCGCGAGCGATCCGCCGCAGACGGTCGCCATGGAGGTGGAGCCGTTGGATTCCATGATCTCGCTGGTGATGCGGACCGCGTAGGGGTAGGTGTCGAGCGGAATCATCGGCTCGAGGGAGCGTTCGGCGAGTGCGCCGTGCCCGATCTCGCGACGGCCGGGGCCGCTGATGCGGCCGGTTTCGCCCACGGAGAAATTGGGGAAGTTGTAATGCAGGATGAATTTCTTCTCCGTCTCGCCGCCGGTGTAGGAGTCGAATTCCTGCGCGTCCTCGCCGGTGCCGAGCGTGGCGAGCGTGATGGCCTGGGTTTCGCCTCGGCAGAACAGGGCGGAACCGTGCGCGCGCGGCAGGATGCCCGCTTCGCTGGTGATGGGACGCACTTCCTCGAGGTTGCGGCCGTCGAGGCGCTTGCCCTGCTTCATCAGCAGGCTGCGGACGGATTCCTTCTGGATGTAATAGAAGGCGTCCTTGAGAACGAACTCGGTGACCTTTTCGGCGCCGAATTTTTCGACGAGTCTCTTGCCGATTTCCTCGGTGATGACGGCCACGGCGGATTCGCGGGCCAGTTTGCCGGGGGTGAGCAGCGCGGTGACGATGCGGTCACCGGCGAGGGCTTTGGCTTCGGCGAGAATTTCCTCGGGAACGACATTGAGCTGGATCTGGCGCTTGGCCTTGCCGGCGCGGGAGACCAGTTCCTTCTGGGCCTGGATCAACGGCTGGACGGAGGTGTGGCCGAACTGCAGCGCGGCGTTGAAATCGGCTTCGGAAATTTCCTTCGCGGAGCCTTCGAACATCACCAGTTCCGCTTCGTTGCCCACATAGACCAGGTCGAGATCGCTTTCGGCCATCTGGGTGTGCGTGGGGTTGGCGATGAACTGGCCGGCGACGCGGCCGATGCGGACGGCGCCGAGGGGGCCGGCCCAGGGAATGTCGGACACCATCAGCGCGGCGGAAGCGCCGACGATGCTGAGAATGTCGGGATCGTTTTCACCGTCGGCGCTGAGCACGACGGTCTGGACCTGGACCTCGTTGTACCAGCCCTTGGGGAAGAGCGGGCGGATGGGGCGGTCGGTGAGGCGGCAGGTTAGGATTTCCTTTTCCGTGGGGCGCCCTTCGCGTTTGAAGTAGCCGCCCGGGAATTTGCCGGCGGCGGCGGCCTTTTCGCGGTAATCGACCGTGAGCGGGAAGAAATCCTGGCCGGGTTTGGCCTTGGTGGCGGCGACGGCGGCCACGATGACGATGGTTTCGCCGAGCTGGACGGTGACTGCGCCGTCGGCTTGCTTGGCGATTTTGCCTGTTTCAATAATGATCTGCTTGTCCCCCAATGGGGCGATGACTTTTTCTGCCATAGGTTTTGGATTTGCCACCGCCTCCGAGGAACTTCAGTGAACTCCGAGGCCAGGTCGGAGCTGATTGAAATTACCCAGGGACGGTGGACTTGGTTCCGCGCGAGACTTTGTTGAACACCGAGCCGCTCACGCGTGTCGGCCCAAGGTCGACCGGGGCGCCCCGCACGGGGCGGGACGCCGCCGGTGGGAAATCAGTGGCGCAGCTTGAGCTTCTTCGTGATCGTCTGGTAACGGCTCACATCCGTGTTGTGGAGATAATCCAGCAAACGGCGGCGTTGTCCGACCATCATCAGCAGCCCCCGGCGGGAGCCGTGGTCCTTCTTGTTCTTCTGCAAATGTTCGGTCAGATGATTAATCCGCTGGGTCAGGAGAGCAATCTGCACGTCGGCTGAGCCGGTGTCTTTCTCATGCAGCTTGAACTGCTCAATCGTCTTCACTTTCGCTTCCATAATTGCCTTATTGCGTCCTCAAAAATAACAGATTGACTAGAATAAAGGTCGTCGCCCGGGCTGTAAAGCACTTATTGCACGGGCGGAAAATCCCGGCCCCGCAGCCGCGATCGTCAGTTCGCGGTCGACCCGACAAATGCCACGATCCGCAATCTCACGATTGCGGCTACGGCTAAGACGGACCCCACAAACCGGGGCTGGATTTCAGCCGGTCAAGCACTTGCGCATCGGCTTCGGGAAATTCCAACCCGCCCACTTCCGCCGCCGTCACCCATCGAAACGCCGCGCAACCGATCGCCTGCGGCTCATGACGCAGCCAGCGGCACAGGTAAAATCGCAGGTCCACCCGCTTGCCCGGATACTCGTGCTCGACGCGGGCGAAGAACTCGAGGATCCGGACTTCGATGCCGAGTTCCTCCTGGAGTTCGCGTGCGAGGCATTGTTCAAAGGTCTCCCCGGGTTCGCGTTTGCCGCCGGGGAATTCCCAGAGCCCGGCAAGATGCCCGCCGGCGGGACGCTGGGTGACGAGCAATCGGCCGTCCCGGAAAACCAGGGCCGCCGCCACTTCGACGGGCGGGGTGGATTCGGCATTCATCCCGTGGCCGGCGGCGCTCAGCGGCCGATGCTCTTGTAGATGAACCCGAGCCGCTCCATTTCCGCGGGATCGAACAAATTGCGGCCGTCGAACAGGATCGGGTGCGACATGGATTTGCGGGCGCGGTCGAGATCGAGTTTCTTGAACTCCTCCCATTCCGTCGCGATCACCAGCGCGTCGCATCCGTCCGCCACGGCGTTCATGTCCTCGACAAACGTCACGCCCTTCAACAGGCCCGCGGCCTTTTCCATCGCCTTGGGATCGTGCACCCGGAGCGTGGCGCCTTCCTTCTGGAGGCGCTGGCACAATTCGATGGCGGGCGACATGCGGACGTCGTCGGTGTTCTGCTTGAACGCGAGCCCGAGCACCCCGATTTTCTTGTCCTTGAGCACCCAGAGGGTGTCCAGGATTTTTTTGACGAACCGGTTCATCTGGTCCGTGTTGATGCGCTGGACTTCCTTGAGCAGGCCGAAATCGTAACCGAGCTGTTCGGCGATCTTGATGAACGCGCTGAGGTCCTTGGGAAAGCAACTGCCGCCGAAACCCAGGGACGCGTTCAGGAACCGCCGGCCGATGCGGTCGTCCATGCCCATGCCGTTGGCGACTTCCTGGACGTTCGCGCCCGTGGCTTCGCAGACGACGGACACGGCGTTGATGTAGGAAATCTTAAGCGCCAGGAACGAATTCGAGGCGTGCTTGATCAGCTCGGCGGAATTGATGTCCGTGACGATGATTGGCGCCTTGAAGGGCGCGTAGACTTCCTTCATCGACGCGACGGGCCGCTGGGACTTGACGCCGATGACCACGCGGTCGGGTTTCATCAGGTCCTCGACGGCGAATCCTTCGCGGAGAAATTCCGGGTTGCTGACGACGTCG
>JAXMHQ010000011.1:0-121456 GCA_046346665.1 Verrucomicrobiota bacterium
TCGAGAATATCTACAAAACGCCGAACCTCCCGGCGATGCCGAGCCACATCTACGGCTGGGCATGCAATCGAAACGCCGTCCTCGTGGCCTCTGCGCCGATTGCCCCGACGGAGGATGTCCGAGCCGTCATGAGCCAGTATGACATGGCCATCGATCCGGAGTCGGGAATGGTTCTGGAATACCGGCGGTTTGGTTCCGCTCAGAAGGACGTGACGAGCGAGTTCGTCGAATGCAATTACGGCTACGCGCCGGGCAATCCCGACGCCTTGGTCTTGTTCGCGTCTGCGGCGAGCTAACATTTGCCGCCGGCCGGGGTTCCTGCGCACGCGCTTTGGCATGCTGCGGTGTGGTTCCTTCCCTCGGCCGGCGGCCTTTTGATTATGAAGACCGGTTACCTGGAACTGCCGGACAACTCCGGATCGATTGCCAAGGGAGACGCTGACTCATGATCTCAGTTACTCTCAATTACGAACTCGAACGTCTCCGAAAATCGCTTGCGCTGTATTCACAGCTCAGCGGCAAGACGGAATCGGAAGTCATCGCGAAGCACGCCGTTGAGCTCAAATTCAAGATCCGCGCAGGCATGGGCCGTATCGCTCCATCGAAGGGCGCCGTGCGCGCGGAGCGGCTGTCTTCACTCCGGAGCGGCGGCGGCATCCAGATCCGCCCCGCAGTTATCGAGGCGACGGCGCAGAAATACGGACTTGCCCGCATGGTTGGCTCATTCGCGACGGTCCTCGGCAAGCGCAAATCGCAAACAGCCAGCATCGTGAAGGGCGGCAAGCGCATGAACTTTTGGGCGCTGGCTGCCGAGCGCGAATTGAATCTGCGCGAGTCGGGCCGCGGGTTCATGAAATTCTCGACGCCGCCGGCTGAGACCGGCCAAGGCGAATTGGAGAACGAAAAGCGAAGCCGCTACGGCTGGCTCCTGTCCACGTTCAAGCTCAAGGCGGACCCGGGCGCCGACTTCAAATATGCGGAGTTGAAATGGTCCGGGGGCGGCCGCAAAAACAGCTCTCCCGTCGAAGGACTGCAGAAAGACCGGGCGATGCAGGTTTTGGTTGAAGCAGTCAGAGAGGCCAACGAAAACATAATGGTCTACCTGCGGCGCCACATCGACGAGGACATTCTCAAGGCGGGCCTGCGCTAATGTAGACCGATCCGCCAACGAAAAGGAAAACACCTAAGCATTGAAAACACATGTCCAACAAGACTGAACAGCGCATTTTACGGATGCTGATCAAGGCACATCCGCCGCGCAAAAAGCTTTCGGCGTATGGCCGCACGCGCCAGACAAACGCGGAGCCTGCATGGCGTAAAGTTGCGCGCCTTACTCGCAGCGGGACCTCGGCACTCGCCGCCGCAGACAAAATCACTCAGGAATATCGACTGGGCGTGAGCAGCGCAGAAGTTGTGTATTTGGCCATTCGCGCTTGCCAGAAAAAATCATCCGGCTTCATCTTGGACGCGCTGCATGTTGGCGCGAGTTTGTGGCCAGCCCCGCATCGCATTGATGTTTGAAATGATGATGCCTCGGAGCACCAAAACGCCGGACTCATCTGCATTGGCGTATTTCAAATGCTTGCGTGGACTGTAAAGAATCTCTGACAAACGTTTCAGCTCTTTTGCCTTGTCCACAATGTATGGGTCTGGATCCAATGTTGAAACTCTCCCTGTCAACAGCTCAATTCTCAGAGTGGCTTCCCGGTCTTTATGGCCGCCAGAATGGGTCCGAATGACAGTTTCTATTTCTTCGAGCGCCGCCTCGTATTGGGATGGATTCATAGCATGGACGAACTATGATTATTCGATCCGACCATGACAAGATCTTCCCGCGCACGCCTAGCAACGGATTGGGCTAAGCATCATTCATTTTGCGGTGCTGAGGTTGCACAGCATTGCGAAAAAGATCGGGACTTCCTCGCGGCGTGTGCCGAGTTGCGGAAGTCCCGATCGAATTTGAACGTGTCTGACTCAGTCCAGAGCGAGCAGCCAGAATGAAATGTCGGCAGCGACTGCTTTGGGATCGAATCCGGGGCGCCGAATGCCGAGCTTCGCGGTTCGCTTGCGCGCGAGTTTGTTCCGTGTCACCGATGCCCGATAGATCGCGTGCTGGAATCGCTCGCGGTAACGAGCGTAGTTCGTGTCCATCAGTCTCCAAACCTCCCATGCGGTTCCAAACCGAGCGCGATCATTCACCGGGTCCTCGGCCTTCCTTTCGTTGAGGCAAACGCAAAGCTCGAACATGTCCCGCAGTTGATCGCTCAGCGTTGCCAGCACCTCGGTGCACTCCTGGCACGACAAATCGTCCAGGACGCGCTGGATCTCGTTGTAAATCTCGCATGGCTTTGCGCGCATGCGATAGGGCAGCCGAATGGCCCGCTTCATGCGCTTGGCCAGCACCCGGGCAACGTAGAGCTCGGGCCGCTTTTGGGATGAGGGATTGCGTGGGGTTTTCATAAGCAGTCGTCAGTTGCTTGCCAGAGCGCGGAGAAAATCGACGAGGCCGTCGCTGTCGCATCCGTCACTCTCCAGGATCGTCGCCACCTCCAGCGCGGCCTGCGCTTTCGTGAGCTCGCGCAGATACCCTTTGCCATCGTCGAAGATGTACCGGCCATCCTTGACGTGGACTGCGGGCATGCATTCCAGATCATCGGTGCTGCGCGCGACGAGCTCGCCGGACATGGCGGCTTCGTAGAGGTTGCGCTGCCGCTGGACTGATCGGCAGATAATGTCACTGACCGTCACGCCTTCGGCCTTGGCTACCGCGGCGAGGTGTTCGGCTGTTTCAACAGGGAGTGTGATTTCAATAGGGGGCGTTTGCATAGCAATGAGAGACCCCGCCGCGGCGCCAGACTTCGCACGTGACGCGCAGAACGCCACAGCCTGGCACCCGGCGGGGAAGTGTTTCGGTTGCATTTTTGATGGTGCGAGCATCACTTGTCATTCTATCGGACGGAGGCCCCGAGCGGTCAACCGTCGGCAACCTGCGACCCCTTCTGCAAAAAGGAAATGCCCGCAGGTTTCTTTGTTAGGGATCGAGAATGCTTTTCGGCTCTGGTTGCTACTGGTTGCTACGATGCAGGATTAGACAGACTGAAATCTTTCGAGGACGCTCCGGATTCAGGCCGCAGCCGTGGTGAAGTCGCTCCCGAAGAGTGACAGCAATTGTTGTCAAATCACCACCGAATCCCAAGCCCGCGAGCTGGCCAAGCTCCTAACGATTCCTAAATTAAAGTTGTCATCTGCTTTCATTTTGCCGCATCTCAATGGATTTGACCATTCCGCGCAAGTGCCTGTATTATCCCCTATGTAGAGTGAAATCAGGGCTTTGCGAGATGCTGCCCGACTGAGTTCAAATCTCGCCGCCCCGACCATTTTTTCCGTTTCTTTCCGATTGTGGTTCAGGCAAATCTGCCGTACAGGAACAGGGTTCAATGCTTCGCGCCCTTCGATTGATGCTGAAGACGCCGGTGCTCACCGGCATCGCGGTCTTTGCCGTCCTTCTCATCATTGCCCTGGTCCTCTCGAGCTGGTTCGATCGCAAACGCCAGAGGCGAATCATTGAGCTGAAGGAGCGTTCCCGGCGGTTGCACCAGGCGGAGCTTCAGCGCCAGCGCGAAGGCATCCGCCCGCCCGGGGCGCCCGGCCCGGAACCCGCTCCCCACGGGCCCACCGGCAAGCGGACCGCCTGACCGATTCACCCATTTTCCCAACGTGACGACTTCAAACCTTGCAGGCAAACCCGCCCCACGCGAACTGCTCGTGGACCTGGCGCGGTTGGAAAAGGATTATTACCAGCGCCGTCCCGACCTGGACGATCCGAACCAGCGGGTCAGTTTTGGGACCAGCGGCCATCGTGGTTCATCGTTCCACGGCACCTTCACCGAATCGCATATCGTGGCGATCTCGCAGGCGATCTGCGATTACCGGCGCAGCCAGGGCATCACCGGGCCGCTTTACATGGGCAAGGACACCCATGCGCTGTCCACGCCCGCGCAGCGCACAGCGCTCGAAGTGCTCGCGGCCAACGATGTGATCACCGTGATCCAGCGCGACGACGGCGTCACGCCGACACCGGTCGTGTCGCGAGCCATTCTCGCGTTCAATCGCGGCCGGACCCAGGGCCTCGCGGATGGCATTGTCATCACTCCGTCGCACAACCCGCCCGAGGACGGCGGATTCAAATACAATCCGCCCAACGGCGGTCCGGCCGACACGGACGTGACCCGCTGGGTGCAGGATCGCGCGAACGATTTGTTGCGGCACGGCAACAAGGACGTCAAGCGGGTGCCGTTCACCCTGGCGCTGAAAGCCGCCACGACGCGTGAAGAGGACCTGGTGCTTCCGTATGTGAAGGACCTGCAATCGGTGGTGGATATCGAGGCCATTCGCGGGGCGGGGCTGAAGCTGGGCGTGGACCCGCTGGGCGGCGCCGCGCTGCCGTACTGGGAGCCGATCAACACCGTCTACGGCCTCAACATCGACGTGGTCAATCCGAAGCTGGACCCGACGTTTTCCTTCATGACGGTGGATCACGACGGCCGGATCCGGATGGATTGTTCGAGCCCGTGGGCGATGGCGGGGTTGGTGGCGTTGAAAGACCGCTTTGACGTGGCGTTTGCCAACGACCCGGACTCGGACCGGCACGGAATTGTGACGCCGACTTCGGGCCTGATGAATCCGAACCATTATCTCGCGGTGGCGATATTGTATTTGCTGACGCACCGGCCGGGTTGGTCGGCGGGGGCGGCGGTGGGAAAGACGCTGGTGAGCAGCAGCATGATTGACCGGGTGGTGGATCGCCTGGGCCGGAAGCTGTGCGAGGTGCCGGTGGGATTCAAATGGTTCGCGCCCGGACTCTTCGACGGGTCGTTCTGTTTCGGCGGCGAGGAAAGCGCCGGCGCCAGTTTCCTGCGCAGGGACGGGACGGTTTGGACGACGGACAAGGACGGGATTGTGATGGACCTGCTGGCGGCCGAGATCGCGGCGCGCACGGGGAAAAATCCGGGTGAACATTTTGAGCAGTTGAAGTCCGAGTTCGGCACGCCGTATTACACCCGGATCGACGCGCCCGCGTCCCCGGAGCAGAAGGCACGGCTGCAGAAGCTCTCGCCGGAAGCCGTCCGGGAATCGAACCTCGCCGGCGAACCGATCACGGCGAAACTGACGCGGGCGCCGGGGAACCAGGCGTCGATCGGCGGATTGAAAGTGACGGCGGCCAGCGGCTGGTTTGCGGCGCGGCCGTCGGGCACGGAGAACATTTACAAAATTTACGCGGAAAGCTTCCGGGGCGCCGACCACCTGTCGGCGATCGTTGACGAAGCGCGGCGCATGGTGAACGGAGCTCTGGAGGGCAGCGGAGGCTGACGCCCGAACTAAACGGCCTCTCGAGCAAGCTGCAGCTGGCGGCGCAGTGTTGTTGAATAGTTGAATGGTTAAATGGTTAAACCGTTGAATGGGGTGCAGCGACGGACGCGCGGACCGTTCAACCGTTCAACTGTTCAACTGTTTAAATTTTTGACCAGGGGCATTACGCCGAACAGGGCTCGACAGAGTCTCGCTCCACCGGATATCGTTTCCCCCGGAACCTGACGTGTTCCTGAACTCATGAGCGCCAAAATCGCACCCTTGCCGCGCCGCGCCGCCTGGAAGGCGCTGGCCGCCCACGCCCGGGAACTCCGGGAAGTCCATCTTCGCACCCTGTTCGCCGACGATCCGTCGCGCGCCAGCCGCCTGTCCCTCGAAGCGGCCGGGCTGTACCTGGACTATTCCAAGAACCGGATCACGGATTACACGCTGAAACTCCTGCTGCAACTGGCCGAGGAATCCGGCATGCGCGACCGGATCGACGCCATGTTCCGGGGCGACAAGATCAACATCACGGAAAAGCGCGCCGTGCTGCACACGGCGCTACGCGCGCCGCGCGGCAGCCGGATCGAGGTGGACGGCCAGGACGTGGTCCCCGGCGTGCACGAGGTGCTGGATCGCATGGCCGCGTTCGCCAGCCGCGTCCGCGCCGGTGAATGGCTCGGCCACACCGGCAAACCCATCCGCAACATCGTCAACATCGGCATCGGCGGATCCGACCTGGGGCCCGTCATGGCCTATGAAGCCCTGCGCCATTACAGCGAGCGGCGGATGACGTTCCGGTTCGTGTCCAATGTCGACGGCATCGATTTCGTCGAGGCCACTCGCGACCTTGATCCCGCGGAAACCCTGTTCATCGTGTCGTCCAAGACGTTCACGACGCTGGAAACCATGACCAACGCGCAGAGCGCGAGAGACTGGCTCGTGGGCGGGATGGGGGGCGATGCGGCCGCGGTGGCGCGCCATTTCGTGGCGGTGTCCACCAACGCGGAAAAAGTGTCGGCGTTCGGCATCGACACGGCGAACATGTTTGGCTTCTGGGACTGGGTGGGTGGGCGGTATTCAATGGATTCGGCGATTGGTCTGTCGACGATGCTGGCGATCGGCCCCGAGCGGTTCGGGGAGATGCTGGCGGGATTTCACGAGATGGACGAGCATTTCCGGACCGCGCCGTTCGGCGGCAACATGCCGGTTTTGATGGGGTTGTTGACCGTGTGGTACACGGAATTTTTCGGGGCGGAAACGGTGGCGGTGCTGCCGTATGAGCAATACCTGAAGCGGTTCCCGGCGTACTTGCAGCAACTGACGATGGAGAGCAACGGCAAGAGCGTGACGCTGGACGGCAAGCCGGTGCGCTACGAAACGGGACCGGTGTATTGGGGCGAGCCGGGCACCAACGGGCAGCACTCGTTTTACCAGCTCATCCACCAGGGAACGCGGCTGATCCCGTGCGATTTCATCGCGTTCGGCCAGGCATTGACCCCGCTGGGGCAGCATCGCGAGCTCCTGCTCGCGAACGTGCTGGCCCAGGCGGAAGCCCTCGCGTTCGGCAAGAGCGCCGACGAGGTCAAGGCCGAGGGCACCGCGCCCAAGCTGGTTCCGCACCGGGTGTTCCAGGGAAATCGCCCGTCCAACGTGATCCTCACCGAGCGCCTGACCCCGGCGATCCTCGGCAAACTCGTGGCGCTTTACGAACACATTGTCTTCGTGCAGGGCGCCATCTGGAGCATCAATTCCTTCGACCAATGGGGCGTCGAACTCGGCAAAGCCCTCGCGCAGAAAATCGTTCCCGAACTCGAAAGCGCCTCGGAGCCGGAACTCAAGCACGACAGTTCGACCAACAACCTGATCCGCCGCTGCCGGGCCATGAAAGCCCGTTGACGGGGTCGGCAGGGCGGGTGGAGGGATTTTTTGGGGATTATTGGATTGTTGGATTAATGGATAGACTCTACGCGTGAATCCATCGATCCATCGATCCATCGATCCACAAATCCAGTTCTACTTCCTCTAGACACCCGAAGGGCTCCTCTGCATACTCCGGGTCACACACAACAGCGAGCAAATGAAACCAACCAAATTCTTGATGCGGAAAGGAAGGAGCGCCTGGATCCTGGCGATCGCGGCGGCTTCTTGCGCGGCACCGAATCCAGCCCCCAAGCCGGCTGAACCGGCAGCGCCGGCGGCACCGGCGGCGTCGGCACCGGCGGCCGACACCGGGGGCACCCCGGTCCAGGTGACGGGTGAACTGGGCTCGCCTGCGGCCACGACCACCATCAGCGGCCGGCAATTGCCGGCGCCGGAACCGAAATTCGGGGGCGTCATCAAGGACGACGCGCTCCAGTCGAAGATCTGGTGGGCGCCGCGGATTGTTCCGCCCAAGCAGGCACCTAACATCCTGCTGATCATGACGGATGATTCCGGCTTCGGTGTTCCGAGCACGTTTGGCGGCGTGATCCCGACGCCCGCGATGGATCGGCTCGCCAAAAATGGTCTTCGCTACAACAATATTCATTCCACCGCGCTCTGCTCGCCCACGCGCGCCGCGCTGATCACCGGACGCAACCATCATTCCACCGGGTTCGGCGTCATCTCCGAGCAGTCGACCGGATTCCCCGGATACAACAGCATCATTCCGAAGGACAAGGCCACCATCGGCCGGATCCTGAAGGACAACGGGTTTTCGACCTCGTGGTTCGGGAAGGATCACAATGTGCCGGCCTTCTGCGCCAGCCAGGCCGGGCCGTTTGACCAGTGGCCGATCGGAATGGGATTCGAGTATTTCTACGGGTTCGTCGGCGGCGACGCCAACCAGTGGGAACCGAACCTGTTCCGCAACACCACGCAGATCTATCCGTTCCAGGGCCAGTCCCCGGGGACCTGGAACCTGATCACGGCGATGGCGGATGACGCGATCGCCTGGATGAACCAGTTGAACCAGATCGATCCCAGCAAACCGTTTTTCTGCTATTACGTTCCCGGCGCGACTCACGCGCCGCATCATCCCAAGAAGGAATGGGTCGACAAGATTCACGACATGCACCTGTTCGACCAGGGTTGGAACAAGCTGCGCGAGCAGATCTTCGAAAACCAGAAGCGTCTCGGCGTGATTCCGCCCAACACCCAGCTCGAACCCTGGCCCACGAACGTGATCAAGAACTGGGACGATTGCTCGGCGGAGGAGAAGAAGCTCTACATCAAACAAGTCGAGGTGTTCGCCGCCTATGAAGCCTACAACGACTATGAAATCGGCCGCGTCATCCAGGCGGTCGAAGACATGGGCAAGCTCGACAACACGATCATCATCTACATCAACGGCGACAATGGCACGAGCGCCGAGGGCGGGCCGCTGGGAACCCCCAACGAAGTGGCGTTCTTCAACGGCGTTTCCGTCCCGGTCGACGTGCAGATGAAGTGGTACGACGTCTGGGGCACCGAGGCGACCTACAACCACATGTCGGCCGGCTGGTCGTGGGCCTTTGACACGCCGTTCACCTGGTTCAAGCAGAACGCCTCCCGCCTGGGCGGCATCCGCCAGTGCATGGCCGTCTCCTGGCCGGGCCACATCAAGGACACGGGCGCCCTGCGCGAGCAGTTCTGCCACGTCAACGACGTTGTCCCCACGCTGCTCGACATCTGCGGCATCCCGCAGCCCGAAGTCGTGGACGGCATCAAGCAAAGCCCGATGGAAGGCGTGAGCTTCGCCTACACGTTCGACGAGAAGAACGCCAAGGCACCGTCGCGTCATCGCACCCAGTATTTCGAAATGATGGGCCAGTGGGCGATCTACCAGGACGGCTGGATGCTCAGCACCAAGGTCAACCGCGCGCCCTGGGAAGCGTTCGGCCCTGCGAACACCGATCCGCTCAACAACCAGGTGCTGCAGCTCTACAACCTGGACAAAGACTTCAGCCAGTCCCAGGACATCGCCGCCCAGTATCCTGAGAAGGTCAAGGAGCTGAAGCAGGTGTTCATCGAGGAGGCGAAAAAGTACGAAGTGTTCCCGCTGGACGCCTCCGTGGCCGGCCGCATCGTGGCGCCGCGCCCGAACATCACCGCAGGCCGCACGGAGTTTGTCTACACCAAGCCCATGATCGGCCTGCCGCAGGGCGACTCGCCGTTCCTGCTGGATTCCTCGTTCAGCATGACTGCGGAAATCGAGGTTCCCGAGGGCGGCGCGGAAGGCATGATCGTGACCTCCGGCGGACGCTTTGCCGGATACGGATTCTACCTGCTCAAGGGCAAGCCGGTCTGGCTGTGGAACCTGATCGACCTCGAACGTGTGAAGTGGGAAGGGCCGGACGCTCTCACGCCCGGAAAACATGTCCTGGAGTATGATTTCAAGTATGACGGACTCGGCGCCGCCACACTTGCTTTCAACAACTTCAGCGGACTCGGCCGCCCCGGCACGGGCGTGCTCAAGGTGGACGGCAAGGAAGTGGCCACAAAGACTCTGCCGCGCACCCTGCCGATGATCCTGCAGTGGGACGAAAGCTTCGACATCGGGTCCGACACCCTGACCGGGGTGAACGACGAGGATTATCTCCCGCCGTTCCCGCTCACGGCCAAGCTCGACAAGCTGACGATCAAAGTCAGCCGCCCCGAGCTCACGCCCGAGGATATCGCGAAACTCAAGGCAGCTGCGGCCCAGGCCGCGGACGCCAAGTAGGCTTCCGATTCGATTGAAACAAACGGGGCCGGCCTGAAAAGCCGGCCCCGATTTTTTTGTGTGAAGATTTCGGGCCGGCCGGGAACTCCTTCAACGAAACCAAAGCATTCTGTTCATCCGCAGATTCCGCAGATGAACGCAGATTCTCTGTGAAATCTGCGTAATCTGCGGACTTTTTTCAGGCACCTCCTGCGGTTCAGGTTGACTGATTTTGTTCAACTCTTGTGAATCGCCGCCATTACTTCCCGCAGGGTGTCGAAGGTCAGTTCGGGGCGGAAAACATCCTCGAGATGATGCCGCCGGATGGAATCCAGCAGCGACCCCGGCGCGTGCACGAGCATCAGGGTCACCCCCGCCGCGGCAAGGTCAGAATGCAGTTGGCGCAGCGCCTGGGTGGCGGAGTAATCGACCCCGGTAATGGCCCCGCCGTCCAGCACCAGCCGGCGAATCGGCATCGGGGCCTGTTGCACCAGCGAGCGGACCTGCCCGGTGAAATGATCCGCGTTCGCGTAAAATAAATCGGCCCCGAACTGGAACACCACCAAGCCGGGTTCGGTGACTGCGCCGGGAACGGCCGGGTTCAGGCGCCAGGCGCCGTTGCTGTCGCGCGTCAGCACCGCCGTATGCGGCCGGTAACTGTGCCGCACATGGCGTAGCAGCGACAAGGCCATCGCGAGCAGAATGCCCTGTTCGACCCCGACGCAGACGACCACGGCGGCGGTAACGAGTGCGAGGCGGAATTCTCCCGGGCTTTCGCGGGCGATGGCGCGCAGGCCGGGCACATCCACCAACCCGATTGCGATTGTGAAGACGACGGCGCCGAGCACGCAATGGGGCAGGAACTGCAGCGGCCCCGTGAAAAACAGCAGCACCACGGCCACCGCGGCGGCGGTTGCCAGGTGGCTGACCTGGCTGCTCCCGCCGGACCGTTCCACCATCCCGGTCTGGGTGGGGCTCCCGTTCACGACGAATGTCCCGCTCAGCGCCGCCGCGGCGTTGGCCGCGGACAAGCCGGCCAGGTCGCTGTTTTCATCCAGCACCTGGTGATGCCGCAGGGCGTAGGCCCGGGCGGTCGCAGCGCTTTGGGCAACGATCATCACAAAACATCCTCCGGCCACCGGCAGCAGCGAGACGATTTCCTTCCAATGCAGCGACGGCAGCGCCAGGCCCGGCAGTCCGCCGGCCACCGGTCCGAGCACGGTGATGCCATGGGCCGAAAAATTGAAAGCCGCACTGGCGGCCACCGCTCCTGCAACGGCGATCAGCGGCCCCGGCGCGCGCGGGAGAAACCGCCGGCAGAACAAAATGACCGCCACAATCGCCGCCGAAAGCATCGCGGCCGGCCCGTGAGCCTCGGGCAGCCCACGCGCGATCGTGGCCAGCTGGTCCAGTGTGCGATGGGTGGTTACCGGGATCTCCAGCATCTGGCCCAGCACCGCGATGCCCACTTGGAATCCCACGCCCGTCAGGAACCCGACCAGGACGGTTTGCGACAGGAAATCCGCGAGGAACCCGAGCCGGAACACGCGGGCGAGGATCAGGTATCCGGCGGTCAGCAGCGCGACAAGCCCGGCCAGCGCGACGTAATCCGGGCTGGCCGCGGCAGCCCTGTCGGCGAGCCCGCCCGCCAGGATTGCCGCCGTCGCAGAATCCGCCGCCACGACCAGGTAGCGGGAGGAACCAAACACAGCAAAGGCCACCACGGGGAGCAGGAGTGTGTAGAGGCCGGTGACCACGGGCATGCCGGCGATCTTCGTGTAGCCGAGCGCCTGCGGAATATTCATCGCGGCCAGCGTGAGGCCGGCGGTCGCATCGGGCAGGATTCGGCTGCGGTTAAGCGGAAGGATGCCCTGGAACAGGCGCAGTTTCCAGGGACGCTGCGGGGTGCCGGATTCAGAATCCGCGGCGGGCCGGGGTGGGATTCCAGGTGTGGAATTCATGTCGGCGGGGTGGAGCCTAGCTTTTCCTCCGGCTTTTGCCAGCGTGTATTGCGACCTGCGAACTTTGTGTCGTACGTACGACATAAAGGTTGCAGAGGGCCGTGAGGGTGATTCGAGAAGAACGCGGTTGGTGGAACGATCCGGTTTGACAGCGGGCGAGGGGTTTGTGAGATAATGAAGACCCGGTTGCCAGAGTAGCTCAGGGGTAGAGCAGAGGACTCATAAGCCTTTGGTCGGGGGTTCAAATCCCTCCTCTGGCACCACCTTTTTGAATGCGGAGTGCGGAATGCGGAGTGCGGAATGTTGCGCGGCAGGCATGTTCTTCCGGATTCTTGCTCCGCCTTGCACACGGAAAAAGCAAATCATAAACCCAGGCTGATTATGAACCCAACACACCTCTGGATCCTGATTGCAACCGGGCTGGCCGCGGCGCCGGGCTTGCGGGCTGCGGAAACCGCGACGGCCACCTCCACCAACGCGCCTGCCGGGCACGAAGCCCCCGGCGAAACCGACGAAGATCTCGCCAAGGCCGCTCAAAACCCCGTCGCCAAACTCATCAGCATCCCGTTCCAGAATAATTTCAACTTCGGCGTCGGCCCGAACAGCGTCTGCCAATACATCCTCAACTTCCAGCCGGTCATTCCCATCACGCTGAACGAGGACTGGAACCTCATCACGCGGACCATTGTCCCGATCATCAACCAGCCTTCGCCCGGTCCAGGGATTCCCAACGCGTCCGGTTTGGGCGACATCAACCCGACGTTTTTTCTGTCTCCGGCCAGTAGTGGCGGGCTGATCTGGGGTGTGGGGCCGACGTTCACGTTTCCGACCGCGACGGACGGAATCCTGGGCAGCAGCGAATGGATGGCAGGTCCGGCGGTGGTGGCGCTGACGATGCAGAAGCAGTGGGTGATCGGCGCGCTGATGAACAACCAATGGTCGTTCGCAGGGTGGGGGAGCAGCCAGAACCGGTTCCTGACTCAGCCGTTCATCAACTATAATTTCCCCGGAGCCTGGTACCTGACGTTCTCGCCGATTATCACGGCGGATTGGAACGCGGACAGCGCGCACCGCTGGGTGGTGCCGGTGGGCGGCGGCCTGGGCAAGATTGTGCGCCTGGGCAAGCTTCCGCTGAATCTTCAACTGGATGCGTATTACAACGTGGTGACGCCGGCGACCTACGGGGCCGACTGGCAATTGCGATTCCAGTTCCAGTTCCTGCTGCCGAAATCCATCCTCTGATGCCAGCACGGCCCAGCCACAGGATCCTCGCGCCGGGCCGCCGGAAGTTATTGAACTGCGTCGCCGCGCCGGCAGGGCTGCTGCTCGGGCTTGCGGCATCCGCAGCCCCGCCCGGCGTCTTCAACCGCCATATTGCCGTCGACCAGTTTGGATATCTGCCCGACATGGCCAAGGTGGCGGTGATCGGGGACCCGCAGCGCGGGTTCAATGCGAGGCACCGTTATTCGCCGGGGCCGCGATTCGAGGTGCGCACCTGGCCGGCGAACACGGTGGTGTTCAGCAACGCGCCTGTCGCTTGGAACAACGGCGCCATCCACGATCAATCCGGCGACCGGGTCTGGTGGTTCGATTTTTCCACACTGACCAACGCGGGCGAGTATTACGTTTATGACCCGCGGAACGACACCCGCTCGGCGCGGTTCCACATCGGAGCCGATGTTTACGCAGGGGTGCTGAAGCAGGCGGTGCGGATGTTTTATTATCAGCGGCGGGGCGCGGCGAAAGAGCGGCCGTACGCGGGTGCGCGCTGGACCGACAAAACGAATTTTCTGGGTCCATTGCAGGATTCGCATTGCCGGCTGGTGACGCGGCCGGATCCGGACACGGAGCGTGACCTGAGGGGCGGGTGGTTTGATGCGGGGGATTACAACAAGTATGTGAATTTCACCACGGTGCCGCTGTCGGACCTGTTGTTTGCCTACCAATTGAACCCGGCGATCTGGCCCGACAATTACGACATCCCGGAATCGGGCAACAACATTCCGGACCTGCTGGACGAGGTGAAATGGGAGATGGACTGGCTGTTGCGGATGCAGAATCCGAACGGGTCGGTCCTGAGCAAAATGGGTGTGAGCGGGTATCAGAACGCGTCGCCGCCGAGTTCGGAGAAGGCGCAGGTTTTTTACGGCGCGGAGAGCACCACGGCGACGCTGAGTGCGGCGGGCAGTTTCGCACAGGCGTCGCCGGCGTTCGGCAATGCCGGGATGAAGTCCTACGCGGCCACGCTCAGCAACGCCGCTGTGACCGCCTACACCTGGGCGGCGGCGAATCCGGCGGTGCGATTCCAGAACACCGGTTTCGCCAGCGCGGACCCGGAGGCCGAGCCGGCGAATTACGAGTATGAACGCGACGGTCTGCGGTTGCGGGCCGCCGTGTTTCTCTACGAACTGACCGGCCAGGCATCCTACCGCACCTGGGCGGAATCGGCCTGCCAGGACCGGCGCGCCCTTTCGAAAAATTCCTGGAACGTCTACGACACGCCGGCCCAGGATGCACTGCTGCGCTTCAGCACGCTTCCGGGCATCTCCCCCGCGACCGCCTCGGCCATCCGGCGTTCGAAGCAGATTTCGATGGAAGGACCGGAGTGGCTGGGCGCGTGGACGTCGCAGCGCGATGCCTACCGGGCGTTCCTCATCGACGACAGTTATCATTGGGGCAGCAGTTCCATCAAGTGCCGCACGGGGCAGTTGTTTGCCGCGCAGGTGGATTACCGGATCGATCCCGACCGGGTGCAGGATTACAGGGAAGCGGCGGCGGCTTATCTGCATTACATGCACGGGGTCAATCCGTTGACATTCGTGTTCCTGTCCAACATGGGCGCCTTCGGGGTCGAGGCCAGCGCCAATGCGATGTACCACGGCTGGTTTGCCCACGGAACCATCTACGAGAACGCGCAACACTCGCCCAACGGCCCCGCGCCCGGCTACGTCACGGGCGGACCCAACAAGAACTACCGCCCGGCCACGGCGTATTCCGGTCCGCGCCTGTCGCCGCCCCTCGGCCAGCCGCCGCAAAAATCCTACAAGGACTGGGGGGTGGGCTGGCCGGAGGATTCCTGGGAAATCACGGAGCCCGCGATTTACTACCAGGGCGACTACGTCCTGCTGCTCTCGCGTTTCGTGTCGCCGCCGCCCGCGACGCGTGCGGCTCATCCATGACGGACCCGACGCGATCGCTGGCGGCGCTGGGGTGGGACGCGGAATGGGAATCCCGGTTCCGGGACGTCGCCGGCGACGCGCTGATTCCCGCGCGGGTGGCGGTCGAAGACAAGCATCATTACGTGGTCCTCCACGAGGGCGGCGAACTGCTGGCCCGGGTGAAGGGCAGCCTGTTGCACGACCTCGACAGCCCGGAACTGCCGAAGGTCGGCGACTGGGTGTCGATCCGCAAATTACCTAACGAGGAAAAGGCGCTTATTCACCACGTGCTTCCGCGGCGGACCCGGCTTTCGCGCAAGTCGGCGGGCCGGCGCTCGGCGGAGCAGGTGCTGGTCGCCAACGTGGATATCGCCTTTGCCGTCCAGGCGCTGGACGATTCCTTCAATCCCCCGTTGCTGCAGCGGCACCTGGCGATGGCGCTCGACGGCGGGGTCAAACCAGTGGTCGTTCTCAACAAGACGGACCTCAGCGGCGACATCCTGGACAAGATGGCGCGGGTCGAGGAGATCGCAGGGAAGGCGCCGGTCCTGGCCGTGAGCGCCCGCACCGGCCGGGCGATGGACAGCCTGTCACAACTGATCCGCCCGGGCGAAACCGTGGTGTTCATCGGGCCGTCCGGCGTCGGCAAATCCAGCCTCATCAATCAGCTCTACGGCGAGGAGATCCAGGCCACCACCGAGATCCGGGAGACCGACGCCAAGGGGCGTCACACGACGACCTGGCGGGAATTGATTGTGTTGCCGGGGGGCGGACTGGTGATTGATACGCCGGGCATGAGGGAATTTCACCTGTGGCTGGCGGCCGACGCGGGCGGGGGCGCGTTCGAGGATGTTGAGGCGCTGGCGCTTCAGTGCCATTTCCGGAGCTGCACCCATACCGTCGAGAAGCGGTGCGCTGTCCTGTCGGCCGTGGAATCCGGCGGCCTTCCCCGGGAGCGATACGATCAATACCTCAAGCTCCGCCGGGAACGGGAGTTTCTGCAGGAGTCGACGCGGCGGGCGGGATACCTTCGCCGGCCCCCCCGGCGCAGCCCCCGGCCGCATGGGGGCAAGTACGGATAGTCAGGCCTCCCCGTTTCTGCTAGTGTTTGCGGACTAATCCAGAAGGGTAATACAGTAGAAAATGAGAGCGGCCCGCCGAGGTGGGCCGCTCTCGTTTTTTTGGCTTTGAAATTTTCAGCCCCGGCTCAGAACCACGCCGGCGTTTCGAACGCGCCAATGTCCGGGGCGCCGCCCGAATACGGATCGCCATAATCCGATCCGCGATCGACAAGCTGCCCGCCGGGAACCGGGCGGAAGAACGGGGTCTCCGGCAGCCCGCCATCGTCCCGCCGCGCGGCCTGGGCGAAGTTCACGTCGGAACTCAGAACGTCGCCGGTCGACGTGGATCCCAGGACGAGCCAGCTATTGCCGAGCTGCACGGAGGAGTTGGTATACCACACCGCGCCGTCCACCGAATAATTGTTGCGTAGCACCGTGACACCCTGGGTGACAGTCGCGGTCCAGAGATTGAAATTGTACATCCGGTTTTTCCAGCCGCTGCACTGGTCGACGGTGAGCCCCGCGGTGTTGTTGTTTTGATCGAAGCCTTTGCCCCCGCCGGTGCCGGTGCCGACGTTGTTGAACGACAGGCAATGCACGATCCGGTGAGCCGCGGGGATGTAGTTGCCGCCGAGCTTGAAGCCGTTTCCATTGCCCGCGAACGCGGAATCTCCGAAGTAATTGCTCCCGTTCCGGAACGTCCAGCAATTCGTGATGAGGATCGGCGAAACCGCCATCCAGAGATCCCAGCCGTCGTCCGAGTTTTCCCAGGATCGGCACCCGGTGAACACGGTGCCCGGTCCAACCATCCATTTCGCCGCAAACCCGTCGGCGTTCCCGCCGTGCGCGCCGGTGTCGTAGTTCCTGTAGGCATCGCAGTTCACCACGACGTTGTAACTCGCCAGGACGGTCGCGGAGGACGACCCGATGTTGAATCCCGAATCGCGGCAGTGGTGAAAAACGCAGCGTTCGAACCGGTTTGAACTGCCCGTGACCTTGAGGGCGTTGTGGCCTGCGTTGGTAATCTCGATTCCGTAGAATTGCCAGCAATTCGTGCTGATGGATATGCCGTCGTTACCCGCGGCCTGCCACGTGAAATCGAGGACCGGCTGTTCCCCCGGGTAGGACCGGACCCGGATCGGCTGACTGGGCGTGCCGCCGCGCGAAGAAATGGAAATTTTATTGGTGCAGCTATAGATGCCGCCGCGCAGGTAAATGAGATCGCCCGGCACGGCGAGGCCGATCGCCTTGGCGGGGGTGGCGAAAGGGGCGGCGATTGACGTGCCAGCGTTTGAATCGCTGCCGTTGGTGGCCACGTAATAGGCGGCCGCTTCCGGACCGGGTTCAAACACGGTGACGGCGGCGCGCACAAACCATATGTTCGTTCCCGGCAGCCGCGTCGTGAAGACCTCGCGCACCGAGCCGGCGGGATCCCCCGCCCACGAATTGGTCACCGCCCGCAGCCACCAGGGTCGAAACCACTGGCGCAAGTCCGACGACAAGTACAGGTCCAGTTGCGCGCCGGGCTGATGGCCTTCGCGCTCGAGCACGGACACGGTGAATTCGCCGTTGGTGCCGGAGGACGGGCCAGAGAGCGGCGTGAGCAGGGAGCCGCTGTTCGCCACGACCGGGTCCGTGCCAAACACGAATTCCACTGCGTTGACTTCGCCGTCCTGGTCGGGGTCGGCCAGCGACCCGCGGCTGGACGGGTTGGAAATATGGGTGGCAGCCCAGTCGTTGTAGAACTGGGCGGCCGGGGCGGAGAGAGCGAGGGAGCCGGCGGCAAACAGGGCGGCCAACTTAAGGCGGGAACGGGAGGCCGGGCGCGGGCCGGGGCAAAACACGACGCAAGGGTTCATGACAATACAATTCTGACTCGCCGGCTGGCGGTATTCAAGGCCGTACGATCCCGGATTTGTGCAAATCGCCCTCCTTAATGAGACCCGGGCGCTCAAACTTTTTTGAGCCTTAGACAGTCGATGTCCAACCCACTCGGGCAGGATGTTGCGAAAAAGGACGACCTATGATGATTGAGCAAATGGAACTTGGATTCGGTGGCGGGGCGAGGCGGTGTGCGTCGGAGAACCGGCGTCAGCGGCGGTTGCGGCGGGCGCAGTGGTGGTTTGACCGGATGCGGCAGGCGGTGGACCGGGCGTTTGACTGGCAGCCGGCGCCGCCGGCCCGGCCGGAGCAGATCTGGCTGGTGGAGTAGGGGAATGAGGAATGCGGAGTGCGGAGTGCGGAATCCTGCGGTTCGCCGCGTTCTCAAGCAGGAGCCGACGTGAGGGGGCTCACCCTTTTGTTTGGTATCAGAGCCTCCTCACGTCGGCTCCTACAGGCGGCTAGTCGTAAATGCGAAGCGCGACATAAGTCCCGCAGGATTCCGCACTCCGCACTCCGCACTCCGCATTCACGCCGCGTAGCCCGCGCGGATGAAGTTGCGGATGATTTCCAATTCATCCTCGCCGGCGATCGTGTGTTGCTTCTGGAACTCTCGGAAGTCGATGTCGAGTCCGGCGGATTCGAGCACGCGGACGTGTCGATGGGCTTCGTCGAACCGGATGAGGGGATCCTGACGGCCGTGGGTGATGAGGAATCGCTGGTTGCGGGCGATGGGAGAGAGTTCCTTGACGAGGTCTTCGGGGTGACAGACGAAGCCGCTGATGCCGACGATGCCGGCGAATCGGCGCGGGTAACGGCAGCCGGTTTCGATGGCCATGAGGCAGCCCTGGGAAAATCCGCCGAGAACGGCCTGTTCCACCGGGAACCCGCGGGCGTCCCATGCTTCAATCAATTCCACCAGTTGCGAAAGGCTCCGCTTCACGCCGGGCCGGATGTCCGCCTCGAAATCGAACCACGAAAAGCCGTCGTAATATTCGTCCGGCGCATTCACCAGCAGGTAATTCATCCAGGGCAGATCCATGGCGTCCTGCAGCCAGCGGTAACCTTCAAGGCTGTCGCCCAGGCCGTGCAACATGATCATCAACCGGTGCGAAGACGATTCTTCCTTCGCTGCCACAAATTCGTGATCGAGCATGGGGCCTGTTTACACGAAGCCCGACCGGGTTGAAAGACGGATCGAGAACGGGTTTGCTGGATTACTGGATAAATGGATTACTGGATAAATGGATTATTGGATTATTGGATTATTGAGGCGGGAGCAAGCCATTCATCCATCAATCCAAAAATCCAGAGATTCCCCCGTTCAGTTCCCGGCCGCGCTGTTGAGCCGGGCGGCTTCCTGTTCCGTCCATTGTTCGAGAGCCTTGCGTTCCTCCGGCGTGAGGCGGGCGGCTGCATGGATCCAGGTGTAGGAGGGGATGGGCATTTCGCCGGATTCCAGGGCTTCGCCGACGCGGTTCCATTTCCGGGCGGAACGTTTGGGATCGTCGTGCGGCCAGTCGGAAAAGTTCAGCCGCCGGCGGCCGTCATTGACATGGCCCACGATCAGCCACGACATGGGCGCGACGCGGCTGTACCAGGGCCAGGTTGTTTCGCAGGAATGGCAGTCGTAACACGCTCGTCGCAGCAGCGCGGAGATTTCCGCAGGGGGCGAATGGGTGGCCAGTGCATCCGCGCCTTCGCGCACGGGCGGATTTGTCCGTGCCGGGTTGGTCAATTGGAGTGCCGCAAACACCACCGCTGCCCCGATGATCAATCGGCGGACGGAAATTGCGGCGCGAAGTGGCTGAATCAGGCGCAACATGATGCCAAACTAGGATGCGCAAAGATTGGCGAAAGTTCCGGGGAAAGGAAGTCGAATTTGGGATTGGCTGTCCCGATGGCCCATGCCGTCCGGTGGGGCGAGACTCCGTCGAGCCCTGTCCATTCCAGAGACTTTATATTTTCTCCGGAAGTATCGCCCGCCCCGCAGGAACAAATATCCGCTCCCGGCCTCCTAGATCTGTAATCCATTGCACCAAGTCACTGCTATCATGAAAACACAACTGAATTGCTTATCCGCATCGATTTTTGCCGGGCTGGCCATGTTCGCGAGCGGCCCGCGCGCTTCGGCGGCGGCCGATTCAAATCCGGGTTATGTCGAATTAAACCTCGTTTCCGACGTCACAAATGCCGCCGTGCACACCGACGCCCGCCTGCTGAATCCGTGGGGAATCGTGATTGGCCGAAACACGCTTTGGATCAATGACAATCACAGCGGCCTGGACACGACTTACAGCGCTGCGGGAGCTGCGCTGAAGTCGGTGATTTTCGTGCCTGCGCCCGGCGGCGGCCCGGGGGCGCCCACGGGCATCGTCTTCAACGACACGGCGGCATTCGTGCTGACCTCGGGGGCGAAAAGCCTTCCGGCGACATTCCTGATGGCCACGGAAGACGGCACGATCGCAGCCTGGAACGAAAAGCTCTCCGGGACCAACGCCATGCTGGTGGTGGATCGATCGGGTTCGAACGCGATTTACAAGGGATTGGCCATCGGGGCCGACACGAACGGGGCGCCGAGGCTTTACGCGGCGGACTTCCATAATAGTCGTGTGGACATGTTCGACGGGCAATTTCAATATCTCGGTTCCTTCGCCGACACGAATGTTCCGGACAGTTTCGCCCCGTTCAACGTGAAGAGAATTCGCGGCAAACTGTTTGTGACCTTTGCGAAGCAGTTACTGCCCGATGCCGAGGATGACGAGGCGGGGCCGGGGAACGGTTATGTGGACATCGCGGATGGAGACGGCACGATTCTGCGGCGGTTCGCGTCGCAGGGCGCCTTGAATTCGCCCTGGGGGATGGTGGTGGCACCGCAGCATTTCGGAGTGTTCAGCCGGGCGCTGCTCGTCGGCAACTTCGGCGACGGCCGCATCAATGCCTACGATCTGCTGACCGGCCAGTGGCTCGGAACAATGCGTGACCCGCTTGGCAATGACATTATTCTCGAAGGCCTGTGGGGGTTGACCTTCGAGAAGGATGAAGTCGCGGGGAAGGAGTGCGAATTCAATGCGCAGCGGCTTTACTTCACCGCCGGTCCCGGCGACGAGGCGGATGGACTGGTCGGTGTCATCCGGCCCGTCGCGCCGGTGCGCACGCCTTCGCCGGGTGGCGGCGGCTGGTAGGCAGTCCCGGGAGGGCCGGCGTCCGCGCCGGCCCCATCGCCAGCCTTCATTTCCCGATGCAGAACTGGCTGAAGATGGAATCCAGCAGGTCCTCCGTCGTGGTTTTGCCGACGACTTCGCCCACGGCGTTCACGGCGATGCGGAGTTCCATGGCGACGATTTCGAGGGCTTTGCCATCGCTCAGCGCCTGGCGGGTGGATTCGAGCGCCTGGCGGGCGCGTTCGAGGGCATTTTGGTGCCGTGCATTGATCATGACCTCCAGCATGTCGCCGCGCACCTGCCCGGACCAGACCAGGCTGGCCAGCGCATCCTTGAGGGTCTCGAGCCCTTCGCCGCTCAGCGAGCAGACTGGAACGGCCGGCGCGGCGAGGTCCGACGGCAACTCCAGCCGCGGCGGGAGATCGCTCTTGTTCAACACCAGCACCCGCTTCCGGCCGGCGCCTTCCGACAGCAACCGGCCGTCCTCGGGTGTGAACGGTTCGGACCGGTCGAGAACATGGAGGAGGACCTCGGCGCGCTCGAACATTTCCCGGCTGCGGCGGATGCCTTCGCGTTCGATGTCGTCGCGCCCCTCCCGCAGGCCCGCGGTGTCGATAAACCGCACCGGGATGCCCCGGATGTTCGCCATTTCCTCGATGGTATCGCGCGTGGTGCCCGGGATGGGCGACACGATCGCGCGGTCGTGTCCTAACAATTGATTCAGCAGACTTGATTTACCGGCGTTCGGCCGGCCCAGGATGACGGCGCGGATGCCGTTCCGGAGAATGCGCCCCTCGCTGGCGGTGGCAAGGAGGCTGCCCAGCGCGGCCAGGGCCCGGCCGGTGCGCTCCCGGAGCTGTTCGCGGGTGTCCGGCGCCAGGTCCTCGTCGGGGAAATCAATGTGCGCCTCCACGTGAGCCAGCACCCGGACCAGGTCATCCCGCAGGGCGTCGATCCGCCGGGAGAGTTTCCCGGCGAGCTGTTCCTGGGCGGCGCGCAGCGACAACTCGGTGCGGGCATGGATGAGGTCCGCGACGGCCTCCGCCTGGGCGAGGTCGAGGCGGCCGTTGAGAAAGGCGCGCCGGGTGAACTCCCCGGGTTCGGCCAGCCGCGCCCCGGCGGACAGCAGCGCGTCGAGCACCTGCTTTGCCGGCAGCATTCCGCCGTGACAACTGATCTCCACCACGTCCTCGCGCGTGAAGGTCCGGGGCGCCCGCATCACCGCCGCCAGCACCTCGTCGATGACGACCCCGCCGGACCGGACGTGACCATAGTGGAGCGTGTGGGTGGTGGCGGCACTGAGCGGGCCGGGTCGGGCGGGAGCGAAGCAGCGGTCGGCGATGGTTGCGGCGTCGGGGCCGGACAGCCGGATGACCGCGAGGCCGCTTTCGCCGAGCGGCGTGCAGATGGCGGCGATGGTGTCCTCAACCCGCTTGGGAAAAGAGTTCATTCAGCCGGCCAAACCTGCCATCGAGGTACCAGGCCGTCAGGAAACAGGCGAGCCCGGTGATGAGGATGAGGAGAATGGACGTGACGAGGTAGAGCCCGAAGGCGTGGGGCGGATCGGGCCTCATGACCCGCGGCAGGCCGTGGTAGAGAGTTGAAATGCAGAGCACGATGCCGACGCCCCAGGTGAGCCACGGCGAGACGGGGGGCAGGGCGTTGAAAATCCGCAGAATAAACAGCGGCCCGAGCCCGTAAGCGGCCACGGTGAATGCCTCCACAAACGTGTGCCGCCCGTGGAACGTTTCCCCCAGCGCCTTGATCAGCTTGGCGGCGATGAACACGGTGAGAAGCGACAGCACGAATTGGCTGATTTCAAACGCGATCACGTGCTGCAGCGGCATGCCCTGCACGCGCGACAGATCGCCGCGCGCTTTGCCGAATCGCCACAGGCTGTACCCCTCCACGGCCGAGACAAACACCAGGATCGGCACGAGGTAACCCGCCAGGATCCCGGGAATTCTCCGCCGCGCAACCGCGATCCGATCCCAGGTCGGGACGGAGTCAAAGATGACAAGCAACGCGTTGATCATGTGGCGTCATTGTTATTGCTGGGGTCATTACTGACAATAGCAAAGGGAAGGCAGAATGAAGAATGAAGAATGCAGAAAACCCCGGACTTGCCCCAAGCCCGTGGTTGCGTTCATGGGCCGACAGGGTATTCTCGTGCAGGATGAGTCTTTCCCGGACACGGATTGCGAGCTGGACGCTCCTGTGGGTCCTGCTGCTCGCGGCAGGCTGCGCGACGCGGATCAACTGGAACGCCCGCGTGGGAAGCTACACTTACGACCAGGCGGTGTTGGACATGGGGCCGCCGGACAAGAAGGAAGTGCTCGACGACAAGACGATCGTCGCCGAATGGGTGACTCACCGCGGCCGCCCCCAGGTTTCCGGGGTCTACACCTACGGCTACTACTGGGGTCCCAGCCCGCCTCTCTACGCGCCGGCCATGCAGTCCTGGTCGCCCGATTACTGGCTCCGGCTGGTGTTCAACCCGGAAGGAAAACTGGTTTCCTGGAAAAAGTTCGCCATGTGACCGATCCGGCGGGAACTCGCAGGGGCCTGATCACGGCGAGGGCACACAGATCCGGAAATCCATTGATCCAATAATCCATTGATTCATCCCAGCCCCCGTGATTAACTGCCGCCGATGAATGTGGATCTTGGCATTTGGGGCAAGCTCACGAAGGTCGTGATTTTTCTCTTCGCACTCGCCATTGTTCTCATCGTCGTCAAGGAATTCCTCCCTGTCATCCACCAAAACGAGCGCATGCGCCAGGAAGTCATCCGGCTGGACGCGCAGATCAGCAAGAGCGAGGAGACGCTTCGACAATCCAAGTCCCAGATCGACGCGCTCCGGTACGACCCGAAAGCCGTTGAGCGCCTCGCGCGCGAGCGGCTCGGTTATGCCAAACCCGGCGAAACGGTGATCCGATTCGAGCCCGCTGCGACGAACACTGTGGCCCGGCAGTAATGTTATGAGACGGGTTCCGGAACAGGAACCAATGGGCGCGAGTTCAGCCGCAACCCGGCTCCCCGTTTTTCTCACCGCCGAATGGAGGCATCTCGCCCTCGTGAATTACCGCATCGACCCCGGCCTGTTGCAGCCGTTTGTGCCGGCAGGCACCGAGCTCGATTTTTGGCAGGGCGATTGCCTGGTGAGCCTCGTGGCATTTCGATTTCTGAACACCCGCGTTTGCGGCTGGCAAATGCCGTTTCACCGCGATTTTGAGGAGGCCAACCTGCGCTTCTATGTCCGCCGCAGGGCGGGGGACGGCTGGCGTCGCGGCGTCGTGTTCCTGAAGGAACTCGTCCCGAGGCGCATGGTGGCATGGATCGCGCGCGGGGTGTATGGTGAAAATTATCATACCGCAACCATGCGACATCGACTCGATTTTGATGCCGGGCGGCCCGGCGGCCTCGCGGCGGCCGAATATGCGTGGCGATATCGAGGGCGGCCGTATCGTTTGGCCATGACGCTCGCGGGAGGGCCCGCGCCCATTCCGGCGGGATCCATCGAAGAATTCATCACCGAACATTACTGGGGTTACACGCGGCTGGGCCCGGATCGCACTTCGGAATATGAGGTCGTGCACCCGCGATGGAATTTCTGGAGCGCCGCGGAAACCATGGTTGAGGGCGATTGGGGAGTTTTGTATGGGGAGGAGTTTGCGACAACCCTGGCGCAACGGCCGGTTTCGGTTTTCCTGGCGGATGGCTCGGATGTGGAGGTTCGCCGCGGAGCGCATTTGACCGCATGACGACGACTTCGCCAGAAGGATGGGTTCTGTATGATGGCGATTGCGGATTCTGCGCGCGCTGGGTGCCGCGCTGGAAAAATCTGTTGCGCCGCCGGGGCCTCGGCATCGCTGCGCTTCAGGAACCGTGGGTGAAAGAGAAGCTCGCCGTGCAAAAGCCCGAGCAGTTGATGTCCGACATCCGCCTGCTGTTTGCGGACGGGCGGGTGTTGAACGGGGCGGATGTTTACCGTTACGTGATGCGGCGGACCTGGTGGGCGTTTCCGATTTATGTCGTTTCCGTGCTGCCGCTGTTGAACCGGCTGTTCGACGCCGCCTACCGGCTGTTCGCGATCAACCGGCACCGCTTCTCAAAAGCCTGCGGATTAGGAGAAGGCTCAAAAAAGAGCTAACCGCGCACGACGCGGACGACGGGGATGTCACGGATAAGGAAAGCCGAATTTTAGCGGTTTAACATAAACCGTAGCCGCAGGTAGGGACGCCGCGCTGCGGCGTCCGCGGTCGGCGCAGCGCGCCGACCCTACCATTTGCGGCTACTACATTTCTTAAGCCGCTCTAGTATCCGTCAAATCCGTCATCCGCGGTTGATTCCTCGGGACAGCTTCCGCGGTTCTCAGACCGTCATGATTTCTTTTTCCTTGGCGGCGAGGTGCGCGTCGATTTTGGCGATGTAATCGTCCGTGAGCTTTTGAACTTCCTTCTCGGCCGCCTTTTCGTCGTCCTCGGTCGTGCCGCTGTCGTGCGCGTGCTTTTTGAGGAGGTCCATGGTGTCGCGGCGGATGTGGCGGATGGCGACGCGGCCGTCCTCGGCCATTTTGCGGATGATTTTGACGAATTCCTGGCGGCGTTCCTGGCTGAGTTCGGGGAAGAAAATGCGGATCAGCCGGCCCTGCACCGCCGGGCTGAGGCCCAGGTTCGCTTTTTGAATGGCTTTTTCGATCGGGTGCAGCGAGTTGGCGTCCCAGGGCTGGATTGCCAGCGTGCGCGGCTCCGGGGTGGTGATGCCGGCGAGTTCCCGGATGCGCATTTGCGATCCGTAAACCTCCACCATGATGTTTTCCACGAGCCCGGACGAGGCTTTGCCGGTGCGGACCCCGGCGAATTCATTCACCACAACCTGCTCCGTCTTCAACATCTTCTCTTCCGCTTCCAGTAGAAAATCGTCGAGTGCCATGCCAGGAGATTACCAAAGTGCTGAAAGGCTGTATAGGGCCGAGTAAAGGCGTCCGCAAACTTCAAGGATTTAACAGAAAATCTGCGTAATCTGCGTAATCTGCGGACACTTCCGGTTTAAAGTGAATCTGAAACTGCTCTAAACCTTGCCGTAAAATTCCTCGACCACCGTCCGGAAATTATTTTCAGCGGGGTTGACGATGCCCATTTCGCGGCGGGCATTGTCCTCGGAATCGCTGGCGTGCGCGGCGTTGACCATGACGGTCTGGCCGAATTCGCGCCGGATCGATCCCGGGGGCGCCTTGGAGGGATCCGTGGGTCCGAGCACGTCGCGGATTTTGCGGACGGCTTCGACGCCTTCGTAGACGAGGGCGATGCAGCGTTCCGTGCCGGGCTTGGCCCAGTCGGCCTGCGGGATTTCGGACGGGGCATGGCCGGACATGAACCGGACGATGCTTTCGAACTGGTTGTCGCCGAAGACGGGGCCGAGGATATCGCCGAGCTGCTTTTCGGTTTCAGGGGCGATCTTGAGGCTGAATTCCTTTTCCAGCGCTGCCTTGGCTTTGCTGGCGAACATGTCCTTGAGCTTGGTCCGGAGCACGTCGCGGACGGGCCCGTAGAATTCGAGGGCCTGGGCGACGCTCATGCGATGGAGCTTGATGCCGACGATGAACAGGCCGGTGCGGGAGAAGAAGTCGATGACATTGCCGGGCCGGCCGGACGCGAAGCGGAAGTTTTCGGGCTTGATGAGCACCAGCGTGCGCTGGGGCTTTTCACCCGGCTGATAGCCAATCACGTTCTCCAGCACGCCGCCGTCGCTGTCGGAATATTTGGTCCAGAGTTTCAGCTTGGCTTCGGACTCGTCCACCGTGGGCGGTGCGAGAACGGCAGGTTCGAAATACCGGACCTGGTTGTTTTCGTCGATGATCAGGTCGCCGTAGGTGTCGCGGATGGTTTCACCGCCGCGGCGGTCGGCGCTGATATGGCCGACGACCGAGCGGGTCTTGCGAACGGCATCCTCGCCTTTGAACAGCAGGACCATGGCCCGGCGGCGCCGCCCGGTCTTGGGATCGGGCGCCAGGTTTTGCAGGATATAATTGTAAATCAACTCCTGGATGCGGCGATCCTGGGGATCGTTCGCGGAAATAATCGCTTCGGAATATTGCTTCACCAGCTCCAGGCTCGGGGCGAACATGCGGACGGCAGCCAACTCAAGGCCGGTCCGGGTGATCAAACGGCTGAGAATGCCGCCGGTCCTGGATTTGTACAGGGAATAGGGGGTGATGATGACGTACGAGAGCTGTTGAGCCATAGTTAGTGGGTTGCCGGAGGTGTGGCCGGGGCGGGGTTGGAAGGCGCCGTTGCTTTGCCGCCCAGAATTTTAAACATAACTGTGCCGCAAGTCGGACACTTGCCCTTGATCGCCTTACGCCCGTTCTTCATGACTTCCTCGACGGCGTCGACGATTTCCTTCTTGGCCTTGCACTTAACGCAATATCCTTCGGGCATAAGATTTTCCTGCTGCGACGCTTCATGCGCCAAACAGTTATCAAAGAAGCTTAGAGGCCGGAACTCTCCACCGTCAACTCGTAAAAGGCCTTTGAATTTGCAAGATGCTTATAGTCAGCGGTATAGCTGATCAATCCTCGTCGGGCTCGGGGGGTGTGCTCTGGCGGCTATCCAGGGTTCGAAGGCTGGTTTTCAAGACTTTACCCATGCTGTTCCGGGGCAATTCGGCCACGATCAGGATCTGCCGGGGCACCTTATAATCGGCAAGCTTTGATCGGACAAATCGGGCGAGGGCCGCTGGGTCCAGTTGTATATTGGGTGCCGGGATCACGTAAGCGACCGGTTGTTCTCCGCGTCGCGGATCCTGGCGGCCGATGACCGCGGCTTCGAGAACGCCCGGGAATTGATACAAAACCTCCTCAATTTCCCTGGGATAAACGTTATTGCCGTTCACCAGCAACATGTCTTTCTTGCGATCCGTGATGTAATAAAAACCTTCTTCGTCCCGGAACCCGATGTCGCCCGTCAGCAGCCACCCGTTTCTGAAGACCTTGGCGGTCTCCGCCATTTGATTCCAATAGCCGATCATGACGTTCCCGCCGCGCACGCAGATTTCGCCGATTTTTCGATCATTCAGCAGATTACCGTTTTCGTCCTGGATGCTCATTTCGACGTTCGGGATGGGCAGCCCGATCGAACCCGGTTTCCGGGTGCGGTCGAGGGGATTTTTGGCGACCACGGGACTGGCCTCGCTCAGGCCGTAGCCTTCGATGAGCGGGATTCCGAATTTCGATTCAAACTGCCGGAGCACTTCGACCGGGAGCGGCGCGGATCCGCTGATGCAAAGCCGCAGCGGCAGCGGCGCCGGGATCTCCGCGAGCACGAGGCTGCGATAGAATTGCGGGATCGCGGGGAGGATGGTGGCGCGCCGGCCGAAAATTTCCTGCAACGCATTCCGGACCGGGTGCAGCGATTTGACCAGCACGATCGATCCCCCCACGATCAGCGGCAGCAGCATGCCCACGGTGATCATGTAACTGTGGAACATCGGGAGGATCACGGCGATCCGGTCGTCCTCGACGGTGCGGAGGACGATACGGCAGCTTTCGACGTTGTGCAGGAGGTTGGCGTGCGACAGCATCGCGCCCTTGGGTCGGCCGGTGGTTCCGGACGTGTAGACCAGCATGGCCAGGTCGGAAGCTTCGCGCGCGGGGTTCCGCAGGATTTCCGTGTCGAACTTCACGTGGCCCGGCGGCACCGGAAACGTGGCGAGGGTGTCTTCGATGATGATTCCCTTCAGTCCGGGCCGTCCCGTTTGCAATTCCGGCAGAAATGGGGCGAGTTCCCTGTCCACGATCAACGCGTCGATGCCGGCGTCGTCGAGGATGAACCGGACTTCGTCGGGTTTGAGAAAGGAATTGATCGGTACGACGGCCGCTCCGGCCTGGAGGATGCCGAGCATTGCGGGGATGAATTCCGGCCGGTTTTTCATCCACAACCCGACGCGATCGGCCGGTTGGACGGCGTGCTGGCGGTGCAGAATCCCGGTCATGAACAGGGTCTGGCTCCACAGTTCAGAGTAGGTCCATACGCGTTCTCCCCAGAACAACGCGTTTTTTTCCGGGTGCAACTGCACCGATGCGGCAAAGGCGCCGGCGAGATTCATGGCTGTGGTGATAACATGCCTTTTTTTCGACAGAATGGACAGAATTTTCTGAATGCTTTGAACCCATCTCATAAATAGGCAAGGGGTGCGCTGGAGGCTATTGGGCGTCTGGCAAGGCGCGACGAAGGAGCATAGCCTTCACGGCTCTGTGACTGAGGAGCAACGCCGCCAGACGCCCAATAGCCTCCAGCCCGCAGGGTTGCCGATCTTTGACCTGCTGCTGCGTTGCTCGTCAGTCGAAGATCCATTCGGATATGGGCTTCCCAAGCCCTGCAAGCGAGTTGCCCCAAATGGAATCGTGCGCTGGCGCCCACTGCAGTCTCCTTCCTCGCGCCTTGCACCAGGTCAAAACCTCTGGCAACGCACCCCTTGCCTATTTATGAGATGGGTTCTAAGGCCGTTCCTGAATTCCATTCTGTCCATTCTGTTCATTGTGTAAGAACCAGGAGGGGCAGCGCCTGGCAATGCAGTCCCGGGATTTGGACGGTTGCACAGCCGGTGCACCCCGGGCTATCGTCTGAATCATGAAAGCAAGAAAACTCCTTCACACTCGATATCGCGTGAACGATTTGGAACGGACGGTGGCATTTTATCGGGATGTGCTCGGGCTGGCGGAGGTGCGCCGGCACAAATCGCCGCGCGGATCGGAGCTCGTTTTTCTGAAGGCGCCGGAGAGCGAGGAATTGATCGAGCTCTGCTGTTTCCCGGCGGCGGGACCGGTGCAGGTGCAGGCCGATCTCACGCACCTGGCATTTGAAGTGGACAACCTGGCGCAATTCGAACAGCACCTGGCGCGGCTGGGCTTGAAATTTTCCGACGGGCCCACGACCACATCCACCGGGACGGTGTTTGCCTTCATCGACGCCCCGGAAGGTTACGAGATCGAGTTGATCCAGAAATCCTGAGTGCCGGCTGATTCCCGTGATCCTGCGCGCGCGACAATTTGAGTTCAGGTTTCCCCGGCCGGCGCTGGTGATGGGGATTTTGAACGTGACGCCCGACTCGTTTTCGGACGGCGGCCGTTACCTGGACACTGCGGCGGCGGTGGCGCACGGGTTGGAACTCGTGGAGCAGGGCGCGGATCTGCTCGATGTCGGCGGCGAATCCTCCCGGCCGGGCGCGGAGCCGGTCAGCGCCGTCGAGGAGGCCCGCCGCGTGATTCCTGTCATTGAACAACTCAAGGATCGCGTGGAGGTGCCGGTGGCGATCGACACCACCAAGCCGGAGGTGGCCCGGGCGGCGTTGCAGGCGGGCGCGAGCATGGTGAACGACGTCGCCGCGAATCGCACCGACCCCGAAATGTGGCGGGTGGTGGCGGAGGAACAGGCGGCCTACGTCTGCATGCATTGCCAGGGCACGCCGCAGACCATGCAGCGGGATCCCGTCTACCGGGATGTCGTGGTGGAGGTCGGTGAATTTTTTCGCGAACGCCTCGCGCGACTGGTGGATTGCGGGGTGGGGGTTGAGCAAATTATATTCGACGTGGGCATTGGCTTCGGCAAACTGCCCCGGCACAACCTGCAGTTGCTCGCGGGCCTGAGCACGTTCGCCCGATTGGAACGGCCCTTGCTGATCGGGGCGTCCAGGAAGTCGTTCCTGGGCGGGTTGGCGGGGGTGAATGTTGCAGACCGTCTGCCCGGCTCGCTCGCCTGCGCGTGCCTGGCCGTCGAACAGGGCGCCGCCATCGTCCGCGTGCACGACGTGGCGGAAACCGTGCAGGCGGTGCGGACAATTGAATCGATCCTGGCGCACAAACAATGAGTTTCAACTGGACCATTCAGGAAAGCTGGCGGCCGGCGCTGGAGATTCTGATCCTCACGATCGGAATCTATTACGCTTTCCGGTTCATCCGCGGCACCCGCGGCGCCCCGATCGTCACCGGCTTCATGGTCGTTCTCCTGACCTTGGTCCTGGTCACCTACCTCCTCAAGTTGCAGGTGCTGCAATGGATCCTCGGCGGTTTCTCTGCGTTCTTCCTCGTCGCCGTCGTCGTCATCTTCCAGCCCGAACTCCGCCGCATGCTCGCCGAACTCGGCAACCTCCCCCTGTTCGCCACCGCCAGCGAACAACGCGAAAATATCGAGGTCATCATCCAAACCGTCGAACGCCTCTCCGACGTCCACATCGGCGCCCTCATCGCCATCGAACAATCCATCCACCTCCAGGAAGCCGTCGAGTCCGGCATCATCATCGATTGCGAAGCCACCCCCGAAATGCTCGAAACCATTTTCTTCCCGAACAACGCCATCCACGACGGCGGCGTCATCATCAAGGGCGACCGAATCGCCTTCGCCGCCTGCATCTTCCCGCTCACCCAGCGGCAGGACCTCAATAAATCCCTCGGCACCCGCCACCGCGCCGCGATCGGGCTGAGCGAGGAGACCGATGCGGCCATCGTTGTGGTGTCCGAGGAAACCGGCGGGATTTCCTACGCCTACAAGGGCAACCTCGTCCGCGCCGTCACCCTCGAGGAACTCCGCGCCTTCCTCACCTCCGTGCTCGTCAAGCCCGCCAAGTCGCGCAATTTCATCGGATGGATCCGCTCCTGGACGACGGAACGTGTCAAGCCCAGCCCGGTCCACATGAAATCCGACGCCGCCGCCAACGAAAGCCCCGAGCCCGGGACCCAGCCCGCCAAATGATCGAGTTCATCCGCAACCTGGTCTTCCGCGATGTCTGGCTGAAGCTGTTCTCGCTCGCCCTGGCCATCCTGATCTGGCTCACCGTCTCCTTCGCCATCCACCACGCCCTTTCCCCCGCCTCCGCCCTCGCCGGCGCCCAGCAGCAGGAACTCACCTATTCCAACATCCCGCTCCACGTCACCGCCACCGCCGCCGACCTCGACGCCCACGTCTACGAAATCACCCCCAACGAAGTCGTCATCCGCATCCGCGGCGAACCCCGGCTGCTCCAGAAATTGCAGCCGTCCGAAATCCGCGCCTTCGTCGACGTCACCGGCCTTGGCAACGCCCGCGGCCTGCAAAAGCGCATCGAGTTCCTGACGCCCCCCGGCATCACCCTGGTCCAGGTCACACCCGACCAGGCCGAGGTTCTTTCCCGGCCCAAACACTGATTTTCCATGAACGCTCCCCGAAAAATCTTCGGCACCGACGGCGTCCGCGGCCGGGCCAACATCGAGCCCGTTACCGCCGAAACCGCCCTCAAACTCGGACGCGCCGCAGCCCACGTCTTCAAAAACCTCCAGTCCGTCGCCCGCGGCCGAGGCCGCCACAAAATCGTCATCGGCAAGGACACCCGCCTTTCGGGTTACATGCTCGAGAATGCCATTTCCTCCGGTGTGCTTTCCATGGGCGTCGACGTCCTTTTCATCGGCCCGCTTCCCACCCCCGGCGTCGCCTACGTCACCCGCAGCCTTCGCGCCGACGCCGGCATCGTCATCACCGCCTCCCATAATCCCTACGCCGACAACGGCATCAAATTTTTCCGCGCCGACGGCTACAAGCTCGACGACCGCATCGAGGACGACATCGAAAACCTCGTGTTCAGCGGCGACATCGAGAACATCCGCCCGACGGCTGACGACATCGGCAAGGCGGTGCGCATTGACGATGCCCTTGGCCGTTACATTGAATACGCCAAGGCCTCGTTCCCGCGCGGCCTCACGCTCGAAGGCATGAGGATCGTTGTGGATTGCGCCCACGGCGCCGCATACAAGGCCACCCCGTGCGTGCTCCAGGAACTCGGCGCCGATGTCGTGGTTTACGGAAACCGCCCCGACGGCATGAACATCAACCGCGATTGCGGCTCGATGCATCCCGACCATCTCTGCCGCCAGGTCCGCGAACACAACGCCTGCCTCGGCATCGCCCACGACGGCGACGCCGACCGCGTGCTGCTCTGCGATGAAAACGGCGTGTTGATCGACGGGGACGACATCATGGCCATCGCGGGACTGGACATGCTCGAGCAGGGAACGCTGGCGGAGAAGACGCTCGTCAGCACCGTCATGAGCAATGCCGGCCTGGAGGCTGCCATCCAGGGCGCCGGCGGCCGGGTGATTCGCACCGCGGTCGGCGACAAGAATGTCATCGACGAAATGCTCCGGCACGGATTCAACCTCGGCGGCGAGCAGAGCGGCCACATGATTTTTCGCGATCACAGCACCACCGGCGACGGCCTCGTCGCCGCCCTCCAGATCCTGCGCATCATGAAAGCGAAGGATCAGCCCCTGTCCCGGCTCGCCACGTGCTGGACCCGGTTTCCCCAGCTCGTCACCAATGTCCGCGTGCGCGAAAAGCGGCCGCTCGACCAGCTCGACGGTCTTTCCGGGCTCGTGGCCGATGCGGAAAAGGAACTGGCCGCGCAGGGTGGACGCGTGCTGCTCCGCTATTCCGGCACGGAACCCAAGGCGCGGCTGCTGCTCGAAGGCCGCGACGCCGCCGCACTCCAGCGATGGTCGGATAAGATCTGCGGCACCATCCGGAAAGCGATCGGCGAATAGATGCGGGAGGGACGCCGTCCCCGGCGTGCCCGTCTGAGCCGCTCCTCACGCGGGTACATTGATTTGGAGGATCGAACTGAAGTTTGGGCCGGCGAGGACGCCGGCCCTCCCGCAATGATGGGAAGGACGCCGTCCCCGGCGTCCCCAGCTCAATGACTTGCCAGTATCTCCGGTCGGAACCGCCCAACCCGCTGCGCCGGCATCTTTGAATCTTCGGATCCCGGCAGCATTTTCTCCTGGCCCACATGACCGTCGCAAAACGCGACCCCGGCTTGTCCCGCGTGACGGAAATGGCCGTGCGGATAATAACCCGCCGTCCCGGTATTGGTCGGGTTATCCAGGAAATACCATTCCTCCAGCATCGGGCGCGACCGCGAGGCTGGCGCCTGGAAATCGTTCACCTGGACCGCATCGGCAAACAGCGCCGTCTCCGCCGGCCGCGGCAGCGCGTTTGCCAGCACCGGCTGCGCCGCGGACAGGAACGAATTGTAGCCGTAACTGTAAACCACCCCCGAGGCTTTGAGCTTGAACGGCGCCGCCGCGGGATCGAGCGACGGGCACAACCGCACGTCGCTGCCCCGCAGGTAGGGATACAATCGGCCGGTGGAAAGATCGAATGCCCGCTGACCTTCCGGCCGGGTGTTGTCGAGCCATCCGAACCACCAGAGAGTCCCGTTATTGGCGGGCCCGTCGGAGACGCGGAAGCAGCGGCCGCAGTTGTCCTCCCAGTAGAGCGAAGCCGCAATGCTGAGCTGATGCAGGTTCGAGGCGCAGGCGGTCCGGCGCGCCAGGAGTTTTCCGCGGGTCAACACCGGCAGCAACAACCCCGCCAGAACGCCGATCACCGCCATGACCACCAGCAGTTCCACCAGGCTGAACCCGGTCCGGACCGGCCATCGGCGGTTGAAATGGAATTCGCGCGGGTTCATGGACGGCGGGCTCCCACCCGGTAAAGCGCACGCTCCGGCAGCGAGAGGTTCGTGTCCGACAAAACCATCGCGCCCGCAGTCCCCGGGACCGAGGCGGAAACTGCCGACCAGGCGGCGCCGTTCGTGGATCGTTCGAGCGTGAACATCCAGTTCGTCCGGCCGTCGAACCACGCCTGCCAAACCCCGTTTTGCCAGCCGCCTGCCAGGTTCCGGACCGGTTCCGGCAGCGTCACCACCACGTTCGAAACCGCTCCGTGCGCCCGAAGCGAATCGAACGGATCCCCGGCGCTGCTGTAGCTGCTGATCGAGAACACATCGACATCGAAATCGTCGTCGTCCGCAAACCCGTGTGCAGGATCCAGCACGAGCGGGGGCAGGGCGGCCGCAGGAACGCCGTTGGTCCGGATCGACAGCGCCGCCGTCTGGCTGATCGCCGTGTAGGCGAGCGTCACGTGCACGACCTGCTGGGTCGACAATACGATTTCGTAAACGGACAGGATCGACGGGGCGTAATCGAATGAATTCACCCCCGAAATGAACGACGGGGTCGCGGTGGCGGGGGCGGGGTAGATCGTTTCCGAATCCTTGTAATAACCCTCGGTGTAATAATCGAATTCAGCGACGTTCGGGGCGCTGCCGTAGGAGCCTCGCATGAACTGGGCTGACGTCGCCCCGGCCAGGTTCAGAAACCCGACCGCGAGCTGCATTGGGCCCGTTTTGCCGGGTTCCACGCCGCTCACGATGTTGCTCAGGACCAGGTCAAATTCGATCTGGAAATCGTCGAACCGCGTGAGGTTCCAGGGCAGGGGATGATAGAAATAGCTGTTGGGCCGGGTGGAATCCCAGGTGACATCAAGCTGGCCGCGGGCGGAATTCCAGTGAAACAGGTTGGTGTCTCCGAACACGTTCCAGCCCTGCTGCAGCGGGTCGGACGCGAAATCCGCCGACACGACTGCGGCGGTGAGAGGTGTGGGGGCGGACAACAGGACGGCGGCCGCGGCAAGGGCCGGGACCCGCAAACGAAACGATTTCATGCGCTGATCTTTCAGTTTGTTTTCGTCCGGCGACCGGACGAAAACGGGTTGACTGCGGAGACCAGCGGAGGAGAAAGGCCGTGCCCGGCGGGCACAAAAAAACCTTCATCCCCGCAAAACGGAGAATGAAGGCATCCCACGAATCCTGGCGAAAACGGTTCGACCAGGCTGGCCTCATCCTTCTCTTTGACGGAGAAGCCGGCCCCGCCAGGGGCGGGACCGTGACGAGCACAGGCAGATCGGTATCCTGACTTCGGGCTTGACCTCGCTCCCGCCTTCCCGGCCTCGAAGACCAGTGGCTGTGGGAGTTTGTAGCCCGTTACAGTGGCGCAACCGTCCCGGATTTTCACCGGGTTCCCGGACATCTGACTGCAACAGGACGGACTCAGGTCCATCCGTTTCAAAGAACGCCCCCTTCCTACGCCGCGCCAAAAGATTTGCCAAGCGAATTCGTAAAAATTGTTTCGTCTTCGCCCGTAGCCGCGATTGTCAAATCGCGGTTGCCCGGGAGCCGCCGCTTGCCGCGATTTTACAATCGCGGCTACAGGGGCGGGCCGGATTGCTGAATCGAAATGCAGTTTCGATGAACTTTTTTGTCGGGACAAAGCCGGCTGGTTTTCCCAGCATGCTGCCGGTGCGGGTCCTCCGGCCCGCCTGGCAACTTTTATTGGAAACGCGAGCGACTCATGAATCATGGCTTGAACATCCGCAAAGACGGCGCACTGGACCTCCTTTCCCTCGGCGCTTTGGTCCACCGGCTCGATCCGGGCATTATTCCCTTCCGCAAGGCCACCGGCTGCGACATCCACGTCTCCGGCGGCGAATTCAACGTCGCGGCGAACCTGTCCGATTGTTTCCGGCTGAAGACGGGCATTGCCAGCGCGATGGTGGATTATCCGGTGGGCGATTTGATCGCCGAGCGGGTGCGGGCGATGGGGGTGAAGCCCTTTTACAAGAAGTTCGTCCATGACGGGGTGCATGGGCCCAACATGGCCACGGTTTACAGCGACCGTGGACAGGGCGTGCGCGCGCCGGTCGTGTTTTACAATCGATGCAACGAAGCCGCCGCCCAGCTCAAGCCGGGCGATTTCAACTGGAACGAAATTTTCGGCGCCGGCGTCCGCTGGTTCCACAGCGGCGGCATCTTCGCCGCGCTTTCACCCACCACCGCCGAGGTCATCATCGAGGCCATGCAGGCCGCCCGCAAAGCCGGCGCGATTGTTTCCTTCGACCTCAATTACCGCGCCAAATTGTGGAATATTTCGGGCGGACACGACCGTGCCGTGGCGGTGCTGGATCGCATCGTTAAGCAGGTGGACGTGCTGGTGGGAAACGAGGAGGACCTGCAGCTCGGGCTCGGGATTCCCGGCCCCGAAGTGAAGGCATCCTCAAAGCTCGATCCCAGCGCATTTGTGTCGATGATGGCCAACGTCGCGAAGAAGCATCCGCACATCCAGGTCGTTGCGACGACACTGCGCGAGGTGCATTCGACCAACCGGCACAGCTGGAGCGCGGTGGCGTGGATGAACGGGAAGACGCATGTCGCGCCGACCTGCGAACTCGACGTCCTGGATCGCGTGGGCGGGGGAGACGGATTTGCCGCCGGATTTTTCTACGGCCTGTTGAACGGCGAAACGCCGGAGGAATCCGTGAAACTGGGCTGGGCGCACGGGGCTTTGCTCACCACGTTCCCGGGCGACACCACCATGGCCACCGTGGAGCAGGTCCGCGCGTTTGCCAAAGGCGGGTCCGCCCGAATCCAGCGCTGAGCAGGACCGCGGATCGGTGGAACAAGCGATAATGGATTGCTGGATTGATGGATGGGCGCGAGTCTTATCCATTTATCCACCCATCCACACATCCAACAATCCCTGTTCCCCCTGGTTTTTGCTTACCGATCCTCGGGGTTCACGAATTTGAACACGAGGGCGGCGAGTGCGCCGCCGGCGAAGTCGCCGGCGAGGTAGAGCCAGAGTTCGGAGGCTTTGGCGAGGTGCATCGTGGTGATGCCGACGGCGACCGCGGGATTGAAGGCGCCGCGGGACACGGCGCCGAGGGCGAAGGCCATGGTCATCACGGTGAACCCGATGGCGAGGCCGTAGTTGGAATTGCCTGCGGTTCCCTTGGCTGTCGCGGTGTTCAGCACGACATAGGCGAGAGCGAACGTGCCCACCACTTCCGCCACCAGCGCCGGGAACAGCTTGATCTCACCCGGCGTCACCGTGGGATCGCCTTTCAGGAACATCGTGATCATCGCCGCCAGCCCCGCGCCCAGCACCTGGGAAATCCAGTAGGGCACCACGTCGGACTTGGGACAGCGTCCCCGCAGCCAGACGGCCAGCGTCACGGCGGGATTGTAATGTCCGCCCGAGACGTGCCCGCCGGCGTAGACCATGATCATGAGGGCCGACCCGATCGCCAGCGGCGCCAGCGCGTCGGCTCCCGGCGAGATCACCGTCATGCCGATGGTGAGGACGAGGAAGAAGGTTCCGATGAATTCCGTCAGGTATTTTTTCATAGTTGAATTGTTGAACAATCGGATCGCCGGGTGTTCCGCCGGCCTTGATGAATGCCCATCATTTCAGGGGTAAATGGGCTGATAACTCACGAACGCCAGGCGTTCGCTGTCGGGCGACCAGGACGGAACATCGAGGCTCCCCTGGCCGCCCAGAAAATTCGCCAGCACCTGCACCTGGCCGGTCCGCAGCGACATGAGACGAAGCTGCACATCCTTGTTGAGCGGCAGCACCCGCCCGCCTTTCGGCCAGGACAAATAGGCGATCCACTTGCCGTCGGGCGACGGGTGCGGGGAACAATTGTTGAACTCATCCGTGGTGACTTGCACCGGGTCGGACCCGTCCGCCTTCATGCGCCAGATCTGCCACGAGCCCCCGCGGTCCGATTCGAAATAAATGAAACGCCCGTCCGGCGAAAAATCGGGCCCGTCGTTCCGCCCGGCATCCGCCGTCAGCCGCCGCTCCGCCCCGCCTTCGACCGGGATCGTGTAAACGTCCTGTCGATCCTGCCGTTCCGCGGCATAAACCAGAAGCCGGCCGTCGGGGGACCAGCCATGCCAGAAGGACGGCGCCGCCGAAGTGACCAGCGCGGGTTTCCTGTCCGCAAACGACATCACGTAAATCCGCGATTGCCCGCCGTCCCCCAGGTCGCTCAGCGCGAGTTGGCTCCCGTCGGGCGAAATGCCGTGGTGGCTGGAGCAATGGACCAGCGGCGCCGTGTCCAGCACCTGGACCGGGCCGCCTTTGACGGCCATTTTGCAGATTCTCTGCAGCCGGTTGAACAGGAGGAACTGCCCGTCGCGCGACCAGTTCGGCGCTTCCAGCTTTTCGGTTGAATACAGAATCACGCGCCGGTCGGCCGAGGAGATCGGCACAATTTCGAGCGTGCTGGCAAGGGGAAGCTTTTGCCCGGCGGCGGGCGCGGGCAGCGTGTTCAGTTCGACCGCCGTGAATTCGGCCTTTTCGAGCCGGCTGTTGTCATGCGCGCAAACGGCGAGCCCGACATAGAACGGGCTGGTGAACGCGATGCGGAACGCGCCGCCGGCGGGGTGCAGTTTTTCGCCGGGAAGTGCGACGGACATCGAGACGTAGGCGCCGTGTTTTTCGATCCGAAGGCGCGACGGCCCGGTGAGGGCCGACTGGATTTCGCGGGTCACGCCGCCGGGGATCTCGCGGTATTGCAGGCTGGTCAGGCCGTTGCCGTGAAGCGCCGCGTCGACGTAAGGGGAATCGTTGTCGAGACTCTGGCGGATGATCAGGCAGGCTTTGCGGTGCGCGTTGCCCTCGGAACCGATCCAGCGGATTGTGGCCGCCAGCGACAGGTCCCCGGACATTTTCGTCCAGACCATGTGGAACGAGTCGTTGGTGAACCACATGTTCTCACCGCCGCCGGACACCTGGTAGGCCTGGCGCGACTCCTCGAATTCCGTCTTCCCCGGCTTGCCGGGGTTTCCGACATCCGTGGAATCGATGAACAATCCGGCCGGCTCGGCGCACGAGCGGCCGGGGCCGGATGCGGCCAGCAGCAGGGCGAGTGCGAAGATTCTCAGGACTCGAGGCTGTTCCATGGCGCCATCGATGGGGGTCCGGCTACAACTTCACCGTTTTGAGATAATCGATGCTTTGCGGAATCTGTTCCACGGACGATTTCGATTCGTCCTCGATGAAATACCATTTCACCCCCGCTTTTTTCGCGGCGCGGAGAATGGGCGGGAAATCGATCTTGCCCTGGCCCACCGCGACGTCGTTGTTCACATCGGTGCCGCCGGTCAATTCGCCGGTCTTCGTGCTTTCCTTCATTCCCTTCAAATGCATCAGCTCCCACCGCGATCCGAATTTCTCCAGCAGCTTCACCGGGTCCTGGTTGGGAAACACGATCCAGAAGACGTCCATTTCAAACGACACCGTTTCCGGGTTCGTGCCCTTCATCATCATGTCGAGCAGCGTGCCGTCGCGGAACGGCTGAAATTCGTAGCCGTGAACGTGGTAATAGAATTTCAACCCGTGTTTCGACAGCACATCGCCGGCGTAGTTGAACACCTTGACAGCGTCGCGGCACTGGGCCTCGGTGAACGGCCCGTTGTGCGGGATCCAGGCGCAGCCAACATAGGACAAGCCGAGCGCCTTCGCCTGCTGCACCAGGCTGTCGAGATTGGTCCGGAAATCCTCGAACCCAAAATGTCCGCCAATCGCCTTCAACCCGCGGGCATCCAGCATCGACTTGAACTCTTCCGGCGTTTTTCCGTAAGTGCCCGCCAGTTCCACGTTCTGAATGCCAAGCTTCTTCACCATGTCCAGCGTGCCGGGGACATCCTTGGCGAACTGGGCGCGCAAGCTGTAAAGCTGCAGCCCCAGCGGACCTTCAAACCGGGAATCCGCGGGAGCATCCGCAGCGCAAAGAATTGAAACAGAGGTGAGCAATCCCACCAGGGCCGAGACTAATCCAAAACGACTGAAGGAAAGGCGGTTCATGATGAAGTTCTATATCAATCCCGCCGCAGGGGGAAGCGAATTTTGGACGCGCAATGCCTGACTGATAGCCCGATCCTGAGATCGCGAAGCCCGCTCTTGTGTAGGAGACGCGGCACCGCGTCTCTAACATGGGGCGCCGCGATCGTGAGAGCGCGGAGCCTCCGCAATCGCAATCGCCAGGCGGTCCGCGATCTCACGATCGCGGCTACCCTGCGGCCCCGGCGATCACACCGTGTAAGTCCCGGAAGCGGTGGTGCCGCCGTGGCCGGTCCAGTTGGTGTGGAAGAATTCGCCGCGCGGTTTGTCGACCCGTTCGTAGGTGTGCGCGCCGAAGTAATCGCGCTGCGCCTGGAGCAGGTTCGCGGGGAGCGTGGCGCTCCGGTAGCCGTCGAAAAATGCCAGCGCCGTGCTGAACGCCGGCACCGGGATCCCGCGCTTCACCGCGGCCGACACCACCGCGCGCCAGCCTTTTTGGCACCGCTTGATTTCGCCGCGGAAATAATCGTCCAGCATCAGGTTCGCCAGCTTCGGGTTTTTGTCGAACGCCTCCTTGATCTTGCCGAGGAAGCGCGACCGGATGATGCAGCCGCCGCGCCACATCAGGGCGATGCCGCCGTAGTTCAGGTTCCACTTCGATTCCGCCGCCGCGGCGCGCATGAGCATGTAGCCTTGGGCGTAACTGACGATCTTGGATGCGTAAAGGGCGTCGCGGACGCTGTCGATGAATTCTTTCCGGGCCTCGGGTTTGCGGGCCTGGGGCAGGGCGGGGCGGGGCCCCTTCAGTTTCCGGGCCGCCTTGACGCGCTCATCCTTGAGGGCCGACACGCAGCGCGCGTAAACCGCCTCGGCGATCAGCGTGATCGGGATGCCCAGGTCCGCGCTGCTTTGCACCGTCCATTTGCCGGTGCCCTTCTGCCCGGCGGTGTCCAGGATTTTTTCCACGAGCGGCTGGCCGTCGGTGTCTTTGAACCCGAAAATATCGCGCGTGATTTCGATCAGGTAGCTTTCGAGTTCACCCTCGTTCCATTCCTTGAACACGGCGTGCAATTCCTCCGCGGTCAGGCCGAGGCCGGTTTTCAGGATGTTGTAGGCTTCGCAGATGAGCTGCATGTCGCCGTATTCAATTCCATTATGAACCATCTTGACGTAATGACCCGCGCCGCCTTCGCCGACCCAGTCGCAGCACGGGGTGCCGTCCGCCACCTTGGCGGCGACGCCCTGGAAAATCGGCTTCACGTGCGGCCACGCCGCCGGCGATCCGCCCGGCATGATGCTCGGGCCGCGCCGCGCGCCCTCTTCGCCGCCCGAAACGCCGGTGCCGATGTAGAGCAGCCCCTTCGATTCCACCAGCTTCACCCGGCGCGCCGTGTCCTGGAACAATGAATTGCCTCCGTCGATGAGGATGTCGCCCGGCTCCAGCAACGGCAGCAGGTGCTCGATGAATTCATCCACCGGCTTGCCCGCCTTCACCATCAACATCACCCGGCGCGGACGCTTCAGCATCGACACCATCTCCTCCAGCGAATGCGCGCCCAGCACCTTCGTGCCCTTCGCTTCGTTCGCGAGGAATTCGTCCACCTTCGAAACGGTGCGATTGAACGCGGCCACCACGAACCCGTGGTCGTTCATGTTCAGGATGAGATTCTGGCCCATCACGGCCAGCCCAATCACGGCTATGTCGGCTTTCGGTTCCATGTGTCAGCTTTCTAAAATCATGCGGATCGCCGGGACCAGTTCAACCTTCCCGGCGCGCAAATCACGATACAACAGCCGCCCGGTGCGGCCAGAAGAATTTCACCCCGAAAACTGCACCCGCCTTGCGCCGGAATGCACCAGTTGAAAGTTAAAGAGTTTGAGAGTTTAGGAGTTTGAGAGTTAATCATCCTGGTGCCTCGGGCCGGCTCCGAACTCTTAAACTCTCAAACTCCTAAACTCCTAAACTGCTGTGTTGCTGATTCGCGCCACGGCCGTCTCCTGCAGCGCGTCCACTTCGTCGGGGCGCGTCGCCGTCATTTTCAAATCCTGCAGCAGCCCGTCCTTCAATCCGTAGATCCAGCCGTGCACCGAGAGTTCCTGGCCGCGTTCCCACGCGTCCTGCACAATCGTCGTCTGGCAGACGTTGCCCACCTGCTCGATGACGTTGAGTTCGCACAGGCGATCCACCGCGGCGGATCCCGACCCGGCTGCGTCGACCCGGTCGCGGTGCTTTTGGCGGACGTCCTGGATGTGCCGGAGCCAGTTGTCGCTCAGCCCGATCCTGGAGCGCCGCAGCGCGGCCGCCACGCCGCTGCAGCCGTAGTGGCCGCACACAATCACGTGCCGCACCTTCAGGATTTCCACCGCGAACTGCATCACCGACAGGCAGTTCAAATCGGTGTGCACCACGAGATTTCCGATATTGCGGTGGACGAACAATTCACCGGGCAGGAGCCCGACGATTTCATTCGCCGGCACGCGGCTGTCCGAGCAGCCGATCCACAGGAATTGCGGGGATTGTTGGCGGGATAATTTCGAGAAGAATTCAGGGTCCTGCTGCCGGATGCGATCTGCCCACGCACGGTTGTTCGAGAAGAGGTGATTGAGGGTGCGCATGTGGGCAGGATGCCGGAGGGGCGGTCGAAGGTCGAGTGTCGAGTGTCGAGTGTCGCGAGCCGGAATTAGCCCGGAACTCCGCATGTCGACGGTCAAGGAACCCGGAGCGCGACGGCTTGCCCTCGACTCTCGACGCTCGGCTTTCGACTGCCTTTTAATTTTGTTCCAAACAGCCGCTCGTGTTCCTGGATGGCGTAGCGATCCGTCATGCCCGCGATGTAATCGCACACGGCGCGATGGAGGCCCTGCCGGCGGACCGGTCCGGCACCGAGGCTGCGGATGCCGGCGGGGTGGCGGACATAATGGCGGAAGAGATCCTCCAGCCGTCTCACCGCGCGCATGTTGGGCTGGTGAACCTCGGGGTTGAAGTAAAGATTGCGGTAGAGATAACGCCGCAGTTCCAGGTTCAGTTCGCGCCGCTCCCGGCTGTAACCCGCGAGCGGGCGCGGGTGGCGCCGGACGTCGTTCGCGCTGAGCACGCCGGCCTTTCGGATTCGTTCCTCGGTGGTGTTCACCACGTCGGTGACCTGGAGGTCGATGATGCAGCGGATGATGAAATAGCGCCGCCGCTCGCCGGTGAGGCGGCCGTAATCGCGCTCCACGGATTTGGCCGCGCGGCGCCATAGCCGGACGTGCCTGAGCAGTTCGGTTTCGGAAAGCAGTTTCGAATCGAGTCCATCGTCCAGGTCGTGGCTGTAATAGGTGATTTCGTCTGCGAGGTTGGCGACCTGGGCTTCGAGGGAAGCGGACGGCGAGGCGAATTCCGCGCGGCGGCCGGGCTGGTCGTAGGCCGTGTGATGTTTGGCGAGACCTTCCCGGACTTCCCAGGTGAGGTTTAATCCGCGGAACCGCGGGTATTTCTGTTCGAGTTCCTCCACGATGCGGAGGCTCTGGCGGTTGTGCTCGAAGCCGCCGTGCCGTTTCATCAGGCGGTTCAGGGCGGTCTCGCCGCGGTGGCCGAAGGGGGAATGGCCGAGATCGTGGGCGAGGGCGATGGTTTCCGCGAGGTCCTCGTTCAGGCGCAGGGCGCGCGCGATGTTGCGGGAGACGGCGGCCACCTCGATGGTGTGGGTGAGGCGCGTGCGCAGGTGGTCCCCTGTGCCATTTAGAAAGACCTGGGTCTTGTATTCCAGCCGGCGGAAGGCGCGCGAATGAATCACGCGATCACGGTCCCGCTGGTATTCCGTCCGCCATTCCGGCCCGGGTTCCGGATGCCGCCTCCCGCGGGTGTCGCAGCTTAATTGAGCGTAAGGCGCCAGCGTCAGGCGCTCCAGTTGTTCCAGTTCAATCCGTGTCCGCGGCATCGTGTGGGCACGGCTTAGCGGGCGAGGAATTCCTGGACGGAGACGCCGCGCAGCTCGAACAGGCGCCGGATGACGTCCTCGATCAGATTGTTCGGGCAGGAGGCGCCCGCCGTGATGCCCACCGTGGCCTTGTCCTGGGGCAGCCAGTTCTGGGTCTCGATTTCCTCGTGCCGATGCAGATCGAAGTGGCGGATCTTCCGGTCGGATTCCATCTTCGAAGCGTTCTTGATGAAGAACGTGGGCAGCTTGGATTCGCCCATTTCGGCGAGGTGCGACGTGTTGGAGGAATTGTAGCCGCCGATGACGATCAGCAGGTCGAGCGGTTCGCGCAACAATTTGCCGAGCGCGTCCTGTCGATCCTGGGTGGCGCCGCAGATGGTGTCAAAGAACCGGAAATGCCGATCGAGATTGGCCGCGCCGTATTTCTGGCTCATGGCGTTGCGAAGCAGCCGCTGCACTTCCTCCGTCTCGCCGCGGAGCATGGTCGTCTGGTTCGCGACGCCCACCGCCTGCAGGTGGACGTCGGGATCGAATCCCTCGGAATAGGCGCCTTTGAATTTTTCGAGGAATTCCTGCTTGTTGCCTCCCTTGAGGATGTAATCGCAGACGTATTCGGTCTCCTTGAGCGTGAACACGACGAGATAATGCCCCGTTCCGTAGGCGCGCGCCTGGCTGCTCGTCGCCTTGGTCTCCTCGTGCCACGCTTTGCCGTGAATGATGCTGGTGACGGTCTCTTTCGAATACTGCCGCACCCGCTTCCATACGCTCATCACGTCCCCGCATGTCGTGTCCACCAGGTAACACCCACTCGCCTCGAGTTTCTGCCGGGTGGCCACCTCGGTGCCGAAGGCCGGGATCAACACCACGTCGTCCGGCGTCAAATTCAAACTCGCCAGCTCGTCATCCGACGGCTTTGGTGACAGGCTGACAATGCCCATTTCCCGGATCTGATCGTTGACCTCGGGGTTGTGAATGATTTCGCCCAGCAGGAAGATGCGGGTCGGGGCGGGGAACCGCTTGCGGGCCGCGTAGGCCAGGTCGATCGCCCGTTCCACCCCGTAACAAAACCCGAATTCCTTGGCCAGTTTCACCGTCAACCGGCCCGGAATGTCGATCACCCCGCCGTTCGCGCGGATGTAATCGACCAGTTCACTGCGATAATGCTGAACCACCAGGGCCTGGACGGCTTCCATGATGTCCGGCCGTCGCAAATTGACCTTTTGAGGCGCAGTGGGCGCATGGGATGACATGGGCAAAATCTATCATTCGAAGCTGCGGATGCAAAGGCAGAATGCGCGGCGCAGGAGCGCGTGCGTGGCGCGTGGAGGACGCCGGGTGGCTGCGTGTAAGTACGGATGGCAGTCGCATGAATGTGCGGTTGCATCCTGCGGTGGAGGCGACTATAAGGGACAGGTAGAAGGCTTGCTTAGCCGAACTGAACCCTGATCCTGCATCTCAGAAGCAGCGCTCTCACAAAGCCTATGAAAAAACAAATCCTCCTCGCGGCGGCACTGGCGATGGCCTCGTCTGCGCTCGCCCAGACTCTGCCGATCTACGTGGCCGGTGATTTCAACAGTTGGAATGCCGCCGGAAACGTCATGACCGAGACTTCGCCAGGCATTTGGCAGGTCGCGCTCACGGGATTGTCCGTGGGGCGCCACGAATTTAAATTCACGCAGGGCGATTGGGGCTGGAATTATCCCGGCGCGAACAGCTGGCTCTACACCGCCCCGGATGGGAGCATCACCATCACCTACGATTCGAACACCTATGCCGACGGCTGGAGCAGCGCGTCGCAGCGGATCGGTTTGAATGTCGATCCCGGCAACTGGACTGCCGCGGGTGATTTTGAGGGATGGAACAACGCCGCCGGCAACATGACGCCGCTCGGTGGCGGCATTTACATGGCCCAGGTCACCACTCCCGGCGATCATCTTTGGAAAGCCGTCGTGACGGGGACGTGGGATTCCATCAGCTGGGATAACCGGAGCGTCGGCACGGCGGACTGGGCTTTCAGCGTGGGCGCAGGCCAGGTGGCGAACCTGTATGTGAACGCGCTGACCGGCGTGGGCAAGGTGGACATTATAAACGTGCCCGAACCCGGCACCCTGGCGATTCTCGGCGGCGGCCTGGCGATGCTCGTCGCGGCCCGCAAACGGAATTAAGCCCTCAAAATTGTTCTAGTTCGAATCGAAAGCCCCGCTTCGGCGGGGCTTTTTTCTGCCCGGCGTCGATCGATCTTCAGATCACCTGGCGACCGGAGTGATGCGAAACAAACCGGCGCCCTGGAGCGGGATGTCGGAGCTGAAGTGATTCGTAAATGTGCCGAGGTCCTGGCGCTTCCACAAATCGCGCACGTTCGCGGCCCCGGCGATCCCGAGGTCCTGCAGCGAGACGGAAACCCGGCTGCGCGCCGGTTTGAGGCTGACGGGCGGATCCACGATGACCAGGAACTGGATGGAACCTTTGCCTTCGCTGCCGGTGGTGAGCGCGCCGCGGGCGGTGAAGGTGTCGTAACCGGGCGGAAGATCATACGCGATGACGGAGACCGCGTGGGTGCCGATGCCTTCGACGGTTTTTCCGTTCAGCGTGAGCGGCTGGTTTTCCACCGTGCGATTCACCTGCGGTTCGTTCCAGCCGGCGGTGGCGAACGACCATTTCAGATCGGTCAGTTTCAGGTCTTTTCCGCCGCCGCGGAGTTTCGGTTCGATCCAGGCCCCGTGGTTTCGGTAGAGCCCGCCGCCGCCTTCTCCGATGAGCAGGACAAGCTGGTGCGCGTTGGTGATCGGCACGGAAATGTCGGCGATTTCGGCGCCCGCCTCGCCGCGCAGGACGCGGCTGGTGAACGCCGGGTGCGAGAGGTCGAACGGCATTTCGTTGTCCTGCGCGTTGAGCAGGGCGACATAACGATCGGCGCTGCCGGGTGCCTCGGCGGCCCAGACGACGAGATCGTTGGTACGCGACAACTGGCGGTTGCCGGCGCTGGACTGGTTTACGGCGAGCACTTCGGGATTGGTCAGCAGGGCCAGCGTGAACGGGTCCAGTTTGGTCATGTCGGCTCCGAGGATGAGCGGCGAGCGGGCGATGCACCACAGCGACATGCAAAAGAACTGTTCGTCCTTCGTGAAGCGTGTCGGCCGCGTGAATTCAATCGTTCCAAACGGCAGCATGTCGCCGTCCGGCCACGCGCCCGGCGCGCGGTAACGGTTCCATCGATCCAGCCGCCCGAGCATTCCGTACAGCGGCGGCCAGCGGTCCCAGAAATCGTCCGAGACGCGCCACATGTTGGCGTGCGTGCGGACATGATCCGCGCGGGCCAAGGGTGTGTCGCCGGGCGACAGGCTGAGCACGATGGCGCGCCCGGTCTTGTCGATCGCCTTGCGGATTGCCTCGATCTCGGCCTGCTGCACCTCGTCGTACGGCCGGGCGATGTCGTCGACTTTGACGAAATCCACGCCCCAAGCGGCGTATTGGGCAAAGACGGAATCGTAATAGTTCTGCGCGCCGGGCCGGGAGAGGTCGACGCCGAACATGTCGGGGTTCCAGGGGCAGATGCTGTTGGTGAGCGCGATGTCGGCGGCGTGCAGGGAGGTGCCGAGGATGGCGGTGTTCTGCCGGACAGCCTGGCGCGGGATGCCGCGCATGGCGTGAATGCCGAACTTGAGTCCCCTGGAATGAATGTAATCGGCGAGGGGCTTGAATCCGGCGCCGGCGGCGGCGGATGGAAATTTGCTGACGGCGGGCAGGAGCCGGCCGAATTCATCCATCGCAAGCGCGGCGCCCTCGTGGTATTCGTGCCCTTTGGATTTCCCTTCGTACCACTGGATGTCCACGGTGAAGTAGGTCCAGCCGAAGGGCTTCAACTGCGCGGCCATCGCGTCCGCCTGGGTTTTGGCCTCGGCTTCAGTCAGGGTGGTGCCGAAGCAATCCCAACTGTTCCAACCCATGGGCGGGGTTGGCGCGAATTTCCAGAACGCGGGATCGGCCTGTGCAGCCGCGGCGCACAGCGCGAACAAGGCAAGGTAACGTCGGAGCATGCCGCGAGGATGATTTCTGTTGGATCGCCGGACAAGATCAAATCGGCTTTTTGACAGAATGGAAAGAATGGACCGAATTACCGGTTGGACGCAGCCTGCGAATGAAAATCATTCTGTTCATTCTGTTGATTCTGTCAGAAGGGGAATGGCTCCGCTTTGAAATTGACATTGCGCAGGCCCGGAATCGTGCGATGATGCACCCGGTCCGGAGCGTAGCTCAGCCTGGCTAGAGCACTTGCTTTGGGAGCAAGACGTCGCAGGTTCGAATCCTGTCGCTCCGACCACTCCTTCTGGATTTCAAATCTCAAATTTGAAATTTCAAATCAGAAATCCCCACGGCCCGCCTCATCTCAGGAACAGCAGCCACACGATAATGAGCATCGGGACCATGAACGGCAGGGTGAACCGCGCGACGTAACCCAGGAACGTTGGGGTATGAACCTTCTGCTGGTCGGCGATGGCTTTGACCATGAAGTTGGGGCCGTTGCCGATGTAGGTGTTGGCGCCGAAGAAGACGGAACCGACGCTGATGGCGAGCACGCCGTTGGGATTGTGCAGCAGCAGGGAAGGCACGTCGCCCGCGCCGGCGGCGCCGAGGAGCGCGCTCAGGAAACTCAGGTAGGTGGGGGCGTTGTCCAGCACGCTGGAGAGCGTGCCGCTGCCGAAATAAAACAGCGCTGGCGATGGGGTCCCCATCCGCGTCGCATTCGCCGAAAGCCAGTCCAGTGCCGGCATCATCGTCCCGAAAATCCCAACAAATAATATGGCGACTTCCTTGATCGGGTGCAGGTTGAAATGATTGGCTTCGTGGACGGGTTTGGCGGTGGTGAAATACGAACCGAGGGCGGCGCCGATCATGAGGGCTTCACGGAGGAAGGGCGGGTGGTGAATGAACACGGCTCCGAGAATGACGGCGAGGAAGGCGAGGTTGCCGAGTCCATCGACGCGCCAGTGCTCGTGGGCGGTCAGTTCCTCGCGGACCGGTTTGGGGGCGCGGGTATAATTGCGGGCGTCGACCCAGTAAAACATTGCCAGCAGCACGCCGACGCCCGTGAGCCAGATCGGCCAGCCGCGCTGCGCCACCCACCAGAACGGAACCCCGGTGAGATAGCCGAGGAACAGGGGCGGGTCGCCGATGGGCGTGAGGCAGCCACCCACGTTTGAGACGATGAAAATGAAGAAGACAATGTGGTGCGCGGTGACGCGGTATTTGTTGGCACGGATCCAGGGACGGATGAGGAGCATGGAGGCGCCGGTGGTTCCGAGGAGATTGGCGATCACGGCGCCGACGGCGAGGAAGAGCACGTTCGACAGCGGGGTGGATTCGCCTTTGATGCCGATGTGGATGCCGCCGGACACGATGAAAAGCGAGCCGATGAGGCAGATGAAGCTGAAATAGTCGAATGCGACGGTCCCCACGCGGGCGGCGGCGCCGAGAACGGCGACGTAATAGATCACAACGCCGGCGGCGAGGGCCCAGCAGACTTTGGGATAGTGTTTGCCCCACCAATCGGCGAAGAACAGCGGCGCCAGGGCAATGGCCGCCAGCAGGGCGGCGAAGGGCAGGGCCATGAACAGCGGCGGAACAGAATTGGCAGGCATGAGGATGTCAATTGTCTTCGAGGCGGTAGCCGACGCCGGGTTCCGTCAGCAGCAAGCGGGGCGAAGCCGGTTCCGATTCCAGTTTGTCGCGCAGCCGCGCCACGTACACGCGGAGGTATTGCATTTCCGATTCGTGGTCGGCGCCCCAGACTTCGCGGAGAATCTGGCGGTGCGTGAGAACTTTTCCCGCGTGGCGGACGAGAAGGTGGAACAGGTCATACTCGGTTGCCGTGAGTTTAACGGCCTGTCCCGCCCGCGTCACGCGCCGCCGCGCCAGGTCGACTTCCACTTCCCCGAAGCGCATCAGGGGTTGCTCGACGCCGGCCAGGGAACCGTGCCGGAGAGCGACGCGCAGCCGCGCGAGGAGTTCGCCCGTGTTGAACGGCTTCATAATGTAATCATCCGCCCCGCTGTCCAGTGCCGTGATTTTTTCGGATTCCCCGTCCTGGACGGTGAGGACCACGACGGGTGTCTGCGTCCATTCGCGCAAACGGCGCAGGACTTCGATGCCGTCCATGTCCGGCAATCCGAGGTCGAGGAGGATGAGATCCTGGCGGGCGAAGGCGGCGCCGGCGAGGGCGGTTTCGCCATCGCCGGCCACGCTGACATGATAACCGGCACCCCGGAGCGCCAGGCTTAGCAAACGCTGGATCTGCGGTTCGTCATCCACCACCAGCACTTTGTAGGCAGGATCCGCCGGTTGCGAATTCATAATCATTCTTCGGGCACACGCGTCATCGGGGTGAGTTTTAAACGCAACGAGAAGACCGCGCCGCCGCCGGGCCTGGGCCCGGCGTGAATCGAGCCGCCCTGTGCTTCGAGGAATCCGCGCGCGATGGCGAGCCCCAGCCCGGTCCCTCCCGGCGCCGACTGCGGCAGCCGGCAAAATGGCTCGAACAATCGCTGGACCTGGTCTGCCGGAATCCCCGGACCCCGGTCGGCCACGTCAATCAGCAGATGCGGCGGCTCAACCCGGGCCGACACGGTGATCGGCGTGCCCGGCGGAGTGTGAACGGCGGCGTTCACAATGAGGTTGGACAGCGCCTGCTGCAACAGCACGTGATCCACCCTCGCCAGCGGCAGGTCAGGGTCGATTCGGATTTCAAACGGATGCCCGTCGAGGAACGGGCCCGCGTCGCGGGCGGCGCTCCGGACGACGTCGGCGACATCGTGCCACTCCAGGTTCGCCCGGAGCTGTCCGGACTGGAGGCGGGCGGCGCTTAAAAGACTTTGAACCACGCGATTGAGGCGCAGGCTGGCGGTTTCGATTTCTGCCGCGAGCGTGCGGGCTTCGGGCGGGACGCCCGCGCACGAGCGGAGGCTGCTGGAGGCGCTTTGTATCCCGGCGATGGGCGTGCGGAGTTCATGCGACACGGAATTCAGCAGCGAACGGCCGAGTCGCTCCGATTCCGCGAGGAGTCGATTCCGCAATTCCGTGTCGCGCTGGGTTCGCAGGTGGCCGGTGAGATGCCCCACGGTGAGCGTGACCACGAAATAGGTGACCAGCATCATGTTGTCGTAGAAATCCGACATGTTGAACGCGAAGGGCGGGGGCGCGAAAAAGAAGTTCCATGCGGCGGCGGTGAGGAGGGTTCCAAGCAGGATCGGCCCGCGGGAGATGATCAGGGCCAGGAGCACGATGCTGAGGAGGTAAACCAGGGCGATGGCCTGGTAACCGATCCAGTTCTGGAGCCACAGATTCAGCAGCGTGAGAGTGACTGCATTGGCGAAGGCGACCAGGTATTGCTGCCACGACGGAGCGAATAACGGGAAGTCCTGAAGCCTTCGAACCAGGCGGGGGATCGTTCCCGGTACGCCAGGCCTGCCGTCCCGCGGGCGCGAAACCACCGACGCGCGCGCGTCCAGGTTGTTTCCGTCCATTACCAGGCTTTCCATTGATTGCCCCCAAGCATAGCGGGAATCACACCAACGCGCGGCCCGGGGGCTCCGGCCGTGGAATTCAGGCAATTCCGCATAAATCCTTGGAAAATCGCCCGTGGCGCCTCCCGGTTTTTCTGAAGAACCGCGGCCAGCCTGATCAAATAACAACACCGGCATGGATATCAACGCTGCATCAACCGCAACCTTCAAAAAATAAATAATCCCTAAACAAAAGGGTTTTGATTCATTTGGCGGGCCGGTTGAAATGCTGGCACCGCCAGTGCTCAGGGGCGCTTCCATGCGAACCGGCAAACCCGCGCAACACCTGGTGCCGCGTGGCATTTAAAACCAAACCGGACCGGGCGGAGCCCCGGTTCAACACGATAGAGAAACAATGAACGTATGAAGAAAATCGAAGCGATCATCAAGCCGTTCAAGCTGGAGGAAGTGAAGGACGCCCTGGGCGAAATCGGCATCGAAGGGATGACCATCACGGAAGTGAAAGGATTCGGCCGCCAGAAGGGCCACACCGAGATCTACCGCGGCAGCGAATACACGGTGGATTTCCTTCCGAAAATCAAAATCGAACTCGTCCTGGCCGAATCACGGCTCGACGCCGCCATCGCCGCCATTATCAAGGCCGCCAAGACCGGCAAGATCGGCGACGGCAAAGTGTTCGTCTCGACCGTCGAACAAATCGTCCGGATCCGGACCGAGGAGAAAGGCGAGCAGGCCATTTGATCCGACAAACCCACCCTCAAATACCCAATATCCTTATGAAGAAATTTTTTGGTTTGTTCAGTTTGATGGCGATTCTCGCCTCGGGTTCCCTGACGATGCGGGCGGCGGACGCGCCGGCGGCGCCGGCGCCGAGCCTTTGAGCACGGGTGTCGTCGCTGGAAGCGGCGTGAACAACGGCGACCCGACGAGTGCGTTGAAAGACAAGGACGGGAAGATTCCGGACGGTTTGGTGACGCCGACGTCGGCGTCGGCAGGACCTGGACATAACGCGTGGATGATGGCCAGTTCTGCGCTGGTGCTGTTCATGACGTTGCCGGGGCTGTTCCTGTTCTACGGGGGCCTGGTGCGGCGGAAGAACATATTGTCGGTGGTGGCGCAATGCTTCGGGATCGCGGGGCTGGTGACGATCCTGTGGGTGGTGTTCGGCTACAGCATGGTGTTCGCCGACGGGGCGGACATCATCAAGGGAGTGGTGGGGAACATGAAGTTCTACTTTTTGGCGGAGAGTGGATTCTGCGCCGAACACGAACTACGCGTATTGGGTGTCGCACAACGTGTTCAGCATGTATCAGCTGATGTTTGCGATCATCACGCCGGCGCTGATATTGGGAGCGATTGCCGAGCGCATCAAGTTCAGTTCGATGCTGCTGTTCATGGGATTGTGGATGGTGATTGTGTATTTTCCGCTGGCGCACATGGTGTGGGGGGTGAATGGGGCGATGAACGGCGTGCGGAACGCGGGGGCGTCGATCAAGGCGATTGATTTTGCGGGCGGGACGGTGGTGCACATGTCGTCCGGGTGGTCGGCGTTGATCCTGTGTTTGATTTGGGCAAGCGGCTGGGATTTCCGAAGGAGCCGATGCCGCCGCACAGCATGGTGTTGTGTGCGATTGGCACAGGGATGCTGTGGGTGGGATACGGTATGGATTTATCGCGGGCAGCGCCGTGGTTGTGGACGGGGTGGCGGCCAACGCGTTCATGACGACGACGGTGGCGACGGCGGTGGCATCGTTTGTGTACGCCGGCGGAATGGATACCCGGGGGCAAGCCGAGCGTGCTGGGCTATTGCTCGGGGGCTGTGGCCGGGCTGGTGGTGATCACGCCTGCGTGCGTTTTGTGACGGTGAAGGGAGCGTTTCTGATTGGGATCGCGGCGGGGCTGATTCCGTGGTTCTTCTGTTTCAAGGTGAAGGGGTGGTTTGGGTATGACGACGCGCTGGACACGTTTGGAGTGCACGCGGTGGGCGCGGACGCTGGGAGCGCTGCTGACGGGATTCCTGGCGCGCAACGCGGCGAACGCGAAACCTGGCGACGAACCTGAAGGGATATGTGACGGATAGCCTGTTTCAACCGCTGGTGATCGAGCAGCTGAAAGCGATCGCAGACGCTGGTATTGGCGGTGGTGGGAACGATCATCATCGCGTATGTGGTGAAGGCGATCCTTAGCCTGCGTCGAGCGAGGAAGTGGAAACGGTGGGCCTGACCTCTCCGAACACGGCGAGGAAGGCTTCACGCCGAAGCATAAGATGACGGGGAGGGACGCCATCCCGGCGTCCCTGTCCCAAACGGCTCGGAGAACGCCCGCCGCACCGCAGGTCGAAAGACCTGGTGCGGCGGTTTTGTTTGGGGACCTTTTAGCTTCTGGTTTTGGTTAGTTAGCGAATAACGGATGTGACACCGGGGACCCGGTGTCACATCTAGACATTCAACATTTGGAGAGATTTTCCGGATAGGGGGTTAAAGGGTTGAATAGTTAAGCGGTTAAAGAGTTAGGTGTTCGTGCGCAGACCATTCAACCTCTTTGACGTTTCTCGCCTTCACCTGATTTATCCGTTCACCGGCTCAAGGATTCCATCACCACTGGCTGAAAAGATTCGGGCTGTTTATTTCGCAACAGCACCGAAATAAACATCCCATCAAATGTTATGTCACTGGCATCAACAGCGCATAAACGCAGAACCTTGAGTGAATCCAGGATGTTGTCGCGCAAGTGCATGTGACTCGGGCCGAGGTCTTGGCATTGCCGGTGCTCAGGGGTGCAGACCCCAGCGAACCGGGTTGAACCAAACCAACTGTTCAGTCGCATGAAAATATGAAGAAAATCGAAGCGATCATTAAACCATTCAAACTGGAGGAAGTGAAGGACGCCCTCGGTGAGATCGGCATTGAAGGCATGACCGTCACTGAAGTGAAGGGATTCGGGCGCCAGAAGGGCCACACCGAGATCTACCGTGGCAGCGAGTACACGGTCGATTTCCTCCCGAAAATCAAACTGGAAGTCGTGCTCTCGAACGAGCGCGTGGACCCGGCGATTGCCGCGATCATCAAGGCGGCCAAGACGGGGAAGATCGGCGACGGCAAGGTCTTTGTGACGGCCGTTGAGGATTCCGTCCGGATCCGGACGGAGGAGAAAGGCGACAAGGCGCTGTGAGGCGCGGCAACCATTGATGGCGAGCATTTCAATCAAACCTATGACCAAAAAATTCTTTTTACTGTTGGGCGCATGCGCCCTGATCAGCCTGGCGGGCATTTCGCGGGCCGCGGCAGACGACACGAACTCGATGGCCGGCATGACGAACGCGCCTGCGGAGGCGGCGCCGGCGGACACGGGTCCGAAGCCGGATCCGGCGGGCACGGCCACGGGCATGGCTTCGGACGTGCCGGGTTTTGTGGTGAGCGCGCCGGCGGATCTGAGCCCGGACGACGCCAAGGACGCGGCGAAGAAGAAGGCGTATGACGATGCGAAAAAGGCGTATGACGATTACGCGGCGCAGGCGAAGCTGGAGCCGCTGGCGGTGAAGCTGGCGGACGGGGTGGGGCACAATCGCGTCGCGATCAACTTCATGTGGACGCTCGTGACGGGTTTCCTCGTGATGTTCATGCAAGCCGGGTTTGCGCTGGTGGAAACGGGGCTGTGTCGTGCGAAGAACGCCGGCCACACGATGGCGATGAACTTCATGATTTATCCCATGGGCATGCTTGGTTTCTACGTGTGCGGTTTCGCCTTCATGTTCGGCGGTCTTGGTGCCATCGGCACCATGGGCGGCTACTCAGGTTTGAATCATGAGATTACGATCAACCTTTTCGGCAAGCCATTCGGGCTGCTGGGTTGGAAGGGATTCATGTTGCAAGGAGCCGGCTACGACACGGCCGCCTTTGCGTTGTTCCTGTTCCAGATGGTGTTTATGGACACCACTGCGACCATTCCGACCGGTGGCGCCGCGGAGCGGTGGAAATTCTCCGCATTCATGATCTACGGCTGCTTCATTGGCACGGTGATGTATCCGTTGTTCGGGAACTGGGTTTGGGGCGGCGGCTGGCTCGCCCAGCTCGGGTCGAACTTCGGCCTCGGCCACGGGCACGTGGATTTCGCCGGCTCCTCGGTGGTGCACATGCAGGGCGGCGTGATTGCGCTGATCTTCTGCTGGTTGATCGGGCCGCGCGCAGGCAAGTATGACAAGACGGGGAAACTGGTTCACCCGATCGTTCCGCACAACCTGCCTTTCGTCATGCTGGGCACGTTCATCCTGGCCTTCGGCTGGTTCGGGTTCAACCCCGGCTCTACACTCGCGGGCACCGACCTGCGCATCGCGGTCGTTGCGGTGAACACCATGCTCGCCTCGGCCACGGGCGCCCTCGCCGCCACCCTCCATATGTGGTGGTTCAAGACCAAGAAACCGGATCCGTCCATGATGTGCAACGGCATGCTGGCCGGCCTCGTGGCGATCACCGCTCCCTGCGCGTTCGTCAGCGCCGGCGGCGCCTCGATCATCGGCATCATTTCAGGCATCCTCGTGGTGGAGTCCGTGTTCTTCTTCGAGAAGGCTGGCATTGACGACTGCGTCGGCGCCATCTCGGTTCACGGCGTCAACGGCGCCTGGGGCTGCCTCTCCATCGGCCTCTTCGCCGACGGCACATACGGGGACGGATGGAACGGCGTGTCCGGCACCGTCACCGGGCTCTTCTACGGCGGCGGCATGAGCCAGTTCTGGGCCGAGCTGATCGGCGTCACCACCTGCTTCGTCACCCTGTCCGTGCTCTCGGTGATCGTCTATCAAATCGCGGAGAAAATCGTCGGCAACCGCGTGTCGATCGAGGTTGAAATCGAAGGCCTCGACGTGCCGGAAATGGGTGTGCCGGGATATAACGGCATGGTCATGGACAAGCAGGCTGAAACTCCCATGGTCCGCGCCTAAGCTATTCGGGTGGCGGAGGGGTGTGGGAACCCTCCGCTCCCGCTGGGGTTGCGCGGACCGCCCTCCGCGCAACCCCGTTTTAAAAACTGGAGCCAATCACTTTATGAACTACAATCTGATCACCATGCTGCAATCGCTCACCGCCCTCATCGCCGGCGGACTCATCGGGTTCGCCTTCGGGCTGGTCCAGGACGCCGCCCGGCGCCGCAACGAAAAGAAAATGGAATCCGGCGAAATGACCACCGCGTGGGCCGTGATGCCGGGATCCGGCGTGCGGGTGGCCTACCTCCTGGTGGCGCTCGTGCTGGTGCAGGTCGTGTGCCCGATGTTGTTTCGTGACGGTGTGCAGTGGTGGGTGAGCGGCGGTGTCGTGGCCGGATACGGCTTCACGCTTTACCGCCAGCTCCGGTCGAAGCTTGCCCGGAACAAGTAGTTTGTCCGGGAGTGCCGGCGTCCTCGCCGGCCCGCGCATGCTCCCGGGTGGGAACTTGAAGGAAAGCTCGACGCGAATTGGCGCGCATTCTCACGAATTGAAATCCATTGGCGATAATTCGCGTCAAAGCATTTCCGCCTTTTTGCCGGGACTTGCATTCAAAACCTCCCGGCGCAATACTCTTTCAGGTAATTTTTGTCTGCCAAACGGTTCCGCAACATGACGGGACCGGCGGGGGAACCGATTGTGGCCGGCTGGCGGCCTTGGGGCTGACGATGCATGGCATCGGGAACACTTAATGGTTCCAGCCCGACAGCTAACCTCGCAGGCGCGAACATTAAGGGCGAATGGCGGATTCCATTTTCCCGCACCGGTGAACGCCGGGGCTTTCGCGCAATTGGTCACGAGTTGAGCCATTTGCAATGGAAATCGGCACTCATCGCCCCCGCAACGTCGGCTGGGCCCGGGCCGCGGCGCTGCTCTACGGCGACTGGGGCACCAGCAAAGCCTACGTCATCGGCCTCGCTTTCGTCGCGGCCGGCTATTCCTCGTTCCCCATCATCCTTGCCGTCTGCGCCCTGACCGGCCTGGTCGGATACAATTACATCATCATCTGCCGCCATTTCCCTGACGGCGGGGGCGTGTATTCGGCCGCGCGAGAACAAAGTCGCGTCCTGGCCGTCCTCGGATCCCTCCTGCTCCTGGCCGATTTCATCGTCACGGCGGCGATGAGTTGCTGGGATGCGATGCTGTATTTCGGTGTGCCTGGGGAATACCTGCGGCTGGCGACGATCGGGTGCATTTTGCTTATCGGCTACATCAATTATTTCGGTCCGAAACACTCCGGCAGTTTAGCGGTCACGCTGGCCATTCCCATGGTGCTGGTGGTCGTTTTCATTGTGGCGCTCAGCGTTCCGCACCTGACGCTCGCGCACCTCGAGCGGCCGCATTCGAGTTTCCGCGCCAACTGGGTCGCGTTCGTCGGCGTCATCCTTGCCCTCAGCGGCGTCGAGGCCATCGCCAATCTCACCGGCGTCATGAAACTCGACCCGGACGCCACCGCGGATGCGCCGCGCGTCGCGTCCACGTCGAAGAAGGCCATCTGGCCGGTCGCCATCGAGGTTGTGCTCGGCACCGCGCTGCTTGGGTGGGCGATGTTGTCGCTCCCGCAAACCTTCTCGGATGAATTGAAAGCCCGTTACGGCGACATGCTGCGGTTCCTCGGCGAGGAATACGGCACGATGTTCTGGAACCCGCATTTCGGCCACGTCTTCGGCGCCATCATCGGCCTCGTCGTCGGCATGCTGCTGCTCAGCGCCGTCAACACCGCGGTGGCCGCGATGATCGGGCTCATGTACATGCTGGCGCAGGACAAGGAAATGCCGCGCCCCTTCACCAGGCTCAACACTCACGGCGTGCCCTGGCTGCCGCTCATCGTCGCCATCGCCCTGCCTTCCATCCTCGTGCTCATCTCCGGCAACCTGGACGACCTTGCGGACATGTATGCCATCGGCGTGGTGGGGGCGATCACTGTGAACCTCGGCTCAAGCTGCTTCAACAAGCGGCTCAAGCTGAACTGGCGCGAATTCAGCATCATGCTCGTCACGTTCTGCATCCTGTTCTGCATCGAGGTGACGATCGCCAAGACCAAACCCGCCGCGTTGTTCTTCGCGGCCTGCGTGCTCGGCATCGGGTTCGCCCTGCGCTGGTATTCCATGAAGCGCGCCGGGGTGGAGACGGTGATTCTCTCGCGCGAAATGGCGGCGGTGATCCGGCCCGAACTGATGGACACCCTGCGACCGAACTTCGCCCCGGGCCAGGCCATCCTCGTCGCCGCCCGCGGCATCACGCCCGTGCTCAAGTTCGCCCTCGAGGAAGCCAAACTGCGCAAAGGCAACCTCTACGTCCTCTACGTGAAACAACTCTCCGTCAACCTGCCCGGGCCCCTCGCCAGCAAGGAGCGTCCGCGATGGCAGAACGACCCGAATGCCGCCACGATCATGTACGGCATGTTCGACCTCGCCCACGAATCCGGGATCACCGTCCTGCCGCTTTACGCGGTCAGCGACAATCCCGCAGGCACCATCCTCGACATCACCGCCACCCTGGGCGTCGACATCCTCATGCTCGGTTCGCCTCATCGCGGCGCCCTGACCAAGCTGCTCCGTGGCGACGTCGTGACCGAGGTCGCGGCCAACCTGCCGGAGAACATTCAGCTCGTGATTCACAGCTGATTGGAGTGCGGAATGCGGAGTGCGGAATGCTGCCGGTTGCGGTAGGCGGCGCTTCTTTACTCGGCAATCCATCAATCCAATAATCCAGTAATCCATCAATCCACCGATCGGCCGGTTTCATTTTCACCAGCCCGATCAAAACTCGCCAGCGCGGGGCGGGGGATTCTGCGCAAAATTCCACAGCGGGATTTTTGGTACGCATTCTTTCTTCGAAAATTCAATGAATTCGGCGCATCAAAACGGATGGCAGCCGGGCTGCTAAAGGCCCCTCCGTTCGGGAGCCGGCCGGGGTCATACCGGTTAGGCGGGCGAACGGGAGCACCGATCCGTGTTTCCGGAAGTCCTTCCGATACTTGAAACCAAACCTATGAAAAAACTCGAAGCGATCATCAAGCCGTTCAAGCTGGAGGAAGTGAAGGATGCCCTGAGCGAAATCGGCATCGAAGGGATGACCATCACGGAAGTGAAAGGATTCGGCCGCCAGAAGGGCCACACCGAGATTTACCGCGGCAGCGAATACACGGTGGATTTTCTGCCGAAAATCAAATTGGAACTGGTCCTCGCCGACAGCCGGCTGGACGCCGCCGTGGCCGCCATCATCAAGGCCGCCAAGACCGGCAAGATCGGGGACGGCAAGGTGTTCGTCTCCAATGTCGAGGACGCAGTGCGCATCCGCACGGAAGAGAAAGGCGAACAAGCCGTCTGAGTTGAGTTTGAATTGAACCGAAAACCCCTGATCCCACAGATGAAAAAAATATTGTGTTTATTGAGTTTCGCCGCTGTTTTGGCGGCGGGTTCCCTGACGATGCGGGCGGCGGACGCGCCTGCGGCGCCGGCGCCGAGTCTTGAGCAACGGGTGTCGTCGCTGGAAGCGTATGTGAACAACGGCGACCCGACCTCGGCGTTGAAAGACAAGGACGGGAAGATTCCGGACGGTTTGGTGACGCCGACGTCGGCGTCGGCAGGACCTGGACATAACGCGTGGATGATGGCCAGTTCTGCGCTGGTGCTGTTCATGACGTTGCCGGGGCTGTTCCTGTTCTACGGGGGCCTGGTGCGGCGGAAGAACATATTGTCGGTGGTGGCGCAATGCTTCGGGATCGCGGGGCTGGTGACGATCCTGTGGGTGGTGTTCGGCTACAGCATGGTGTTCGCCGACGGGGCGGACATCATCAAGGGAGTGGTGGGGAACATGAAGTTCTACTTTTTGGCGGGAGTGGATTCTGCGCCGAACACGAACTACGCGTATTGGGTGTCGCACAACGTGTTCAGCATGTATCAGCTGATGTTTGCGATCATCACGCCGGCGCTGATATTGGGAGCGATTGCCGAGCGCATCAAGTTCAGTTCGATGCTGCTGTTCATGGGATTGTGGATGGTGATTGTGTATTTTCCGCTGGCGCACATGGTGTGGGGGGTGAATGGGGCGATGAACGGCGTGTGGAACGCGGGGGCGTCGATCAAGGCGATTGATTTTGCGGGCGGGACGGTGGTGCACATGTCGTCCGGGTGGTCGGCATTGATCCTGTGTTTGATTTTGGGCAAGCGGCTGGGATTTCCGAAGGAGCCGATGCCGCCGCACAGCATGGTGTTGTGCGCGATTGGCACAGGGATGCTGTGGGTGGGATGGTATGGATTTAACGCGGGCAGCGCCGTGGCTGCGGACGGGGTGGCGGCCAACGCGTTCATGACGACGACGGTGGCGACGGCGGTGGCATCGTTTGTGTGGCCGCTGGCGGAATGGATGTTCCGGGGCAAGCCGAGCGTGCTGGGCTATTGCTCGGGGGCTGTGGCCGGGCTGGTGGTGATCACGCCTGCGTGCGGTTTTGTGACGGTGAAGGGAGCGTTTCTGATTGGGATCGCGGCGGGGCTGATTCCGTGGTTCTTCTGTTTCAAGGTGAAGGGGTGGTTTGGGTATGACGACGCGCTGGACACGTTTGGAGTGCACGCGGTGGGCGGGACGCTGGGAGCGCTGCTGACGGGATTCCTGGCGCGCAACGCGGCGAACGCGAACCTGGCGACGAACCTGAAGGGATATGTGACGGACAGCCTGTTTCAACCGCTGGTGATCGAGCAGTTGAAAGCGATCGCAGTGACGCTGGTATTGGCGGTGGTGGGAACGATCATCATCGCGTATGTGGTGAAGGCGATCCTGGGCCTGCGGCCGAGCGAGGAAGTGGAAACGGTGGGCCTGGACCTCTCCGAACACGGCGAGGAAGGCTACCACGCCGAGGCATAAGATGACGGGGAGGGACGCCGTCCCGGCGTCCCTGTCCCAAACGGCCGGAGAACACCCGCCGCACCGCAGGTCGAAAGACCCGGTGCGGCGGTTTTGTTTTGTGGGCCGGCGGGGACGCCAGCCCTCCCGTCGACGGGAGGGACGCCGTCCTCGGCGTCCCCATCATGTCGGAGGGATGTGTGGGACCGCGGGACGCGGTCCCTCCCGGGGAGTGATTACGCCACCCGGATTACCAGGGCGGTGGTGTTGTCGCGGCCGCTGTGGGCGACGGCGGCGTCGACGAGCAGCCGGGCGGGGTTGGTCCCCGGATCCGTGGCGGCGGCGGATCGGAGCAATTCCTCGATCTGCTGGTTGTAAAGCCCGTCAACCAGTCCGTCGGTGCACAGCAGGAACATGTCGCCGGGTTCATACGACACGGCGCCGACCTGCGGGTCCACAAACTGATTCGATCCGCCCAGCGCCTTTTGAAGCGCGTGCCGGCGCGGGTGGGCCCGTGCCTCGCGTTCATTGATCTGGCCGTTCCGAAACAGCCAGCCGACGTGGGTGTCGTCGTCGCTCAACTGCCGGATACCTCCCTGGGCTGGCAGGTAATAGACCCTGCTGTCGCCGATGTGGCCAAAATACATCCAGGACGGGGTGAACCAGCAAAGGCTCAGAGTCGTCTCCATCCCGTGGCATTCCTCGTCGCTGCTGCCCAGGTAGGCGAGCGCGCGATGGATCTGGGAAAACAACTCCTCCAGGACGTCCTCGAATCCCGCGTCCCAGCCCGCCGCGGTGTGCTGGAAGGATTTTGGTAGCAGCACGGTGATTTTCTCCACCGCGACCTGGCTGGCGTATTCGCCCGATTTGGCGCCGCCCATGCCGTCGCTGACCGCGAACACAAAATCCATCGTGCGCGCCGTGGCCTGGCCGAGCCGGCCCAGGTGGTGCACTTCGCGCCCGTCGAATCTCAGGCCGAGAAACGAATCTTCATTGTTCGATCGCACTCGGCCGCGGTCCGTCCACCCGAACCAGTTCAAGGTCACTGGCGGCGGGGCGGGGCGCTGCGGATCTTTGGCCGGCCGGTCAGCCGGGCTGTGGGAGGAGTGTGGCGAGTTCAAAATCAATCAGGCAAAAACGGCCGTCCGATTGCCGGTAAGTGACGTTGCGCATGTCCGGGTCGTCGTGCCGCACCCCGAAGGGCAGCAATTCGGCGAATAATTCCTTGACCCGCTGCTCGTCCAGGTGCTCCACCCGGCTGCCGCAATTCGTCGTGACAATCCGCAGCCGGGCCGGGTCCGATTCCAGGAGCCGAGGCACAAAATTGCAGCCGCGTTCCTCGAGGATTTTCAGGATCCGGACCTCGTTTTCAAATCGCTTCGCCGCGTCCGGGCCGTGGTACACCTTGATCACCCGGCCGTCAAAGGTCAGGTTCACAGTCGCTCTCAAGGTGTCTTTGACTTTCAGCATCAAGCAGGCCCGCATCGCAGCCCGGACTCAGTATGTCGCATCCGGGGCCGGATGCAATGTCGGGTGCCGGAGGGGGTTTAAACCACGGATGAACACGGGTGAACACGGATGGGGAAGGTTGACGCGAATTGACACGAATTTTCAGGGGCTTGCTCCGCGATCTGACGATGGCGGCTGTGGGGGTTGATCAGGGCTCGACGGAGTCTCGCCCCACCAGTTGGCGACAATTCGCGTCACGATTTTTAGTTCAGATCGGTGTTCGTCCGTTGTCGAAATAGCCGCCAATTCCGGCTGAATGGTTTCGATCAGACTGGGCAACAATCGACAGTAAAACGGGCCGCCGGGCGGCTTGAAATCGGGTACCGAAAAAATGATTTGCCCCGGGTTAAACTGTTGGGATTGGGGGTGAAGCAAAAGAGGGGGACAAGATGCCAAAGTATGTTCTGGCCGGACGGCACCTGGGCTGCTAAGGATAACGCGCGTTGATTTGAAATTGTTGCGTTTGGCTCAATTTGATCAACACCAAACCATAACCTTACATACAAATCCCCCACGCACATGGCGAAGTATAAACTGGAATATATATGGCTGGACGGTTATCAACCCGTCGCCAATCTCCGCGGCAAAACCCAGGTCAAGGAATTCGACAGCTTTCCGAAGCTCGAACAGCTCCCGATGTGGGGCTTCGACGGCAGTTCGACCCGCCAGGCGGAGGGTCACAGCTCGGATTGCATGCTGAAACCCGTCGCGGTGTATCCGGACGTCACCAAGACCAACGCCGGCCTGGTCATGTGCGAAGTCATGATGCCGGACGGCAAGACGCCGCATCCGAGCAACGCGCGCGCGACGATCCTCGACGATCCCGGCGCCTGGTTCGGTTTCGAGCAGGAATATTTTCTTTACAAGGACGGCGCCCCGCTCGGGTTCCCGGCCGGCGGCGGTTTCCCGCCTCCGCAGGGTGAGTACTACACCGGCGTCGGCTACAAAAACGTGGGCTGCATCGCCCGCGAGATTGTCGACACGCATCTCGATCTCTGTCTCGCCGCCGGCATCAACCACGAAGGCATCAACGCCGAAGTGGCGAAGGGCCAGTGGGAATTCCAGATCTTCGGCAAGGGTTCCAAGACCGCGGCCGACCAGATGTGGATGGCGCGCTACATCCTGCTCCGCCTCTGTGAAAAATACGGCGTGGACGTGAACTTCCATTGCAAACCCCTCGGCAAGGATGTCGACTGGAACGGCTCCGGCATGCACACCAACTTCTCGACGACGCACATGCGCGAAGTCGGCGGCAAAGCCTACTTCGAAGCCCTCATGGCCGCGTTCGACAAATACAAGAACGAACACATCGCGGTCTACGGCCCGGACAATCACCTGCGCCTCACCGGCCTGCACGAAACGCAGTCGATCGACAAGTTCAACTACGGCGTGGCCAACCGCGGCGCCTCGGTCCGCGTCCCCCACAGTTTCGTCAACAACGGCTACAAGGGTTACCTCGAAGACCGACGTCCGAATTCGCAGGGCGACCCCTACAAGATCACCAGCCGCATCCTCCAGACGATCGCCACCGTCCCGACGAAGTAATCGGCGGCATCCAGTTTCTACGCCCAACGCGGCCCCTCACCGGGCCGCGTTGTTTTTTGGGGGTGAAGTGATGGAGTGATGGAGTAGTGGAGTGGTGGAGTTACGTGCGGATCGTTCTCGTCCTCGTCCTCCTCCTCGTCCTCGAAAACAGGTCCCGAGGACGAGGACGAGCACGAGGACGAGCACGATGGGATTTCGTTCCAGGATTCCATCACTCCAATTCGTCATTCGTCATTCGCAATCCCCGGCGCCGTCGCGCTCTTGACCAGGCCAGACCGCCGGGTAGCTTGGTTCCATGAATGTGCGCCTCTTCGGAAAGCGCCCGCGTCGGTTTTGCGCCTTTGCAGTTCCGCTCATCCTGTCCGCGCTCCTCATGGGTTGCGACACGCCGGCGGAGCGGCTCGAACCGGAAGCCGTGGCCACCATCCAGCCCGGTGTGACCACGAAGAAGCAGGTTCTCCAGGAATTCGGCCGACCCAAGGGCACCCTGACCGGTCGCGGCCGGACGTTGCTTTATTTCGAGCGCGATTACCAGGGCGGCCGCATGGGCATGGCTCCCACGGAACCGGTGAGCGTCGTGGGTTTGTCCGTGTTGTTCGACCAGAACGACCGGGTGATCCGGACGCTGTTGAGTTCGCACAACTGGGGCGTTATGCCCGCGCGCGGGGCGCCCATGGTCGGCACGCGGGTTTCACCGGAGGCCATCGCCGCAATCCAGGTCGGCAAAACCACCCGCAAAGAACTCATCGCCATGATCGGCCAGCCGGACCGCGAAGCCCTCACGCTCGGAGGTTCCGTCGTGATTTCATGGAACTACTGGCAGCGCGTTCTGAATCGGCAATCGATCCAGTCGCTCCAGGTTTACCTCGATGACCAGGATGTCGTCAGCCAGGTGAAGACGATCGATGTTCCCTGAACCGGTGTGCGGATGCCTCGAGCGATTTCAAGAAAAGTGTAGCCTTTTATTTGTCCGCAGATTTCGCAGATGAACGCAGATTATCTGCGAAATCAGTGTAATCTGCGGATGCTCTTTCAGGCACTTGCCGGCTATGGTTTAATTTGAATCCCTCTAGCCAGAATGAGGCAAAGAGGACTTGACGCGAATTGTCGCTAATTTCTTCGGGCAGGATTCTGTCGAGCGGCGCCATCCACCAATCCACCGATCCATTTATCCAGCTAACCCGCGGCCCTGGTCAGGGCTCGACGGAGTCTCGCCCCACCTTCGCGCCAGAACTCCCTCAGCGGCGGACGGCGCGGGAGGCCGCGGCGACGAATTCCGCCGCGCGGCGCGTCAGCTCCGGCCAGTTCGATTCCTGCAGTAATTTCGCGGCTACCAGCGACCCCCCGACGCCGACCGCCGCGCAGCCTGCGTTGAGAAATTCCGCCACGTTGCCCACGTCCACCCCGCCTGTGGGAACGATTTTCAAATGCGGCAGCGGCGCGCGCAGGGCCTTGATGTAGCCGGGCCCCAGGCCGTCCGCGGGAAAAATCTTCACGAAATCGGCCCCCGCCTCATGAGCACGCTGCGCTTCGGTGGGCGTGTAGGCGCCCAGCATGACCGGGCGGTCTGATTTCCGGGCGACGGCGACCAGCTCCGGCCGGCAGATCGGGCTGACGACGAATTCCGCCCCGGCCTCGATCGCCGCGGCGCAGGTTGCTTCGTCGAGCACCGTTCCCACACCGATCAGGGCGCGGGCGCCAAGCGCGCGCGACGCCTCGCGGATCGCCGCGATGGCGTTCGGCGTCGTCAGGGTGATTTCAATGGCCACGACGCCGCCGGCCAGCAGCGCCTCCGAAAGCGGCAGCACCTGTTCGGCTTTTTGCGCGCGCACCACCGCGATGATTCCCGGGTGGGTCAGCAATGAAATGATTTCAGACTTCGATCGCATGGGCAGATTAAACCAAAACCGGCAGGGTTCGGGAAAGCCAGAAGGCGTGGAGATCGCGCGAAGGATGCAAAGGGGGCGAAGTGGGAATGGCCTCGATTTACCCCGGGCATCCCTCAATCCCCCCCTTCGCTCCCGTCGCGTCCTTCGCGCGACATCTCCTTACTTTCGCAGCCCGTACCGCTGGATGCGCGAGGCGAGGGTGGTGGGGCGCATGCCGAGCAGGGCGGCGGCGCCGTCCGGGCCGTAGAGTTGCCCACCGGTTTGTTCCAGTGCGCGGGCGATGACTTCGCGCTCCTGCCGTTTCAAATCGGTCAGCGCCTGGCCGTCCACTTCCGGCGCCGGCGCCGCCGCCTTCCGGCCGGCCGCCAGCGAATCGCGGCTCAGCGCGAATTCCAGCCGGCCTTTGCTCGCCTGCAGAATCATCGCCCGCTCGATCACGTTTTGCAGTTCCCGCACATTGCCCGGCCAGTCGTAGGATTCCAATTGCCGGAGCTGGGCCGGGAACAGGCGCGGTGCCCGGGCGCCGAGCCGTTGCGCGGATTGTTGAAGGAAAAATTCCGCCAGCGGCGCGATGTCCTCCCGGCGTTCGCGCAGCGGCGGCAGTTCAATCGGAAACACGCTCAGCCGGAAATACAGGTCCTGGCGGAAATGGCCCGCGCGCGCCTCGGCGTGCAGGTCCCGATTCGTGGCGGCAATCAGACGGATATCCACCGTCCGGGTCTTTTCCTCGCCGACCTTCTCGAACTGGCCTTCCTGCAGCACTCGCAGCAGCTTCGCCTGGAGATCCAGCGGAATCTCGCCCACCTCGTCCAGGAACAGCGTCCCGCCATGCGCCAGTTCGAATCGGCCGGTGCGATCCTTCACCGCCCCCGTGAACGCGCCCTTCACATGGCCGAAGAATTCGCTCTCGAACAAATCCTTTGGGATGCTGGCGCAATTCACCCGCACCAGCGGCTTGTCCCGGCGCGCGCTGTTCTCGTGAATCGCCCGCGCCACCAACTCCTTGCCGGTGCCGGATTCCCCCAGGATCAACACCCCCGCCGGCGTGGGCGCCACCACCCGGATCTGCTCCAGCACCTTTTTCAAGGCGTCGCTCCGGCCGATGATGCTGCCGAAATTCGATTGCGACCGGACTTCGTCGAGCAGCCATTCGTTCTCGCGCTCAAGGGCCTTGGTCTTCTCGATGCACACCAGCGCGCCGATTGTCCCGACAATCCGCCCCTGTGCGTCCAGGTAGGGCGTTGCCATCACCTGGACCCAGCGCCGGCCGCCGCCTTTTTGCAGCAGCTCGTGCTCGTACATCTCGCACTTGCCCGACAGCCGTTCGCTCAGCCGCCGCCTCTGCTGCGGCCATTCCTCGGGCGCCAGCAGCAGCTCGTAGCTTGTCTTTCCAACCAGCTCGTCCTTCGTGTAGCCGGTGATGTCGCAGAACCGCCCGTTCGCATACACCACCCGGCTCTCTTCATCCGTGATCACCAGCCCCTCCGCCAGGCTCTCCAGCACCGTCCGGAAAAATTCCTCCCGGCCCGCCCGCGCCTGCTCCCACAATTCGCGCCCCCGGCGCCGCACCTCCCGCTCACGCCGGCCCAGCAACTCCGTGTCCGAAGACACCGCCGCCTTCACAGATCCCTGGCTCGATTTCGTCATGGACCGAACCTACGGCAGAATTCCCGCGGCGCAACGACAATTCGTGTTTCTACAACGAAGATGCGTGAAAACACGAAAAAACGTTGTGTCGACGCTGAAGTCGATCGGCCCTCAGTATGATTAGAAACATTTGATGCACAACGTCCTAAGAATGGTTCTTCGCAATTATTCATGAATTGGCATGGCAGCAGCAATGGGAGATAATCGTAGAAACAACCAAACAATCTAAAGAACGACACAGACGATGAGCACGACTTCGACACAGAACCTGGTGGGCGCTTTGAACTGGCGGTATGCGACCAAGGCGTTTGATCCGCAGCGGAAGATTCCGGCGGACGTATGGCAGACCCTGGTGCAGGCGCTGGTATTGACGCCGACCTCCTATGGATTGCAGCCGTACCGGTTCCTGGTGGTGAGCGACCCGGCGAAGCGCCAGGCGTTGCTGCCGCATAGCTGGAACCAGCGGCAGGTCGTCGACGCCTCCCAATATGTCGTGTTCGCGGCGCGCACGGGCGTGAGCGAATCGGATGTCGACCGCCTGATCGCCAAGACGAGCGAAGTGCGCCAGATCCCGGCGGCGGCGCTGTCGGGTTACCGCGACATGATGCTGGGCGACCTGGTGAAGGGGCCGCGCAGCGCGATCGCGAATCACTGGGCGGCGCGCCAGGCGTACATCGCCCTGGGCAACCTGCTGACCAGCGCGGCGCTGCTCGGCGTCGACGCGACTCCCATGGAAGGATTCAATCCGGCGGAATACGACCGGATCCTGGAGTTGAACGGGACCGGCTACGCGGCCGTGGTGGCCTGCGCGCTGGGTTACCGGTCGGCCGAAGACAAATACGCCGCGCTGCCGAAGGTTCGTTACGAGACCTCGGAGCTCGTGCAGACGATTTAAGACGGGCACAAACCTGAAACGCGGCAATGCCGCCCATGAAGTATGATGACACTGCGCAAAGCCAAAGATCGCGGGCACGCCGACTATGGCTGGTTGGACACCTGGTATTCGTTTTCCTTTGCCGATTACCACGATCCCCGGCACATGGGATTTCGCAGCCTGCGGGTGATCAACGACGACACGGTCGCGGGCGGGGGTGGATTCGACATGCACCCGCATCGCGACATGGAGATCATCACCTATGTCCTGCGCGGGGCGCTTCAGCACCGCGACAGCATGGGGAACACCGCGGTGATGAAGGCGGGCGACGTCCAGCGCATCAGCGCCGGGACCGGGATTCTGCACAGCGAATTCAATTATTCGCCGATCGAACCGGTGCACCTGCTGCAGATGTGGATTTTCCCCGATGAAAAGGGCGTGAAACCCAGCTACGCGGAACGGTCGTTCGCCGGCGCGGAATCCGGGCGATTGCACCTGATCGCCTCCAAGTCCGGCCGTGACGGATCCGTGAGCATCCACCAGGACGCCGATGTTTATGTGGCGAAACTGGACGCGGGCAGCCGTGTCGAGCACGCGCTCAAGCCCGGCCGCCACGCCTGGCTGCAGCTCGCCGAGGGCGAAATGACCGTGAACGGCAAGCGCCTCACCGCCGGCGACGGCGTCGCGCTGAGCGATGAACCCGCCTTGAACCTGGCCGCCTCCGGCCCGGCCCAGGCCGTCGTGTTCGATATGAACTGAAATCGTGCCGATGAAACGTTTCTGGATCCTGTTCCCGGCTGCGCTCGCGCTTGCCGCCACGGTTTACTGGCTGGCGGCGGGTGCGCACCGGGGCTGGACCCGGACCAGCCTGGTGCGCGTGCAAGTGGACGAAGTCACCGGCATCGAAGGCCGCACCTATGTGCCCGGCTTCGTGCCGGGGATCGATTTTCTCGCGGCTTCCTGGGGCGCCTCCGCGCTGCTCGGTGCCGCCGGATGGTTCGTCGCCCGCCGTTTCTCCAAATCAACCTGACTCTCAAACCCAAAACTCCATGAAAACAAAAATCCTCCTCTGTTCCATTCTCGCATTGTCCGCGCGCCTGGCCTTGGCGGCTCCTGAAACGTTCGATTTCAAGGATCCCAAGGGCGTCAACAACGCGGTGTTCAAACTCGACGCGCCGCTCGAAGCCATCAATGGCAGCGCCAGCGGCGTCTCGGGCACCGTCACCTTCGATCCCGAAAATCCCGGCGCCACCAAGGGCACGATCGTCGTGACCAGTTCATCGCTCACCGTTCCCAATGCGATGCAGCAGGGCCATATGCACGGGCCCATGTGGCTCGATGTGGCCAAATATCCCGAGATCAGCTTCGAAGCCAAAAAGCTGTCCAACGTCAAGACCGACGGCAACGTCACCATGGCCGACGCCGCCGGCACGTTCACGTTGAAAGGCGTCGCCAAGGACATCACCGTCCCGGTTAAACTGACTTATTTGAAGGACAAGCTGGGCGCCCGCATCCCGAACATGAAAGGCGACCTGCTTGTGATTCGTTCCACCTTCACCATCAAGCGCAGCGATTTCAACATCCAGCCGCATCAGATGGAGGAGAAAGTTTCGGACGACATCGAGATCACCCTGAGCATCGCCGGCGCGGCGGCCAAGTGAGCAGGGGGGGATGGATTGATGGATTAATGGATTAATGGATAGAAGGGAACACCGCGCTCGTAATCGTCCTCGTCGTCGTCCTCGTCCTCGGTTCCCAGTTCTGGCCCGGGCATCGAGGCCAGCGCTCCCCGACGGCATTTCCCCCGCTTGAATCCCGCCCCATTCGATCCTATTGTGCGCCCGCATGTCGAAATCGTCACCGCCGCCCGCCATTCGGCTCCGCGGCGTTCGCCAGAATAACCTGAAGGGATTCGACCTGGACCTGCCGCAAAACCAGTTGATCGTCGTCACTGGTTTGAGCGGGTCCGGGAAAAGTTCCCTCGCCTTCGACACCCTCTTTGCCGAGGGGCAGCGGCGTTACATCGAGACCTTCTCCCCCTACGCCCGGCAGTTCTTCGACCGGATGGACAAGCCCCAGGTGGATCGCATCGAGGGAATCCCGCCGGCCATCGCGATCGAACAGCGCAATTCCGTCCGGACGACGCGCTCCACCGTGGGGACGATGACGGAGATTTGCGATTACATGAAGGTGCTGTGGCCGCACCTGGCCCGACTTCATTGCCGTTCCTGCGGACGGCCCGTCCGGAAAGAGGCGCCCGGGGATGTTTACGCCCGGTTCGAAGCCGTCGCCGCCGAAGTCCTGGTTGCCTTCGACCTGCCGTTGTCCGACAAACTGTCCCTGCAGGATTCGCTGGCGCTTGTGGCGAAGCAGGGATATCAACGCCTGCTGGTCGACGGCCGGGTGATCCGGCTGGAGGAAGCTGCCGGGGCGCTGTCGAAACCGGACAAACTGCTCACGCTCACCCTGGTCCAGGACAGACTGCGGGCCGGCAAAGACACGCGCGCCCGGTTCGTCGAGGCTTGCGAGCAGGCTTATCATTTCGGCAAGGGCAAGCTCGCCATCCACACCGCCGACCCTCAGCAGGCCGGCGCCTGGAAGCTCACGCGACGGTTTTCGAACCGGCTGCATTGCGCCGATTGCGACCTGGATTACCGGGATCCATCCACGGCCTTGTTCAGTTTCAATCATCCGCTCGGCGCGTGTCCGTCGTGCAAGGGATTCGGCCGGATTATCACAATCGATTTCAACCTGGCGATACCGGACCGATCGCTGACGCTTGCTGCGGGCGCGGTGAAACCCTGGCGGAGCGGATTCAGCGCGGAATGCCAGAAGGATCTCGCCCGGTTCTGCAAAAAACGGGGCGTGCCCATGGACGTGCCGTTCAACAGGCTGCCGGCCGCGCAGCAGAAATGGGTGCTGGAAGGCGACGCCGGATACGGCAGCGACAAGGCTCACGAATGGCCGAACGCGTGGTACGGCGTCCAGGGCTACTTCCGCTGGCTCGAAGGCAAGTCCTACAAAATGCACGTGCGCGTGCTCCTGTCCCGATACCGTTCCTACGTGCCGTGCCCCGACTGCCGGGGCGCGCGCTTTCAGCCGGACGCGTTGTTGTATCGGCTCGACGGCGCCCCCGAGTCGGGGAAGGGGATGAGCCTGGCCGAGTTTTACCAGTTGCAGGTGCAGCAGGCGCGGCCGTTGCTGGAGAGTTTTCTGAAATCGCGGCGTTCCCGTTCGTCGTCACCATCCCGCAGCCCCGTGACGCTCGCGCTCGAGGAGGTCGTGTCGCGGCTGCAGTACCTCGACCAGGTCGGGCTTGGGTATCTCACGCTGGATCGCCCGACCCGCTCGCTCTCGGGCGGCGAGACGGAGCGGGTGAATCTCACCACCTGCCTCGGTACGCGGCTGGTTCACACGCTGTTCGTGCTCGACGAACCCAGCGTCGGCCTGCACGCGCGCGACACCGAGCGCCTGGTCGAAGTGCTGCTCCAGTTGCGCTCGGCCGGCAACACCGTCGTCGTGGTCGAACACGAACCCGCCGTCATGCGCGCGGCGGACCAGGTCATCGATCTCGGCCCCGGACACGGCGCTTCCGGCGGGAGCGTGCAATTCCAAGGCGCCTATCCTGAATTGCTGCGATGCGCGGAAAGTCTCACCGGCCAATACCTCTCGGGCCGGCGCCGGCAGGACCGGCCCCCGCGGCGGTCCGTCGCAGGAAACAAAGTGCCCTGGCTCATCGTGCACGAGGCCACGGCTCATAACCTGAAAGGTTTGCGGGTCGACATTCCCCTGCAGCGGCTGGTCTGTTTGAGCGGCGTCAGCGGCTCCGGCAAATCCACGCTGCTGCGCGATATCTTACTGCCCGCGCTCCAGCAGGCCCTGCATTCCACGCCCGATTCGGGCGCGGGTGCGGACGAGGAAACCGATTCTCCCGATCCCGCAACCCCGGTCGTGCCCGCCGCGCGACTGGAAGGGTGCGGGCACCTCGCGCGGGCCGTGTGGGTGGACCAGTCCAGTCTCGGCCGCACGCCTCGATCCAACCCGGCGGTGTACATCGGGGCGTTCGAGGAGATCCGGGATGTGTTCGCGCAGACGGAAGGCGCGCGCCGGCGCGGATTGAACTCGAGCGCGTTCAGCTTCAATTCCGGCCAGGGCCAGTGCGAACGCTGCCGCGGAGCGGGCTTCGAAAAAATCGAGATGCAATTTCTCAGCGATGTGTTTGTGCGCTGCCCGGAATGCAACGGCCGCCGTTACCGGCCGCACATTCTCGAGGTGAAATTGCGCGCCGCCGGCCGCGACTGGAGCATCGCCGACCTGCTGGAAAGCACGGTCGACGAGGCGGTCGGGGTGATGGCCGCTTTCGAAGGATCCCGCGCCGCGGCCCGCGCGCGGCAGAGGCTGGCGCTGCTTCAGGAAGTCGGTTTGGGTTATCTCAGCCTCGGACAACCCGTCAATACGCTGTCGGGTGGCGAAAGCCAGCGGCTGAAACTTGTGAGGCATCTTGTCGATGCCTCAGTCGAGAGTCGAGAGTCGAGAGTCGAGGGTAGGTTGGTTGCTGGCGCTCGACCTTCGACCCTCGACTCTCGACCGACCTTGTTCCTGTTCGACGAGCCGACGACGGGCCTGCATTTCGAGGACGTCCGCGTGTTGCTGAAAGTTTTTCAGCGGCTGGTGGACGCCGGGCATTCGGTCCTGGTGGTGGAGCACAACCTGGACGTGATCCGCGCGGCGGACTGGGTGATCGACCTGGGGCCGGAGGCGGCTGAGCGGGGCGGGACCATTGTGGCAGCGGGTCCGCCGGAAGTGATCATGGCGTGTGAAGCGAGCCACACCGGGCGCGCGCTGGGCCGGTCCCGGAGCCGGAAAGGACGCGCATGATTTCGATCCACGGCGCCCGCGAGCACAATCTGAAGGACATTTCGTTGGAGATCCCGACCGGCCGGTTTGTTGTGATCACAGGCGTGAGCGGTTCGGGCAAAAGCACACTCGCGTTCGACCTGCTGTTCGCCGAGGGTCAGCGCCGGTTCCTGGATTCCATGAACCTTTATGCCCGGCAATTCGTGGAGCAACTGGCGCGGCCCGATGTCGACCGCATCGCCGGGCTGCCGCCGACGGTCAGCATCGAGCAGCGCAATTCCCGCGGCGGCGGGAAAAGCACCGTCGCTACCGTGACCGAGGTGCATCATTTTGTCCGGCTGCTGTTCGCCCGGTTGGGCGTCCAGCATTGCCCGGATTGCGGTGTGGCGGTCGAGGCGCAAACGCGCGACGCCCTGGCCCGGCGGCTGGAACAGGAAACCCGGAAGCGCGGCGACCTGCTGTTGTTGGCACCGGTTGTCCGCAACCGGAAAGGGTTTCATTCCGACATCGCGGCCTGGGCGGCGAAAGAGGGCTATGCCGAACTCCGCGCGGACGGACGGATGTATTCCACGGCGGAAAAATTCCGCCTGGACCGGTTCCGGGAACACAACATCGAAATCGTCACCGGCGTCCTGGAAAAGTCCCGCAAAAAACAACCGGGAGGGACGAGCTACCGCGAGTCCCTGGATAAAGCAGATCGGGGACTCGCAGGAGCTCGGCCCTCCGAATTGATTGACGCCACCCTGAAGCTGGGGCAGGGCACGTTGTTCGCGCTCGACAATCATGGCGTGCAGACAGTGTTTTCCACGGAGCGCTGCTGCCCGGACTGCGGGAGGTCGTTCGAGCCGCTCGACCCGAAGCATTTCAGTTACAATTCGCCCCAGGGCTGGTGCCCGCGCTGCCGCGGGTTCGGCGAATTGTTTTACATGCCCGAAGATGTCGACCGCGGAGCGCGCGAGGATGCCATCGCAGAATCCTGGTACGGCTGGCATGAAGGCGAACGCGAATTGTGCCCCGACTGCGGCGGCGCGCGGCTGAATCCGGTCGCCCGAGCCGTCCGACTGCCCCACAATCTGAAATTTCAAATCTCAAATTTCAAATCATCCATCGACGCCGGGCTCACCCCGGTGGCCTTCGGGGCCTTGTCGGTTGCGGCCGCGGCGGAGTATTTTCAGTCGGTTCGATACCAGGGCCGCGAAGCCGAGATTGCGCGGGACATTCTTCCGGAGATCCGGGAGCGGCTGAAGTTTCTGTCCAGGGTGGGACTGGGTTACCTCGAACTCGGTCGCGGCGTGCCGACGCTTTCCGGCGGTGAAGCCCAGCGCATCCGCCTGGCGGCGCAGCTCGGATCCAATCTCAGTGGCGTTTGTTACATTTTGGACGAACCCACCATCGGCCTGCACGCGCGCGACAACGACCTGCTGCTGGACACGCTGGAAACCCTGCGATCCAAGGGCAACTCGGTGTTGGTGGTGGAGCACGACGAGGAAACGATGCGGCGCGCGGACCATATCATCGATCTCGGCCCGGCGGCCGGCGTGCTGGGCGGCCGGGTGGTCGCGTCGGGAACGCTGGCCGAATTGATGCAGCACCCGGAATCCGTCACCGGCCAGTGCCTCCGCCAGCACCGCAACTATCCGGCGCGCGGATCGCGCCGTCCTCTTTCGGATGCCGCCTGGCTGAGCCTGTCCGGCGCCGCCCGGCACACGTTGAAAAATCTCACCGCCCGGTTTCCGCTGGGCCGGCTCGTGTGCGTGACCGGGGTCAGCGGTTCGGGCAAGAGCACGCTGGTTCGCGAATGTCTTTTCCCGGCGCTCCAGGAAGCGCTTCGTAAACCCTCCCGATCACGCGCGGAAAAGGGCGCTGCTCCCGGCGCCGCGCGCCTCTCGGGCTTCGAATCCTTGAAAGCCGTTTACGAAGTCGATCAATCGCCCATCGGCCGCACCCCGCGGTCGATTCCGGCGACGTATGTCGGCTTTTTCGACGACATCCGCGCGTTGTTTGCGCAGGTGCCGGAGTCGCGGCTGCGGGGTTATTCGCCGGGACGATTTTCCTTCAACAGCCCGCAGGGGCGCTGCCCGGGATGCGACGGCGCGGGGCAGATCAAGCTGGAGATGAATTTCCTGCCGCCGGCGTTTGTGCCCTGCGAACAATGCGGCGGCACGCGGTTCAACGCGGAAACACTGGATATTGAATATCGCGGCCGCAACATCGCGCAGGTGCTGGAATTGTCGGTGACCGAGGCGTTGGAAGTGTTCGGCGGCATTCCCAAAATCCGCGCCGCGCTCCAGGCGCTGGTGGACACCGGCCTGGGTTATCTCAAGCTCGGCCAGCCGAGCCCGACGCTTAGCGGCGGCGAAGCCCAGCGCGTGAAACTCGTCACGCACCTGCTGACGGGACTCAAGGAAGTGCGGAGTGCCGAGAGGGGAGTGCGGAATGGCCAGGCGGGAAGTCCGTCCGCGAGCGTTTTCATCCTGGAAGAACCGACGATTGGATTGCACATGAGCGATGTGCGGCGGCTGGTGGAGGTGTTGCAGCGGCTCGTGGACGTCGGGCACACGGTTGTTGTCATTGAACATAATCTGGACCTGGTGGCGGAGGCGGACTGGGTGATCGATCTCGGGCCGGAAGGCGGGGCGGACGGGGGGCGGATTGTGGCCGAGGGCACGCCGGAGCAACTGGCGCGGGACGGAACGAAACGGGGCTCGCATACGGGACGGTATCTGGGCAAACTGCTGCCGCGCCCCGCGTGATGCCCCCGGCGATCCGCCGTGCGCGACATGAGCGAGTCGTACGAAGAGATGCTGGAAGGAGAGAGGCTGATCCGCCGTCCGCCCGGCGCGCGGCACGAATTGATTTGCCGCCGCCTGTACGCGTGCGTGCTGGCCAGCGTGGCCAATTTCACCAGCACCCGGCTGTTGCCCGTGCGGTCGGAAGTGATCCTCGCCGCCGGGACGCGATTGCGTCCCGACCTCGCGCTGGTGGCTGAGCCGACCGGCAAACTCTGGCTCGCCGCCGAAGTGGTCAGCTCCGACGATCACCGCGTCGACACCGTGGTCAAAAAGGAGATTTACGAATCCACGAGGCTGCCGCGGTTGTGGATGGTGGATCCCCGTTATGACAACGTGGAGATCTACCATGGCACCGCGCACGGCCTCGTGTTGAAAGGCATTCTCGCCGGGCGCGAAACCCTCACCGAAAAGCTCCTGCCCGAGTTCGAACTCGCGATTTCGGAATTGTTCAAACCACCGGATCCCGCCTGATATTGAACCGCGGGTAAGAGAGGACAACCCGCTGAATCGGGGTCATCCCCAGCCAAGCCATTCCTCAGCAGAAACGAGCGCCCGAAAATTCACAATTATAGGACTGACCCCTTCGTCAAAGGGGTCAGTCCTATAATTGTGAATTTTGTTGAAGCACGGCTGGCGTTCGGTGCCGTCCCACCGGTTTGCTGGATTGTTTATTCTTGATATTACCGTCCTTTATGGTGTATCAACAGCAGGTCCCAAGCGATTTACCAAAGGATTTGTATGAAGCGTGCGGTTGCCTTTTTGGGGCTGGGTATTTTGTCCGGCCTGGTATCCGGGGGTATGGCGCAGACGTTTGTCGGGTCGAACGTGCCGGGGCAGGGAACCAACTATACGTTCACCATCGGCGCCGGCGCGACCAACCTGTCGCTGGTCATCTCCAACAATGCGACGGCCTATTCCTATTTGCTGTTGAGCAAGGGCGGCGTGCCGACGGACGCGGCGTATGACTACGGGTCGCGGCTGGCAGGGGTGACGAACCGGATCAACCTGGAGCTCCCGGAATTTTCAACGGGCAGTTACGGACTCCGGGTGTCGACGCCTGCGGGGTCGCTGGCGCAATCGTTCACGGTGGTGTTGACGACCAATCGATCGGATTTGCGGACGGCGGCGAACCCGGTGTCGAAGCCGCTGGTGTTTTCCACGACGGGCTCCTTGACGAACACGGGATCGGGCGCGTGGCATTATTTCCAGGTGGACGTGGGGTCGAACCTGGTGACGGGGTGGCGGATTGTTTTGAGTTCCACCAACGCGACGACGCCGGGGCTGTATGTGCGGCGGGGTCAATTGCCGAACACCGGGGCGTATGACAAGGCAGTGGCGCCCGGGCTGCCCGTGGAGACCATTACCTTTCGGGATTACGAGGCGACCAATTCGACTTATTTCATTGGGGTCTACCAGCCTTCCGGCGCGGCGAGCGTGGCCGGCTACACGCTGAGCGCGGAGCTGGCATCGGTGACCACGCTGACGTGGGATCCGGGGACGGCGGATGCGGGGACGCAGGTGTTCACGAACAAGAGCGTGACGGGGGGCGACTATTATTTTGCGATCACGACGCAGACGACGGCGGACCAGGTATGGCGGACGGCGTTGACGGTCGTGAGCAACGAGGCGGACGTGTACCTGGCCCTGGGGACGCTGCCGACGACGGGATCCTACGGTTACGCGTCGACGCGGGTGGGATCGGATGGTTTTGTGTTATCGCAGACCCATCAATGGACGCCGGGGCAGACCTGGTATTTGATGGTGCATGCGGCGCCGGGGGCGCAATGGAGGCTGGTGACGGGCGAGGCGTATGTGCAGCCGCTGCCGGCGCTTGCGGCGGATGCGAGCAGCGGGGCGACGGCGGCGATCGGGCCGGAGGGGATGCGATTTTTCAAAACCACCATCACGACGAACACGCTGGCCTGGCGGCTGGGATTGAACGGGCTGGGTAATCAACTGTATGTGAAGCAGTCCGCCGCGCCGCATCCGTACAGCACCTCCACCTATGACCTCACGCAGCCGGGCCAGATGCTGGTGGTGCCGACGTATCTCAATGTGGGCAGCCAGTATTTCGTTGGGGTCTCGGGCAACCCGGGTCAGGCCTTCACGCTGGATTCGAGGCAGCAGGCGGTGACCAACCTGAATTTCAACGCAACGACGAATTTCACCGTCACGGGTTATGGTTACACGACGTTCCTGGTGCAGGTGCCCGTGCAGCAGATCGCGTGGCAGGTGAACGTGACACCGATTTCGGGCAACGCCAGCGTGGCGGTGCGGCGCGACAATGTGCCGAACGAATTCGTCAACGACGCCTTTTCCGAGCCGCCGGCCGGCACGGGGGCGAGCCTGACGCTGGTGCCGCCGACCCTGAGCAACGGGTCGTTTTATGTGACGGTATACGGGACCGGGCCTTACACGGTGAGCCTGTTCAATGGCCAGCCGGTGATCACGACGGTGGATTATGTGTTCAACATCACCAACGACGCGCCGTCGCGGGTGGGCTGGCGGTATTACACCGTCATCAACACGGCCGAGCAGCTCAGCACGTTGGGCTGGGGTCTGGATCTTTCGAACCAGGTGCCGGGCACCATGATTGCCATCCGGCGCAACGCGGTTCCCGGGCAGTGGAATTACAGGAACAATCCCTACGATTACTACGGCTCTTCGACATCCGGCTACATGGACCTGTCCGGGACGCTGGGTTTTCTTCAGCAGCCGAATCACCAGGCGGACGTCTGGTATATCGGGGTCTACACCCCGGCGGCGGCGCTGGGCAACTTTGTGCTGACCGGGTCGCAACTGACCGGTCCGCCGGTCGGATTCGACGGGTCGGGCAGCGCGATGAGCGTCACGAACCAGCCGTCAGGCAAATTCCAGTATTTCACTTTCACGGTGCCTTCCGGCGCGCTGGGCTGGGACGTGCGCCTGACGAATGTGACCGCCGGCCAGCCCGCGCTCGTGGTGTGCCGCGACCAGTTGCCCTACGACCTGGGGACCCACACGTCGCAGGGATACGCGTGGTATCCTTACACGACCACGACCTGGCTGAGCGGCAACCAGTGGGGCGCGGCCTATGATTGGACGAGTTATTATTACAGTCCCACCAACGGGATTCGCTATGGGCAGATGCTCGAAATGGGAATGGGAAATCCGCTCCAGCCGGGGACGTATTATGTCGGGGTGTTCAACTACGGCAGTTCCGGTCCGATGAGCTATACGCTCTGGAGCCGCGGCATCGGTTCCGGGATGAGCATTCCGGTGAACACCTTGACATTCTCCAACGGCGTGGTGAGCAGTCCCGGCCTGCCGGCCGGCGAGGCGGCGTATTATTCCATCGTGGTGCCGACGAACCTGCCGAGCTGGCGGCTGGAGTTGAACACCAACAGCGGCGAGAGCCTGTTGATGCTGCAAAAGGATTATTTGCCGAGTGTTTCCGCCGGCGGGGGTGCGCCTTACAATGTGAGTGGCGGCCGGAAACTGCAAAAATCCGGGAACGAGCAGTATCTCCTCATGCCCGCCTACAACCAGAGCAACATTGTGGCGGGCACCTATTATCTCGCGGTGGCCGCCGAGGGTCAGAATCCCTACAACTCCACCATCGGCAGCAATTCCAGCTCGTTCACCCTGCACAGTTACGGCGTGCAGGGGGTGACGAACCTGGGCGCGGTGGATCCCACCGGCGTCACGGAGATCCTGGTGACCAACAGCAGCGAAGCCGGCCAGCTCAGCACGTTCCAGTTCAACGTGCCCGCCGGCACCCTCGGGTTCACCGTGTCGCTCTCGAACCGGGTCGGAAACCCCATGATGATCCTGCGGACGGATTCGCAACTGACGGGCGGCTACGACGGTTACGGGGTGGATGGCGGCCAAGGTTACAGTTGGGTGAATCAAAACATGATCAACCAGATCGATCCGCCCGTGACGAATTACACGTTGATGATCCAGGCGATTGCCTCCGGCGGGGACGCGAGTTATGTGCTGCACATCCGGGCGATGGGGGCGCAGCCGGTGACATTTGACGGCGGCAAATACAGCGTCACCAACCAGTTGATTGGCACATGGCGGTTCTTCAACATCACGGTTCCGCCGGATTCATTCGGCTGGGATGTCCGGCTGACCAACGTGACCAGCGGCGCGCCGGTGCTCGCCATCTGCCGCGATCTGGCGCCTTACGATCTCGGCACGCATACGCCGCAGGGTTACGCGTGGTATCCCTACCAGTCGACAACCTGGCCGAGCGGCAACCAATGGGGCGCGGGTTACGACTGGACCCAGTATTATTATGACCCGGACGGCACCGTCCGGTATGGGCAGATGCTGCAGATGGGGATGGGCAACCCGTTGCAGCCGGGCAACTACATTGTCGGAGTGATCAACAGCGGCGGCGCGGCGCCGATGAGCTACACACTGTGGAGCCGCGGCATCGGGACGAATCAAACCATCCCGGTCGGGTCGCTGACATTCTCGAACGGTGTGGTCAGCAATCCCGCGTTGCTGGCGGGCGAGGCGGCCTATTATTCGATCGTCGTGCCGACGAACCTGCCGAGCTGGCGCCTGGAGCTGAACACAAACGGCGGCGAAGGCGTGTTGATGCTGCAGAAGGATTACCTGCCGAATGTGTCCGCCGCGGGGGGCGTTCCCTACAATGTGAACGGCGGCAGGCGCATCCAGAAATCCGGCAACGAACAATACCTGCTGATGCCGGCTTACAACCAGTCGAACATCGTGGCGGGGACGTATTACCTGGCGGTGGCCGCCGAAGGCCGGAATCCCTACAGCTCCTACATCGGCAGCAATTCGACCACGTTCACCCTGCACAGCTACGGCGTGCTCGGCGTCACGAACGTGGGAACGGTGGACAACACCGGCCTGACGGACATTCTGGTAACCAACAGCGCCGAAGCCGGACAGTTGAACGCCTACGAGTTTGTCGTTCCACCGGGAACGCTCAGCCTGACGCTGTCGCTGTCGAACCGCGTCGGCAGCCCCATCATGATTCTGCGCACCGGGTCCCAGTTGACGGGGGGCTACGATGGCTACGGCGTGGATGGCGGACAGAGTTACAGCTGGGTGAATCAGAACCTGATCAACATCGCCAACCCGGTCGCGACGAATTACACCATCATGATCCAGGCGATTGCATCCGGGGGCGACGCGAGTTGCGTGCTTTACCTGCATGCGCAGGGGCCCCAGCCGGTGGGATTTGACGGGGGCAGTTACCCGGTCGTGGGCCAGTCGCTGAACACCTGGCGTTACTTCAGCGTGACGGTCCCGGCGACCGCGTTCGGCTGGGATCTCCGGTTGACGAACATCACCAGCGGATCGCCGGGCCTGGCGGTTTGCCGCGACCTGACACCGTCCGACCTCGGCACGCACACTTCCCAGGGCTACGCCTGGTATCCCCAGCTGTCGACCAGTTGGCCCAGCGGGAACCAGTGGGGCGCCGGGTATGATTGGACCCAATATTATTACGACCCCAACGGGGCGGTCCGGTATCAGCAAACCTTGCAGATGGGAATGGGCAACCCCCTGCAGCCGGGCAACTACATTGTCGGCGTGATCAACAACGGCGGCAGCGCTGCGATGAGTTACACGTTGTTGAGCCGCGGCATCGGCACCAACCTGTCCATCCCGATCCTGCCGCTTGTGTTCACGAACGGCGCGATCACCAATTCCGGGTTGCTCGGCCGCGACGCGGCGTATTACTCGATCGTGGTTCCAACAAATCTGCCCTCGTGGTCGCTTGAATTGAGCAACGGGGTGGGTGAATCCCTGCTCATGCTGCAGAAGGATTATCTCCCGAGCGTGGCGGCGGCCGGCGCGGCGCCTTACACGGTCAACGGCGGAAAACGAATGCAAAAACCCGGCAATGAACAATACACGATGCTGCCCGTGTCCGGACAATCGAACATCGCCGCCGGCACCTATTACATCGCGATCGCCAGCGAGGGCATGAATCCCTACAACTCGTATCTCGGGACCAACTCGAGTTCATTCGTCCTTTACAGTTACGGCGTGAAAGGCGTGACCAACTTCGGACCGGTGGGAGGCGTCGACCTGCTGTCCACCAACACCCTGCGCGGCGGCCAGGACGCGTTCTATCGGTTCAACATACCGAACGGCGCTCAAGCGGTCGAGGTGCGCCTGGACAACGTGACGGGAGGGCCCTACCTGACCCTGGCCGCGGGGAGCAATCTGCCGACGCCGTATTACAATTACGGCTATGACGGCGGCGTGCCTTACAGTTGGTATTCGCCGACGCTCATCACGCTGCCCAACCCGGTGTTCACGAATTACAGCCTCACGCTGCAGGCATCGGCCAATGTCTCGAGCACTTACCTGGACGCGCAGGCGACAGTGCATATCCGTCAAATGCCGGTGCCGCAACTCGCGTTCGACGGGAGCTTGAATGGCGGGGGAGTGTCGAACAGCGCCAGCGACACGGTGATCAACGGGCAAAGCGCGTTTTACCAGGTCACCGTCCCCGCAACGCTGAACGGCCAGCCGGTGATCGGCTGGAAGCTCGACCTCATCGCCAGTGTCGGGTCGCCCAGCCTTAGGGTCCGTCCCGGCGCGCTGCCGGACGATTATAACTCCTACTACGACGGCACCACGCCCTGGGTGAAGCCGGAGGCAATCATTGTGCCGCCATTCCTGACCCCGGGAACCTGGTACATTGAGGTGCGTGGATCGGGCATCAGCACCTACACCCTGACCAGCAGCGCGCTGCAACTCAAGCGCCCGGCCTGGATCATGCCGCCCGTTGGCGGCCTGGTCACGACACCGGGATTGCCCTCGGCCGGTCCGCTGTTTGGCGACACAGGTGTTGATACCAACGGCGTGCCGCTGGCGGGCGACCAGGGGATCGACCTGGCACAGGGCGCATTCGATTATTACGCCATCGTGGTTCCCGCCAACAACACCGCCGTGCTTCGAACCCGGCTGGACGCCATCAGCGGCAATCCAAATCTTTTCATCCGCGTCGGCGCCCCGTCCACGCTCAGCCACTATTTGAATGGCAGCTCTGGCGCGACGTTGTATGATCGGTCGCTAAACGCCAGCGGGGGCAGCGAGTATGGCAATTGGGTTCCGCTCAACGGCCGGTTTGAGGTCGCCCTCACCAGCGGCACCTGGTACGTGGCGGTGCAGGCGGGCGGCAATTCAAACGTCCGCTACCGGTTGCGGTTCGACACCGGCACGATCAAACCCCTCGCGTTGAACGGCGGCAGTTACTCCGCCCAGACGCTGGTGGCCGGCGACTTCGCCTATTATGCCGTTCAGATTCCCTCCAATGCGCCGCTTTCCTGGAACATTACCTACAGCGTCCAGTTCGGCAACATGGTGGTGTCCATCCGCGACCGCGTCCCGCCGGGCCAGGCCACGACGACCTCCGACTTCCGCGACTGGAGCTCCGGCCTGGACAGCAAGAACGCGGGGCCGTATCCGTCCTACAGTCTGCCCGGCACCTACACGGTCCATTCCCCGCCGCTGCGCCCGGGCAACACATATTATCTCGGGTTCCGCGCGCTGATCGACTCGACATTCGCGCTGAGCTGCAACACGAATGTTGGCACGATCGATTTCACCAACGTCATCCCGTTCTATCACGGGTTCGCTTCCAGCAACCTGCCGGCGTTTGGATCGGTGAAATACCGTGTGGATGTTCCGCCGGACGCGGTGCGATGGATTCATTTCTGCACCAATGCGTCGTCGGTGTGGCTCTACCTGGAGCAGGGAACGGTGCCGACGCTGACGACATCGGATCACTGGTACGCCCAATACGCGAACAACTCGCTGAACCTCTTTCTCCAGACGCCGGGTTTCTGGCCGTGGCAGCCGGGGTATTCGTATTACCTGGTGGCGACCAACACCAGCGGCGCCGTCCAGCCGTTCACTCTCGTGTTGAACGGGGAAGGCCCGGGATCGGGACCGTTCGGATTCACGAACTCGGTCTACCTCGGCGGCGGGAGTGTCCAGCTCGGAATCTACCTGGTTCCAGGCCTGACTTACGCACTTCAGACCTCGACCAACCTGGTGAACTGGACCGTGGTGAACACGCTGACTCCCGTGACGAACCTGCTGTATTACACCGACACCCAACCCGTACAGCCCGCGCGGTTCTACCGGCTGCTGGAACAGTAGCAGGAAAACGCGGAGGCAGGGGCGGCGCGTTGCGCCGACCGGGGACACCGCAGCGCGGCGTCCCTGCCAAAGTCACAGTGTCCTGGAAAGGCCTTAGTAACTGAGCCGGTAGAACTGTGCCGCCGTGGCGCCGGGGATGACGGTGTAGGGCGAGGTCGCCGAAGGGACATCCGTGTAAGGCCCCTGGACGCTGGAGGCGGACTGCAGGGTGCCGAACGACCACGTGATCTGGAGCTGGGTGGCGGACAGCCGCTGCGCGCTGATCGTGACGGGCGGGCTCACGTAACTCAGGTGATTGCTCGCCGCCGCGCTGTAAATCGACGCGGCTTCCAGCGGCGTCAGCGCTTTTCGCCAGACGCCCAGGTCGTCGATGTCGCCGCTGCCGGTTTCGCCGTAGCGCCCCGTCGGATCCTGCCCGATCACCGCCGCAAGGCCGGTGTCGATGTTGCCCGCATCCTTCAGGTTGCTGCCCCCCAGCGTCTTCACGTAATGCGCCGGAACGCCGTCGAGGTAGGTGATCGTCGTGCCCGCCGCGCGATCGAACACGTGCGCCAGGTGATGCCATTGACCGTCGTTGATCGAGGCCAGGTCGCCGTAGATGCGGAATCCGCCGCCGGCGCCGTAGATGGATTCACCCCAGCCGCCGTAATTTTCCGGGGACGGAAACGGTTGGGGATCGGCGGTGCCGAAGCCGTAAGCGGGTGCGAAGACGAATCCGCGGTTGCCGGTGGCGCCGGCGGCGTCGGTGAAGAAGGGCAGGTCGCCGCCGAAATAATCCTGCGGCAGGCGGATCCAGTAGGCGACGGAGAAATTCACCGTGGAACCGAATTGCAGGTCGGGCCGGACGCCGAGGGTGACGTATTGGGCGTCGGTGGCGATGGAGGTGTTGCCGCCGGTGTTTTCGGCGGTGGTGGCGTAATGCAACGCCTGGCCGAGCGGACCGGAGACGAAGGTGGCGGCGGCGGTGTTGCTGCTGATCGAGGTGGTGTGAATGGCCGTGCCGCCATTGCCGCGGCCCGAGGCGTCGGCCAGCGTGTTGTCAAAGGTGAGGTGGACGACCAGGCCGGGGATGGACGGGGCCGACGCCGGGGGCGACAGAACCGTGAGGGCTGCGGCGGGGCTGTTGGTGCTGTTGACCGAGTTGCTGACGCGGACGGAGTAGTTCGCGGCATCCCCTGTCGACAGATTGGTCAACGTCAGGGTTCGCGAAGTGGCCCCGTCGATGTCCACATTGTTTTTTCTCCATTGATACGACAGCGGCTGCGAACCGGACGCGGTCACCTGGAAGGTGGCCCGCAACCCGGCATAATTCGTCGTCGGGACCGGTGCGACCTGGATGGACGGGGCCATGTTTTCGCCGAATGCGGAGCTGTAATGCGCCTGGACCGTGGCGGGATCGAGTACGTATCCATACACCGCCACCTCGTCGACCGTCCCGTTGAACGTGTCGTCATAGGGCGTGCTGGAGCCCGAGCGCTTGGACCCGATGCTGATCGGGGTGGTGGTGGTGATCAGGCCGTAGGGGCGGATGGGAGCCGTGCCCTGGAGTTCGCCGTTCACGTAAATATACAACACGAACCCGCCGCTCAGCAGGTCGTCGGAATCGTAGACGCCCACCACGTGTTGCCAGGCGCCGTTCGGGCCTTCGGTGGCCGACGCGGCGTAAACGGTGGAATCGCCTGAGGTGAAGAAGCGGTAGACGCCCTCGGCGACGTCGAGGCCGAATTGTTCGGTGCGGTTGGAGCCATTGGGACCGTTGCCCTTGGCGATGATGGTGGCTTCGTGGGCCTGTCCGGCGGGGGCTTTGACCCAGGCTTCCAGGGCGAAGTTCGTGTCGCCCCAGAAATTGATCCCGGTGCCGCTGATGCCGCCGACGTAGCTGTTGGTGCCGCTGAAGGCGACGGCGGTGTCGGAGTCCAGGGGAGAATAGCCCGGCAACCCGAGCGTCGTGCTGTTGTAGGTGCCGTTGTTGCCGCCGACGCTGTCCTGCGCGGCGGTGCCGCTGTGTTCGCCGAGGCGCCAGTAGGCGACGGGGCCGCTCGCCAGAACGGCGTCGCTGTAGGCGGCGGGCAGGCCGCTGACCGTGAGCTGCGCGGGAGCGGAATTCGTGGTGCCGAACGAATTGCTGACGATGCAGGAATAGGTGCCGGCGTTTGCCACGCTGGCAATCCCACTGTAGGTCGGCGAGGAACCCGCCTGTACGACCGTGGATCCGAGTTTCCAGAAATACTTCAGCGGCTGCGATCCGTCGGCGCCGACGGTGAAGCTGAAGGGATAGCCGGTGAACCGGGTTGCGGGCACGGGCTGGGCGGTGAGGACAGGCTGGGAGGACACCACGTTGAATGCAATGGAGGAAGTTACGGCGCCGTAATTATTGGTGACCACGACCGAGACGGTTTTGGCGCCCGCGGTGAGGTTGTTCAGGACGATGTTCGTGGCGGTGGCGCCGATGGCGACGCCGTTGCTGTACCAGGCGTAGCGGAGCGTGGGATTGCCCTCGGCCCAGACCGACAGGGCGAGCGAGGAACCGCTGTAGACGGTGCCGGGAGCCTGGGGCGGCTGCGTGATGACCGGCGGCACCTGTGCGGCCGTGTAAAGACCCGCGATTTCCGCAGGCGAAAGAGCGCGATCGAACACCGCCGGTTCGTCGATGTAACCCGCGAAGAACATGCTCTGCCCGGGAGGCGGATCGCTGCGCGAACCGATCACCCACCGGTTCGTGACGTCAAACGCGCCGGTGTCGGCGGCGGAAGGCGCCACGGAACCGACCAGCACGCCGTTGCGGTAGAGGTTCCAGGCGGCGCCGTCAAACGTGCCGGCCAGGAAAACCCAGTTGCCGATGTCGCCCGGCGGGATCGGGAAATAGACCGAGTCATAATAGTTGTTCCCGTCGTTGACGCCGACTTCGTAATAGTAGCCGGTGCCGTAACCGAGGGTGCCGCCTCCGCGGGAAATGCGCAGGAAGGTCTCGCCTTCATAGCTGCCAAACCCGTGGCTGATGATGTCGCGGAAGAAATCCTTCTGTGTGGGTTTGACCCAGGCCATCATTGTGATGTTGCCGGTGATGCGCAGGGCCGGCGTGTCGTTGACTTGGAAATAACCATTCTCGCCATCGAAAAACACCGACTTGTTGCCGATGCCAAACCCGCCGTAGCCGGTTCCGGGTTGCGCGGCGAGCGTGCCCCATTGGTTCGTGCCGTTCGCGGCGGCGCCGAGAGTGCCGAGGTTGACGGCGACGGGAAGGGCGGAGGGGCTGGGCGGGGTGGCGGCGGGCTCATCGAGGGTCCAGTAGCCTGCGGGTCCGTCGGCGATAACCTGGGCGTGGTAACCCGCGTTGTTGGTGCTGACGGCGGCGTAATGGGCGGCGATGGCGGGACCGGAGAGGATTTTCGGATAGATGGCCAGTTCGTCGACCCAGCCGTCGTAGCCGCGGTTGCCGTTGTTGCTGGAGGAGGAAATGTAAGGGGCGCTGGCGCCGGAGCCGTTGAGCGGGGTGCCGCCGATGCGGAGGAACGACACGGAATTGCTCATCCAGGCGCCGGGGGTGACGCTGGCGGTGCCGATCAGCGTGGCGTTGGCGTAGAGGTTCATGTTCGTGCCGTCGAACGTGGCGACGATGTGCTGCCAGACGCCGGGGGCGGCGTTGCCGGTGGAGGCGAAGATGTTGCCGATGGTGCCGGACGTGTTGCCGAGCCGGAAAGACCAGCGGCCCAGGTAATCGCAGTAAAACAGCCAGCCGGACCTGTTATTCGGATAATTGTTAGGATCGAAATTCGACAGCGGGCAGGTGCCGGGATCGTTCGGCAGGACCAGCGATCCGAGCGTGTTGGGCCTGGCCCAGAACTCGATCGAGAAAGGCGCGCCTGGGTTGAACGCGGGGTTGAACGGCACGTCGATCTTCCCGCCGAGATACGTGACGGAGACGTTGTTGCTCGGGTTGGTGAAGCGGGCGCTGTTGCCGACGATGCCGGGCTGGCCCTTGAGCGCGTTGCCGACGGCGTAGCCTTCGCCCGCGGGGGCGGCCGAGCCGGAGTTGGCGACGGAATTCAGCGGGGGCGACGCCGCGGTGTCGTCGAATCGCCAGTAACCCAGCGGGCTGAGCGCCTGGACGCTGGACTGGTAATCCGCCCGGCCGGCGAAGGGCAGGGCGAGCAGGGTGGCGGCCGCGAGGAAGGCGGCCCGGAGGCTGGAGGGGATCGGGTTCATGTAATGCGTTCCTGACTTCTGATTGGTAAAACGGGTGCTGCGAGTGCGAAAAATCTATTTCGGCCGGACCGAGACATCCTGGAGCCATGCGACGTCCTCGTTGCGCGGGACGGGGTAGACGCCAAGCGACAGCTTGGCCTGGTATTTCAGCGCGGGCATCGTGCGGGAATCCAGCCAGTGATGCGTCTCGGCATGGCCGTCCGCGAAGGAAAATCCGCCCGACTTGTGATGGTAACTTCCGGGGAGGTCCTCGTTGAACTGGTATTGCGCGGGGCTGGCGGGCGACTTGTCGGTCGGATAACCCGCCATGATCGTCATGTAATTGCCGGCGTTGATGGTGTCCTCGCGTTCGTCGAGGAACACAAAGGTCTTCGCCAGCCCGGGAGATTTGCCGAGGTTCAATTGCGGGAACCTCGTGTAGATCGGGTACTGGCTCGCCCAGCTCCCCACGGCGGCCAGCGTCGCATCGCGCCCGGCAAATCCGCCCAGGTAGAAATTCATCGCCATGCTCCGCAGCCGCGGTTTGCGCTCTCCGGCCGCGGTGGTGACGTATGAACGGTCCGACGGGCATTTGTAGACCTGCGTGTCGTGCGCGTAATTCCACAGCGGACGTTTCATGAGGTCGATCGACGGATCCCAGTTCGCCGGGTTCGAGCTGAAGTCGAGCGTGGTCCCGATCCAGGCCGCGGCATTCAGCGGGTTGGCGGGGTTCTTGTCGATCGTCGACGGGGTGAGGAATTCGTTGTTGTCGTCGGCGTACATCCTCCAGGCCAGGGCGAGCTGGCGATGGTTGTTCATGCACTGGATGCCCTGGGCTTTTTGTTTGGCGGACGACAGGGCGGGCAGCAGCAGGCCCGCGAGGATCGCGATGATGGCAATGACGACGAGCAGTTCAATCAGCGTGAACGCTCCCGGCGGCCGGGTTTTCGTTTGTCGCATTTTCATAGGTTCAAATTTCATGGAAATATTTTCGCCATTTAAATCATTGGATCTGCAGCCGGAAAAACCGCTGCAAGGACGCGGTCACCGGGATGGTTGCCGTCTGAACCTGCCCGTCGCCCGGCTGCGACTGCCACGTCTGCCACATCGCGTCGCCGAGCGAATCCTTGAACTGCACGACATAGGTGAAGCCGGCCGTGGTCGGGTAGGAGAAACTCAGGTTGGTGCCGGCGAGCGTCACATTTTGCAGGGTCGGCGGCTGGACCGTCACGGAGACCAGGTTTGTGAGAGTCAGGGTTGCGGACCCGGCCAGGTTGGTGACCGTGAGGGCCACCGTGTAAACTCCAGGATTTGCGTATTCGTGGTTGGGATTGGATTCGCTGCTGTTGCTGCCGTCGCCGAAATCCCACAGCCAGCTTTCGGCCCCGGCGGAACCATCGCTGAAGCTCACGTCCAGCGGGGCCGGCCCGCTTGATGGCGCGGCGATGAACCCCGCCTGCGGCGCGAGGTCCGCCACCAGTTGAAAATTGCCCGATCCAAAAACCCGTTTGATCACCAGGAACGCTTCGGTGTTCGCCGGCGGGAGATAATTGAGAAACTCGTCCAGGCCCGGCCCGGTTGCGGTGCTCGACGCCAGGATCACCGGCTTGCCGTAGGTGCCCGGCGCGAAGCTGTAGAGGTAGACATCGAAATCGCCCGTGCCCGGCACTGTCAGGCTGGCGGCAAAAGCCCGGCCGGCCGCCAGGCTGACGTGGCGCGCCCACGCGCGGCGCTCGGTCGCGCCGGAGGCAAACGCGTCATTGTTCGTGCCCGGAACCAGGGGGACGGTCGCGGCCTCGACGGCGGCGTCCGGATTGATCATGCCGTAGCCTTCGTATTGATCCTTGCCGGCCGGGAATCCGTTGGTGCCGGGATTTGCGCGCTGCAGGGTGGGGTTGTTCAGATTGTTTTCCCGGTTCTGGTTGGATTCCGAAGCGGTGGCGCACAAAAGCATCTTCACCAGCATCGGGTGTTGCGACGAGTTGAAGTCCCAGGCGAGGCCGTGCTGCTGAAGGGCATCAATGACGAGCGCCGCCGCCCCGGCCGCAAACGGCGCCGCCACGGAGGTTCCCTGCGTCGCCCAATAATCGTTCGACTGCTGGTCCGCGAAGGACGGGCCGTCGCCGGAATTGCTGTCCACCGCGACGATCGCCGAATAAAAACTGGAACCGCCGGGCGCCATCAGGTCGGGCTTGTAATCCTCCTCCTGCCCGGTGACCGCGCTCGGCGAGCCGAATCCCTGGCTGGAATAATCCGTCAACTGGTTCACATCATTGGCCGCCGCCACCGTCAGCGCCATCGCCGCGCGGCCCGGGTCGTCGGTCTCCCTCGATGCCGCCGGGGATAACAAACCGTCGTTGCCGCCGGAACAGGTCACGAGGATGCCGTTGTTCACGGCGGAATTCACCTTCTGGCGCGTGGTGGTGGAGATGCCGGGATTGCCGGTCGCACCGAGGCTGAGATTCATCACCTTGATCTGGTCCGTGACGCGGTTGGCAACGAGATCGTCAATGGCCGCCGCGGTCCAGCTCAGCAGGCCGCTGCTGTCGTTTGCAAAAACCTTGGCCGCCGCCCAGTTGCAACCCGGCGCCACGCCCCGCATCCGGTTGAACCCGTCGATGCCTGGATATTGCGGGATGACGAAACGAATGACGTAATCGCTCATCGAGCCGTTGGACACCAGGACGGGCGAATATTCCTTCCCGACACTGCCGGTGACGGTGGTGGTCAGGGTCAGCGGCGAGGGGCCGGTGGCGGTTGTTCCATCCACCGCCCAACCCGTCTTGGTCCCCTTGTTGTGCGAAACGATTTCCAGCGTGCCGTTGCCGCCGCCGATCCACGTCGCGACGGCGGTGAGGGAGATCGTGTTGGTTGGGAATTCGAAGGCCGTGGTCACGAAGTTTCCATTGAACACCCCGGACAGACTGCCTTCGAGCGTCACGGGCAGCGGGCCGGTTGCGTTGCCGCCCGCGGCGCCCGTGCCGAAAGCGACCGACGCCACGTGCGAACCGTGCTGCGTCATGTCCACCGGCGTCGCGCTGTTGTCCGTCGAATAATCCTTCCAATACAACCCGCGCCCCGCGAGATCGGTGTGCGCGGCGTCGATGCCGGAGTCCACGATCGCGATGGTGATGTTGGTGCCTCCGCTGAACCCGGACGGTTTGCCGGCAAAGCCGGCCGACCACACCGGCCGGGCCCGGCCGGTGCGCGTGGCGAGGTCCAGGTGCATTTTCGACGCGCGGGATTCCTCGACGAGCACGAGTGAAGCGCCGAGTGCCGCGGGCAGGTCCGGCAGCCGCTCGAGCGGCACGCGGCCGTTCCATCCGTAGGAAACCGCCTTGTAAAGATGCTGGATCCGGCCGCCGAGCCTCTGGAACTCGTCGATTTGCGCCTGGGTCACCTGGCGGTCGAACACCAGTTCCACGTCGACCGGGGACGAGAGCCGGTTTCGTGCGGCGGCTTTCCCGGCGGCACCGGCCGCGTTCTTTAGTTCCGTCGCCGCGGCGGCGCAGCGTTCGGACAGGGCATCTTCGATCGGGCCGCCCCGCGTGCAATTCGGGTAGGACCGGGCGATGCGCGGGGGAATGCGCGGCTCGGGCGGCGCGATCCAGGTTTCCTGGGCCGGGGCGGGCGCCGGTTGCAGCAGAAAAAGGAGAAGGATTCCCGTCGGGCGAAGCGCCGCGGGGATTTCAAGGCCTCGCCCGCGGAGGGTGCGACGAAGCCGGGCAGCCAGGCTTAGCAGACCTTCGGACATATTACCGCAGGACTACAAAAGGCGCTGGTGCACGTGGGTTGCCCAGGCAAACATTGATTGATATTTAGCACACGGCAAGCCATGCGTAAATTCCCGCGAAAATCCGGCGAACCGCTGCGGGAGGCATGCGCAAAATAAAGCATCGTGATCAGTAATCCCCAAGCACTTTGGGCAAATCTCATCATGCGCCCGGCGGTGCCTTGCTGAATAGCCGCACAAATATGCGGTTTCCAAAACCCAACCCGTTCTGGTATGCTGCTTGCTCGACGGATTATAGTGGTGTTGCGGGCGCCGCGTGGGCCCTGCAATTCCAGAAGAACCAAACAAATCAGAAAGCTGTAACCTTATGCGCAATCTTTGCGTCCTCACACTGCTGGCCGCGTCCGCGGCCTTTTACCCGATGGCCTCCCAGGCCACTGTTCACTCCACAGTTCTCGGCTCGCCTTTGACGACCGATCCCAACCCCGGCGGCGGCGACAACGACGGCACCGGTGTCTGGTTCAACCCGTTGACCGGTTATTCCGAAAGCCGCGGTTATTATTTTCCCAACCCGCTGTTTGAGGACGGGAAGTATTTCCTGGTGATGGACACCCAATATGCCCAGACCGAGGCCGAAGTGTTCACCGAAGGCTTCTTCTCGCGCGGCAACGGCGTGATCTACGCCAGCGCCGGCAACCTGAACCCGGCCCGATTCGGCGACGGCGTCAGCATCGGACCCAGCTCCGGTTACCAGTCGCCCGGCGCCGGTTACACGGATCTCGGCCCCACGTTCGGCAACTGGGCCGCAGGCGGCCACGGCTATCTCGGCCTCACCATCCGCAACCCGCTGGGCGCCACGTCGAGCGACATCTTCTACGGCTACGCCGAAATCAATGTGAATCCCGATTTCAGCATCACGCTGTTGAGCTTCGCCTACAACGACGTTGAGAACGCGGCGATCACGACCGTGTCCACCGTTCCGGAACCCGCCACGATGAGCCTGGCGCTGCTGGGCCTCGGCGCCCTGGCGCTGCGCCGCCGCCGCGCCTGAACCCTCTTGAACTGCACGGCGCCGGGATTCTCTCCCGGCGCCTTTTTCTTGTACCCACCTCCGTGTGGATCCATGTTCATCCGTGGCTGAAATGAATAGGCTGGCCGCCGAAGCGCGGGAAAAAGATTGCGCAATCGGCGCGGGTTCGGCCAGATTATCGGGCCCGGTGGAGAGATGGCTGAGTGGTTTAAAGCGCACGCCTGGAAAGCGTGAGTAGGTCAAAAGCCTACCGGGGGTTCGAATCCCCCTCTCTCCGCCAGTCTTCGCTCGCCGCGTAGCAAAAGCGAAGACTGCCGCGCCGTAGTGAAACGCAGGCGGGCGGGGAGCGAAAGTGGTTGCGATGTCGGCGAGCTACGACCGGGCATACCAGTTCTGCGAAGTAGTTTCAACGGGATTTCCGATGGGGGTTCTCTACGCGTGCATTCCACCAAGCAGGTCCGATCCACACCGTTTTTATGTGGGTTCCAGCTCCAAATGTTGAATGTCTAGATGTGACACCAGGTCCCGGTGTCACATCTAGACATTCAACATTTGGGCGGGGGGACGGGAAAAAAACTGTTTTCGGATCCGTGTGAATCCGTGTGATCCGTGGTTAAAAAGGGTTTTGGTTTGAGTCTCCTGACGTCGACGCCTACATCACCTGGTCGTCCTGGACGAGGCCAGATCGGCGGTGAGTTGTTTCATGATTTGGGCGAGCGCTTCGTCGTAGCCGGCGACCAGGCAGGCGGCGGTGTTGTCCTTGAGGGCGATGCGGCTGGAGTAATCTTTGTTCAACAAAATGGCGGGCGTGGCGGTGTTGTTCGGCTGAACCACGAGGGCGTGGAGCGACAGCACGGCCCCGGGGGGGGCGGATTTGCGAAAGTCTCCATATAATTCCGAGACCCGGATTTCGATGACTAGCTCCGGTTTCAGCGGACTGTCTTCCAGCACCACATCCTGAAAGAGGCCGCTATTCCGGAGGTAACTGCGAATCGGGATCGCCAGCGTCCGCTCCGGCGGGATCAGGAATCCGGCGTAGGGATCCAATTCGTAGGAATCGGATCCGGTGCGGTAGACCAGCGCGCGGCGGGCGAACAGGGGGGAGATGCCGGGCGTGCGCATTTCGAGCACGGGTCCCGAGTTTGTCTGGCGATCTTCCGCCGGCGGGTTTTGCAGCGCGAAGTTTTGGCGGGTGAGGGCGGGTCGGGAAAGGCAGCCGGAGACCAGGATTCCGAGGCAGCAAACGAGCATGGCCGGACGTCGGGCGCAGAGGGCGTTCATTGTTCTCATAATATCAGTGGGGAATCAGTGTGTTTCCGGGCGGACGCTGCTGGCGGGGATCGGAGGGGCGCCGAAAATGAAACCGGATGGGTATTGTTTCAGCTCGATGAGGACCTCGTTGAGGGTGCGCACGGCCTGGCGAATGTCGTCGATGGTGCCCGCCACCGGTGCCTGGTTGGCGTGATTCAGCAGCACCTGGAGCTTGTCGTTGGTTTGCTGCAGTCCGGTGATCAGCGCGTCGGCGTTGCGGCCCGTCTTGTCGAGGTGCATCCCCTTGATGGTTTCCTTCACCTCCATCACCACCTGGTTCAGTTGAATGAGCAGTGCGTTCGCGTTGGTTCCAATGGACGTCAGGTTGACATGTTCCAGTTCCTCGGTCATCCGGGTCATGCCGGAGAGCACGTTGGTGACGCCTTTGGTCACTGCGACGAAGTCGATCTGCTCGACATCGTGGAGCGATTTTTCGATCGCTTCCAGGAGCCGGGTGAACTGGCTGGGTGCGGAGGGGATGTAGAAATGGTTCGGGGTGAAATCGATTTCCGGGGGCGGGTATTGATCGGGGTCCAGGTAATCCAGCGAGACGATGCAGGTGCCGGTGATGCCCTGGCCCTTGACGATGGCGCGGAGTCCACGTTTGATCTCACGTTTCAGCACGGCGCCGCGCTCGTTGGCGGTGACACTCGGCAGGATGTGCTGTTCCACTTCGAATTCGACGATGATATAGCCGTTGGTGGCGCCGGGGTAGAGGCTCCAGTCGAAACCGATCCGGCTGACTTTGCCGATGGGAACGCCGCGCAATTCGACGGCGGACCCGACGGACAATCCGGCGACGTCGCCGAGGATGGCTGTTTCCGCGAGGTTTTTGGCGGTGAACAGGCTTCGGGCGCCGAAAGCCAGCAGGCCGGCGACGAGCAGGGCAATTGAGCCCAGCACAAAGAATCCGATTCTGACATTGTTGGCTTTCGTGCTCATAACTATTTGGCGGCGGCCGGTTGAGGCGCGGTGGCCTGGCGATTGAAGAACTGTCGCACCCACGGATTGTCCGAGTGATCCCGCAAATCCCGGGGCAGTCCTTCGCCGATGATGCCCCGGGACTTGGCGTCCAGCATGATGACCCGGTCCGCGATGGCGAAAATGCTCTGCAATTCGTGGGTGACGACGACGAAGGTGATCCCGAGGTTTTTGGACAAATCCCGGATCACCTCGTCGAGGCCGGCGGAGGTGATCGGGTCGAGGCCTGCGGACGGTTCATCCAGGAAGAGAATCCCGGGATCCAGGGCCATGGCGCGGGCGATGGCGGCGCGTTTCTGCATGCCGCCGCTGAGTTCGCCCGGCATTTTGTCGGCAGCGGTTTCCATGGACACCAGTTTGAGTTTCATGAGGGCGATGACCTCGACCGCTTCCGGGGGCAGGTCGGTGAACTCGTTCAACGGCATGGAGACGTTTTCCAGGACGGTCATGGAGCCGAAGAGCGCGCCGCTTTGGTACATCACGCCGAACTTGCGCAAAATCCGGAGGCGATCCTCGCCTTGCGCGGCCGCCAGGTTGTCCTGTCCAAACCAGATTTCGCCCGAGAGGGGCGGGTAGAGGCCGATGAGGTGTTTCAGCAGCGTGCTTTTGCCGCAGCCGGATCCGCCGAGGATCACGAAGACCTCCCCGCGGCGCACGCTGAAATTGAGGTTCTCGAGGAGGGGCGTTTGACCGTAGCCAATCGCCAGGTTTTTCGCGGTGATGACCGTGTCGCTCGAGCCGCTCATAGGTGGAGGAAATAGAGAAGGACGGCCACGACGGCGTCGGCGATGATGATGAGGAGGATGCCGCTGACGACGGAGCGGGTGGTGGATTCGCCGACGGCGCTCGGGCCTTGTCGGGTTTGGAGGCCGCGCAGGCAGCCGATGCCCGCGATGAGAGCGCCGAAGATGACGCCTTTGCCGACCCCGATCAGGATGTCGCGGTAATGGAGCGTCTGGGCCATTTGATTGTAGATGGTGACGAGGGGAAAGCCCATGGCCATCATGACCAGGACGCCGCCGGCGATGGAGACAAAGATGGAATAAACGGTCAGCAACGGCGTGAGCAGGATGCCGGCGAGGACGCGTTGAACGACCAGGAATTGCACCGGGCTCAGTCCCATGGTTTCGAGCGCGTTGAGCTCCTCGTTGACTTTCATGGTGCCCAGTTCGGCGGCGAAGGCGGAACCGGAGCGGCCGGCGAGGATGATGCCGGTGACCAGGCCGCTCAATTCCCGCGCCATGATGATCCCGAGCATGTTGGCGATAAAGATCTGCGCGCCGAACATGGCGAACGGAGTGGCGGCTTCGAAGGCGATGATCAAGCCCATCAACAGGCTGATCATCGACACGATCGGCAGGGCGTTGACGCCGGCGGTTTCGAAAATGCGGCGGACTTCGCCCCACCGCATTTTCTTGGGTGCAACCAGGTTCGCGGCGAGCGCCGTGGAGACTTCGCCCACGAAGGCGACCTCCTCCTTCCAGTCCTGGATGGCGGCAACAACCGTGTCCCCGACCTGTTCCGTGATGCGCGGCCGGGGCCGGCTTTTCGAAATGTTCTGCCGGAAATCTTCCGCGCTGAACCGGCTGAACTCGGATTCAAACTGTGGATGCAAACCCGAGATCGTGACCGTGGCCCCGGCGGGGGTCATTCCGCCGAATTGGAGGAAATGCAGCAAGGCCAGGCCGGCTCCATCGCAATGCTCCAGGCCGGCGGCATTGATCTCCAGGGTTGTGACCCTGTTTTGGCCAAGCTGGCGTTGCAGATCCTGCCAGATCGCCGCGGTCGTATGAATGTCCAGCGTGCCGAGCAGGTTCAAGCTCGCGGCGCCCGGGGCACCCGGGCTCAATTGGAATCTCGCGGCGGCATCGGGTGTCGCCCCGGCGTTCGATGTTCCAGCATTCATGGCCGCTTAATGCCGGCAAGGATGCCGGGAGGCACGGCCGCTGGCGAAATAAATCTGCGATCGGAAGGCGCGGAGATGCCGATTGTTTGCCGATTCAAACGTACTCGGGGCAACTTCTTCTGGGCCAAAATCACCCTGGTGTTTTAAACGTAATCAAGGTCTCGGGGCCGTTCATGCGCTGCTATTCACTGAATGTCCGGCAACGCCTGTCCGTAAGTCTTCACGGGGCCGATGCGGGGCGGTTTCACCGGGCCGGCCACGCCGTAGAGTATGGTCAGCCCTGAGCCGCCGCCCCAGGTTGAAACGGCGAATGGCGGTTTCTCCTCCGCCGCACCTGCCAGCGAGTTCCAGTTGTTTGCGACCCAGACATTGCCGGCCGGATCAATCGCAGCATCCGTAATCATCTGAATGCTGCCGCCGGTAAACTGGTGGAGAAGGTCGCCGGGTTTTGTGCCGGCCGGGTGGCCTTTCGTTTCGTCGCCGGCCAGAACCACCACCGAGCGGTTCTTGATCATGCCCACCCAGACGTCGCCGTTCCCGTCAATATTCAAACCCCAGGCGCCGTCAATGGCCCCGCCGCCATCGAAGTTCGACTGTGTGCCATCGGGACGAATCAGGGTGACGATGCCGGTGGGTTTGGGATAGTTGAAGGCGGCGTGCGCCAGAATTTGGAATTGCTCCATGATGCTTGCGCCGACCGGCATTTTCGGCACGGGGAAATCCGGGGACAAATTACTGGCCACCCACAGGTTTCCCTTCTTGTCGATGTCCATGGCGCGGACGCTGATTCCGACATGAAACGTCTCGACTTTCGTCGGATCGCCGGCGGGGAATCTCAGCACGGTGTCCGCCTGCGAGTTGCTCACCCAGACACGATTCTGCGGGTCAATGATGACGTCGAAAGGAGAGGCCAGGCCCTCGACATTGACGATTTTTCCGTCTTTGATCCGTCCGCCGGGGAAGTAGAGCATCCGATTGTCCGAACCGTCGCAGACCCAGACATCGCCGTTCGGCGCGACGCCGACGCCCATCAAGCCAAACATTTTCTCCTTGAACGGGAAATCGTGCTCCGTTCCAACCGGCCGCCCGTCCAGGTCCATCACCAGGATCTTGCCGTTGAAACCCGAAGCCCAAACCCGGTCCATCGCCACGGCGGTGCCCCAGCCCACGCCGTCCAGGCCCATGCCCCGGAAACCGGTGATGGGCGGCGAGAGGGGAGTGCCGTTGGGCGACATCTTGAGCACGCCACCGCCGATGTTACGAATGACTCCGGACTGCGAACCCGGCATCCAGTTCTGGCCGCACCAGAGATTCCCGTCTTTGTCGAACATCAATCGTCCGTTGGCATACATGCCGCCGCCGGCAAAACACAGGCTCAACGCGAAATCCGGCGGCTCCAAACTGAGGTAAGGCAGGAAGGGCGCTGGCCGGTTCCCGCCCTCTTTGGGTTCGGGATAGGCTTCGTTGAACAGCGCAAACAATTCTTTCGGATGAGCCCACGGTTGACGAGCGATGCCGGCCATCGCTTCGATAGTGTTGCCCGGCGTCGCCCCGCCGGCCGGCGTGGCCGCGCTGAAAAGGCGCGCGCGCCAGTTGTCGTCGCCGACCGTGGCGCAGGCGGTGATGAGCGAACCCAGCATGTCCAGGGTCGCCAGAGTCGCGGTCTGAGTGCTGTTCAGCGGGTCCAGCAATGTCTTGCCCCACTTGCCCGTGGCCGGGTCCACCAGGTTCGGAGCGTTGCCGGCGGCGATACGCAGGCCCAGCGGATTGCCGGAGATCGCATCTCCGTTGATGAACTGCGCGGCCGTGTAAGCTGACGCCACCGTTGTCAGTTCATTGACCGTGATCGTTCCCGGCGGGGTCGGCCCGAGCACCGACAGCAATTTCACGGAGTCATTCGGCCCCGAAGCAACCACGTAAAGCACGCTGTCGCCGGGCGCATGGCTGGTGTCCAATCGAAACTCGCCTTTGTCGTCCGTCTTCGCTTCGGCCACGGTCGTGGGCGTCCCGGCGCCTGCCGCGCGGAGCGTCACGGTCGAGCCGGCGATGGGTTTGCCGGCCAGCTGAACGGTCCCGGCCAGTTGCCCGTCGGAAGCGGCAGTTTGCGCCTGGCGGGCGGGTTGTGTCATCGAGCAACCGGTGATCAGGCCTAAACCCGCCGCCGCAGCCAGCAGTACATTGCCCGGTTTGAATTTTCTGAAGTTCATAATACGATCAGCCGCAGGGAGTGCTGCGGAATTGAGTGATCTCCCGCGGGGAGCCTCATCGTGGGTTTCATAGGAACGTCGTTTCCAGGCAGGCCTACTGGCCTTCGTGCTGCCTGATCATGGCTTCGACTTTCCTTTTGACTTCATCGAGATTGAACGAGGCCGGATCCTGCATCGGCGGGAACTCGACGGCGGTCATGGCGAGCTGGCCCACGTATTTCTGGACCATGACGAAACGCCAGAATTCCCGGGCGAAGAAATCGTTCCCGTAACCGAAGGCCGAGTTGTTCGAGCTTTCGCCCCGGATCGAAGGCGTGCGTTCGAAGGGATCCTGCCGCAGGTTCACGATGGTCGGCATGTCCGTGGTGACCTTTTCACCCGGCCAGCCCCAGGGCTGCTGGAAAAACTGGTATTTGAAATCGTCAATGCGGAGAGCTCCGAGGCTCGGTCCGCCGAAATAAAACAGTTCGTGGCGTTTCGAAGGCCCGTTGCCCGTGATCAAATCCATCTGGTCATAACCGTCCAGGTGGTTCTTGTAGGTGCGCCCGGCGAGTTCGACTCCCTTGAGCAGTTGCTCGGTGATGTTGGGGTTGCCGGCGGCGTTGCAGAGGGTCGGGAACCAGTCGAGCCCCGAGAAGATGCCGTTTTCCACTTTGCCGGCGGGGACGTGTCCCGGCCAGCGAATGATGCAGGGCACCCGGAAGCCGCCTTCGTACACGGTTCCCTTGGTCGCGCGGAAGGGCGTCATGCCGCCGTCCGGCCACGTGAACACCTCGGCGCCGTTGTCGGTCGTGAAAATGACGATGGTGTTGTCCGCCTCGCCGATGTCCTCCAGATGTTTCAGGAGCGCTCCGATCGAATCATCCATCTGCGCGAGGCCCGCTTCCTCCACGTTGTAGTTGCTTTCCGGGTTCATCATCTTCTGGTATTTGGGAGGTAGATAGGTGAACACGTGCATGCGGGTGGTGTTGTGCCAGACGAAGAACGGTTTGCCGTCCTTCTTGGCCTTGTCCATGAAGTTGCACGAATTGGTCACGAGCACTTCGTCGAAGGTTTCCATGTCGTACTTGGCCGCCAGTCCCTCCTGCCAGTTCTGCATGTTCTTCATGTTCGGAAAGGGCGCCAGCGGGCCCTCATCCACAATCCTCTGCTTTCCAATCTTTCCCCAGCGCGGCTGTTCCGTCGGGTCATCCGTGTCCGCCGCCCAGCAATGCACCAGGTGGCGCGGGCCGGTCTTGTCCAGCCAGTCCTGCGGATAATCGAACCAGTAAGGATCCGACATGGCGTCGAGGTGATAGAGGTAACCGAAGAACTCGTCGAATCCGTGGACGGTGGGAAGGAATTTGTTCAGGTCGCCGAGGTGATTTTTGCCGAACTGGCCCGTGGCGTAGCCTTGCGCCTTGAGGGCGGTGGCGAGGGTACAGGCCTGTGCGGGCAAACCCACGTCGGCCCCGGCCTGGCCCACCGTGGTGAGCCCGGTGCGCAGGGGGATTTCGCCCGTGATGAAATTCGCGCGGCCCGCGGTGCAGCTCGCTTCGGCGTAATAATCGGTGAAGCGCATTCCCTGGCTGGCCAGCCTGTCGAGGTTCGGGGTCCGGCCCGACAGGATGCCCTGGTGATAACAGCTCAGGTTGAACCAGCCGACGTCGTCGCCCATGATGACGAGGATGTTTGGTTTTTTGCCGGGGGAAGAGGCTGTGGCCGAGGTTTGGTTTTGCGCGCTGCCGGTCTGTGCGCTTTGGCAGGAGGAACAGAGCAGGGCGCCGAGCGCGGTCGTGGCGGCGGTCGCGAGGAAATTCCACGAATGACGTTTCATAGCAGGACACCTTTCATGCGTATTGGTTGTTAGCCGACCCGAACGGTTGCCCGGCGACATCCCAACGAACGTCGTCCTTTCCTGTCGAATCAACGTTCCACCCTCAACTCGCCGCGGGCGCAAAGAAGACAGCGCCGCGACGAAGCGACATGAACAGTGGAGACAAAAGAGTTTTATTACGAACCGCCGATCTTGTCAATTGAGCAGATTATATTTCACATAAGATAAACTGTCGATTATGGGGGCGTGTTGGATTGGGGTTGTCCGGGCACTTGTTGCTGTCCGTGGTGCAGCAACCGTTCCTTGCGGGGTCCGGCGGTTTGTGGCTCACTTGCGGCATGAAGAAGAATCTTCGGATGCTGCTGTTGTTGCTTTGCCTCGCGCTGTTCTCGGGCGGTTGCGTGGCGTCGGTGGGCAGCGGGCCCAAGACGCAAACCACTTATCCGACGATGGGCCAGCAATTAATCGACCTTCAGCGCGCCCGGGATCACGGGGCCATTACGCCGGCCGAATACGATGCGGCGAAGAACCGCATTTTGAATTCGCCCTGGCCGCAGTAGCGGAGAGGGCGGGGGAACTGGATGCGAAGCGGTTCAATCCGCTGCGTGGACCAAGCTGGCCGATGTCCCTGCGCCGGCCCCGAACCAGTTGGTGCAGGTCAACGACAGCCGGGGCGCGACGCAGACGCGGTTCTACGGGCTTGTGACACCGGCGACGCAATGATCGCCGGTGCCGGCAGCCGCGCTTCTCCGCGCGACTGCCGGCTTTGAGCAGCCCGGCCGTCTGCGGTGGGGTTTCCGCTCAAGTCCGGTTATGCGCCGCCGATGAATTGAGTTGGTCCCCCGGCGACGGCGGGGGACGGGCATGGTTATGGGTGAAATTAAGGGCAGTCGTCAGCAATCATCAGGTCTTCTCCTCGATTCGTCGAATTCGACAGTCCCGCTCGCTGTTTTCCCGGGCCGATCCCGCTGTTGGAAGGAGTCAATTCATGAAACGACTTAAATCCAGACACGGCGACACCGCGGTCGCGGAACGGCCCGTCGCGGCCGCGCCCGATGAAAATGCGAAGCTCGCGGCCTACGTCAAATCGGTCCGGCACCTGCCGCCCGCCCCGCAACTCATCGGCGAGCTGCTTCCGTTGTTCAATCAGCCGGACCGCGACGTGGACCGCATCGTGAAGCTGTTGTATCACGATCCGGCGATGACGGCCGAGGTCTTGAAGACCTGCAACAATTCCGCGTTCAGCGGCGGCGAAAAGTGCACGGACATGTTCGAGGCGGTCATGAGGCTGGGATTGTACGAGGTATTCCGAATCGTGATCGCGGTGTCGGGATCGCACATGATCTCGAAATCAAATGCGGCGGCGGGGTTGAACGTGTTGAAGATGTGGCGGCATTCGGTGGTGTGCGCTGTCGCCGCCTCGACCATTGCCGCCCGGGTGCACCAGCCCGAGGCCTCGGCGTTCACGGCCGGGCTGCTTCACGACGTGGGCCGCCTGGTGTTCGCTTCCGCCGAAGGTATCGAATACAGCCGGCTGCTGGCCCGGGCGGGGAAGGACCGGCTGGACGTCGTCGAGCTGGAGCGGACGGTTTATGGATTTGACCACGCTGAGATGGGTGCGCACCTGCTGCGGCGGTGGCATTTACCCGAGGGAATCGTCGGCGGCGTCCGGTTTCATCATCATCCGGCCGATGCCGGCGATCACCTGATCCTGGCCGCCGTGCTGCACCTCGCCAACGTGTTTTCGCATTCCATCGACGATTTCTTCGCCGATCCGAAAGTGACGCTGGGCAACGGGACGGAATCGAGCTGGCTGCTGCGGCTGCGACCGGCGGAACTGCCGGCGCTGCTGGCCGCGACGCGGAAGGGTTTGGACGACGCGAAGGACCTGCTGGTGCTCTGATCAATAAACGATCAGCGAGCGCACCGGGAATCCCTGCAGCTTGCCGCGGCCGTTGAGGAATTTCAGTTCGATCAGGAACGACGCTTCGACGATGGTGGCGCCGAGTTTCTGGACCAGGGCGGCGGCAGCCGCGGCCGTCCCGCCCGTGGCCAGCAAATCGTCCACCAGAAGCACCCGGCTGCCGGGCTTCAGTGCGTCCTCATGGATCGCCACCGTCGCGGTGCCGTATTCAAGCGCGTATTCCTTCTCGATCGTGCGGTAGGGAAGCTTGCCTTTCTTACGGACCGGGATGAAGCCCGCGCGCAGCCGCGCCGCGGCGGCCGCGCCGAAAATGAACCCGCGCGCGTCGATCCCCACCACCGCGTCCACCGAGCCCGGCTGGTAATCGGCCGTCAACAGTTCAATTGCTCCGGAAAACAACCGCGCATCCGCCAGAACCGGCGTGATGTCCTTGAATTGAATGCCCGGCGTGGGGAAATCCGGGATGTTCCGAATCGCGCGCTCGATGTCCGCAGCCTGAATGGTGGTGTTCATGGTCCGGGCGGGTTGTACCGCGGAATGCGATTCCGCGCAAGCGTGCGTTGGATGGAGCCGGCACGATTCCGGATCAATTGCCACAGAGACACAGAGGCCAAAGAGCGGAGACTCCCGGATTCTTCTCTGAGATCTCTGTGCCTCTGTGGCCGGTTGAGTTTTACTCCCCCGGAAACAGCATGTCGAACGTGGCGTTGGCGAGCGCCACCTCCGCCTGGGCCCAGAAACGGTGATAACGGTATTCGGGCGATTGGAAGTCGCCGGATTTGCCGCCCGCCACCCAGGCGCTATAGGCGTTGGTCAACGCCGGGAACGCCGGGTCCTGCAGGTATTTTGATCGCAACCCGAGGAAGGTCACGTTGTTTGTGATGGTATCTCCGTTCGGCATATGGCCGATCCAGCCCGGTGGCGTGTAGACGGTCTGCTCGAAAAACCGGGTGTAATCCTGCCGGTGCTCCGGGGCGGACACGCCCAGGGCGTCGCGGTTAAGCATCCAGAGCCGGTCGAGCAGGGCTTGGGCGGCGGCCTTGGAGGCGGTGTCCTGGACGGCCCAGCGTTTGGTGCCGGCGCTGTAGTACAACAAGGTGCGCGCCAGCGAAGCCGTGATGCCGAGGTCCTGTCCCCAGTTGCTGATGGTGACGTGCAGGCCCGTGTTCGCGCCCGGCGCGGACGGATTCCACGCATCCGGCTGGCCGCTCCAGGCCAGGTCGCCCGGGATGGCGAACGAACCATCATCCGGTAATTGTATGTTAGGCAGCACCCAGGCGACCCATTTGTCGAGGACCTGTTTCGCGAGGGGATCATTGGACAGGTAATAATATTCGGCGACGCGTTCCATGGACCATGTCTGCATGCCGAACCAGCGCGTGCTGGGCGGATCCTCGTAGACGGGGGATTCCAGGTAGGCCATGCCGTAGAAGGTGCTGGTGCCGGCGGGGGGCGTTTCGTAGCGGCCGTTCCAACTGCTGGTCGCGCCGCCCGCGATGGCGCCTTCGTCCGATTGCAGCCAGCGGTAGAATTCCAACTGGCGCCGCAGGCTGTTGGTCCAGTCCTGGCGGGCGGTGGGCGAGGCGGGGATGAATCCCGGCGCGTTGCCGAGGGCCCAGGCGGCCATGGGATTCTGGTAGCCAAAATGGCTGTGGCTGCAGCCGATCCGCCAGGACCATCCGCCGGCATTGTTGGTGGAACCGCCCCAGGCGTAATACCACGAGATCAGATAATGACACGCCTGCCGGCCCGAGCCTGCCTGCGACGAATTGGTGACATTCCGAAAGTATTTGTCGAAAAGCGAATACCGCAGGCAATCGCCCATGCGCGAGGCCTTCGCCGCCAGACCGTTCACCACGCTCGATCCGCCCTGCGCATCCGCCCAGCTCTTGGCCCAGTAAATCGCCTGGATCGCCCGCGCGTCCGCGTCGGGCGCCGTCGTGTATTTCCATTGGCGCGTGTAAGTCGAGTCGCCGGTGAACAGGTCGAGATACCCGTTCGGTCCGCCCCAGCGGAACACATCCCAGCAAGGCTGCGGGATAGTTTCCCACACCGACTCCTGTTTGCCGCGCTGGAACGTGTTGATGAACGACGGGCGCGTCGTGCCGTCGCCGCGCTGGCCGAACCCGTACCAGTTGTCCACATCCATGATCCAGTGCATGCCGTAAAGGTCCGAGGTGCCGTAGGTGGATTTCAATTCGGCGTAGAGCGGATCGGCGCCGACGGGCGCGGCGGAGTTGATCTGGGCGGGATACAGGCTGGGCAATTCCCATTCGGGCGCATAGGTCGCGGGTTTGGATTGCGTGTAATTGTCGTTCGACGGCTGGTCGGCGTGCGTCGGGATCATGTAGGTTTCCATGTTGGTCCACGCGGCCGCCAATCGGCTCCAGTCGCCCGTCAACCGTCCGTACATGGCCTCGATGAGAAGGTAATACGACCACGCCTCGGAGGTGGTTTCGTGGCCGTAATCGGGCGCCTCGCACAACAACGTTTCCGGCGAGTGATACGGGATGCCGTTGGTGCTGAAGTAGCCGTTCGCGGGGTTGTGCAGGTCGGCGTAATGCTGGAGGAACCGGGCGGCGTGGGCCAGGGGCGTGACGCGCAGGGACAAATAGCGGGACGGAATCCCGGGCGCGGCAACGCTGGCGGTCACCAGGTAGCCGCTCGCGATCTCGGCAATTCCATTCGTGGTCCAGGAGAGCAAATCGTCGGAAGTCATCACCCGGTACGCGATGTCGGGACGATACCGGGGATAGGTCAACTTGAGCAGCCCGTTTTCCACCCGCTGCGACAGGGGGGAATTCGAGGCGTCGGCCAGCAGCGGGTTCAAGGCGAGCACATATTCCGACACCGTATTGAACCCGTCGGCGTCGGCATCGTCGCCGTCGCCGACGCCGGCCGGGACGTTGTTGTTCGCGCGCCAGTCGGGATAAGTGGTGACCACCAGTGTCTGGTAAGGGCGAATGGTTCCGACGGCGGCACTGCGGCTGAAAGTGGCGTTGGACACGTTGCTGAGCTGAACGTTGAAGAACAACTCCGGTTTGGGGGAGGAGCTGCCGACAACGCTGACCTGGATCACTTGCTGGGTGGTTCCCACGGCAAAGCTGATGTCGCCCGAGGCGGCAAGGTAATCCTGGCCGGCGACGGCGGTTCCGTCGACCGTGGCGAAATGCACCGTCACGATGTTGGTGGCCGGGTAGGTGAGGATCACCGGAAAACTCATCGGCGATGTCCCGGAGCCGCCGGCTGTGACCGAGGCGTCGGCGATGGCCAGCGTCACCGGCGGAACATAGCCGGCGAGAGGGACGCCGTTGATGGTGTAATTGGTGGGCTGCGCGCCGTTGAGACCGCCGGGATTGACCTGCATGTCGAAGTGGAACGAGGTCCCGGGCGGCACGATGGTGGGATAATACGACTCGTTGGTCAGGCCGTAATGATTGCCGGTATGCGAGGCGATGCGGAGATTGTTGTAAGGCGTGATGGAACGGTCGAAATCGAATCCCAACAGGTTATTCGTGATTGTCGTGGAGCCGGTGTTGGTGATCCAGAGCGTCGCATTCGCGCCTGCGCCCCAGTCGCCGGTGACTTCGAACCGGGTGGCCGCGGTGACGGTCTGGGCCCGGCCGGTCGCGCCGATCCACAGCACCATCAGCGGCAGGATCGCCGCGACGGCGCAGCGCGGGGAGCACAGTCGGCGGCAGGAGAAAACGAATGCATGCATGGGGAGAGTGGGGATGGAAGCGAGTTTGAAGAACATGGTTCGAAACCGCTCGCTCCATTCTGCGCGGTCTCGCGCCGCGCTGTCCAGACATTATGCGTCCGCAGTTCAGCGGACGCGGAGGGGAGGGCGGGTTCCGAAGAGACGGAAGGGACGCGAAGGACTTAAAGGACGCAAGGACGTCAAACCTTGGTCGATTCCAGTTTTTCGATCATCTTGCGCAGTTTTCGCAAGGCGATGTTCTGGATCTGGCGGACGCGTTCGCGGGTGACGCCGAAACGGGCGCCGACTTCCTCGAGGGTTTTCTCGCTGCCGCCGTCCAGGCCGAACCGGTAGCGCAGGATCGTGGCCTCGCGCGGGTCGAGCGTCTTGACCATTTCCTGCAGCATTTTTGTGACGGTCTTTTCCTCGAGCTGTTCGTAAGGCGTGTCGGCCGCCTCGTCCTCGACCACCTCGGCAAAATTGTTCGAGTCCTCATCCCCGATGGGCGCGTCGAGGGACGTCGGCCGGACGGCGGCCATGCGCATCTGCGACACGCGCGAGGCGGACATCCCGAGATCCTCGCCCAATTCCTCGTCGGTCGGTTCGCGCCCGAGTTCCTCCTGCAGGCGCATCGCGGTCCGGCGCATGCGCGAAATCTTGTCGACCAGGTGGACGGGGAGCCGGATGGTCTTGGACTGATTGGCGAGGGCGCGTTTGATGGATTGCTTGATCCACCAGGAGCCGTACGTCGAGAGTTTGCCGCCCTTGGAGGGATCGAATCGCTCGACGGCTTTCATAAGGCCGATGTTGCCTTCGCTGATGAGGTCGAGCAGGGGGAGTCCGATGCCTTCGTAATCGCGCGCGATTTTGACCACGAGCCGGAGGTTGGCTTTGATCATCTGTTCGCGGGCTTTTTTGTCGCCCTTTTTGATTTTGGCGGCGAGATCGATTTCCTCCTGCGGGGTGAGGAGTTTCACCTGTCCGATTTCGCGCAGGTAAAGCTTGATGGCCGTGTCGCCGTCATAACTCGAGCGTTCGCGCTCGGTCGGTGCGAGTTCCTGGACGGTCACGGTGACCGGTTCGGTCGCGGGCTTTTCGGCGCCATCGAGGGCCGGGACCTGCAGTGCCAGCGGCGCTTCCTGCGCGGCACCCGGCGCGGCTGGTGCCTTCGCGGCGGTCCCGCGTCCGGCGCGGGCGCGCGAATCCGGGCGTGTGGCGAATGCACGCGTGCGGGAGCGCTGTTGAATTTTAGCGGGCATAGGGATTGCCATAGAGATTCCCGGATTGTTTGTTGGCGTGCAAGTTAATTTGCCATTCGGGTTCGCGTTCAGCTCCGGTTGTTTCGCGCCGCGGAGATGAAATACATCAGTTGCAGCGCGCTGGTCACGAGCGCGGCCACGTAGGTGAGCGCCGCGGCGCCGAGCACGCTGCTCACACCGCTCCGCTCCCTTTCTGATACGAGGCCCAGCCGGAACAATTGTTCCTTCGCCCGCCGGCTCGCGTCGTATTCCACCGGCAGGGTCACCAGTTGAAACAGAGTCATCACCCCAAAAATCGCGATCGCTAGCAGCAGGAACACCGACGACAGCTTGAGGATCATGCTCACCAGGATCACTCCCACCCAGGCGTAGCTCGCAATCTGCGTTACCGGCACCAGCGCCATCCGCAATTGAAACATCGCGTCCGCCTGCTGGTGCTGCAACGCGTGCCCCGCCTCGTGCGCCGCCACTCCCACCGCCGCAATCGTCCGGCCTTCAAAATTTTCCGACGACAACCGCAACACCCGATGCGTCGGATCGTAATGATCCGTCAAATGTCCCGGCACCTCTTCCACCGGCACCGATCGCAATCCCGCGTTATCCAGGATCCGCCGCGCCGCGTCAGCCCCGCTCAAACCGGACTCCGTTTCCACCCGGCTATACTTGGCGTAAGCCGAAGACAACCGGATCTGCGCCCAGAGACCTATCAGTATTCCGGGCACCATGAACATCCAGTAGACCGGGTCCCAATGCATCATCATCATAATGAGTACCTTCTTCCAAATCGTATGCGGGGTCTTTACCCCAGGATTCTAGTTGTTGACACCCTTGAACCGCCCGCTGTTCAAATCCTAAGCCTGAGCCGTGCCATCATGAAGGCAATATTAATGCCATCAAATTCAGCCACTTGGCAGGAATTGAACTCCTGTGGATTGCGACAGTCCGTCCCGGTCAAATCGAAGGTGGGGCAATCTGGCGCAGGCGAATCGAACCGGTGCGGCAGGGCTGCCGGTCAGATTTCGAGAACTTTTTCGAACCGCGTCAGGTTGCGGGGCGCGCCGCCCGTGATGACGGCCACGTCTTCCAGCCGGACGCCGCCGATGGACGGGTAATAAAGTCCGGGTTCGACGGTGACGACCTGGCCGGGTTGAAGTTTGCCGCTGGAGGTGGCGCCGACGCGCGGGGCTTCGTGAATTTCCAGGCCCAGGCCGTGGCCCGTGCCGTGAAAAAATCCCTGCATGCGACCGCCGACGCGGCCGGTCTTGTAGCCTGAGCGATGGAACAGATCCTGGATCGCGCCGTGAATGGAAGCCGACTCCGTTCCGGGCCGCATCCGGCTGAACCCGAGTTGTTGTCCATCGAATACGGTTTGATAGAGCCGCCGGATCGCCTCCGACGCGCGGCCGCGAACGACGGTGCGGGTGATGTCGCCGAAATAACCGGTCTCCTGGCAACGCGGGAAAATATCCAGGATGATGGGTTCGTGGGCCCGCAGGGGACCGTGTCCGCCCTCATGGGGATCGCAGCCTTGCTTTCCGCCGGCGACGATGGTGTGGCTGGCCTGCCCGCCCGCCTGGAGAACCGCGGTATCGATGGCCGAGCGGAGTCGTTCCGACGTAAGCGGGCGTCCGCCGTGGATCAGGCGTTTGGCGGGTCCGATGCGCGAAGCCTTGAGCATCCGGATGCCCGCGGCCATCCCGGCTTCCGCCATGCGCACTGCCGCGGTCAGCTTGCGGATTTCATCGGCCGATTTGAACTCGCGCGCGGGGAACAGGCTGCCGGCCGCGGCTTGCAGCCGGATGCCGAGCCGCTGCAATTCCAGCGCGAGCCCGAGGGGGAAATTGCGGGGAACGACAAAACTGCGCGCGCCTTTTTCGCGCGCGAGCAGGTCGATGATCGCGGCTGCCCCGATGGATTTGCCGCCGCGCGCGGCGACTTTTTTCTGGCAGGCGCTGAGGGAAATGACCTGGCAATGCGGCGCCTGGTGCTTGGCGCGATCGATCTCGAGGTCGCTCATCACGACGCAAGCGCGGCCGCGGATCCGGAGGTAAATAAACGGATCGGGCACGAACATGCCGACCGCGTAGAGCATGTCGGCGTCGTGTTCGCTGTCCGCGAACATCAATAAATTCGGGGTGGACTTCACGATCGCACCGAAGCGAGCTAATGCAGGTAGGTGGGCGACAGGAAATACAGCCGGCCGGCCTGGAGCTTGGGGGCTTCCATCCCGAGATCCACTTTTACGACAGCCGATTTCTCTGTCTTTCCGAAAAGTCGCAGCACATCCCCCAGGTCGTAGCGCTGGCGGTATTGAACCAGGTTGACCTCGTTGGTGATGGACGCGAGGTCTTTCGCCGCCTCCACGGCGTCGTCGAATCCACCCAACTGATCCACGAACCCGAGGTCATAAGCCTGTTTGCCGGACAACACGCGCCCGTCCGCGTAATCCTTCCAGTCCGGCGCCAGAGGGCGGGCGTCCTCGGTGAACTTGACCGCGTTGCCTCGTCCTTCCTGCACCACTTGCTTGAACCGGGTGTATGTTTCGTTGATGAGATTCTGAACCATCTCGCGTTCTTCCGGCGTGATATCCGCCGGTTTGCGCTCGCCGCTGAGCATGTCCTTGAACTTGCCGCTTTTGTAAACCTCCGGCAGCAAACCCACCTTGTCCATCAGGTTGCGATAATTCCAACTGTGCAAGATCACCCCGATGCTGCCCGTCAGCGTCAGTTCGTTCGCCACAATCCAGCTTGAGCCGACGGAAATGTAATAGCCGCCTGACGCCGCAAGGGCGCCCATCGACGTCACCACCGGCTTGTCGGTGTCGGATTGAAAATCCGAGATCGCCCGGTAAATGTCGTCCGACGCCAGCACCTCGCCGCCCGGGGAATCCATGCGGATGATCACCGCCTTGACCTTGTTGTCCTTCGCGGCGCGGTCGAGTTGGGACTTGATCAGATCCACCATCGTGTAGCCGTTCTGGTCGATTTCCTGGTCGGAGATGATGCCGTTGATGTCGATGACGGCGATCTTCGCGGAGGCGTCGTTGTCTTCCATCACGACCTCGTCCAGCTTGGGCCCGTAAGTGCCCGAGCGGGAGGAGTCGATGCGCAGCACGCGGGAGGCGAATTGTCCGAGATTAAGAAAGAGGCTGATTCCGAGCAGCGCGAGCAGGATGAGCGCGAACATCATCCAGCCGCGGCCGCGCCGCGGCGCGGGCGGCGGCGGAGGCGTGATGAGCGGGGGCGGAACGGGCGGCGCGGGCGGCGGTGCGGCAAAACTCGGCGGCATGTCTTGGCTGTCCATATGATTCAGCCGAAACTAATGCAACCACCTCGACCCGGCAAGGCAGTTCGGAAGCGCGGAGCGCGGAATGCGGAATGCGGAATGCGGAATCCTGGCGGATTTGCCTCGTTCTCTTGTAGGAGCCGACGTAAGGAGGCTCTAACTTATAAGTAAAAACGGAAGCGTGAGCCTCCTGACGTCGGCTCCAACAATTGGACGTAAAAGCGGCCCGCCAGGATTCCGCGTTCCGCACTCCGCATTCCGCATTTCATACCCCCTTCATTCCCGGCGCCAGGATCGCGTCGGTCATGCCGTGGATGATTTTCTTGTCGGCCGGACAGATCGTGGCCAGCAGTCCGCACCATTCCGCGCGCGCGGCGTCGCCGTCGCCTGACACAAAATAATACGGACACAACCGCGCCCGGCCTTTCATCGGGGTTAGTTCCTCCCGATCGAAATCGAACCACGCGGCATCCACCAGGGCGGGTTTGTGGTAGCGCTGCAGGACGCTGGGATGGCGCTCGAAACCGGCGATGGCGTCGTCCACCGCGCGGCTCCACGCGTCGTGGGGCAGGTCGCTGCCGAGGTGAACCCCGCGCGCGCCCCACGCCAGTTCCGAATAACCGGACACCTTCAGAATCAAATCGCGCTCCTTTTGCGACAGCAATTTCAACTGGGACCAGTCGGTGAGATTCAATTCCGGGATGGCGCCCTGCGGCGGGAGCGGGGCGGGATCGAGCAGCCACGTGCGCGGAGTGATTTGCAGCATCCGCTGGAAAAAGCTTTCACCGAGTTCCTGGCGCCAGAAGCCCTGCAGGTTCCGGTTCCACAACAACGCGAACAGCATCTTCTCCTCGAAGACAGGCTTGGGCGGCGGCGTCAGCCGGATCTCCCGGGCAGCGGCTTTCGCGAACAGCGCCGCCGCCGACGGGACCTGGGGCAAATCGAACAACTCGAAAAACCGGTAGACCGCGTCGCCCGGCGCGAATTCCAGAAAATCGGGCGGCCGCACCGCGTATCGCCCGGGACTCGTTTCGTTCAACCGCGCAACGATCCAGTCCATTTCCGGCCGATACGACGCCGACTCCTCGGACACGACGATGTGGACGCGCGGGGCGGATCCGAAGATTCCGGCGAACCCCCGGATCATGGCGTCGGCGCCGCCGATCAATCGCCCTGCGACATCGGGCGGCGAGATCTTCGAGTAAGTCGCGTTCAGCCAGGCGGTGAGCCCGATGCCGCCCGGGACCGAATCGAGTTCCGTCACGCGAATGCCGTCGTCGGTGAGCAGCAGGTCCGGGCGGATGACGCGGGGGATTTCGTTCTTGAGCGACTGCGACCGCTGGAGTTCGATGAGTTCGCGGGGTTTCCCGAGGTCGAGCCAGCGGGCGACCCAATCCGGTTGTTTCCCTTCGGCGCTCTTGCGGTAAAGCAGGTTGGCAGCGCGGTAGAACTGGAGAAAAACGCGGCCGAGCGACTCGAGTTCTTTGACGATCGCGGGATCGAGCGGAAAGGGTTCCGGCGAGATTCGCCAGGATTGGCCCGCAAACAGGCCGCCTTCGGGCAGTGCCGATCGCACCGCCCGGGCGGTTTCCCGGGATGAAGCGGCTGCGTTCATCCGGGCTTCATCCGCGCACCTGCCCGGTCCCGATGCCGATCCATTTGTAGCTCGTCAATTCGTCGAGACCCATCGGTCCGCGCGCGCCGACTTTGTCGGTGCTGATCCCGATCTCCGCGCCCATGCCGAATTCGCCGCCGTCCGTGAACCGCGTCGAGGCGTTCCAGTAAACCGCCGCGGAATCGACCGATCCCAGGAACCGCTGCGCGCGCGCCTCGTTGCGTGTGACGATGCTGTCGGAATGCGCGGAGCCGTAGCGATGAATGTGGTCCACCGCGGCGTCCACGCCGTCGACGATCCGCACGTTCAGGATGTAATCGTTGTATTCCGTGCTCCAGTCCTGTTCCGCGGCCGGCTTGACCGGCGCCTGGCGCCCGGCGATGGCGGGCTGCAGGATCCGCAGCGATTCCGCGTCGCAGCGCAATTCGACTTTGTGCCCGTCCAATTGCCGTGCGATGGACGGCAGGAACGCCGCGGCCGCGGCCTTGTCGACCAGCAGCGTTTCCATCGAATTGCAGACGGCGGGGCGCTGCACCTTGGCGTTGAGCACGATTTTTTCGGCCATGCCGAGGTCGGCGTCGGCGTCGACGTAGACGTGGCACACGCCCTTGTAATGTTTGATCACCGGCACCTTGGAACACTCGGTCACGGCCCGGATCAACCCCTCTCCGCCGCGCGGCATGCAAAGGTCCACGTACTGGGTGAGCGACAGCAGGGCGGGGATGGCTTCGCGATCGGCGACGGGAACGACCTGGATGGCGTGTGCGGGAAACGAGGGCAGGGCGGCGCGGGCGGCGTCGACCATGATTCGCGCGATGATGCGGTTGGAATTCAGCGCTTCCTTGCCGCCCCGAAGAATGGTGGCGTTGCCGGATTTGAAGCACAGCGCGGCGGCGTCGGCGGTGACGTTCGGGCGCGATTCGTAAATGATCACGACGACGCCGATGGGCGTGGAGATTTTGCGGAGCTTAAGGCCGTTGGGCCGGACGCGCTCGTCGAGCACGCGGCCGACGGGATCGGGCAGGGCGGCGACTTCACGGACGCCTTTGGCCATTCCCTGGATCCGCTTGTCGTCGAGTTTCAGCCGGTCGAGCATCGCGGAGCTCAGCCCGCTTTTCGCCGCGGCGTCCATGTCCAGGCTGTTGGCTTCGCGGATGGCCGCCGCGTTTTGGACCAGGGCATCGGCCATGGCGAGCAGGCAGCGATTCTTGTCGTCCGTCGACATCACGGCCAGCGCGCGCGACGCCTCGCGGGCGTCCCGGGCCAGTTGCGTCATTTGCTCAAGCAACGTCATGGAAGTGGAAGGTAGTCCAAATCGGCTGTCTGAAAAGTGTGAAGTAACGTAAAAGCCGGTCGCCTCCGCCGATTGTTCTGGTTATCAAGGAATTAACACACAACCGCCGGGCGGCGCATTGGCTTGGCGCGTGCTTCTGACGCGGCATGGCTCAATATAGTATTTGGCGGCGCCTGGCTGCGGCGATCTTCGCGGCCGCCCTGGTGCCGGCTTTCGCATCCGGCGCGGAGCCGGCCTTCAAGATTCTCCAGGCCGGCGATGAAACGTACACCAATGTCGTCGTTACCAGCGTGACCGCGACGGATTTGTATTTCACGCACTCCCGCGGCATGGGCAATGTGAAGCTCAAGTTGTTGAGTCCCGATCTCCAGAAACAATTCAACTTTAACGCGGGCAAGGCGGCGGCGATTCAGACCGCGCGCGCGGCCGGCAACGAACAGTTCCGATCCGACTACGCCGCCCGAAGCGTGGTGGCCGTTAAAACCAACAGCGGGCCGCAACTGGATGACGACGGCAATTTCATCCCGGCCAAACTGTACGCGAAATCCTTTCTCGGCGAGAAATCGCCGCGCATCATTGTTCCCGAATGGCTGACGCCGCCGCCCGACGTGAACGGCAAGTTCGTGCTGGTGGAATTCTGGGCGACCTGGGGCGAGCCGTGCCGCAAAATTATTCCATACCTCAACAAGTTTCACGAAAAGTACAAGGATCGACTGGTGATCATCGGGCTCTCCGAAGAACCCGCCGACACCGTCCGGACCGCGCAATACCCGCATCCCGACTATTCCATCGGTGTGGATCCGGCCGGTTACACCTGGTCGGCATTCGAAGTCGAGGGCGTGCCTCACGCCGTGCTCATCGACCCCAAGGGGATCGTGCGCTTCGAAGGCGTGCCGGATTACCTGACCGAGGAAGGCCTCGGCCGGTTGATGGATCGCTACGCCAATTAATCGTCCGCAGCAGCGATCGCAAGATCGCAATCCCCCAAGCCAACCCGGCCTCCGCGATTTTACAATCGCGGCTACGGAGCGCCCTGTAGCCGCGATCGTCCGATCGCGGATCCCTTTCAGCAGGAAACTCCCAGCGAGACGCCGACCGCATCGATACGAATTAGAATCGGCAGTTCAACGCCGCCCGGATGCGGTAGTTCGGGACCAGCATGTCGCCGCTGCTCACGATGCTCACCGGAAGATCGCCCTCGGCTTCCAGGCTCCAGTTTTCAGCCCAGGTGAAGTTCACCCGCGGTCCGAGGTAGACGATCCGTTCCGCCGTATCATCCATCGGCACGCCTGCCACGGTGTCTTGTCCCTTGGTTTCACCCGAGACCACCGCCTGCACGGAGCAACTTGCCGAATCCTGGAGCCACACATAAAAGCCGGGGCCGCCCGACCACGACCAGTCGTTTGCGAACCGGTATTGAAACGCCCCCTCGCTGCGCAGGCCGTATTGCATCGAGGCGCTGAGAAACAACCGCTGGAACCGTCCGAACAGGGTGGTTCCAAACAGCCCGTCGTAGGAACCGGAGCCCAGCGCCAGGTCGTGCCCGCCGATGCCCGCGGCGAATTCCGGCAGCGCCGGATTCAACTGTGCCGGGTCGCCCGTGGGAAATTTCACTCCGGCCATGGCGGTCCAGGTGAGGGTGAGATCCGTGGTGCGATGCTGCCAGAGGCGGACATTGCCGGCGAGCGACAGGTCCCCGATGCCGGCTTCGCTGGCCTGAACGCCGGTCTTGCCGTAGGCGCGGTAGATGACGGGAAGATTCAACTGGACGCCCAGCCAATCGGTGAAGTTGTAGCCGGCATACACCTGCGAATTCAGGCTGTGCATGTATTCGCCGTCGGGGTTGGCAGCGGGCTGGCCGCCGGATTGAAACGTGTCGAACCAGGTGTATTGCTCCGCCAACCCGGCAAAAAACCCGGTCCCGGCGATGCCTTCCGCCTGCTGGGCGGCATACATCGCGCAAAAATCGCATCCGAATCCCCGGCCGGCGCCGGCCAGGGCCAATATCGAACAAATCCAAAATTTCATAAGTCGCAAGCTGCCGCGGGAAAGGCCCGCGGAAAAAAATCAAAAAGGAAACCGCAACCCCGAACGGGGCTGCACAACAGGAATGGGAATCGGTCAGGAAACCAAGCGGGGCGGCGGGACGGGCGGGCTTTCGGAGCGAGCGGCGGGGACCAGCGGGGGATCTGTCACCTTCCGATAATCCCGCGGCGAACCAAACACCAGGGTCACCGGCCAGTGGGCGAATTCAAGGCGCACATGCGCCGCCTTCTGCGGCGCCTGCTTTTCCGAACGCCGGGCCCGGTCGATCTGGCGGCACAGTTTGCAGGGATGCCGGCCGTCGAAAGTGCGCTCCACCGCCTCCGAAAAGGATCCGCGCCGGAGATTGTCGGCCAGCATGCCGGTCCAGGCGACCGATTGCAGCAATGTCCAGTTTCCGCCCGCGGTCGACAGCAACGCGGCAAGCATCAGCCAATGGCAGAAACGGGTGGACACGGAGGCAACATTAACTCCTCGACGGCGAAATTCAAGCTCCGGCAGAGAGGCGTAATGTCTTAATTTGAATTCGCGTCTTCGAGCGATCAGACGGTTTGGTAGGGCGCCGCTCCGCGGCGCCGGCCGCGCGGAGCGCAGCCCTGCCGCGGCAGGTTCGCGGTAGCTCGTCCCTCCCGGGAGTGGAGAGGCACAGTCGGGAGGGACGAGCTACCGCGAGTCCCCATCCTCACCCGATCCACACCAGCGTTCCAGACGGCGTCGTGTCGAACAACGGCACGAGGTCGGCCGCGGCGAGGTGGACGCAGCCGCACGACGCCGGCCGGCCCAGCGTTGTTTCATCGCCGGTGCCGTGGATGTAGATGTAGCGCTCGTGTGAATCCACGCCGTTGCCGCGGTTGAATCCGGGTTCAAGCCCCTCGAGCCAGAGGATGCGGGTGGTGATTTTGGCGTCGGGCATTCCCTGCCAGGTGCAGCCGACCGGTTGCCGGCTGCGAAAGGCGGTTCCCGACGGCCAGCCGTGGCCGATTTTTTCCGCGACGCGATGCAAGCCCAGCGGGGTTTGATTGGACCCGGCCTGTTGGCCGGTGCCGAATCGCGAAGTGGAGCAGCGAAACCGGCGCCGGACATGGTAACCGCCCGGATAGAAGAAACGGGGCAGGCGTTCCAGCAAGGTGAGGCGTTGCGGGCCGGCCTCGACGATCAGGACGCGCGGGGTGGGGGAGACGTGGTGCCGGCGGCAGGCGTTCGCGAAGGCGGCGACCAGGCGCGAGTTCAGTTGCTGGCGCGGCCAGGACATGCGCGCTTCTCCGGGATCAGGCGGCGGGCCTGGCGAGTTTCTTCACCAGCACCTTCGAATTGCGGCCGCTCTGGTCGTATTTCTCGCGCCGCGCCGGCGGCAGATCGTCCGGCGTGCCTTCGGCAAACCCGCCCTTCGATTGAAAATACGTGAACGCCTGGGTCGACAGCGTGATCAGCTCGTTCAACCCGAGTTCGCGCGCCTTGTTTTCGATGAACTGGATCAGCTTGCGGCCGATGCCCTGGTTTTCGTGCGAAGGATCGACATAGAGGCACGCCAGCTCGCCCTTCTTTTGTTCCGTGTAGAGATGCAGCGCCGCGCAGGCGACCACGTTGCGGTCGATTTCGAACAGGTAATAATCGCCCAGGCTCTTCTCAATCACGGCGCGCGTGCGCTTGATGAGTTCGTCGGATTCGACGGCTTTCTTCGTCAGCATCTGGATGGCCCGGATGTCCTTCTTCTTCGCAGGGCGAATCTGCTGGTATTCGTTTGCGTAAATCAGCGTGCCGATGCCTTCGTTGGAGAACACCTCCGCGAGCAGGCCTTCGTCGACCCGGCCGTTGATGATGTGAACCCGCTGGATGCCGGCGCCGCAGGCGGTGACAGCATGGTGCGCCTTGGACAACATTTCCGCCGCGAACCCTGCGCTGTTTTGCTGCAATAATTTCTGCAGCTCGGCCACAATCATCTGGCGGATGATCAGGTTGTTGTATCGCAACCCGTCCTGGGCGGTGATGAAAATGAGCTTCGTCGCCTTGACCGCTTCGCCGACCGCGACCGCGACGCTGTCCGAATTGACGCGGTAGGTCTTGCCGTCGCCGTCGAATCCGAGCGGCGGCACGACGGGAATGATGCCCTGGCTCAGCAGCGTCTGGAGAAGTTCGGTGTCCACGCGCTCCACCTTGCCGGTGAACAGGTGATCGACCCCCTGCAGGATGCCGAGCGGATGGGCGATAATCGCGTTGGTGCAGGCGGCGCGGAGATCGTTCGCCGCGAGACCTTCGAGAATCTCGTGCGTGAGCCGGTTCGCCGCGTGCAACGCCACCTGCAGCGTGTCCGCATCCGTGATCCCCGATCCGTCGAGGTTCGACGGCTTGAGATTCTGCTGCTCGGCGAGCGATTTGATCTGGGCCGAGGCGCCGTGAACCAGCACCACCCGGATGTTCAGCGAGCGCAGCACCGCCACGTCGAGCAGGATGTTGGCGAAGTTTTCGTCGGTGACGATCGCCCCGTCCACCCCGATGATGAATGTCTTTTCCCGGAATTGCGGGATGTACTGCAGGATGCCGCGCAGATCAGTGAGTTTCACGTTGGTTCCAGTTCAGCGTTCGGGGAAGTAGTAATCGCTTTCGGGCGGGATTCAACATCTTAATTGGATTTACCGCCAGGCCCGGGCGGTGGGGCGAGACTCCGTCGAGCCCTGTTCCCGTAGCCGCAATCGTGAGATTGCGGAAGCGCCGCCATGTCAGGGCTCGACAGAGTCCCGCCCCACCGGCTTGGCGCAATTTGCGTTCATTCGCGTCAAGCCGCCGGCGGCAACACCCGGTCGAGCGCCTCGATGCACCGCGTGTTTTCCTTCGGCGTGCCCACGGAAATGCGGATCCATTCCGGCAACTGGTAGCCGCCCATCGGCCGCACGATCACGCCGAGCTTTTGCAATTCCTGGAACACTTTCTGGTCCTCGCCCACGCGGACCAGGATGAAGTTGCCCGACGATTTCACGAACTCGAGCTTTCGCCTGCGGAATTCCCGCGCGTAAAACCTGAGGCCGCGGCTGTTGATGCGCCGCGTCTTTTCCACGTGCGCGGTGTCGTCCAGCGCCGCCATGGCCGCCGCCTGGGCGGGCAGATTGATGTTGAACGGCTGGCGGATTTTTTCCAGCGCGGCGACGAGGTCGGGATGGCCGATGCCGTATCCCAGCCGCAGCCCGGCCAGTCCGTAGATCTTGGAAAACGTCCGCATGAGCAAAATGTTCGGCCGCGTGCCGGCCCGGATCTCCGGCACCAGGTCCAGCGGTTCCTCGAGAAATTCCAGGTACGCTTCGTCGAGCGCGAGCACCACGCCGGGCGGTATCGCCGCGACAAAATTCGCCAGCGCCTCGCGCGGCACGGTCGTGCCGGTCGGATTATTCGGATTCGCCACAAACACGATGCGCGTCCGCGGCGTGATCGCCGCCAGCATCGCGTCCAGGTCGTGCCCGTATTTTTTCGCCGGCACCGTGACCAGCCGGGCGCCGAACAGCGCGGTGACGATCGGGTAAACGGCGAAACAATATTGCGACACCACCACCTCCGCGTCGGGGGAGAGCAGGGCGTGTCCGAGCATTTCGATGACTTCGTTCGAGCCGTTCCCGAGAATCAGGTGGCCGGGCGTGACGCCGAGCTTCGCCGCCAGCTTGTTTTTCAGGTGAAACGCACTGCCGTCGGGATAGAGGTGGACCGTCGACGCCGCCTCGCGCAGCGCGCGCACGGCCAGCCGCGACGGGCCGAGCGGATTTTCATTCGACGCCAGCTTGATCACCGAGTCCGGATCAAGACCCAGCTCGCGCGCGACTTCTTCGATCGGGCGGCCGGGCTGGTAGACGGGAAGGGCGGCCAGTTGCGGGACGAACGGAATGCTCATGTCAGTTCCTGGGGTTGGATTCGGATGTTTTCTGATGGG
>JAXMHQ010000012.1:0-118327 GCA_046346665.1 Verrucomicrobiota bacterium
ATCGAGGAGGAGGACGGGGTTTGTGCCGTGCGCCAGCGAAAGGCTGAGCTCGGGTGTGAGCAGGCCGTAGCTGTCGAGGTCGGCCTTGGGATCGTCGGTGACGAACTGGCCGGCGTGGAGGGACATGAGTTTCTGGATCGCTTCGTCGACCTTGCCGTTGTCGGCGCGGGCTTCGCGTCCGGGCGGCAGGAGGCGCCAGAGTTTGTTGGTCGGGTTGCGCTGCAGTTCGAACGCGCGCCCGGCGTTGGTGACGAGAACGCGGTCGAATTGAAGGCGCGAAAAATCGGCCAGCATCGGGTCGCGCCAGTCGTCGGCCTTGACGGGGATTTGCTGCAGGGCGCTGGCGTCGACGATGTAGATTTCGCCGACGCCGACGACCTGGAGGAACATCTGGTCGCCGGGGGCGGTTTTGTAGCCGAGGTGGACGATGTTTTGTTCGTCGCCGTGCTGGAAGATGAAGGTGAGCTGCGGGGGTTCGAGACCGTATTCCTCGGCGGCTTTGTGGACGTTTTTGAGTTCCTGTGGGGCGATGAAGCTGGAGCAGGTGAGGTTGGTGAGGTAACGGAGCATGCCATCCACGCCGGTGGTTTGGGCGGGGTAGGTGAACGGGCGGGTGATCCACCAGACGCCGTTGGTGCGCTGAAGCCGGATTTCGAGCTGGCCCTTGGGCAGGATCTGGATTTGGTCGACGGTGGCGGGATCGAGCGCGGGCAGGATGCGGGCCGGGCCGGGCGGGGGCTGGTGATGATGGCGTTCGAAGAAGAAGATGAAGGCGAACAATCCCGCCGCGACGGCCACCCCGAACCAGGTTGATTTGGGATTCATTCGCGTATGCGCTTACCGGCGCCGGCGCAGCCAGACCAGGGTTCCGAACACCAGGATGCCTCCGGGCATCGCCGCGAGAAGGATCCATTCCACCGCCTGCAATTGCGGCCGGGTCATGAGCAGGCGGTATTCGCCGACCGGTTGCGGGCCCAGTCCCTCGAGCAGGACGGTGCGGTCGAGCAGCCAGTTGACGGCGAACGTGACGAAATCGGAATTGGCCAGCGAGGTGATGCCGACGTTGCCGAGGAAGACGGAGTCGCCGATGACGAGCAGCCGCATGGAGCCGCGGGCGGCGGCGGTTTTGCCTGGAGGTTTTTCGACGGCGACCATGAGGGGATAGGACTGGGGCTGGCCGTTGGGCTGGTCGAGCAGGACGGAGCGCGGGCTGGAGAACACGATTTCGCGTGCGATGGGGGCATCGTTGCCGGTGGCGGCGCTGCCTTTGCCGATGCGGCGGGGTTCCACCAGATACAACTGGGAGCCGATCAGCGAACTGACCGCCGGATGATTGGTGAACGTGTCGACGTCGATGTCGGTGCCCGTGATGGTTTTCGCGTCGCGGACGGTGCTGTGGCTGACGTCGACGTTCCAGGAGCCGAGGAGTTTTTCGAGGCCGAGTTCGCGGTGGAGCGAGATCAGGTTGAGGGCGACGAAGCAGCGTCCGCCGTCGTCGAGGTATTTCTGGATGGAGGCGAGCTCGGTGTCCTGCAAGGCGGAGCGCGGTCCGATGATGAGGAGCAGGCTGCAATCTTCCGGGACGCGGTTGGTGCCGAGGACGAGGGGCAGGTTGGTGAGGTAATTTTGCTGGAGAATGGCGTTGAACCGGGCGAGGCCGAGCTGGTCGGTAGCGTCGTCGATGGCGGGTTCGCCGTGTCCCTGGAGCGTGTAGGCGCGGAGGATTTGGGGGCTGATCACCTGGAGGATGGCGGCGGTGAACTGGACTTCGCCGTTAAACGCGACGAGTTTTTTGCGGAACTCGGGTTTGCCGGGCACCTCGCTCGGGGTCGGTTCGAACGTGAACTGGCTGAGCGCCTCGCCGGGAACCACCTTGAATCGGCCGTCGCAGTCGAATATGACCAGGTTTTTCTCGGTTGGATTGACGAGGTTGTATTTCGCCTTGATCTGCTGGGCTTCGGCGGCGTCGCGGGTGTAATCGACGGTCCGGACGGTGAGGCGCGGGTTGACGGCGCGGTATTCTTTGAGCAGGTCGGTGATGCTGCTGTAGAGGTCGTCCTGGCGGTCGTAGTAGAGGATGACCTGGACCTGGTTGGTCATGGACCGGAGCAGGTTGAGGGTGCGGGGCTTGAGCTGGACCTGCGTGCGGCTGCTCAGGTACCAGCGCTGAAAATAATTCACGCTGAGGTAATTGGCCATCGCCAGCAGGGCGAAGGCCGCGACGATGCCGAGGGCGACGTTCAGGCCGATGCTCCATTTCCGGCCGCGGGAGAAGCTGGGTTTGGTCGGGTCGGACATGGTTATCTCCACCTCCGGCTTTCAATCACGCGCAGGGTGAGGTAAAGGCAGAAACCCGTCAGGCTCAGGTAAATCACGACCGCGCGTGAATCCACGATGCCGCGGGCGAAATCGTGCATCTGATCGCGCAGCGCGAACAGCGACATCGCCTGGCCCTGCCAGGTCGTGAGCGGGAAGTGGTCGGAGAGAAAGCTCAGCAGGAACAGGCTGACGCACAGGACCATGGTGATCATGGCGGCGGTCATCTGGTTGCGCGTGAGTGCGGAACCGAGGCAGCCGAGCGACAGGAACAGGCAGCCGAGCAGGACGATTCCGAGGAAGGTGGTGGCGACCAGGCCCGGATCGAACCCGGTCGGGTCGTTGGCGTAACGGCGCAGCAGCAGGATGCAGCCGAGCAGGGGCAGCCACATGAGGGCGTAGAAGGCCAGCGCCGCGGTGAACTTGGCCCCGACAACCTGCAGGTCCGTGACCGGCGTGGTCATCAGGGTCTCGAACGTGCCGCTCGCCTTCTCCTGCGCGAAGAGCCGCATCGTGATCACCGGCACCGTCAGCAGCAGGATCACCCAGAAATAAAATGTCATGTAAAACAGCTCGGTGACCGGGATCGGGGTGGGATCCCCCTGCAGGTTCACCAGCATCGAGACAAAGCCCAGTCCCATGAGGAAGGCGGAGGCGGCGATGATCACGTAGCCGCTGATTGAAAAGAAATAGCCCGCGAACTCGCGCCGGGCGAGGGTGAGATAGGCTTGCATCAGGCTTCCTCCTCCTCTTCGGACTGGGTGACCTGGACGTAAATGTCCTCGAGCGAATGCCGGTTGCGGCTCAACTCGCGCAAATACCAGCCGCGCTCCCGCGCCAGCGCATAAACGTCCATGCGCACATCCGCCCCATTGCGCGGCACCAGTGCGCACCGGAAAAATTCACCGTCCGCCGCCGCGATGTCGACGCGTTCGATCTCGGGAAGTTCGGCCAGCGCGCCGGCGAGTTCCTGTTCGGGCGCGGCGATTTCGGCCACGACGCTGCTGTTCATGAGGCGCTGGAGATTTTCGGGCGTATCCGAGGCGAGCACGCGCCCGCCATACATGATCAGCATCCGGCTGCAGGTCATTTCGGCTTCGGGCAAAATGTGGGTGGAGATCAGGACCGTGTGGCTTGCAGCGAGGCTCTTGATGAGCTGTCGGACGGACCGGATCTGGCGCGGGTCGAGGCCGATGGTGGGTTCGTCGAGGATGATCAATTCGGGTTCATGCACGAGGGCATCCGCGAGGCCGACGCGCTGGCGGTAGCCTTTGGACAGGTGGCCGACGATCTTGCGGCCGACGTCTTCCAGTCCGCATTGCTGCATGACGACGTCCACCCGGTCGCGCGTCCGGGCGCGGCTCAGCCCTTTCAACCGGGCCCGGTAGCGCAGGTATTCCTTCACCCGCATTTCGGGCGGGAGCGGATTGTTCTCGGGCATGTAGCCGATCTTGCGCCGGACTTCGAGGGATTCGGCGAAGACGTCCTGTCCGCCGACGCGCACTGTTCCGGAGGTGGCGGGCAGGTAGCAGGCCAGGATTCGCATCGTGGTGCTCTTGCCCGCGCCGTTGGGGCCCAGCAGGCCGACGATTTCGCCGCGGGCGACCGTGAACGATAAATCCGCCACGGCGGTGTGGCCCGCGTAGCGTTTGGTCAGTCCGGCAACTTCGATCATGAAATCGTCACTCATGAAGTAACACCAATCTAATGGGAAAGGTGCGGGTGCATCCAATAAATTCTCCGGGATCAGCGCAGCGTGATTTCGGCCTGTTTTTCCTGGACGGCCACGACGAATTCGTTGTCGCGCTGCACGACGAGTCCGCCGACGGGGATGACGTCGCCCTTGCGTTTGCCTGCGAGGAACCGGGCGAGGGCGGTGAGGTTGTCAAAGGATTGGCCGTCGAAGGTGGTGATGAAGAACCGGGATTTCTGGCTGGCGGCGGGGGTGTTTTTGTCCTGCGTGATGACGAAGGTTTTGAGGGTTTGGCCCCAGAGTTGGATGGTTTGGGGTTCGAGCGCCACGCCCAGGCGCCGCTGGATGTAATCGGCGTTGAACACCGAGGTTTCCGGTATGAGTTTGACCGCCGGCTGCAATTGTTCGGTTCCGCGCCGGATCGTCAGCGGCACGTCCGCGGCGCTGTTCGTCGCCATCAATTCGCTGAACTGAATGAAGCTGCGCGGCACCTTGCCGTTGACTTCGAGGATCGCGTCGCCCGGTTTCAACCCGGCCTTGTCCGCCGGGCTGTCGGGTTGAACCGATAAAATGGTGAGCGGATACGAACCCACTTTGACGCGGGCGCCGAACCACTTGTTCTTGACGAACTCGGTCGGGAAGATGTCGGACAGGGCTTCCTCGACGAGGCGGATGGGGATGGCGAAGCCGAGGCCCTGGGCGGGTTCGCCGTAGGCTTCGTTGACGACCCGGTTGTTGATGCCGATGAGTTCGCCGCGCAAATTGACGAGCGGGCCGCCGCTGTTGCCGTGATTGATCGGCGCATCGGTCTGGAGCAGGTTTGCGTAATTGAGCGGCTGACCTTCCTTGGGCGGCATTCGGCTCTTGGAACTCAGAATGCCGCGAGTGACCGAGCCGCCGAAACCCAGCGGATTTCCCAGGGCCAGCACGGTCTCGCCCAGCAGCAGGTCGTCTTCGCGGGCCAGTTTGATCGGATGAAATTTCTCGCCGGGCGCGCCTTCCAGTTTGAGCAGCGCCACGTCCATGCGCGGATCGCTCACGACCAGGGTGGCGTTGTAATCGTTCGTGCCGGCGGCAAACCGGACCTGGATCTGGCTGGCGCCGCGGACGACGTGTTCGTTGGTCAGCACGTAGCCGGCTTCGTCGATGACGACGCCCGACCCCAGGCTGTACTGGGTGCCATAACGCCGGGGCCGCCAGCCGGGCGGAAAAAACCGGTCCATGGGATCCTGCACCGGCTGGACGCTTTTGGTGGCGATATTGACGACACTGGGCATGACTTCCTCCACGGCCAGCACGGTGGCATCGCGCCGCACGTCCGGGAGTTCCTCGTTCAGCGTGATCGGTGTGGTCGGCGTGGCGCCGGCGGCGCAGGCCAGCACGGCTAAAATCAATGGAGATTTCGTTCGCATGTTCACATCCGTCTTGACAATGCAAAAGCATCGGCGCAAAAGCAATGGCAAGGTGTTGGGCATACAGGGCAATTTCTATGTTTCACAACGATTCACCGCCGCGGCGGCGCCGTTCCTGCGCGACCGCCCGACTTCGCCGCCCGAACGACTTCTGCAAGCCATCTGGCAGCACCAGCGGTTGCAGCGGAACCGCCTGCTAACCTTGGACGGCAAACCGGTCCGGGTCCTTCACCCGGGATTTCCCAGCCTCGAAGGCGGACCCGATTTTCGCGGGGCCGTGATTCAAATCGGGTCGGACATTCCGAAATCCGGCGACGTGGAGGTGGACGTGCAATCGGCGGGATGGGTGGCGCATCGGCATGATCGGAACCCCGCATTTCGCAACGTGATCCTGCAGGTGGTCTGGGCGGCGGTCCGGGCCGCGCCGGGTGTTCCGGCCGTGGTGGCCCTGCAGGATTGCCTGGATGCACCCCTGCTGGAGCTGGCGCTGTGGCTCGAATCCAATCCGGCGCCGGAATTGCCGGATTTGCTCAGGGGCCGGTGTTGTCCGGGCTTGCGGAAGCTGCCGCTTGAGAGCCGGGGGCGATTGCTGCGCGACGCGGCGGAGCTGCGATTTCGGGCCAAGGCCCACCAGTTTCAGGCGCGGGCGCGGGAAGCCGGATGGGAACAGGCGCTGTGGGAAGGCCTGTTCCGCGGGCTGGGTTACAAGCACAACAGTTGGCCGATGCAATGTCTTGCCGAATTGCGCCCCCAATGGTCCGCCGGAAACCCACCGTTGCTCGAACTCCAGGCCCGCCTCTTCGGCGCCGCAGGCCTGCTGCCCGCGGATCTGCCCCGGGCCACGGCAGCCGCCGGCCGTTACCTGCGGCGAATCTGGGATTTCTGGTGGCGCGAACGGGAGTCCTATGCCGATGCGGCGTTGCCGGGATCCATCTGGCGGCTGCACGGATTGCGTCCGGCCAATCACCCGCTGCGCCGGCTGGCGCTCGCCGCCCACTGGTCGATGGCCGGCGGGCTGGCCCAGCGGCTGGAACGCTGGTGCGCGGTTCGCATCCCGGATCCGCGCCTGGCCGGCTCGCTGTTGCAAATTCTGGATCCGGGCCCGGACGAATTCTGGAGCTGGCACTGGACGCTGCGGACGCCGCGGCTGGCCAAGCCGCGTCCGTTGCTGGGCGCCACGCGGGTGACGGATCTTGCGGTGAATGCGATTCTTCCGTGGCTTTGGGCGCGTGCAGCCGAAGGGGACAACGGGCCGGTGCAGCGCCTGGTGGAACACCGGTTCCGCAACTGGCCCGCCGCCGAGGATAATTCCGTGCTGCGCCTGGCCCGGTTCCGATTGCTGGGGGGCGCCCCCCGTCGGACCCTGTCCAGCGCCGCGGAGCAGCAGGGATTGATTCAGATCGGCCGGGATTATTGCGACCGGTCCAACGCCACCTGCGAGAACTGCCGGTTCCCGGTGCTGGTGGAGACGGGATATGGGGAATGCGGAGTTCGGAGTGCGGGTTGCGGAATGATGCCTTCGTAATCGTCCTCGTCCTCGTCCTCGGCTTTTCAGTGGTTAAAGCGTTGAAACGTTAAAAGAGTTAAAAAGGCTAAATGTCCGCGCCCTTTTAACCTTTTAACGCTTTAACCATTTAACCTCACTGTTCGAGGACGATCGAAAGACTCGAAGATTCCGCACTCAAATGCGCTCATTTTTTACTTGCGAACCCTCCCGGGCGTAGATTATTAGTAAGCGTTACATATTGGTTTCTATGTTGAAAACCATTCATGCATGAATAAGCTCCAACCGGTGAGGGTGTCTTGAGTCGCCCTTTCGCTCCACGCAATTCTTCCTTCTCCTCCTCGTTCGTCCGGGTCAATGGGAAAATCCGTTCCCGCGAAGTGAGGGTGATCGGAGTCGACAACAAACAGGTCGGGATCCTGTCGCTGAGCGAGGCTTTGAATATGGCCCGGGCGAATGGAGTCGACCTCGTGGAAGTGTCGGCCAACGCCACGCCGCCCGTCTGCCGGCTGGTCGATTACGGCAAATACCGCTACGAACTGGCGAAGAAGGAGAAGGAATCCAAGAAGCACCAGCACGCCACCATCGTCAAGGAAGTCCAGCTCAGCCCGCGCATCGACGCGCATGATCTCTCGGTGAAGATCACCCATGCGATCGATTTTCTGTGCGAGGACATGAAGGTGAAGGTGACGCTGAAATTCCGCGGGCGCGAGATGGCGCACACCGAATTCGGATTCCAGGTCGTCAAGAAATTCCTCGCGGAAATCGAGCCGTTTGGGCATCCCGATTTTCCGCCGAAACTGATCGGCAAGGGCATCAACGTGATGATCAGCCCGCTCCCGCGCAACAAGCGCGCGAAGAATCCCAACCAGGCTGCCGCGGGCGCTGCTTCCCCGGCTCCCGCGGGCGCCCCGCAGAATCGGCCCCCAAATGGGTCGGCCAGCCAGCCGGCCCCCGCCGCGCCACCCCCCGCGCCCGGCACCGGCGGATTCTCGAACAATCCCTTCGGCGCACTCTAGACCTTCGGTGGGGCGAGACTCGGGCCCCGACCTGTGGATTACTGGATTTTTGGATGGATGGATTATTGAAAAGGCCATCGCGCGGAGCCAATCCATTTATCCAACAATCCTTCGCCCTACCCGGCACAGCTCGCGCTATAGAGGCTTCCTGCCAAGCCAGACCCTTTCCGCAGAAGCGCCCGCGGCGTCCGGCTTTCAGGAAAAACCTCCCGAGTTTCCGCGCACAAATGTTGAATGTCTAGATGTGACACCGGGACCCGGTGTCACATCTAGACATTCAACATTTGAGCTCCGTTGAGGCAACGACGAGGTCCATTCCCGCCAAATCGCCTCTTGACAACCCCGGCCATAACTGTCATAGTGACATATGACAGTAGAGACGCTTTGCTGAAGCCATGATGTTTCAGATCGATTTCAAGTGCGGCAAGCCGGTGTATTTGCAGCTGGTGGACCAGGTGCGGTATGCGGCGGCGTCGGGGGCGTTGCGGCCGGGCGAGCCGCTCCCCGGCATCCGGCCGCTTGCCGAGGAATTGCGCGTCAACCGGAACACGATCGCAAAGGCTTACGCCGAGCTAGAAAGCCAGGGGATCCTGGAGACGCTCCCCGGCAAGGGGTGTTTCCTGAGCGACCGCCAGTCGCCGTTCAGCCGCGGCGTGAAACACAAACTGCTGCTGGCGGAGATCGATGAAGCCGTCGTCACCGCGCATCACCTGCGCGTGAACCGGCAGGATTTCCTGGACCTGGTCCGGGAGAGATTGGATTACTTCGAACAAAAGGCGGCGGAATCCGAACCCGAAAGGAACTCATGAGCACCGAACCCATCATTGACATTCACGGTTTGTCGCGCCGTTACGGCCGGGTGGAAGCCGTGCACGACCTGCACCTCGCGGTGCGGCCGGGGAGTTGTTTCGGGTTTTTCGGCCGGAACGGCGCGGGCAAAACCACCACGATCAAATGCCTCCTGAATTTGCTGCGACCCCAGGCGGGCAGCGTGCGGGTGTTCGGACTCGACCCGCGCCGGAACGAAGTGGCGGTGAAATCGCGCCTCGCCTACGTGCCGGATGCCGTCGCGTTTTATCCCTGGATGACCGTGAGCCAGACCCTGGAATACTTCGCGTCATTCCGCGCGCATTGGAATCGCGACATCGAAAAGAGCCTGCTGGAACGATTCAGCCTGGATCCGAACCTGAAGGCGGGCGGATTGAGCAAGGGCCAGAAGACGCAACTCGCGTTGATCATTGCGATTTGTCCCGAGCCGGAATTTCATCGGCGCCTATCAATCAGGCGACCCGGAACGGCGCACAGTGTTTGTATCGACGCATTTGATTTCGGAGTTCGAGGGGTTGATTGATGATTTCACGATCCTGGACCAAGGGCGGGTGTTGTTGAAGATGGATGCGGACGGCGCACGGGACCGGTTTAAGAGGATCCGGGCGCGATTTGCGGAGGCGATACCGCAACTCGGTCTGTCCGGCGCGCTGGAGGTGAAGCGCAACGGACGTGAGATCGAGATTTTGTCCAACGGCAATTCGGACGCGCTTGTGGCGGAGTTGAAATCGAAGCAGCCCGAGGCATTGGAATGCGAGTCGTTGTCGCTCGAGGAAATTTTCGTGGCCTCCCGGACCCTGGGCCACGCCGGCGTATGAATGCGATGGTGAGGAAGGAAATCCGCCTGGTGCTGCCGGCGTTTGTCGCGGCGGTGGTTTTGGTGGTTGCTGCAATGTCCTTCGAGTATCTGCGGACCGCGCGTGGTGCAGCCGGCGCTCTGGATTCTTGGCTTTATGTCCAACCTTTGGCCTTGCTTGTCGGGTTGGGTTTGCTCGGAGTTGCATCTTTCGGCCGCGAATTCTCTTCGGGAACCCTGCCAATACTCTTGGCGCAGCCCGTGGCGCGGAACCGAATCTGGCTTCTCAAAATCATTGTAACACTGATCCCAATGTCGGGATTGTTACTGCTCCATTACGGTCTGCTCTGGTGGCTACGCCCGGCAGCGCCAGGCCGCGTGTTGTGGCTCATTTGGACAGGCTCCACCATAGTGATCTTTTGTACGGTGTCTGGAGGAAGTTGGACGGTGCTGCTGTTGCGCCATGTTGCGGCCTCTTTCTTTCTCACCATCGGCACAACCATTGCGATTGGCATGACGGTAAGTTGGATCTGCATGACATGGCTTGGATCGTATTCGCTGCAAATGGTTTGGATCATGCAAGGCGCCCTGGCGGTTTACGCTGTGCTCGGCCTGTTGTTCTCCCGCTGGTTGTTTCTTCGGGCCCAGGATGTTGAGTGGTCGGGCGGGGTTATTTCGATTCCGATCCGCTGGCCCCGTTTCGCGCCCGGGTGGCGCATGGGCCGCGGTCCGAGGACTGCCTGGATGCATTTGATTGCCAAGGAGGTTCAATTTCACCAGGTCAGCCTGCTCATTGCCGTGGTGGTGTTTGTCTTGAACATTTTCATTGTTGGATTTCGCAAGGTGAACCCTGAATGGAGCGATTCGAGCACCTTTGTGTCCGTGTTTCTCGGGATTTGGATCATCCTCTGGTTTTCGCTGCCGGTTTTACTGGGCAGCATGGCGGTCGCGGAGGAACGACGCCTGGGCACGATGGAAGGTCAACTCTGCCTTCCTATACCGCACCCGCTTCAGTTTGTCGTCAAACTCGGGGTGGTTCTGGTGCTCAGCATCATTCTGGGCGCGTTCATTCCGTTCCTTGTGGAACGCCTGGGTGTGGCCATTGGCGCGCGGGGCGGCCCATTCGGCGGAGATCTTCAGTGGAAGGACCTTAAAGGTCTCTGCCTCAGCGCAGCTGCAGTTTCACTGGTTTCATTCTATGCTTCCACCCTGACACGCGGGACCCTGTCGGCCCTGGCGGTTTCAATTTTCGTTGGTTCGGCTGTGGCATTGATCGGGCAGCTTGGAGGAATCCATGTCTTTCCTAACCCGGGTGGCCCGGCAATCGAGTTCCGTCTGCTGGCTTATTTTGGGATTCCCGCGTTGCTGCTAACTATCGTCGAAGCCGCCTATGGCAATAGTCGTCATGTTTTAGTGAATGGCGGGCTTTGGCTGAGGAATATCCTGATGTTTGCGATTTGTATCGCCGCATCGGTCTTTCTTGCGCGGCTGATTTATCAACGTCCGTGGGAGCGGTTGATGTCCCTTGAACCGGGACATAAACCACCCGTTCTGGCCGGGCCTTTACAATCCCGAATTTGCGAGTGCGGTGGGACCTACTTTGTATTGCTGCCGGACGGTCGGCTTTGGAAATCGGGATTATCCACCGCCTTGGTGCCGCCCGGCGTCAAATCAGGTGAAACCTACACCCCTATCGCCATGCCCGTTGAGGGTTCCTTTTTGTCAGGGGCAGATTGGGTGGACCTGGTGAGTACTGGGGGGCGTGTGATTGCCTTGAAATCGGATGGCTCGCTATGGCGCCTTGCCTACGACAAATATTCTAATGGATCCTACTTTCTTGTTACAGTCAAAGATCCTGAACAGATCGCCGTCGATTCCAAGTGGAAAGCAATTGCCGCGGGGCTTTCTTTCGTAATAGCCGTCAGGAAGGACGGCACGCTATGGGGGGCCGGTGATAATAGTGAAGGGCAATTGGGGCGTGGGACCAACTGGGCGGCGGGCACCCACTTTGTCAGGCGCGGCGATTTGGCCACCGACCAATGGGTGCAAGTGGGGACCAACTCGGACTGGGTCAACATTTTCGCAGGTTACCATGCTTCAATTGGGGTCAAAACAGACGGAAGTGTTTGGCAGTGGGGAATGTTATGCGTCGTCGAGGATTGGGGTAGTGCGAAGCAACATTCGCTGCAGTCCGCCGAACCGGTGCGCTGCGCGCAAGCGAACGGCTACGACTTGGTCGACGTTGTCATGGTCTCCACCTTTCAACTGCAACTCAAGCGGAACGGTGCCTTATCCGTCATGGGATGGCTTCAGAATAATGTTAATGTGCTCGGATGTTTTGCGGGGGAGAACGGACGCGTCCTGACAACACCCCGGCGCGTGGGGGATCGGAGCACATGGAAGAGCGTAAGTGGAGGAGGGGACACAATACTCGCTATCTCCAGCGACGGCGAGCTGGTCGTGAACAAAGTCTACGGGAATTTTTGGTTTGGTTTGGGCGCTCTCTGGAAGCCCAGTAAGTATTCGGACTGGCTGGGGACCACAAGAATGGGCAATTTCGAGCGTAACGTCATTTCACTCGCTGCAGATGGAACTCTGAATTGCTGGGAGGGAGATCAAAGGACTATGAATGATCCAGATCGGCTGCTATGCCCCTCGCGGAAACCAATCTGGAGTTTGAACCTGTTCGACACGGTGCAAGGCAAGGGACACGAGAAAGGAAACTTTTGACAGGAGGCCGCAGAGGTAGCAGAGCAAGAATTTAATCCTCTGCTCCCTCTGCTGGCTCCTGTTGAAAGAATGGGTTCACCTGCTTGCTTCAGGTTTTTTCTTGGTCAGAGACTCCTTACGTCGTCTCCTACATTGTTCTTCGTTGCCTCCGTTTCCTCCTATAGAAAACGATTTCCACTGTTCGATCCTGCGCCTGGATGCTCGCGGAAATCCGGCGCCCCATCCGGGGCGCAAACCCTTCAAACCCGGCCCCGGGGGTTGCACCCCCGGCTTATGTCCCCGAGCCCTCCGGGCTCGCCGAACGCCCACTCCCAAACTCCCAAACTCCGAAACTCTCAAACTCCAAGACTCCACCACTCCACCACTCCACCACTCCGTTCCGCTCTCATCCCCTCTCGACAAACTTCTGTAGTCGCGCAACACTGCGGCGCGATGTCTAACAATCCGGAATCGGCGCTGGACACCCTGTGGAAGGAATACGGGACGGTGTTCGGCGAATTTGACGATTTGACGCTGGGCCGGTGGCTGGCGCAGACGCTGGGGCAGATTGCGGGCAAAACCTGGCGGCTGTCGCATCCGCTCCTGGGCGCCTATCGACTCGCCGCCCAGCTCGGGCACGAGCGCCAGATCTGGTTCAAGCGCATGGCCACGCCGCCGCCCGCCTATACGGAATCCCCCTGCTGCCGCGCCCCGATGCTGCCGCTGTTGACCCGCGACGTCAAAGACGCGGGGCTGATCTGCCAGCATTGCAACGACACGCTGGTGGCTTACGACGATCTGCCGGCCGTGCTCAAACCCGATCTCGAGGCCTGGGCGGGGCTTTACGCGCCGGTGCACGCGGTGGCGCATTGGGACGATCGCCAGCGCAAGAGCGCGCGCAATTACGACCGGGCCTACGAACAGGCCGCGCGCGAGGCGGAGCAGCTCCTCGCCCGCGCGGGGCGAACGCTCGCGCCGCGGTTGCTCGAGTTTTACCCGGCCGTGGTGTGGGAAGACCAGGACGAATGCCTCGAAGTCCGGCCGGAGGATGTGTTGCTTTAGCCGCGCTCCGCGCGGCCGGCGCCACGGAGTGGCGCCCTACCTTGGCCCTGGAATGAATTTGAATGCGACAGTATGAGATGGATTTTTAAATGGCTCCTGCGGCTGGTGGTGGTGCTGGTTGTGCTGATCATCCTGGCGGTGATGCTGAAGGATGTGGTGCTTCGGCGCATCATGGAGGAGCGGATTCATGCCCAGACCGGGCTGGGCGTGGAGATCCGGCGGCTGTCGACGGGCATTTTTTCGCCGGTGGTGACGATGGAGGGATTGAAACTGTACAACACGGCCGACTTTGGCGGGACGCCGTTGCTGGACATGCCGGAATTTCATGTGGAACTCGACTCCGCCGCCCTGGCGCGGCGGCAGGTGCATGTGACGTTGGCCCGGTTCAATCTTGCGGAAGTCGACATCGTGCGGAACGAACTCGGCCAGACGAACCTGGTCACGCTGATGGGCAAGGCGCAGGCGCGGGTGGAGAAGGACGGCGGAATCGGGAAGGCGCTGGGCCAGTTTGAATTCACGGGTGTGGACGTGCTGAATCTCTCGTTAGGCACGGTGAAATACATCGACCTGGCCGACCGCGCGAACAATCGGGAGGTTCACATCAATCTTCAAAACCAGGTGTTCAAGAACCTGAAGAACAAAACGGATTTGCAGACGAATTTGATTTTGCTGTGGCTGTCGAGCGGGGGGAGGATTGGGCTCTAAGTTGCTGGTTGCAAGTTGCGAGTTGCTGGTTCCTGGCGGTCTATTTGTGCTCCAGGTTTCTCTGTATTCCAGTCCGTTTCGTGGCCATCAACAGGCGATCGTCCCAATGGCTGAGAAAATCGCACGCACGTTCGAACCTGCAACTTGCAACCTGCAACCCGCAACCAAATCAGATCTTCACCTTGAACGCCTCGCCCGCTTTCACGGATAACACGAACGCGGCGAGGAGTTGGGGGATGAGGTCGAGGTCCTTGAGGCTGACGACTTCGACGGGGGAATGCATGTAACGGTTCGGGAGGCTGATCAGGGCGCTGGCGATGCCGCCGCGGGTCCAGAAGATCACGTCCGTGTCCGTGCCGCTGGTGGCGGACATGGCTTCGTGCTGGAGGGGGATGCGCTTGGACTTGGCGACCTTTTCCAGGCGGTCGACGACTTCGGGATGATTGCAGCCGCCGTGGGTGAGGGCGGGGCCTTTGCCGACGTGAATATCGCCGTGCTGCGCCTTGCTCACGGTTGGATAATCCGTCGCGTGGGTGACGTCGACGACGAGCGCGACGTCCGGTTTGAGGGAATAGGCGATCTGCCGCGCGCCGAGCAGGCCGACTTCCTCCTGCACATTCGACACGGCGCAGACTTCAGCGGCGAATTTCGATCCGCTTTCCTTGAGGAGCCGCAGCGCTTCGGCGACGGCGAAGGTGCCGATGCGATTGTCGAAGGCGCGCGCGACGGCCAGCCCGTTGCCGAGCAGGTCGAATTCGTCCACCAGCGTGATGGGATCGCCCACGCGCACCCGTTTCGCCGCCTCCGCGTGGGTGCGCGCGCCGATGTCGATGAACAAGTCGTGGATCTTGGGCGGTTTCGGGTCGCCGTCGGATTTGGTGAGGTGGGGGGCGACGTTGCCGACGACGCCTTTGACGGGGCCGTTGCGGGTGTGGATGGTGACGCGCTGGGCGCGGGTGATGGCGGCGTCGATGCCGCCCATGCGGCGGACGTAGAGGTAGCCGTCCGGGTCGATGTAATTCACGGCCATCGCGATTTCGTCGGCGTGCGCGGCCAGCATGATGCGCGGGGAACCGCCCTTGTTGAGGACGGCGACGCAATTGCCGTAGGCGTCGGAGAAAGTTTCATCGGCGAGCGGGGTGACGTAATCCAGCCAGACGCGCTGCCCGCGGACCTCGTGGCCGGTGGGGCTGGGGGTGTTCACGAGTGTGCGTAGGAAATTCAATGACAATTCGCGCATGGCATCAGGCTAGCCGCGGATGAACCCGGATTTCAACCGCGGATTACGGGGATTTCACGGATGGATCTCCTTCCATTCGATCCATCCATCCAGTAATCCAATAATCCAGTAATCCGTTTCGAGGACGAGGACGAGGAGGAGGACGAGGACGATCCAGGCTGGGCGGGCGATAAACAGGTGACACTCCCCGGGTTCTGGGCTATTTTCGCGCGCAATGTGGTGGCTCGCTTTGCTGCATCTCCGTTCCAGTGATCCCGAGGTTCGTCTCCGGGCTGTCCGGCGGTTGTCGGAATCGGGATCCCAGCGGGTTGTGGACGCCTTGTCACAGGCGGTTGAGGATGAGGATTTAGCGGTCGCTGCGGCCGCCGTCGCCGCGTTGGGCAAGAAAACCGGGGACGAACCGCGGTCGATCCTGCTGAAACTTCTGCGTCATTCCCGACCTGAAATCCGGCAATCGGCCATCATGGCGTTGCGTGATCGTCCTGCCGACGACGAGGTGAAGGCGGCGTTCATCGAGGCGCTGAGCGATTTTGATCCGGGCGTGCGGGGACGTGCGGCGCAGGCTTTGGATCGACATCATTGGCGGCCGGAAACGCCGAAGGAGGAACTCTGGCACGCGATTGCGCGCGGGCAATTGTCGCATGCCGCGACGTTCGGCGTGGACGCGATCGAGCCGCTGGAGATGGTGCTGCACGGCAGCCCGTACAATTTGCAGGTGTCCGCCATCCGCGCGCTGGGTGAAATCCCGGATGACCGCGTGCTGAACTCCCTGTTGCCGGCGCTCCGGGCGTCGGACCATGCCGTGGTGGTGGCGGCGATCGATGCGCTCGGGCAGTTTGGCGGGCCTAAAGCCACGGATGCATTGACGGCGATTTTGAAGCACCCGGATCACCGGGTGCGGGTGGCGTGCGTGGAGGCGGTGGGCAAACTGGAAAATCCGCAGGCGACCAAATCGATTTTGGAATTGCTGAAGGACGTGATGTGGGATGTGCGCCGGGCGGCGGCGAATGCGCTGGGGCGGTTGCCGGATCCGCAGGCGGTGGAGGGCTTGTTGACGGCGGTGAAGGATGTGGATGCGGACGTGCGGGAGGCGGCGATTGCGTCGTTGCGGCGGATTGCGAGTCCGCGGGCGGTGAGCGCGCTGGTGCTGGCGCTGGTGGACCCGGAGAGCAACGTGCGGCACGCGGCGGCGTCGGCCTTGCAACAGACGAATCCGAAATGGGCGCAGAGCGAGGCGGCGCAGCAGGTGATTCCCGAGTTGCGTGCGGCGGCGAATGCCTCGGACCAGGCGGTGCGTTACGCCGCCACGAGTGTTCTTCAGCAACTCGGCGCGGCCCCGGCAACGCAAGCCGGACTGGAATCGCCCAACGTGCTCACCACGGCCGGCCAAAAGCAGCGCAAAGCCGCGGCGATCTTCATCGATTTGCTCCGTGACATCGACCGCGAGGTGCGGCTGGCGGCGGCGCAATCGCTCGGCCGCCTGGGCGACCAGCGGGCGGCGTCGGCGCTGATGTCGGCGTTGTCGGACCGCGACGAGGCGGTGCGCCGGGCGGCGGCGGAGTCGCTGGAATTTCTGCATTATCTTGGAGCCGCGTGATGGATACGGAGCAAACAGCAAAACCTGGGCGCGCGCGCCGGCTGCTGGTGGTGGACGACGACCCGGCGTTCAGCCAGGTGTTCAAGGAATTCCTGCTGGCGCACAAGCCGGGCGCGTGGGTGGTGCACACGGCGGAGCAATACGCGGCGGCGCTGGACTGCATCCGGGAACACGCGCTGGACCTCGTGATCCTGGATTTGAACATGCCGGTGATGGACGGGCACCAGATGTTGCGGCTGCTGCGGCGGACGCATCCCGAGCTGCCGCTGGTGGTGCTGACCTCGGCGGCGACGCCGGAAAATCGAGCCCAATGTTTGCAGGAAGGCGCGGCGCTGTTTTTCGACAAGACGGATGTGGCGGACGGGTTGGACAAGATTTACGCCGCGCTGGAGAGCCTGGCGAGTTTGCCGGCGGCATCGTCGCAGGGATTCCGCGGCATGCTGCGGCAGGTCGGGCTGACGGATGTTCTCCAGATGGAATGCCTGGGCCGGAAATCGTCGATTCTTGAAGTCACCACGCCGAAAGCTTCCGGCAAACTTTACATCCAGGACGGGTCGATCGTGCATGCCGAGATGGGGTCGGTGCAGGGCGAAAAGGCGTTGTTCCAGTTGCTGGGGCTGACGGGCGGCGAATTTCAGCTCAAGGCATTTTCGGCGCCGGCGCGGCAGACGATCGACGGTCATTGGGAATCGCTGGTGATGGAAGCGGCGCGGTTGCACGACGAGGCGACATCGGAGCCGGCGGCGCCGGAGTTGAAAACGCCCGCGCCCGAGGCGCCGCAGAAGCCGGCGGCGCCACCGCGGCATTTGCATGAAATCGTGCTGTGTTCGAACACCGGGGAATTGCTTTACGACTGGCAATCGTCGCGGGTGGCGGAGCGGATCCAGATGCTGAGCACGCTGGCGAAGATATCGGGGGCTCTGGCGCGGGCGCTGTCGGTGCCGCGGGCCGACCGGCTGGAGGTGGAGAGTGCGACGGGCCGCAGCGTGTTTCTACTGGAGGCGGATCGCCGGGTGTTTGTGCGATCGGGCAATCAGCCGGCGAAGAGCGCGATCAAATGAGTGAAACCGTCCAGAGCTGGCTCGACCGCGCCGCGAAGGTTCCCGGCGTGCAGGCCTGCGGTGTGCGCCGGGCCGACCGCTCGTTCGGGGCGCGGAGCGCGTCGGGGAAAATTTCGGAGACCCAGGCGACGCAGGTGGTGCGGGATGTGGCGGAGGCTTTTTACGCGATGCAACAGCAGCGGATTCCGGCGGAGCAACTCAAGTGGTCTTTCCAGGGCGGGGTGGTGCTGGCGGTCAATCGCCAGGCGGGCGCGATTGGCGTGGTGGTGGTCGGCGAGGAAACGGCGGATTCCGCGGAAGTCGCGAAGCTGCTGTCCGAGTTCCCTGCGGGTTAATTAAACGGGAGGGACGCCGTCCTCGGCGTCCCCGACTGGTGATTGCGAATCGTGTGGGGTTCCGCTTGGGATGTGGCGGGTTGATTTGGGTCGCGAGGAGAAGATGGGGCCGGCGAGGACGCCGGCCCTCCCGTGGGTTGATGATGGGAGGGACGCCGTCCGCGGCGTCCCCATCTGGTGATCGCGAAAGGTGCGGGGCTCCGCTTGGGATGTCGCGGGTTGATTTGGATCGCGAGGGGAGATGGGGCCGGCGAGGACGCCGGCCCTCCCGGTTCATCAGCGGTTGATGTGGATGACTTTTGCGGGCGGGAAGCCGTTGAACCAGGTGGCGGAGGCGTTGCTGTAGGCGCCGATGTTTTCGGCGTAGACCAGGTCCTCGATTTCCAGTTCCGGCAACTGCTCCGACTGCGAGAGCGTGTCCAGTCCGTCGCACGTCTGGCCGAACACGGCGCACACTTCGGTTTTTCCCTTGCGGAACGCTTTCAGCGGGTATTGGCAGTGATCGAAAATGATCCCGGAGAACGTGTGGTAGACGCTGTCGTCGATGTAATAGCAGCGTTTCCCGTCGCGCACGGTGCGGCCGATGATGCGGGCGACGGACCACGCGGCGGTGGCGACGAGGAATCGGCCGGGTTCGGCGAGGATCTGGATGTCGGGTGAGAACAGGCGGTTGATTTCGGTGTTGATGACTCGGGCCAGGTCGCGGAACGGCCGGACGTGCTTGTTGTAATGCGCGGGGAACCCGCCGCCGATGTCGAGGATCTTGATTTCGTGGCCGCGTCCGGCGCTTTCCTTCATGACGGCGGCGGCGGTGTTGAGGGCCTGGACGAAGTTTTGGAAGTTGGTGCACTGGCTGCCGACGTGGAAGCTGAGTCCTTCGACGACGAGGCCGAGTTTGTGGGCGGCTTCGATGAGGTCGACCGCTTCGCCGGCGTCGCAGCCGAACTTGGACGACAATTCGCAGTGGGACCCGGTGTTATCGCCGCGGAGTCGGACGACGACGCCGGCGTGGGGGGCGTGCCGGCGGATTTTTTTGAGTTCGTCGAGGTTGTCGAAAGTGACCAGGGGCTTGTAGCGGTCGAGGGCCTGGAGGGTTTCGCGGGGTTTGGTGGGATTGGCGTAGATGATTTTGTCCCAGATGAACTGCTGCTGCACTTTGGCGGGGAGGGACTGGATGTTTTCGTAAACCGTCATGAACTCCGGGAGCGACGCGACGTCGAAACTGGCGCCGGCTTTGTAGAGTGTGCGGACGATTTCGGGGGCGGGGTTGGCTTTGACGGCGTAATAGGCCTGGACCTTGGGCAGGTGCTTTTTGAATTCGGCGTAATTTTTCCGGATGATGTCGTGGTCGATCACCACGAGCGGGGTGCCATGTTTGCGGGCCAGGGCCTGGAGTTCTTGCCGGGTCATATGGTGCGGAGGTACTAGTCCGTTTCCGCAGCCAGGGCAAGGCAGAAGGCGGTAAAAGGCAGAAGTCAGAATGCAGAATGCGAATGTAGAAACCCGCAGGACACGCACGGTGGGCGGATCGCGGATTCTTCGGTGTAGCAGTCGAGGTAACGAGACTCCATCTGCCGTGCAACGCGCCGATATTAGTTAGAGCCTCCTGACGTCGGCTCCTACATTGATTCTGAAGTGCGTTCAGGGAGGTAAGAAAGACTTGCCGGGGGGTGCGCACGGCGCATGATGACGGCGGACGTTCCATGACTCAATCGCACCTGTATCTTTGGCTGGCCGATGCCATTCTCGTGGTACACGCCTTGTTTGTGGCGTTTGTGATTGCGGGGTTGGCGCTGGTGTGGGCGGGGTGGATTTGCCGGTGGGAGTTTGTGCGGAACCCGTGGTTTCGGATCGCGCACCTGTTGTGCATCGGAGTGGTGGCGGCGGAGTCGCTGGCGGGGTTTGTTTGTCCGCTCACGACCTGGGAGGATCATCTTCGGTTGCTGGCGGGGGCGGGGGAGCGATACGAGGGATCGTGGATCCAGTTTTGGGTTCACCGGGCGTTGTTCCACGAATGGGATGCGCGGGTGTTTACGGTGATTTACGTTGTGTTCTTTCTGCTTGTGGCGCTGTCGATGTGGGTGGTGCGGCCCAGGTGGAGGCGGGTGAAGTGACGAATGAGGACAGCCCCGCGGACGAAAGTGCGGTTGGGGTTGGAAAAAGTTTGTCCGCAGATCACGCGGAAATGAATTCTGCGTAATCTGTGTGATCTGCGGGGATCAAAACTCTACCCGGCCGATTTCGATTCCTTGATCTTGGCGAGCAATTCGTCGCGTTCGGAGGTGTCGCCGGAGCCGCAGAAGGTATTGACGTGGCTTTCCTGGCCGGGGGCGGCCGGGGTGGCTTTGACGGCGGCCTTGGCTTCGGCGAGGTGTCCTTTGCCGATGGTGGCGCCGTTGAATGCATTGACCCTGTAGCCTTCGGCGTAGGGCTTCGGGCGGGGCGAGAAGTTGTATTTGAAATTTTTCCAGTTGTCGCCGCGCTGATAATTCGTGCCGAGCGCGCCGCTGGGGTCGTAGCCGCAGTGGACCATGCAGTTTTCGCAGCGGGGATCGCGCGCCACGCCGTTGACGACGCCGTATTGCTCCCAGTTCACCTTCGACAGCATTTCCTGGTAGCCTTCGTAATGTCCGTCGGTCATCAGGTAACACGGCGCTTTCCAGCCGCGGATGTTGTAGGTGGGGATGGCCCAGGCGGTGCAGGTGAGCTCGCGTTTGCCGGCCAGGAATTCCTGGTAGACCGTGGTGCCGAAGATCGTGAAGGCTTTGCCCCAATCCAGGATTTTCGCAAACTTCTGCCGCGTCATTTCGCGCGTGAGGAAGAACGCCGCCGGATCCTTCGCCAGCCGTTTCACCATGTCTTTCTTCGCCGCGTCGTAATCGTACCCGGGCGAAATCGTGTGCCCATCGCAGCCGAGCCACGAGAAGAACTTGAACATCTCCTCGATTTCGGCGACTTCGGTTTCGCGGTAGACGGTGGTGTTGGTGGCGACCTGGAATCCGAGGATCTTCGCCATCTTGATCGCCTGCACGCATTCCTGGAACACGCCTTCGCGTTCCACGATCAGGTCGTGCGTGTATTCGAGTCCGTCCACGTGGACGTTCCAATACATCCACTTCGTCGGAGAGATGACCGGGCGCCCGTCGGACTTGCCTTTGCGGATCGTTTCGGCGTCCTTGTCGGTGATCAATTTTTCGTCGATCAACCGTTTCAGGGTGGGTTCCTGGGAGGCGGAGTAGGTGGCGGCGAGGTAATCGCGCATTTTTTTCCGCATGAACATGCCGTTCGTGCAGATGTAAACGATGCGGCCCTGGCCGAGCAGGCCCTGGACGAGTTCCTCGATCTTGGGATAAATGAGCGGTTCACCGCCGCAGATGGACACCATGGGCGCGTCGCATTCCTGGGCGACGGCGAGGCATTTCTCCAGCGGGACCATGTCCTTGAGATTCGTGGAGTATTCCCGGATGCGGCCGCACCCGGTGCAGGTCAGGTTGCAGGTATGCAGCGGTTCGAGCTGCAGGACCATGGCGAACTTGGGTGTCTTGCGCAGCTTGTGCTTGATAATGTGGCCGGCAATTTTCGCCGACAAAGCGAATGGGAAACGCATAGGAAATAGGGACTAATTCAGGGCTCGACGGAGTGTTGCCCCACCGGGTTGAGTTTTGACGGATGAAGGATTGGCTTGCATCAGGGAATGATGTGGGAACAAATTCTACCCGGGCGCGACACCGCGGAGGCGGTCACGCCGTTGCCACCTGGGGTCAGCAAGGGTAGGAGCCCGATTCCTGCACCGAAGGCAAATTTGCCAATTGATCTCACTCAGAAGGCAGTATAAGACGAGAGGCGATGTTAGCAACTTTTAATTGCCGGATGCCGGGGGCGGATGCCAAAGCTCTGGGAGCGAATGGCATGCGCGCACGCCGCGACCGCATTCGAGCCGTCAAAACACGGTCCGCAACCCTCCGAATTGCCGTCCTTTCTCTTCTTCTATTGGCGTCCGCATCGCAAGCAATGGCCGGAAATGACCCTGCTCTGGAGGCGTATTCGGTCCGAGTCCGGGTGTCCTTTGCGGAGTGCAGGAGCCGCTACCTGGCGGACACGAACAACCCTGACCTGGCGTGGCAACTGGGCCGGGCGTGTTTTCAACTGACCACGATTGCGACGAACAAGTCGGAGCGGGCGGGGGTGGCGAAGCTGGGGATTGATGCGTGCCAGGGATTGATTTCGCGGAACACGAATTCGTTGCAGGGGCATTATTATCTGGGGGCCAACCTTGGGCGGCTGGCCGACACGCGCCGGAACCTGTCGGGGCTGAAGCTGGTCGACCAGATGGAACGGGAATTTTTGATCTCGCTGTCGCTGGGGTCGAATTACGATTATGCGGGGCCGGACCGGAACCTGGGCTTGTTGTATTTCCAGGCGCCGGCGATTTTCAGCGTGGGGAACCGCTCCAAGGCGCAGCATCATCTCTTGCGGGCGGTTAAAATCGCTCCCGAATATCCCGACAACCTGCTGAATTACATCGAGGCATTGATCAAGTGGAACGAGCGGGACGCGGCGCGGAAGGAATTGAAGGTGCTGGAGGCGCGGTGGCCGGAGGCTCAGAAGCAATTTGGCGGTGACGATTGGTTGTACGACCGGCTGGACTGGGAGGAACGGTTCGACGCCGTCCGGAAGAAACTCGCGCCGCCTCCCAAGGCCGGGGATAAATCGGGCAAGTCGAACTAACCCCGGGAGGGTCGGCGTCCTCGCCGGCCCAATCATGGCAGGCTTAAGCCCAAACGCGGAGGCCGCGGAGGGGCGCAAAGAAAAATAAAACTCCGCAGATTACGCCGATGACACAGATTTATTCATCTGCGAAATCTGCGAAATCTGCGGACTGTCTTGCCCCTCTTCTCCTCCCGCCAGTGCGGCCTCCGCGGCCTCCGCGCCTCTGCGTTTATCCCGAAAGCAGTTTCAACTGAATCGTTCCAGCTTAGAGATCCACCAGCGCCGTCCAGTAGCTGGTCCCGAATTTCGCTTTGAATGATTCCAGGATCTTTTCCGCGGCGGCTTTGTTTTCGATGATGGCGAACGTGGTGGAGCCGCTGCCGGACATGAGGGTGGCGGCGGCACCGTGTTCGCGGAGGAATTCCTGGAAAAGGGCGAGCAGGGGGTGTTTCTCCAGGGCCGGGGCTTCGAGGGAATTGTAAAATTCGCGTCCGGCGGACCGAACATCGTCGTTCTGGAGCAGGCCGATCAGTTTCTTTGCCCGGCCCGGGGTGCCGTTGAGCGCCTGTGGAAAGCGGGCCAGGTTCTGGTAGGCCCAGGCGGTGGAGATGCCGAATCCGGGGTGGATGAGGAACAGGACGGTGTTTCGGAGGGCGGGGAACGGCGCGAGGGATTGCACCTGTTCGCCGCGTCCGACGGCGAGGGCGGGCCGGTCCTGGAGGAAGAAAGGCACATCGGATCCGAGGGCGGCGGCGAGTTCGTGGAGTTGGGCGGGGTTGAGCGGGGAGCCGAGCAGTTCGTTCACGCCGGACAGGGTGAAGGCGGCGTTGCCGCTGCCGCCGCCGAGGCCGGCGGCGATGGGGATGGATTTTTCCAGGTGGATGCGGACGCCGGATTTGGCGCCGGTTTTTTCGAGCAAGGCGGTGGCGGCGCGGTGGACGAGGTTGGCGGGGCCGGTGGGCAGGCGCGGGTCATTGCAGGTGAGGGCGACTCCCGACGGCGCGGGTTCGAATCGGAGTCGGTCGAAGAGGCGGACCGGTTGCATCACGGTTTCCAGCTCGTGATAGCCGTCGGGCCGTTTGCCGAGGATGTTCAGCAGCAGGTTGACCTTGCAAGGCGACAGTTTTTCCAGGCTCATAAGATCGAAACGCCAATCCCGATTCGATCAGGATTGGCGTCCGGTGAAAAGGCGCAATGAAAAATTAGTGGGTGTCGAACACCATGAACCGGCTGCCGGGAACGCCGGGGGCGACGTCGCCGCCGCTAAACCCGAGGTAGGTGTCGGTCGCGTAGGTGGAGGAATCGGACATGCCGGGCTTGTAGCTGTCGGGGTAAACCGGGTTGACCGCGAAATGGTCGGTGAAGACGGGGCCGTAGGGCGGGAAGGGGAACGTGACGACTTCATACACGCCGATGCCGGTGCGGGCGAGCGAGCGGCTGAGGCCGGTGACGAACCCGGTGGTGCGGCCGACCTGGGCGCCCTGCGTGAGCGACGTTTGTTCCATCGTGCGGCGCATTTCGCCCATGCGGATGATTTCCGTCGTGTTGGCCGTGCCGCGGCCGAGTTTCTGTTGCATGTTCGAGCAGCCCGTGGCCAGGAGTCCCGTCAAGGCGACTGCAGCGAGGAGGGAAAACGTGTTTCGCATAATTCGATTCGTTATTAGCAGGTTAATCGGAACCGGATTCTTGGCAAGCGCTTTTCCTCATGACACGCAGAGGACAAGGGGGATTGATGGATTGATGGATTACTGGATAGTTGGATCGTGCTCGTCCTCGACCCTGAACGTTTAGCCATTTAACAATTCAACGAATTAATCTTCAGTGGATTCCAGCTCTTCCCGCCGGCGATCGCGGCGTTCCCAGTACCAGGCGATCCAGACGCTGATTTCGTAAAGCACCTGGAGGACGATGGCCATGACGACCTGGGTGAACACCTCGGGCGTGGTGAGCAGCGCGCCGAGCACCAGGTTGATGACGATCATGTAGCGGCGCATGGCGGACAGCTTGGCGTAATCCAGCAACCCGATTTTCACCAGGGCCAGCAGCACCACGGGCAGTTCGAATCCGAGCCCCATGCCGAGCATGAATTTCGTGACGAAGCTGAAGTAGGTTTCCGCCCGCCATTCCGGCACTTTCACACCCATCCAGACGGCGAACACCTCGGCGAATTTGAGTGCGCGGGCGAGGACGAACACGTAGCAGAACGTGACGCCGGCGCCGAACAATCCGACCCCGATGGCGCAGGCCCGGAGCACGTATTTTTTCTCGCGCACCTTCAGGGCGGGCAGGACGAACTGGGCGATGAAATAGAAAATGAACGGGGCCGCCATCACCACGCCGCCGTAGAGCGCCAGGTGCAGCGACGACAGGAATGGCGAGGCCGGGTCGAGGTAGATCAAATCCGTCGCGCTCTCGAGCCGCGCTTCTTCGGGCGGGCTGGGATCCACCGCGAGCCGGAGCACGACGTTGGTGCCGTCGGCGACGGGTTCGACGCGGATGATGGCGAAGCTGTTGGTGCCGAGGTCGAGGGCGCCGATGCGATTGGTGGGGGGTTCGAAGGAGGCGAGGTTATTGGTGCCGAACAGCACCATGACTTTCTGGGTGTGGCCCACCTGGACCAGGGCGGCTTTCTTGAGGGGTTGTTTGAGGAACCAGACGATTTGGGGCGTCGCGTAGAGGCAGATGATCATCCCGACCAGCAGCGCGGCGCCGCTCTTGATCAGCATCCAGCGAAGATCCTCGAGATGCTCGAGAAACGTTTTAACCGGGCCACCTTCGTCGGATTCGTCGAAAGGCGGATCTTCGATGGGGTCGGCCATGACAGGGGCTGCCGTGGCGAGGCCTTACGGCTTCGGCGCGGGAGGCTGCGGGGCGGCCTGAGTCTGGTTGTTCGGAGTCGTGGCGGCGGGGGGAGCCGGACGGGAAGGCGGCGGCTCATTGACCGATCGCTCGATCTCGTCGGTCACTTCGCGGGACGCCTTTTTGAATTCGTTGATGCCCTTGCCGAGGCCCTTGGCGAATTCAGGAATCCGCTTGGCGCCAAACAGGACCAGAATCACCACGAGCACCAAAACCAGTTCGCCGCCGCTCAATCCCAGGACTGCCAATGTTACGTTCATAAATTGCCTGTAAACCAAGAAAATCTATGCCCGGCCGGGGGATTAGTAAAGCCGCAAAGCGGAACACCCCAGGGCTCACGCATTAAAATCTAAGCCCAGGAGATGGAGCAAATATCGGTTGTCCCAGCCAGCGGCCTTCATTCGGCCCTTCAAACTGCGCTTTTTCTTCTGCGTATCGGTTTTGATGAGATTCAGCGCCCAACGGCGCAATGTCGCTAGGTTCTCGGACGCGTAGCCGCTGCGCGCCCGGCTTTGGTCTTCGTTAAAATTGACGTCCAAAACCCAGTGCAACTGGTTCTCGATGCTCCAATGGCTGCGGATGGCACGGGCGAACCGATTCACGTCCAGACTCAAGCTGCTCAGATAATAGCGCCGCCCACCGTACGCTGCCCCCCAATCTCGCGCACTGCTTCGACCACACCCACGCTCTGTAAACCTCCCAAGCCTCTCGATCCTCAAACCAATCGCTGGCCGCTTTGCCAATAACGCCGCACCTCCAGGCGCCGTGCCCTTTGTCCACGACTTCCGCGTAAGCCAGTTCCTGGCCTGGCGGCTGATAGCGTCATCCAAATAGCTTTTGACCTCTTGGTGCGTCTGCCCCTGGTTGCCTTTGAGCGCCAAAACGTAATCGGCATCGGCTTCTTTGATTTCCTTGGCTATCTCTTTTGGCAGCCCATCGCATCCAGCGTCACAATGCATCCGCTCAGTTCCAAGGCTCGCAACAGCTTGGGCACCGCCCGAATCTCGTTGCTCTTGTCATCGACCTTGAGTTGACCCAACGCCAGACCGTTGTCTGCCGCCCAAGCACTGATCACCACTTTGGGGCAATCCCCTTGTTGATCGCCCGCCTCAGTGCTTTGCCATCCAGCGCTACGATCTCCTGCGCCACGGCCGCTCGCAGACTCTGCGTCCAGCGCATGAAGCACTCCAGAAACTTCTCCGGATCCATCGCCGCAAACACCCGGTTGAACGTATCGTGACTGGGAATGCCGTGGCGCAGCTCCAGAAAGCTCTCGAACCACTCCGACTTTGCTTCCCCAAAAACCTCCATGTCCTCAAAACTATCGGCCCCACACAGCAGCGCGCAGATGGCAATACTCAGCACGTCAGGTAACGCGTGCAGTTTGCGCCGATCCATTCGCGGGTCCGGCACTTCTTTCAGAATCGTGATCAAACTCAACTTTGGATGCTTTTGCATCCCGCCTCATGTACGCATTGTATTTACAAAGTACAGACAAAAATCGTCCCTCCTTCAAAAATCTTTTAATGCGTGAGCCCTGCGGAACACCCTGCCCCGGCGCCGGGAGGGACGCCGTTTTCGGCGTCCCCATCTGGCGTTTGCGACTGGTGCGGGGTTCCGGCTGGGATGTGGCGGGTTGATTTGGACCGCGAGGAGAAGATGGGGCCGGCGAGGACGCCGGCCCTCCCGTGGGTTGACGATGGGAGGGACGCCGTCCCCGGCGTCCCCATCTGGTGATTGCGAAAGGTGCGGGGTTCCGGCTGGGATGTTGCGGGTTGATTTGGGCCGCGAGGAGAAGATGGGGCCGGCGAGGACGCCGGAACACCCTGCCCCGGCGCCGGGAGGGACGCCGTTTTCGGCGTCCCCATCTGGCGTTTGCGACTGGTGCGGGGTTCCGGCTGGGATGTGGCGGGTTGATTTGGGTCGCGAGGAGAAGATGGGGCCGGCGAGGACGCCGGCCCTCCCGTGGGTTGACGATGGGAGGGACGCCGTCCTCGGCGTCCCAAACTGTTCAGCCCCCAACCATTTTCCTCGACATAGGACGGCTTGCGCTCAAATCTCCGGTCATGGAGAACAGGGCATTTCCGGTCGGCGAACCGGGCCGCAGGCATCCAGCGCGCGGCGTGATCATTTCGTTCCAGCAACCCACCATTGTGTTCCTCACGATTTGCGCCAAGGATCGTCAGTCGTGGATTGCCAACTCAAAGGTGCACCAGGCGTTGACGGCGGTTTGGACATCTGCGGATGCATGGTTGGTGGGTTTCTATCTGCTGATGCCTGACCACGTCCATTTGTTCTGTGCACCGAGAGATCTTCGCTTCACGCTGGATCAGTGGGTCACCTATTGGAAGAGAAGGTTCACGTGTCTGCATCTGCCGCAGACTGGGCAATGGCAGCGGCACTTCTGGGACACGCGGCTTCGACGGCAGGAGAGTTACGCTGAAAAATGGCGTTATGTACAGGAAAATCCGGTCAGAAAGGGGCTGGTAGAATCGCCGAAGGATTGGCCGTTTCAGGGAATGCTCAACGTGTTGCCCTGGTGACCCTGGAGAATGATGGGGCCGACGATGGGAGGGACGCCGTCCCCGGTGTTGGTGAATGGTGCGGGGTTCCGCTTGGGATGGGGCGGGTTGATTTGGGCCGCGAGGGGAGATGGGGCCGGCGGGGACGCCGGCCCTCCCGTGTGTTGACGATGGGAGGGACACCGTCTCGGCGTCCCAAACTGGTGTTGGTGAATGGTGCGGGGTTCCGGTTGGGATGGGGCGGGTTGATTGGGGTCGCGAGGAGAAGATGGGGCCGGCGGGGACGCCGGCCCTCCCGGTGCGGACAAAAAAACGGGGCGCCTTTTGAGGGGCGCCCCGGGTGGGAAAATCAGGCGGTTACTTGGTCAGCAGGACGAACACGCCGCGGCGGTTTTTCGCGTGGGCGGCGTCGCTGTGGCCGGTGTCGACCGGGCGGGTGCGGCCGAAGCTCTTGGTCAGGATGCGGCTGCCGTCGACGCCTTTGCCGATGAGATCTTCGCGCAGCGCGGAAGCGCGGCGTTCGCCGAGCGCGTAGTTGTATTGATCGGTGCCGCGCTCATCGCAATGGCCTTCGATCTCCACGCCCGTGCCCGGGTTGCTCTTCAGGTAGTCGGCCACGTGCTCGACCTTCGACTGTTCGCTGCTGCGAACCACGGAGCTGTCGTAGGCGAAGTGAACCGTGTCGGATTCAAAGAATTTCTCGTCGCGCTTGGCGTTTTCCCAGTCGCTCGGATTCGCCGCGGCATGCGCGGTACTCTCGACTCCGCCGGTGGTGTCACCGTTGGTGACGGCGTTGCCGTTGCTCTCGCTGCCGTTGGGATTACCCGACTGGCTGGGCGTCGGGATGGGCGTGACCTGGGTGGGGGTTTTCTTGCAACCGACGGCCGAAAAAGTGAGGGCCAATCCGATCGCTGCCAAATACGTAAGCTGGGTCAATTTCATTTTATCGTCTTCTTCGTGCCCGGGCGGTTAACGCGCCCAGCTGGGTTGATTTTCAACACCCGACGAAACTCGGGCGACATCCTTGACTTGTTTCGTGGGGACGTCAAGCAAAGACAGCGTTCCGGCCGCGCGCCGCGCGAACACGAGCGTCCGCGAGTTGGGCGACCACGACGGGTCCTCGCCGCCGACGAGCGGAGTGGCCTCGCCGCCCTGCGCCGGGACGACGCAAATGCTGAAATCCCGGCCCTGGGAGGTGAACGCAATCCACTTGCCGTCGGGCGACCAGTCGGGCTCGGTCGGATTCGAGACGCCGACGGTGGCAATTCGCTCCACCGGCCCGCCCGTCACCCGCACCTTGCACAGCGACCGCCGCTCCTTGAGTTTCGCCGCGAAACAAATCCACTGTCCATCACTGGAAAAACACGGGCCCGATTCGTCCTCGGGCGATTTCGTCAGCCGCCGCAGGTTGCTGCCGTCGATGTCCGCCACATAAAGATCGGTCCAGCCGTCCTTGCTGAGAATCATGGCGACCTTCCGGCCGTCTGCCGACACCGCCGGGCTGAGGTTGGATCCGCCGTACCAGGCGACGCGTTTGCGGGTGCCGGTGGCGAGGTTCTGGGAGAAGATGGCGGCGTTGCCGAGTTTCCACGAGGAGTAAAGCAGTTCAAATTTTCCCGGCACCCAGTTCGGCCCGGCCGCCAGCGAACCGTCCTTCGTCACCGCCTGCGGGCTGAACCCGTCGAAGTCGGACACGTAAATTTCGCTGTCAGGTCCGCGCTGCACATTGAACGCGATCTTGGTCTGGGCGATTCCCTTGCCGCCGATGGCGTTGACGAAATCGTCGCAGAACGCGTGCGCCTGGCGGCGGAGCGACGCGCCGGAGTAGGATTTCGACAGCAGCGTGTGTTTGGTGACGGCGTCCAGCGCCAGCGCCTGCAGGTTGCCGGTGTTGCCGCCGGTGATGACATACTGTGCGTTCTGCGCGTTGGTGAATCCGAATCCCTGCACGTAGAGATCGAACTGGATCGCCTGGGCGGCCTCGCCGCTGAAGCCGCTGAGGGAGACCCAGACGGGCGGAGTGATGCCGGGGACGGTGTCGCGCGTGATGCGAATGGCCTCGTCCTCAGCCCGCGCCGCGCCGGCCGACAGCGCGAGAACAACCAGTGAAAATGCCAGTGAAACGTAATTTTTCATCCGAGTAATTTTGCTTTGACGTCGAAATAGATCTGGATCGTGCGCTGCTGGTCCGGCGAATCCTCCGGCAGCGGCGCGGCGTAGCGGACGCGGTCGATGGTGGTCTGAACGGAATCGTCGACCGCGGCGTTGCCGGAGCGGCGGATGATTTCGGCGGAGAGGACGCGGCCGTCGCGGCCGATGGTGACGCTGACGAGGGCGGATCCGGAATCGGACGTGACGCCGGAGGGAAGGACCCAGGCGCGGTCGTAGACGGATTTGACGGCTTGTTTCCAATTGGCGTAAGGCACGCCGCCGCCGCCGGGGCCTTTGAGTTCACCGACCTCGGTGCTCCCGGCGACGCCGCCGGCGATGCCCTGGGCGGCGCGGCGGATGGCGGCTGCGGCCTCGGCGCGCTGGGCGTCGGCGGCCTCGCGGGCGCGCGCTTCGTCCCGGGCTCTTGTATCCACCACCTGGCTGCGCTTCACCGGCTTGAGGCTGACCTCGACTTTCGGTTTGGACGATTTGCTCACCTCGACGGACGGCTCGGGTTTAACCGGTTCCGGCTGGGGGGCGGGCTTGACCGGTTCGGGCGTGGGCGCCGGGGGCGTCACCGGCGCGGCGGGCTGGGGCGCCGGCTGTTGCGGTGCCGGGGGCGGGGGCAGGGCGCCGCGCGGATTCCCGCCGCCCGACATCGCGCTGTCCACGGTTTTCACCGGCACAAAATCGATCAAGGTGATGTTGTCCTGCTTCGAACTGTCCGACCCGAGGAAGGCGGGCCCGATGAACAGGATCAGCACGAGCAGGCCGTGCAGCGCGGCGGAGACGAGGAAGCAGGATTTCTGGAGCCGGTTCATCGTTCGATCGGCTGGGTGCGGATGGAGTAGCGCGAGATGCCGTTGCGCGTGCAGGCGTCGGTGAGCGCGACGAAATCCTTCATCCGGCTGTTTTCATCCGCGCGGATGTAGATGACGAGGTTCGGGTTGAACTTGTAATCCAGGGCGAGCTGGTTGACGAGCGCGTCGAGCTTCATCGGTTTTTTGTTGAGCATGTAGATGCCCTGGGCGTTGATCTCGACCGTGCGGACGTCGCGCGGATCGATCTTGTCGGACCTGGCGCTGGAGCTGGTGGGCAGCTTGAGGTCCATGCCTTTTTCGAGCAGCGGCGTGGTGATGACGAAGATGATGAGCAGGACGAACGCGAGGTCGAGGAGCGGGGTGATGTTGATATCACTCAGCGTGACCAGGGAATTGCGTTGGGAGAAGCGCCTCATCTCAGGTTGCAGGTTGCGGGTTGCAGGTTGCAGGTTCCCGTCCGCGCTTCCGGGCGGGATTCAGTCGCGGGCTGCGCGGAGCCTGTTGCAGGTAGCGGATAAAGGCGGCGATCTGGCGTGATAGAATCAGGCCTTGTTCCTGCAGTGAATCGAATTCCTGCCTGGTGAGATACCCCTGATCCAAAGCAATGCAAAGCTGCGAGCGCACTTCGCCCAGCGATCCCTTGGCGATGTTCAGGTATTGAATAAGTTCCTTGCGGCTGGCGCGTTCGAATCCTTCCGCGATGTTGGAGAGGACGGAAACCGCCGCCCGCCGAATCTGTTCCCGCGATCCGATGTCCCGGTAGAAGGCACGGGACTTCGAAGCCGCGTAAACGGCGCGTCCAAGTTTTCGTGCATCCTGCCATATCTTCAAATCCTCAAATGTCTTTGCCGTTGCCATCCCACCCTTCCTTTCCCAAACAACCCACGGCGCTCTATTCTTCGAACCTGCAACCTGCAACTAGCAACCTGCAACTAATCTTCCAAATACTCCGTCTCCATCTTCGACACCAGTTCCTGCGCGAAGTTGTCCAGTTCGACCGTCAGGACGCGCAGGTTATGGACGAGCCAGTTGTAACCGAACATGGACGGGATGGCGACGAGGAGTCCGGCGACGGTGGTGATGAGGGCGGCGGCGACGCCGGGGGCCATGGCGGAGAGTGTGGCGCTGCCCTGTTGGGCGATGTGGCCGAACGTGCTCATGACGCCCCAGACGGTGCCGAGCAGCCCGAGGAACGGTGCGCCGCTGACGGCGATGGCCAGCAGGATCAGGCCGGATTCCAGCTTGAGGGATTCCTGGGCGACGGCGTTTTCCAGGGTGCGCTTGACGTGTTCCATGCCCTTGAGCGACACGTGACGGCGGCGGGATCCGTCGGCCGGATTTTTCAACCGCGTGTCGAGTTCCACGCTGCCGGCCTGGTAGACCATGAATTGCGGGCAACCCTCGGCCTGGACGCGGCGGTCGTAGACGTCGAGCACGTGTTTTTGGGATCGGAATTCGACGTTGAAAAACTGGTTCAAGCGTTTGGCCCGGCGCATCTGGATGGCCTTGGTGAACATGACGAACCAGGCCATGATGGAGAAGATCAGCAGGCAGAAGATGATGATCTTGGCTTCGGTGGTGGCCTGCTGCCAGATGTACACCAGTTCCATCTGCCCCCGGGGAGGGGCTCCGGCAACGGCAATAAATAAGGGCACGTTCATTCCAACACGAGTTTTGTCCGCAGCTCTGGTCGTGAGGAACCGACGCGCCAACGCGGAAATCGTTTCAACCTAAAAAACGAAAAAATGTGGCCGGTTCCGTGAACCGGCTGACCCTGTTCTAACAGCGCCCCGGGAAATTGCAAAATGTTTTTTCACCCCGGGAGGGACGCCGTCCGCGGCGTCCCCATTTGGCGTTGGCGAATGGTGCGGGGTTCCGCTTGGGATGCGGCGGGTTGACTCGCGTCGCGAGGAGGATGGGGCCGGCGGGGACGCGGGCCCTCCCGGGCGTCCCCGTTTCCGGAAAAACAAATCAGGCTGGCCAAATGGCGCCTGCGGGATACTCTGGATCCAGGTTTTCAACCCAACCATCCGCCTATGAAAAAACTGATCGCTCTCCTGCCGCTGTTCGCGTTCGCCGCATGGTCCGCCGTTGCCGCGGATTCCGTCGCCGGCAAATGGCGGGGCCAGTTCGATTCCCAGATCGGCCTCCAGAAGTACACCTACAATTTCAAGGTGGACGGCGACAAGCTGACCGGCACGGCGACCGGGGAGCGGGACATGGGCACCAACGAAGTCCAGATCCTCGACGGCAAAATCGGCACCAACGGCATCACCTTCGTGGAACCGCTGAAATTCGACGACAACGAAATCCGGATCGAATACACCGGGACATTGTCCGGCGACGAGTTGAAGCTGCACCGCAAGGTGGGCGATTTCGCGGAGGAGGATTTCGTCGCGAAACGCGTGAAGGACGAAGCCAAGACCGAGCCGGCGAAACCCGCTGCGAAGCCGTGATCTGGTTTGACGCGAATTAACGCGAATTGACGCGAACCGGGAAAGGCGGAGAAACCGGCGATCCCGTGTGGACGCCAACGTGAGTTGGCGGAATTGGACGCAAAAGGAGATTGGGAAATCCGCAATCTCACGATTGCGGCTACAACGCCGCGGGGAGAACTTGCAACCTGCGGCATGCAACCTGTAACCTCCCCATTCCTGTTTACAAACTATGGACTCGCTCCCGACTGTATTGCTGAAGCCCGGCGAAGCCGACCGCATCGTCGCCGGCCACCCCTGGGTCTACCACGGATCCATCCTCCGCATGACCCAGCCGCCCGCCGACGGCGACCTGGTCCAGGTGAAGGATCACCGGCAGCGGTTCCTCGGCGTGGGATTCTACAATTCCAAATCCCGCATCAACGTCCGGGTCCTCCACCACGATCGCGTGGAGATCAATGAAGCATTCTTCGAGGACCGCATCCGGGACGCCCTGGCCGTTCGCACGAAACATCTGCCCGGCGCCACGTCGTTCCGCGTGGTGAACGCCGAAAGCGATTTCCTGAGCGGACTCATCGTGGACAAATACGAGGACACGCTCGTTGTTCAGATTTCATCGCTCGGGATGGACCGCCGCAAGAGCATGATCGTGCCGGTGCTGCAAAAGCTGTTCAGTCCGCGGACGATCATGGAGCGGAGCGACGTGGCGTCGCGCAAGTTTGAGGGATTGGAGGAAGCCAACGGTTTGTTGGCCGGGGAAGCGCCGGCCGGGCCGGTGCCGGTGCGGCTGAACGGGCTGAAGTTCGAAGCCGACCTGGCGGAAGGGCACAAGACAGGGCTGTACCTGGATCAACAGGTGAATTACCAGCGGGTCGCGGAATTTGCCAGGGGCGCGCAGGTGCTGGATTGCTTCAGTTTTCTGGGCGGGTTCGGATTGCACGCGGCGCGGGCGGGCGCGGCGCGGGTTCACATGCTGGACCAGAGCGCCGACGCCATCGCCGCGGCGACGCGCAACGCGGCGTCCAATGGCCTGTCCGAAACCTGCTCCTTCGAAACCGTGAACGTGTTCGACTGGCTGAAGGGGCAGACCAAAACCGCGCCTCACGAGAAACTGGTTCCAAAATTCGACCTGGTGGTGCTCGATCCACCGTCGTTCACCCGCAACCGCGCCTCGGTTCCCGACGCGCTGCGCGGATACAAAGAGATTCACCTGCGGGCGCTGAAGCTGTTGCGTCCCGGCGGCACGCTGGCGACGTTCTGCTGTTCGCACCACGTCGATGCCGGGCTGTTCCAGGATTCCGTCCTGTCCGCCGCCTACGACGCCCACCGCATCCTCCGCCGCGTGGCCGCCTACAGCCAGGGACCGGATCACCCGGTGATACCGATGATTCCGGAGACGGAATACCTGAAGGGGTATGCGTACGAGGTTGTGCGGTAATGGAGTAATGGAGTGATGGGGTGCGAAGATAACACTCGCAATCGTCGTCGTCCTCGTCCTCGAAACTGGGGCCCCCGTGGATTGTTGGATTGTTGGATTGATGGAAAGACCTCCGCGCGGGAATCATAAATCCAATAATCCACTTATCCATTAATCCCGTTCATGGGGCCCGAGGACGAGGACGAGGACGAGCACGAATCCTCGGCAACACGCCGTTACCGCAGCAACTCCCTTTGCCAGTTCATGAGTTCGCCGACATGCTTGTCCCAGCTTTGTGCGAGGTCGGACAGTGTGGCGCGGCTCGCGATGAGGGTGGGGTCGATGCCGAGCTGGTCGGCTTTGGCGTTGCGATGTTTTTCCAGTTCGAGATAGCGCTTCCGCTCGGCCTCGGTCGGCCGGCGTGAATGGCGCTCCGGAAATCGCGGGTGCTGGTCCGGGGGCAGGGCCAGTCCTTTTTCAACGGCCTTGCGGATGCCCGAGCGACGGCGGTCGGACAGGTGACGGGAAAAGAGCGGTTCGATCGGGCGCCGGGCGGACGCGGCGGCGGCAAGCGCGACCATGGTTTCATGGCTGAGAATGAAGAACGGCGGACGGTTGGACGCGGTCGCCTCCTGTTCGCGCCAACGCCAGAGTTCGCGCAGCACGGCGAGTCCGGGGCGGCCGAGGGCGAAGCTGCCCTTGACGCGCCAGGCATCGGGATCTTCCTCGCGCGGCCGGCTGCCGTCCTCCACCAGCCGGGCGCAGGTTTCGCGGTGCCAGTCGAGACGGCCCTTCGACTCCAGCTCCGGCCGCAACCGGTCCACCAGCGGCTTCAGGTAATGCGTGTCGTTCCGCGCATAGCGCTCCATCCGCTCCGTCAGCGGACGCATCGCCCAGTTCGCCTTCTGCGGTCCCTTCTCGAGTTTCACGCCGAGATGTTTTTCCACCAGTGCGCTGAAACTGAACTGCCGGTCCCCGAGCAACCGCGCCGCGAGCATCGTGTCGAAAATCGATTTCGGAACGAACCGGTAATGTTTCGAAAACAGCCGAAGGTCGTAGTCCGCCCCGTGCATCAGCAGTTCGTGCCCGCCCAGGACTTGCAGCAGCGGCTGCAGATCAAAACCGGCGAGCGGATCCACCAGGCGATCACCGTGCGGCGTGCTGATCTGGATCAGGCAGATTTTTTCGGGGTAAGCATGGAGGCTGTCGGCTTCCGTATCCACCGCCACCCAGTCCGCGTCCCCCAACGCGGGCAGGTAACCGGTTAACTTCTCAACGCTATCAATCACTCCCCGAGTATAGGGTCGATTCTCCCCCCGTGCCAAGAGCGGAGGCAACACGGGGGGATTGCTGGATAAATGGATTATTGGATGGTTGGATTGCAGGGAAAATCGTTCTCGTTCTCGTTTTCGAAAACGGGAAAAAACCGAGGACGAAGACAAGCCCTGGCGGCCCGCCTCACTCGACCAATCCATTCATCCATGAATCCAACAATCCAGAAATCCAGCCAAATTCCTGTTGACGGCAACGGCGGCTTCCTGTTCTTAGGCGATTGCAATGTGGCTGGATCCCAACGATTATTTTTCTCCCATGAAATTCCGACTTCTGTCGTGCTGCGGTTTGACCGCGGCTCTCTGTCTCGCCTCCTCCGTTTTCGGCCAGAACACCGATACCAATCCTCCAACACAATCGAATGTCGTGTCGGTCGCGGCCGATACCAACACGGCCGCCGAGGCCGTCGAAACCAACGCCGCGCCGGCCGCGCCGCCGATTTACCTCGATCCTAAGCAGCCCGTGGAGGCGCGCGTGGCGGACCTGCTCGGGAGGATGACGTTCGAGGAAAAGTTGAATTACATCGGCGGGACGAACGGCTTTTATATCGGCGCCATTCCCCGCCTGAACGTCCCGGCGATCAAGATGTCGGACGGCCCGATGGGCAGCCGGAACGACGGGATGACCACGTGTTACCCGGGCGGCATCGCGCTGGCGGCGACGTGGGATCGAGACCTGGCGACGAAACTGGGCGTGGCGCTCGGGCGCGATTGCCGGGCGCGCGGGGTGAACATCCTGCTGGCGCCCGCGGTGAACATCTACCGGTCGCCGCTGTGCGGCCGCAATTTTGAATACATGGGCGAAGACCCGTTCCTGGCCGGACAATTGGTGGCGCCGCTCATCCAGGGAATTCAATCGCAGCAAGTGCTGGCGACGGTGAAACATTTTGCCTGCAACAACCAGGAGTGGGACCGGCACCGGATCAGCTCGGAAGTCGACGAGCGCACGCTGCAGGAAATTTATCTGCCGGCGTTCAAGGCCGCGGTGCAGCAGGGCAAGGTCGCCTGCGTGATGACCGCCTACAACCTGCTTAACGGCGTGCATTGCTCCCAGGACGACTGGCTCATCAACCAGACGCTCAAGACCAACTGGGGATTCCAGGGATTCGTGATGTCCGATTGGGATTCAACCTATGACGCGGTCGGCGCGGCAAACGGCGGGCTCGATCTCGAAATGCCCTCGGGCAAGTTTTTGAATCCCGCAAAACTGAAGCCCGCGATCGACGACGGGCAGGTGAGCCAGGCCATGATCGACGACAAGGTCCGGCGCATCCTGCGAACCGTCATCGCGGCGCATTTTTTTGACCGGCCCCAGCTCCGGTCGGACATCGAGCGGAACGATCCGGCGAATGCCGAGGCGGCGCTCGCGGGCGCGCGCGAGGCGATCGTGCTGTTGAAGAACCGGAGGCACACGCTCCCGCTCGACGCGAAGAAAATCAAATCGATCGCCGTGCTCGGTCACAACGCCAATCCGGCGATCTACTGCGGCGGCGGCAGCGCGTTCACCCGCACGTTTGCGCCGGTCAGCATCCTGGACGGCATCAAGGCGCTGGCGGGCGATTCGATCAAGGTGCTCTCCACGACCTCGACCAACATTGACGACGCCGTGGCCCTGGCGAAGCAGGCGGATGTGGCGATTGTTTGCGCCGGGTTCACGCCGCGGATCGAGGGTGAAGGACACGACCGGCCGTTTGAATTGACGGGCAACCAGACCAACCTGATCCAGGCCGTGGCCCGGGCGAATGTGCGGACCGTGGTGGTGCTCAATTCCGGCGGCGGCGTCGCGTGGCAAAGCTGGCTCAATCGCGTCCCGGCCGTCCTGCAGGCGTGGTACCCGGGCCAGGCCGTGGGCCAGGCCGTGGCCGAGGTGCTGTTCGGCGCGGTGAATCCCTCGGCCAAACTCCCCGCCACTTTCGAGAAACGCGCCGAGGACAATCCCAGCTACCCGTATTACCACATCAAGACCGACATGAAGACGCCCTACACGGAGGGGATTTTTGTGGGGTACCGCGGCTACGACAAGAAGGACATCGACCCGGAATTTTGTTTTGGGCACGGGCTGAGTTACACGGCGTTCAAGTATGGCAAGATGGAGGTTTCGCCGAAGATGATTCCGCCGCTGGGCAAGGTCACGGTGACGGTGACCGTGAAGAACGACGGTCCTGTGGCGGGCGACGAGGTGGTGCAGCTTTACGCGCACCTGAAGAAGGGCAAAATCGAGCGGCCGGTGCAGGTGCTGGTGGGTTTCCAGCGCGTGAGCCTGCAACCCGGCGAAAGTAAGCCGGTCAAGATCACCGTGAGCGGCACGCAGCTCGGTTATTGGGATGTGAACACGCACGACTGGGCGTATGAATCTGGCACGTTCGAGTTGCGCGCGGGCAGTTCGTCGCGCGACATCCGCAGCAAGGGGAAATTCCAATTGTTGGTGCCGGGAACGTGAATCTCCGCGCGGGGGGGCGCCGTCGCCGGCGTCCCCGGATTATCGGATTATTGGATTATCGGATTATTGGATTATTGGATTGGCATCGTCCTCGTCCTCGTCCTCGTCCTCGAACAGACATTTTGGATGGTTGGATTGGGTTCCGACAGGTTTGGCTTGCGAAATTCCGCGGGGGCTGGTTCATTATGGCCGGTCTGTGCGCATATGGTGGAATTGGCAGACACGCTACTTTGAGGTGGTAGTGGGGCAACCCGTGCAGGTTCAAGTCCTGCTATGCGCACCATCTTTTCTCCAAAAGATGGAAGAATTCAGATCGTAACCAAAGATTCCCCAAAGTTTTTTCAGGGCTTCGAGTGTGGAAATGTGGAAAGCGCGGGCAGATCATCAGTGGCACAACTTCAAGCCGGGGAAATTCCGTTTGACAATAGTAACATAAATGATACTATATGAACGGCTCCTTTGAAATTCGCGAATATGCCGAGTCCGGGCGCTCGCCGTTTGCGGAATGGTTCGACGACCTGGATGCAGTGACGGCGGCACGGGTGAACCGTTATATCCGTCGGTTGGAAGCGGGCAATTTCGGGTCGGCCAAGTGGCTGCGCGATGGCGTGTTTGAGCTGCGGATCGATTTTGGACCGGGTTATCGAGTCTATTTCGGGCGGGATGGCCGAACGCTCATCGTCCTGTTGTGCGCTGGAACCAAGCGACGCCAGGAGGCTGACATCGCTGCAGCGGTGGAACGCTGGAAACGATACAAGCAGACAAGAGAATAAAATGGCACTGACGCGATACTACAGAGACACCGTTTTGGCGCGGATCAAGCGCGACCCGAAGTTTGCCAGGGCCCTCTATGCGGAAGCTGTGAATGCCTTCCTTGAGGGTGAAACCGCCGAGGGACTTTCCATTCTCCGCGACCTCGTTCACGCCGAGATCACGTTCAAAGAATTGTCGCGGCAAACCGGCCTGGGCGAGAAAACTCTGCACCGGATGCTTCATCGCAACGGCAATCCCACGGCCCGCAACCTCGGCTTGATCGTCAAGAGCATCGCAGAGGACATGGGCATCAAACCTCGTATCGAAGTGGTCGTCGGCCGTTATGAACGCCTGATCGGACAGAGTAGGTGAGAGGGGCCCACAGGATCCCCAATCAACGCAGAGACGCGGAGGATGCGGAGGGCCGCAGAGTTAGCGACTGGTGCAACACCCGCCCGATGGTGACCTGGGAAAGGCCGCGTCTTCTCAGCGTATCTCTGCGCCCTCTGCGGCTCTGCGTTTATTCCCCCAGCAGTCTCGCGATATCCCTCCAAAGGAGGATGACACCCTGCGGCGGTGCATGCAAAATGGAAGCTGCGTGGAGAAATTTTTTGCAATCCGCGCCGGATCCACGTATTACCGGCGTGCAGGTTTGAACCTGATTCAATTAGCATGTCTTTTAAAACCTTGTCCTCAACGGTGCTCCTGGGATTCAGCGTGGTTTGCGGGTTCGCTCCATCCTCAGGACATTCCCAGCAACTGGCGGTTTACACCACGGCCGAAAAATCTCCGGCCCGGATGGCGCGAACGGACGTGCCGCTGCACGCCTCCACGCAGCCGCCCGAAACCGACATCGCCGTCTTCGTCAATCCGGAAAAGAAATTCCAGGATTTCCTGGGCATCGGCGGCGCGCTTACCGATGCCTCCGCGGATGTGTTCGCGAAGTTGCCGGCGGCGAGGCAGCAGGAATTGCTCACCGCTTATTATGATCCCGCCAAGGGCATCGGCTACACGCTGGGCCGGACTTCGATTCACAGTTCCGATTTCAGCGCCGAGAGCTACACCTACGTCGCGGAGGGCGACCGCGAGTTGAAGACATTTTCGATCGATCACGACCGCGCAAACAGATTGCCGCTGATTCACAAGGCGATCGCGGCGGCGGGGGGGAAGCTGACGTTGTATGTGAGCCCGTGGAGTCCGCCGGCGTTCATGAAGGACACGCACGACATGCTGCACGGCGGGCGGTTGCTGCCGGAATACCGGGATGCGTGGGCGCACTATGTCGCAAAGTTCATCAAGGCTTACGAGGCGGAAGGCGTGCCGGTCTGGGGGCTCACCGTGCAGAACGAGCCGATGGCGAAACAGACGTGGGAGTCGTGCATCTACACCGCCGAAGACGAGCGGGATTATCTCAAGAACAACCTCGGCCCGGTTCTGGCGAAGGAAGGGTTGGGCGACAAGAAAATCATCGTGTGGGATCACAACCGCGACCTGATCAATTACCGGTTGCAGGTGATTTATGGGGATCCGGAAGCCGCGAAGTACGTGTGGGGCGCCGGGTTTCACTGGTATGAAAACTGGGCCGGGGGAGCGTGCATGTATGACAACGTGCGGCTGGCCTGGGAATCCTACCCGGACAAGCACCTGATTTTCACTGAGGGCTGCGTCGAGAGTTTCAAACCGGAAGCGTATCAGAATTGGAGTTACGCGGAGCGGTATGGGACCTCAATGATCAACGATTTCAACAGCGGGGCCTCGGGGTGGACGGACTGGAACATCCTGCTGGACGAGCGGGGCGGTCCGAATCATGTGGGCAACTTCTGCTGCGCGCCGGTTCACGCGAACGCGGCCAAAGGCGATCTCGTGTTCACGCCGTCGTATTGGTACATCGGGCACTTCTCGAAATTCATCCGGCCCGGCGCCGTCCGGGTCTCTGCCGCGAGCAGCCGGAGCGCGCTTCAATGCACAGCGTTCAGGAACAAGGACGGATCCGTGGTGACCGTGGTGATGAATTCGAGCGGGGCCCCGATTTCCTATCGTTTGATGAGCGGTAATCACGCGGCCGACCTGACCATTCCGGCGCACGGAATCCAGACTGCGGTTTACTAGTATCTGCCCGTAGCCGCGATTGTAAAATCGCGGAGATCCTGGCTCGCGCGGAAGGGATCCGCGATCTCACGATCGCGGCTACGGGGCTGTAGCGGCGATTGTAAAATCGCGGAAGTTTCGGGCTCGCGACGATGCCGTCACGGTTCTCAGTTGAACCGAATTTGATTTTCTGATACACAGGGGGCCTATGTTAAGGAGAGGTTTTTACCTTCTGGCGCTGCTGGCGCTTCCTGCAGTTCCCTCCGCATTCGCGGCGACACTTTATGTGGACGCGGCGGCGACCAATGCGACTCCGCCGTTTTCGGATTGGTCGACCGCGGCCGGGAACATTCAGGACGCGGTCGACGCGGCGGCTGCGGGGGATCTAGTGCTGGTGAACGACGGGGTTTACGGCACAGGAACGCGCGTGATTTACGGGAGCCTGACGAACCGGGTGGCGATCGACAAGGCGATAACCGTACAAAGTCTGAACGGTCCGGCGGCGGCAATCATCCAGGGGGAGGGTGACGTGCGCGCCTGGAGCTTTTCCGTCCGGTGTGTTTACCTGACGAACGGCGCAATGCTGAGCGGGTTCACGTTAACGAACGGCGTGGCGCCAACTGCAGCCGGCATGATCACTAATTCCTCCGGAGGTGGTGCCTGGTGTGAGACTCTGGGCGTCGTCTCGAATTGCGTCATTGCGGGCAACGAGGCCTATTTCAATGGGGGAGGTGTGTTCGGAGGGACTGCCGTCAATTGCGTCATCACCAACAACTATGCCTGGTGCAACCTTGGCGGGGGCGCCTGCCTTTCAACACTTTTGAACTGCCTGGTGCAGGAGAACTACTCCGAATTTGGCGGCGGTGTCGGCCAGTGCGTGCTGAGCAATTGCATCGTGGGATCCAACAATTGGAGTTCTACATACGGAGACGTTTACCTCTCGTCGCTGAGGAATTGTCAGGTGCTTCCGGATTCCTATTCGGCTCTGACGTATTCAACGGCATCCGACTGCACCATTTCGGCAGGCACAAACTCGATTCGTTACGCCGGCGCCCAAAACAGTGTTTTGACAAACTGCACCATTTCCGGTTTTCACGGGTCCGGCGCGCAGTCCTCCACGCTGGTCAGTTGCACGGTCTCGAACAACACGAGCGGCTATGGAGGTGGCGCCTATTCATGCATCCTGATTGGATGCACGCTTTCCAACAACCGCGCTACTAACAATTTCATGCCCGGCGGCGGCGGGGCCTATCATTCCACACTCACAAACTGCATTGTTGTCTGGAATTCGGCCATCTACACCGGAGGCGGGGTTTACAATTGCGTGCTGGCTGGCTGTTCCGTCTCCAACAACATTGCCCTCCACGGCGGCGGCGGCGGGGCTGGAGGGGACTTCAGTGCGCTGCCGGGCACTGTGCCCACCAATAGCGTCTTGATCGAGACCGTTTTGTCCGGGAACCAGTCCTGCCTGTCTGGCGGCGGTGTCGCTTCGAGTCGGTTGGTCAGCTGCATCCTATCTGGCAATATTTGTACAAATGGAGCCGGCGGCGGCGCTGCATCGTCGGTCCTTTCCAATTGCACTTTGACGGCTAACATCGGGGTCGGCGGCGGAGGATCCAGCGGTGGAACGCTAACTTCGTGCAAGCTGACCGGGAACTGGGTGACCAATGCCCAGGGCGGCGGTGCCAGCGGTGGAACGCTCATCAATTGCATCATCCTCGGCAACCAGGCGCTGGGAACCAGCGGATCCGGAGGCGGACTCGCCAGCGCCACCGCCTTTAATTGCACCGTCCTCTCAAATTACGCAGGTCGCAGCGCGGGCGGCGCCTACGCCGGTTCGCTCAGCAATTGCATTGTTTATTACAACTCCGCCGGCACAATGGACAATTACCAAACCAACACGGGCTCGCTGAATTTCTGCTGCACCACACCGCTTCCATTCCCAGCGCGCGGCTCGGGCAATTTCACCAACGAACCGCTGCTCGTCGACGGCAGTTCCGGCAACTTCCACTTGCAATCCGGTTCGCCTTGCATCAACTCGGGCAATAACCGGTTTGTCACCGCTTCGACCGACTTCGACGGCAATCCCCGGATCCAGGGCGGCACAGTGGATGTGGGCGTTTTCGAATTTCAAAATCCAAGCTCAATCCTTTCCTACGCCTGGGCGCAGCAATACGGAATTCCCACCGACGGTTCCGCCGACCAGTCGGACGGCGACCAGGACGGCGCCTCGAACTGGCAGGAGTGGAAGGCAGGCACCAGCCCGGTGGACGCCTTGTCCGTGCTGCGCCTGACGACCCTCACCAACGCGGTGGCGGGCGGCCTCTCAGTCACCTGGCAAAGTGTCGGCGGCGTGACCTACTTCCTTCAACGCACCGCCAATCCGGCGTCCTGGTCGAACCTCAAAAGCAACCTGGTCGGCCAGGCGGGGACCACCACGTATACCGACGCGACGGCGACAAACGGCGATTCCTTTTTCTACCGCATCGCGGTGCAGTAGCGCGAGGCCCGCGATCTCACGATCGCGGCTAAGGGGGAGGCTGTAGCCGCGATTGTGAAATCGCGGAGAACCTGGTTCCCGATCCACCTTTCCGCATCCGTGTTCATCCGTGTCCATCCATGTCCATCCGTGGTTAAGAATACTGCACTCAAAATTCTGGTTGCCCGGGGTTCGCCACTTAGCCGATAATTGGGTCTCCAGTTTCCGAGTCAAATTCGTTGATGAAATGAACGCGGCGTCGATAATTGTTATTCCTGGCAGGCGTTGGATTTCGCGCGTCTGCGGTCCGGCTGCTTTTCTCCTGCTCCTCGCCTTCACCGGCGGGGGCTGTTCCGTCCGTCATTACGCCCTGAACCAGGCTGCCAACGCCCTGGCGCACACCGGCAGCACCTTTGCCAGCGACGATGACCCGGCGCTCATCCAGGCCGCGGCGCCCTTCAGCCTGAAGCTCATGGAAAGTGTGCTGGCGGAGAATCCGGATCACCCGGAACTTCTCGCCGCCACCGCCGCCGGATTCACCCAGTTCAGCTATGCCTATGTGCAGGAGGATGCCGATGAAACCGAGCCGCACGACCTGGCGGCGGCGGAGGCGTTGCGCGCGCGGGCGCGCCGGCTTTATCTGCGGGCGCAGCGATACGGCATGCACGGGCTCGAAGTGAAACATCCCGGGTTTGGCGCCGCCCTCAAGGCCAACCCGAAGCAGGCCGTCCGCATGGCCGACAAATCCGACGTGCCGCTCCTCTACTGGACCGGCGCCTCCTGGGCCGCCGCCATCGCCCTGTCCAAAGACAACCCCGAACTGGTCGCCCAATTGCCGTCGATGGAAGCCCTGATGGACCGCGCGCTGGAACTCGACGAAAGCTGGAATCGCGGCGCCATCCACACTTTCATGATCACCTACGAAATGAGCCGGACGACGGTCGGGGGCGACGCCGCCGCGCGGTCCAGGGCGCAGTTCGATCGCGCGATGGCCCTGTCCAAAGGCACGCTCGCCGCGCCGATGGTGGCCTATGCCGAGGCGGTCTGCGTGCAGAAACAGGATGTGAAGCAATTTGAATCGCTGCTCAACCAGGCCCTCGCCATCAATGCCGACGACTACCCTGATGTCCGGCTGGAAAACCTGATCATGCAACGCCGCGCCCGCTGGCTTTTATCGCGCAAAACCGAGCTGTTCCTTGTCGAATAACCATGAACCTGAATTTGAAACAAATCCTGTGCGCGGTTGCCGCCGCCGCGATTCTGTGTCCCCCCGGCTCTCTCGCCGCCGATCCCGTCAAAGTGCGTCTCGGCACCCTGGCCCCCAAAGGCTCTTCCTACACGAAACATCTCCAGGCGATGGGTGAGCAGTGGAAAAAGGCGCCGGGCGGCGGTGCGGCGCTCACGATTTATGCCGACGGCACGATGGGCAGCGAGGCCGACATGGTCCGGCGCATGCGCCTGGGCCAGCTCCAGGCCGCGCTGGTGACGGTCACCGGCATCACCGAGATCGAGCCTGCCGCCGCGGGGCTTCAGACGCTCCCGATGGCTTTCCGCAACCTCGAGGAGGTGGATTACATCGGCGAGAAGCTCCAGCCCATGCTGGAAAAACGGCTCGAGGCGAAAGGGTTCGTCGTGCTGTTCTGGACCGACACCGGGTTCGTCCATTTCTTCTCCAAGAAACCGATGATCACGCCGGACGACCTTAAAAAGACCAAGCTGTTCCTGTCGGCGAATCGCCCGGCGGAAATCGACATTTACCGGTCCTTCGGCTGCAACCCGGTGCCGCTGGAAGTGTCGGACATTGTGCCGGGGTTGCAGACGGGATTGATCGACTGCCTGTGCCTGCCGCCGACCTTTGCGCTGGCGCTGCAGGTGGATTCGGCCGCGCCGAACATGCTGGACATGAATTGGGCGCCGCTGGTGGGCGCGGCGTTGATCAACAAGAAAACCTGGGACTCGCTGTCGCCCGAGGCGCAGTCCGCGCTGCGGGAATCCGCGCGCGAAGCCGGCAAGCTGATCAAGGCCGACGGCCGCCGCGAGAACCTGGAATCGGTGGAAGCCATGCGCAAGCGCGGGCTGGCGGTGCACACCATGACCCCCGAAGTTCAGGCGCAATGGGAGAAGACGGCGGAGAAAGCGTGGCCGCAGATCCGGGGCACCGTGATGCCGGCGGACATTTACGACGAGGTGATGGCCCAGCTCAAGGCGTTCCGGGCTGAACACGCGGGGGCGGCGAAGTGACCGGGGAGATTCCCAGTCCCGGGACGCCCGATGCCGCCGGCGGCCGGCTGCGCTGGCTGTGGCAGATTGAAAATCTCCTGGTGGCGCTCGCGCTGGCGCTGCTGATGATCCTGCCGCTGATCGAGGTGGTGGGTCGCAAGCTTTTCCATGGCGGGCTGAGCGGGGCCGGCGCGCTTCAGCAGCACCTGGTTCTCATCATTGGATTGTTAGGCGGCATGTTTGCCGCGCGCGACCGGCGGCTCCTGAGCCTGTCCACCCTGACCACGTTCCTCAAGGGCCGCTGGCAGACGTTCGCCCGCGTGTTCAGCAGTTCCTTCGCCACGGGCATCACGGTGTTCCTCTGCCTCGCCGCCATCCAGCTCGTTCAATCGGAGAAGGAAGGCGGCAAAATCCTCGCCTACGGCATCCCGTTATGGACGGTCGAATTGATCATGCCCATCGGGTTCGGTGTCATTGCGCTCCGGCTGCTCTGGCACTCCGCCGACACCTGGCGCGGCCGCCTCGTCGCCCTTGCCATCGCCGGCGCGCTGGTGTGGATCGGGTTTCATCCGCCGTTCGGCTGGGCGCCGTCGAAGCTGGTGGTGCCGGGGCTGATCGCGCTGCTGATTGCCGTGGTGCTGGGCGCGCCCATTTTCGTCATGCTGGGCGGCGCGGCGCTGATCTTGTTCTGGGGCGAGGAGATCCCGATCTCGTCCATCTCGCTCACGCATTATTCGATGGTGACGAATCCCACGCTGCCGACCGTGCCGCTGTTCACGCTGGCGGGTTATTTCCTGGCGGAAGGCGGCGCGTCGAAACGGCTGATCCGCGTGTTCCAGGCGTTGCTCGGGCAGTTTCGCGGCGGTCCGGCGCTTGTCACGGTTCTTGCGTGCGCCTTTTTCACATCGTTCACCGGCGCCTCCGGCGTGACCATTCTCGCCCTGGGCGGGCTCCTGATGCCGGTGCTCATGGGCGCCGGGTATTCCGAGCGTTCCACTCTGGGCATGCTGACCGGGTCCGGCGGGCTTGGCCTGCTGTTCCCGCCGTCGCTGCCGCTGATCCTCTACGCCATCGTCGCCAGCTCCAATACCAAGGGCGCCGGCGTGACGATCGAACGCATGTTCCTGGGCGGACTCGGACCCGGCGTGCTGCTGGTCGGCATGGCGGTCTGGCTGGGAATGAAACTCGGACCGAAGGACGGACGGGAGAGGCCGAAATTCGACGCGGTGGAGGCGCGCCGGGCCATCTGGGCGGCCAAGTGGGAACTCCTGCTGCCGGTCGTGGCGCTGGTCTCCCTGTTCGCCGGGTTCGCCACGCCGGTCGAAGCCGCCGCGGTTACCGCCTTCTACGCATTTATCGTGGAGACGTTCGTGTATCGCGATTTCAAGGGGCCGGGCGAAGTGGCGAAAGTCATGGCCGAATGCGGCCTGCTCGTTGGCGGCGTGCTGCTCATCCTCGGCGTCGCCCTCGGGTTCACGAATTACCTCATCGACGCCCAAATCCCGAGCCGCGCCGTCGAGTGGGTCACCGGCACCGTCCATTCGAAGATCGCCTTTCTGCTGGCGCTGAACCTCTGCCTGCTGGTCGTGGGTTGCGTCATGGACATGTTCTCCGCCATTGTGGTCGTCGTCCCCATCATCGTGCCGCTCGGCATCGCTTATGGCATCGATCCCATTCATCTCGGAATCATTTTCCTGACGAACATGGAACTGGGTCTTCTCACACCGACGGCCGGCATCAATATTTTCCTGTCGTCCTATCGATTCAACAAGCCCGTGCTCCAGGTGTCGCGCGCGGTGATCCCGATGCAGTTGGTGATCATCACGGGCCTCCTGCTGATCACCTATTTCCCGCCGCTGACGACCTTCCTGCCGCGCCTTTTTGGGCGATAGGCCCGGGAAAGGCAGAAGGCAGAATGTAGAATGCAGAAAATTATCTTCGTGTCTTCGTGGTGAAAAAATCCTTCGTGGTCTCGCCGTTTCAACTTCGTGCGCTTCGCGGTTTCCCCGCGTGGAGGACGCGGAGGGAGAAGCCGCGGCCGTTTTCGAACGGCTCCACCCGCGCCTCGACTTCCAGGACGGGATATCGAACCGTGGCGAGCCCGTAGCTTTTGTAGGTTTGGGCGAACAGTTCGGTTTCCACCATGCCGGTCCAGTCGGCCAGCGTCAGGAATTTCATCGGCTCGCCCGTGACCTGGTGATGCGTGCGCTGTTCCACCACCAGCCCGCAGGTGGTCACAGTTTGCCCGGCAAATTCCCCAAGCCGGTTCACCGGGCAATACGTGTCCCAGGCGACGTCGGGAAACAATTCGAGCGGATGCCCGCTGACGGCGAATCCGAACAACTCGGTCTCCGCGGCGAGGCGTTCGAGGCGGGAAGGCTCTTCCAATGCGGAGTGCGGAGTGCGGAGTGCGGAGTGGGAGGAAGCCTCTTCGAGTGCGGAATGCGGAGTGCGGAGTGCGGAATCCGGGGCCTGGAATGCGGGGAATTCCGACGTGTCCGCCACTCCGCATTCCGCATTCCGCACTCCGCACTGAAACTGGGCCTGCCAGAACTGGCGTGTGCGGGTGTCGCCGAATTCGTCGAACCCGCCCGCCCGGATCATCGCTTCGAGTTCCTCGCGCGCGGGCCGGACGCGCCGGGCGAAATCGGGCAGCGACGTAAACGGCCCGCGTTCACGCTCGCGCAGCGTCCGGTCGATGGTGGATTCCGAGAGGCCTTTGACCCGCGTCAGGGGAACCCGAATCCAGTGCGGAGTGCGGAATGCAGAGTGCGGAACTCCGGGAGGGACGGCGTCCCCGCCGTCCCCATCTGAGCTGTTCCGACGGGGCAAACGGATGTTTGGGCCGGCGGGGACGCCGGCCCTCCCGGGATCAGGGCTCGACGGAGTCTCGCCCCACCGGGCCTTTTCCGCGCTCCCGCCTTCGCCAAGGCTACGGCGGGCAGGCCGCACTCCGCACTCCGCACTAAAATGGGGTCCCGGCGCGTTGACGGACGGCGGCAGCAGGCGGATGCCGAGGCGATGGCATTCGAGGACGTAGACGAGCGGGTGATAGAATCCCTTGCCATGGGTGAGGACGGCGGCCATGAATTCGGCGGGGTAATAGTATTTGAGCCAGGCGGACTGGTAGGCTTCGACGCCGTAGGCGGTGCTGTGGGCTTTGCAGAAGGCGTACCCGGCGAAGCCGGTGGCCAGGGACCAGACTTCGGCGATTTTTTCCGGCGCATGCCCGCGCGCGCGGGCGGACGCGAAAAATTCGCCGCGGATTTCCTCGATCATGGCGCGCTTCTGCTTGTTCAACGCGCGGCGCAGGATGTCGGCCCGGCCCGGCGACAGCCCGGCAAAACATTCGCACAGTTGCAGGATGTGCTCCTCGTAAACCACCAGGCCGTAGGTGCTGCGCAGGCACGGTTCGAGCGACGGATGCGGATACTCGGGCGGTTCGAATCCCTGGTAACGCCGGGTGAACGCGATTTTTTTGCCTTCATTGGCCGCGCCCGGCCGGATGACGCTGACGATGGCGATGAGCCCGTCAATTTCGCGCACGTGGCACATCCGGCAAAGGCTGGTCATGGCCGGGCTTTCGATGTGATGCACCGCCCGCGCGCCGCCGCCCGCGATCATGTCCCAGACGCGGGGATCATCGAAGGCAGAAGGAGGAATGCAGAATGTAGAAGTGGCAGACGGGGAGTGCGGGTGGGGCGAGACTCTGTCGAGCCCTGTACAGTGCGGGGACTCGGCAATCTCACGATTGCGGCTACGGGGATCAGGGCTCGACGGAGTCTCGCCCCACCGGGAGATGGAGTCGTGTAGTGTGGCCGGGGGAGCCGGGAGGGACGAGCTACTGCGAGTCCCCAACTGGATCGGAGATAAAGAATGGGACTCGCATAGCTCGTCCCTCCCATCACTCCACGACTCCAGCACTCCAGCGCCCCGGTTCGAGGACGAGGACGAAGGACGATTACGAGTTTTTGCGGCGCACCGCTCCAGGTCGACCTCGATGCCCCGGTTGGCGAGAGAGGCTTTCACGTCGCGCATCACGGCGAGGCCGGCCTGGGCGAGGATATCCATCTTCACCAATCCAACCGCTTCGACGGCATCCATGTCGAAGTGGGTGGTGGGATAACCTTTGTTGGAAATGAACGTCGGGGTCAGTTCATGCATCGGCTGGCGGGAGAGCACGACGCCACAGGGATGCATCTTGGGATGCCGCGGCATGCCGTCCAGGAATTCCGCCATGTGCAGCGCGGTGCGATAGGGTTCCTCGTCCATCGGCAGATCCCGCGTTTCCGGCGAGGCGCGCAACAGCTCGACAAGCCCCTCGCCCGCGTGCGGCGCGGGTTCGTCCGGCACCCAGCCGCCGCCGAAGCCCCAGGGAAAATGTTCCGTGAATTTCCGCACCTCGCGTTCCGCCATCCCCAGCACCTTCGCCACCTCCGCAAACGCGCTCCGCGCCTGGAACGTCGAAAATCCACCCACCACCGCGCACCGTTCCGGCCCGTATTTCTCGAAAATCAACTTCACCACGTCGTCCTTCCGGTCGTGCGCAAAATCAATGTCGATGTCCGGCAGCTTGTGCATCGCCATCCGTTCCCGGTTCAAAAACCGGCGGAAATACAAATCGAACCGCACCGGGCACACGCCGCTGATCCCCAGGCAATAACACACCAGGCTGTCCGCCGCGCTCCCCCGCGTGATCCATTCAATCCCGCGCCGCCGGCATTCCTGCAGGAAATCCCACGTGATCAGGAAGTATTCCTCGTAACCCACCTCGCGGATGATCCGCAGCTCCTCCTCGATCTGACATTTCAGATTTGAAATTTGAGATTTGAGATTTGAAATGTGAGATCGCGGGTAGCGCCGCCGGGCGCCGTCCAGGACCAGTTGCCGCAGAAAATCGCCGGGCGCCGATCCGTCCGGCGGGCGGTAGGCGGGGAATTGCGGTTTGCCGAACGGCAGATCGAATTCGCATCGATCCGCGATCTCCAGCGTCGCCTCCAGCCAGCCCGGCCGATCGCGCCGCACGATGGCGAGGTCGGACGGCGTGCGGAAATGGAACCGGCCGTGCGCGTTTTTGTCCGGGTGCGCCTGGCGCAGCAGGGTCAGCGTGCGAATGCTTTGGAGGATGTCGTATCGCAGCCGGTCCTCCGGCATCGCATAATGCACCGCGGGACACGCGATTGTCGGGAGGGATGGCGTCCCGCCGTCCCCAAAATCCTTTTGTGTCGCCATTTTATAAAACCGCCCCGGAAACAGCGGCGCGAGGCCGGGGTCGGTGCTGACGGCGATCAAACCCTCGAGGAAGTTCGAAGTGTGAAGTTTGAAGTTCGAAGGGAGGGGCGCGCGCTGCCGGGCGGCTACGGCCGTTTCTTCTGCATTCATCATTCTGCTTTCCGCCTTTTGCGACAGCAACCGGTTCAGGTTGTGATAGCCGCGGGCGTTTTGGACGTAGAGGAGCAGGGGGTGATTGCCAAGGCGCAGCTCGGCGCCGAGGATCGGTTTGATCCCGGCCGCGCGGGCTGCCTGGACGAATTCTACCGCGCCATGCAGATTCCCAAAATCTGTCATGGCCACCGCCTTCAACCCGTGCCGCTTCGCCAGCCCCACGATGTCCGCCGGCGACAGGGTGGAATCGAGGAAGGAATAATGGCTGCGGACGCGCAATGGAACGAAACCCAATGCGGAGCGCGGAATGCGGAATGCGGAATGACGGTGGGGCGAGACTCTGGGAGGGACGGCGTCCCCGCCGTCCCTAACTGAGCTGTTCCGACGGGGCAAACGGATGTTTGGGCCGGCGGGGACGCCGGCCCTCCCGGGATCAGGGCTCGACGGAGTCTCGCCCCACCGGGCTGGTTCTGCCTTCTCCCTTCTGCCTTCATCCTTCAAAAACAGGTCGTGCCCGCGGAGCAAAACGGAATGACCGCGCGAACGCCGCAGGTCGTCCACGATCGCGGCCAGCCGTTCGCGGGCGTCACGGCGCCCCCACGGCAGGTCGAGCGGCAGTTCGCTGCGAAACCGGCTGTCGTAAAGATTCGACAATTTCAGCGACAACATCCGCAGGCTGACCCGCCGCCTCCAGGCCTGGCGCAGCATGACCTGCAACCGGCCGTAAACATCCGTCTCGAGATCCGTCGGCTCCTCCAGGCTTTCGCCCGCCTGGTCTTCCGACATGTCGTTGTACCGGATTTTCAACGTCAGCGTGCGGATGCTTTTCTGTTCCTCGCGCACCTTGGCGAACAGGTGATCCGCCATCCGCCGCAAGGTCGCGTGCAGGAATTCCTCGTCGGTCTGGTCCTGCGCGAAGGTTTCCTGGCGGCTGAAGGATTTTTGCGGCTCCCGGACGGGAATGAGCGGGCGGGGATCGATGCCGCGGGCGAACTGCCGGATGGTTTCTGCCTGGCTGCCGAGCAGGAGGGCGAGGTGATCGATCGGGGTGTCGGCCACGTGACGGATCCGGGCCAGGCCGGCCGCGTTGAGGCGGGCGCTGGTTTTGGGCCCGATGCCGGGGAGCCACTGGTTGGGCAGGGGATGCAGGAACGCAATTTCGGTCCCCGGCGGCACTTCGCTGAACGCGGCGGGCTTGTTCAGCTTCGACGCGATCGCGCTGACCAGCTTGTTCGTGCCGATCCCTTCGCTGACGCTGATCTTGAGCTTTTGCGCAATCGCGCGCCGGATGATCTGCGCAATTTCCGCCGGCGGCTTGCGCGTGGCAGTCAGATCGAAATACCCCTCGTCAATCGACGTCTGCTCCACGTCCGGCGTGAAATCGTAGCAGTAACCGAACATCCAATGGGAGAACTGTTCGTATCGGTCGAAATCGCCGGGCAACACGATGAGTTTCGGGCACAACTTGCGCGCCCGGACGGTGGGCATGGGGGTGTAGACGCCGAACTTGCGGGCTTCGTAGGAGGCGGACGCGATGATGCCGCGTTTTTCGCCGCCGACGGCGATGGGTTTGCCCCGGAGCTTGGGATCCGAAGCCTGCTCGACCGCGGCGAAAAACGCGTCGGCATCCAAATGAACAATGCTGCGCATAGGGGAAAGGCAGAATGTAGAAATGGGAGACGTGGAGGTGGGTGGGGCGAGACTCTGTCGAGCCCTGATTTTAGATTTTAGATTTCAAATTTCAAATCTCAGAGAGGGCTCGACGGAGTCTCGCCCCACCGGGCCTGTTGAATTTGTGGGGATTAAGTTCCCTCAGCGCGTCAGCGGCGATCCACCGCGCAGCCCGTGAATCCTGTTCCCGAATCCGTTCCGCCATCCGGATCGCCGCCCGGTTCAATGCCCGGTTTCGTTTGCCGATTTGGCGCAATGCCCAGTTGACGCCTTTTTTGACATTGTGCCGTTCGTCGGTGGATTCCTCCCGGACCCGTTCCAGGTAACCCCGGAACACGGTGTCCTCGGCGGATTTGCCATGGACGGCCAGCGTGGCCATGAGAGTGAACCCGGCGCGCTTGACCAGTTCCTGCCGGCGCCGGCTCCAGGCGCGGGCCAGTTCGTGGGCGAACGGCGTCTTTCGAAACAAATGAATGCAGACGCCATCGCAGTCCGCCCAGCACTCGAAATCGCGCGCCCACGCCCCCGCCTGACGCCGGGTGAGCCGGGCGGGATCGGCGATAAACGCCGCGAGAATGCGCGCCTCGAAAATCCCGGAATCCCACAGCTCCTGCGCCAGCGCATGATCCCGGCCCACGCGGCGAGCGAGGGCGCGGAGCGGGGTCGCGGACACGCCAAGCGCGTGCCGGGCCGTGATCCCGAACCGGGCCATGCCGGCCACGTTCACAGGATCCCCCAGCCGCTTCAGCTCCGAGAGAATGGATGACAGACTGGAACTCATGTTATTCCCTCGCTTTCCGGATGAGCGCCCGAAAGACCCCTTGAATCATCAATTCCTCCGCCGGGATGAGGTTCGGGTATTTCGGATTTTCGGCGCGCAAATGAGGCTTGCCGTTTTTCCGGAGAAACGTTTTCAACGTGCTTTCGCCGTCGATCAACGCCGCCACCACGTCTCCGTGCCGCGGTTCGGGGCCGTGTTCCAGGATCACAATGTCCCCGTCCAGGATGTGCCGCCCGATCATCGAATCGCCCGTGACCCGCAACGCGAAACTGTTGCGCGTCGGCTTGAGCCCGATGCTCTCGATGTCGACCGAAACACACCCCTCCGCGCCCTGCTCGCGTTCACGGGCGAACCCGGCGGGAATGGTGCCGAACAGGGGGATGTCGAGGATGCGGGCGCGGAGTTTTTGGAGTGGGGCTGTGAGCCGGAGCGACCGGGCTTTGCCGGGGTCGGATGCGAGGAACCCCTTTTGTTTGAGGGCATCGAGGTGGCAGGCGGCGGCGCGGTGGCTGCGGAATCCGAACCGGGCCGCAATTTCCCGCAGAGTCGGCACCGGCCGGCCCGATTGTTCCTCGCCCTGGATGAATTCCAACACCCGCCGTTGCGCTTTCGTGAGATCGTTCATACTATCCATCTGGATAGTAGTCTGCGCTGGGGGGAATGTCAATGAAAGGGACAGCCGGAGCAGGAGGGACGCATCTGGATCGCGGGTAGGGACGGCGCGCTGCGCCGTCCGCGCCGCGTCCAGCGGCGCAACATTGCAGGGGGCATGCCGGGCGCCGTTCCGCTTTCCGCCCGCTGATACGCGGGCGGGGACGCCGCAGCGCGGCGTCCCTACCGTGTGAATTCCACGATCGCGCGCCCCTTTCCACATGCGATGCGTCGGCCCTGCAGCCGGGAGGGACAAGCTGCTGCGAGTCCCCATTCTAAAGGCAGAAGGCAGAATGTAGAATGCAGAAAACCTGGCGGTCTTGAGGCCCGCCTCTTTTTTCTTCATTCTTCATTCTCCATTCTGCATTTTGCCTCCTGCATTATGAAGCCCACGCTTGCCTTCGCCGCGATCCTGGCCCTCGGATCCGGTTCCGTCCATTCCGAATCCAATTCCATGGAGTTCTATACCCAGACGGTCACCCTGGATTTCGCCTCGCCCGAGGCCGCCCGCGCGGCGCACGTCCGTCTTCTGCCGCTCTATCACGGATACGACTGGGCGGTGTCGAGCCGCTGGGACGACAACATCCCCGCCGACCTGAAGATGCGTCAAACGCTGGCGGCGCATGGGTACCGGGGGACGTTCTATATGAACCGGACGGCGGATGGCTATTATGGGAACGATTATGGTTTGATTGCGCCGGTGAATTATCCCGCGCTCGGCCGGCGCCTTGCCGGGAATGGGTTTACCATTGGCGGACACAGCCTCACCCATCCGTACCTGCACTGCGAGGCGCGGAATGAGATCTTCCACGAGATCATGGGCATCCGCGCCGACCGCGAAAGCTCCACCGCATGTCCCATCAACACCTTTTCCTTCCCCTTCACGGAATTCCGGAACGACAACGAAGGGGATGTTGTGCAGTCCGATATCGCCGAGATTCTGAATCGAGCGGGTTATTTCCAGGTGGTGGAGACCTGGTTCAAAGACCCGGCCCGGCCCGGGTTCATCGCCGCCAACCTGCTGCCGGAGGACGGGAGGGACATCGACGCTGCGTTTGCATCGCTTCTGTCGGATCCCGCAGCGCAGTCGCGCGAGCCGAATATCACCTTCAACATGCACGTCTGGTATTCCACTCCCGAAGCCTGGGCGAAGTTCGAGAAGCAGCTCGCCAAGTACGGCGCAAATCCGAGATGGTGGTATTGCAACGAGTCCGAGTACGCCGCGTACCGATATCAATTCCTCCATTCCGAACTTTCGTCCCGCGTGGAAGGCGCCCGCCTGGTGGTCTCACTTCGCCGTCCGGCGCTTGTGGATTTGAACCACGAAATTCCGCTCACGCTGCAGGTCCAGGGCGCGCGCGCGGCCGATGTTCACCGGATCGAATGCTCCACCGCTGCGGTCGCGCCCTTGAAGGAGGACCCCTGCCGTTTCGACCTGTTCCACGATCGAGTCCAATCCTTGCCGGCCGCGGTCGGCCTGGTGGAGTTCGAACCGGGAGACGTTGCCTTGAAGGAATGCGCAGTGTTTCCCGGGTTGGAAGCGGGCGTTCGACTGGAAGGATCCCGGATCTGGTGTGTTGCGAAAGCGAAGGGCGGGTTGACGCGCATCCGGGCGACCTTCCGTCTTCCGCTGGCCTATGAAGCCGGGGTGATCCGCGAGGCGACGGACGAATTGCCAGAGGGCCGCACCCTGGAATGGGCCGTGACACTCGCCCCGTCGCACTCCTGCTCGGATGCCAAATATCGCGCCGGCGCCGAACGCTTCTATGTTCAACTCGATTTCGTCCGGAACGGCGTCGCCGGGCGGCTTTACTTGGCAACCCGACGACCGGAGCCGATCCTGGACGCATCCTTCCCCCGGGACGGTTTTTGTGTGCTGGGACCGTTGCCGGGCGATTTGGCGGGGGCTGAAGCGCTTGCCGCCCTCGTGGCGGCCACGAACACCCGCACCCGCACGGTGTCGATCGATGGAGCCTCTCTGCGCTGGACGGCGCGGGATAAGTCCGTCGTGCAATGGCTGGATCCGGAATACATCTGCACCAGAGGTGAAACGCACGCGGATCAGCCTGAATGTCACCTGTTGCTGACGCGGCTGCTTGCGGACCGGCCCATGCGGCTGCGCTGCCAGATCGACGAACAGCAGGTTCGGGCCATTTACCTGAATGGCCGGCGCGTTGAAAACCTGGAGTTGAATCTGCAGGCCGGGTCCAATGACCTGTTGCTGCTCTCCTGGTCCGGTCCGGACAAGTTTTCCGCCCGGCATTGCGGGGCCTTCCTGCGAGTGACCCATCCTGCGACCCTCGCGCGGGCCGAGGGGATTCGATATGATCGGGAATCACTGAAATTCCAGGAATAAAAGACCATACTCCCCGTAACAGCCGACGCGAGGAGGCTCCAATCCAAAAGCTTTAGAGCTACTCTTTCGATCTTTTCGCCAGCGTCCGTTCAATCCGGCTGTCGGGGATGAGCCAGACGAAGGCGACGCCGAAATAGAGGACATTCGCAATCCACGGATTCAGGAACGCGAGCGGGATGGCGAGGAAGTAGACGACTGGCGACAGTTTGCCTTTCCAATCGGTGCCGATGGCGGCGGCGAGGAGCGAGTCCTTGCCCTGGTGGGAGATGATGGTGCGTTGGAGGATATAATAAGCGATCGCTGCCATCAGCAGCACGACCCCGTAAAACGCCGCCGGGATGGGCGCGAGGTGATTTTCACCCATCCAGCCCGTGGTGAACGGAAACAGCGACAGCCAGAACAGCAGGTGAAGGTTCGCCCAGAGAATTCCGCCCGTGACGCGGCGCACGGTATGGAACATGTGATGATGATTGTTCCAGTAAATGCCGACGTACAGGAAGCTGAGGACGTAACTCAGGAACACCGGCCACAGATCTTTCAACGCGTCCAGTGTTACCTGATCGTGCGGTACCTTCAACTCCAGCACCATGATGGTGATGATGATCGCCAGCACCCCGTCGCTGAAGGCTTCAAGCCGGTTTTTTTCCATGGTCAGAAGAATCAAGTTGCCACAGAGGCGCAGAGATCACCGAGAAGAATGCAAACAGGAAGGCGGGATTTCCGCCTCGGAGAGCTCTGTGCCTCTGCGGCGATGTCACGGATTCCACCAGCATTCGCCTTTTCCCTCGATGGCATTGGCTGCGCGGCCGCGGATGGCGCTCATCGCCGCCGCGTCCAGCGGTTTAAAGGTCTGGAGCGCCTCGAATGCCGCGTCCTGTTCGTTCGGAAAACTCAGGCCGAGCAGCGTGACATCGGGGTCCGCAGTGAGCGTGTAATGGAGGCATTCGGATACCGTGAGCCGGGGCAGTTGCGACGGCGCGGCGGTGTCCTGGCCGCCGGAACTGAACTTGCCGCGCGGACGGGGTTCGAGCGGTCGATTGTAACCCGTCGTGTCGCCGAGAAGTTTCCCCGCGCCGAACGTTTTGAAACACACCGTCCCGACGCCGCGGCGTTTCGCTTGCGGCAGGATTTCCTCCACGTAACGCCGGTCCACGAACGGGCCGACGGGGAACAGGATGACATCGCAGGTGCCGCTCTGCAGGGCGGCGTGGAGCACGTCGGGGTGATGGCTCGAAATGCCGCGAAACCGGGCTTTGCCGGCTTTCACACACCGGCCGAGCTGCTCCATCCCGCCGCCCGGCGCCGCGATCCAGTCCCAGTCCGAGAGCGATGACACACCGTGAAAGACAAACAGGTCGACTGTGTCCATGCGCAGTGCGCGCAGGCTGGATTCCACCTGGGGAACGACGGGGGAATTGACGTGGTCGATTTTGTCGATGACGAAGACGCCGTCGCGGCGGCCCCAGAGCGCGGTGCCGACGATTTCCTCGCTGTAACCGGCCTCATAACCCGGCGCGGTGTCGATGACGTTCAATCCGAAATCCAGCGCCCGCCGCACCGTCGCCACGCATTTCTCGATCGGCACGGCGCGATCCGCGAGGTCGCCTATACCGAGCGCGGTGGCGTTAAATCCCGTCCGGCCGAGCGGCCGCCGGGGCAGGGTTGATCCAATCTTCATACAACCTGGTTGAGCCCGACTTGGTGTAGCGGAGGTGGCCGTGAGTTGAAAGGTTAAAAAGGTTAAAAGCGTTGAAACGTTTGACGGCGGAACGCGGCTGTCCGCCAGGACCAGCCGCAGAAACGGTCGATCGTTCAGCCGGTCGGGAATCCCGACTGCTTCCGCATCCACCACGTTTCTGCGGCTGATCCCAAACAGCGGGGATACAGCCGCGCTCCGGTCCTGTTCTGAAATCTGAAATCTCAGATCTCAAATTTCAGATTCGCTGGCGCGCTCCGGGGCCGGCGCGGTGTTCCACCATTCAACCCAATTAACTCTTCAACCATTTAACTCACCCTCACAAGAACTTTGCCCATCGGCCCATTCGCGAGGCGCTCGAAGGCTTTGGGCAATTGGTCGAACGGGAAGATGCTGTCGACCTGGGGACGCGCGTTGTTTTTGGCGAGCAGGGCGACAACTTCGCTCCAGGCTGCGCGGCTCTCCGCTGGGGTGTTGGTGCCGACGGCCACGCCGCCCAGTCGGAGGCGGCGGAAGAACAGGCTGGCGGTGTTGAACTGCGGCACGGGCCCCGCCAGGCGGCCCACGCAACTGACCTTTCCCATGTCGCCCAGCGTTTCAATCACTTGGGGCAGCAGCTTCCCGCCGATGTTGTCGACGGCCAGGTCCACGCGGTGCGGCGCGATGGCTTGTTTGACCGCCTGCCGCCATTGGGGAGTTTCGGGATTGAAACACACGGATGCGCCGAGCTGGAGCAATCGTTTGGATTTATCCTCGCTACGGGACAGGGCGATGACTTTGCAGCCGAGCGCGGACGCGAGTTGCACGGTTGCCACGCCCACGCCGCCCGAGGCGCCGGTGACCAGCACCACGGCCGAAGGCGGCAGCGGTCCCCATTGCGTCAGGGCCTGCCACGCCGTCAGGTACACCAAGGTCGCCCCGGCGGCTTCCTGCTCCGACCAATCGGCCGGCGTTTCAACCAGGCTTTGCATCGGAACGGCGACGCGGCGCGCAAATGTCCCGGCCCGTTCCACGCCCACGTCCCCGCGCAGAAGGATTCGACGATCGCCGACGGTTGTGCCGGTCACGCCTGGCCCGACTTCGATCACCGTGCCGATCCCGTCCCGGCCGAGGATATGGGGGAGGGCGGGTTTGGCGGGGTATTGTTTTTCGGCAAGGTAACGATCCGCCGGGTTTAACGCGGCGTAGTGCATTTCCAGGATCACCTCGCCCGCCGCCGGAACGGGGTCTGGGACTTCGGCGAGCCGGAGTGAATCCAGGCCGTTGAATGCGTCAAGAAGCCATGCTTGCATACGCGAGAATGACTACCGAGAGGCGGAGAAAGTCAAGTTTGCACGAAGATCGCGCAGAATGATGCAGAATTTCAGAAGGGTTTTTTTTGCGTGATCTGCGGGCTGGTCAGGGCCTCTGCGGTTCGCCTTGTTCCAGCATTGCCGCTATGGTTTCCAGCGCGTTTCCCTCCAGTCGGTTGTTGACGAAAATGAACGTTTTCTTCGCCGGTTGATCCACGCCTTCCGCGATCAGCTTCCGGCCGGCTTCGCGCGCTTCGTCGTTGACTTCGCGGGTGCGGTCGTAAGGTTGGAACGTTCTCACCGCCTCCTCATATTTGCGTCCGGCCTTGAGCAAAAATCGCGCGGCGGTCAGCGACGGATTCGTCCGGCTTTCCGGCAGCGCCATCTGTTCGCCGACCCGCGGCATGTCGGTCCAGGCGTTGAACACATGGGCCGCCCCGTGTCGCCGCAGCGTCTCAAAGTATCCCGGCCGAAGAAACTGCGGATTCCGGATCTCGACGCCGTACGGCCAGTCCTTCGGCAGTTTCGACAGGAACCCGTCGAGGTCCGTGATGAAATCGACGCCGTGGGCGTAGTCGCTCGCGTAGAACTTTGAGAACTCAAAGATGAGGATGCCGATCTTCGGTTTGAACTCGGCGCACGGCCCCAGGAACGCGGTCGTGAACAGGTCTGCGTTCAGGAAGTGTTCGTTCGGTTGTCCCGCGCGGGCGCCGAACCGCGGCAGGTGGCCGAATTTTTTGAGCGTGATTTCGTCCGTCACCTTGAAGGCAAACCGGAAATCGTCCGGCACCTCGGACATCATGGACTGGAGGTAAGGGCGGTCGGGGAACTTGTAATAGGCGGCATCGACGCACACGGTCTTGAACACCGAGGCGTATTCGGCCAGGCAATTGCGCTCGAACCGGCTGGCCGAGAATTTTCCCCGCCAATCGTAGCGCGCCTCCTCGTAGAGCGGGCCGAGCCAGCCGGGATACTTCCAGGAGGAGGTGCCGACGTAGACCCCCTGGCCGGCCAGAGCCTGGAGGGTCGATTTCGCCTGGATGCGGTCGAAAGGCATGGTGCGGGTGTTGGAACTGGTGTCATCCTACCCGCTGGGGCGGCGGGGTCAACTTTGGGGAGGCGCTGGGGTGCGATGTGAACTGAGGGGCAGGAACGCGGCTGTGTCCGAAAAGAGCAGCCGCAGCAATGGCCGCGCCCCGCGCTGGCACCGCAGTCGCTGTCTCCGGCGCTGTTGACCCGGGCGGCGGTGTTCGCAACATTAGAACCCATCTCATAAATAGGCAAGGGGTGCGTTGCCAGAGGGTGCGATTTACGGCGAGGGTCAGGAGCGCGGCTGTGTCCGCCAGGACCAGCCGCAGAAATGTTCGATATTCCAACGCTCCCTGTCTTCTCAAACGCCTTCGCATCTGCCACGTCCCTGCGGCTGATCCTTCGGATACAGCCGCGCTCCGGGAATTGCCCCTCATTTCGAATCGCACCCCTTGCCTATTTATGAGATGGGTTCTAGGCGCAACCGCTGCTTTGAGGCCGTAATAGAACGAAACGGTAACAAATGGGTAACACGACATGCCTATGCTTCGGGGGAAATTTATGAAATTGACCCTGTTACTACTCATGGTCTCGTGGACGGCGCTCGCCGCCACTGAGGAAAACACCCACAAAACCCTGCCTGCCACGCCGGGCGGAATGCTTATTGTCGACGTGGATTTCGGGTCCATCGACGTCCGTACCAACACGGCGGACGACTGCGTTGTCGTGGAGGTCTGGCGCAAGATCACGCGCAAGAACCAGGCTGCGGAGGAGCAGTTTCTCCGTGAGAACCCGGTCCAGTTCCTGCAGAAAGGCGATACCCTGACGGTTCGTTGCCGGACCAAGGCGCTCGATCGCTGGTTCGGCAGCGGGAGGAATCGGAATGAAGCGAAATACGTCATCCAGGTTCCCGCCCGGTTCAATGCCAGGCTCCACACCGACGGGGGCGGCATCGAGGTCAGCGGTGTCAGCGGCGATGTGAAAGCCGAGACGAGCGGGGGCGGATTGCGCTTCACCCGGTTGCACGGGCCGGTGGATGGAAATACATCGGGCGGCGGGATCCGGGTGGCGGACTGCGAAAGCGCGCTCAAGATTCACACACAAGGAGGGGGTATTGAAGTGGTGGGCGGGGGCGGTTCGCTGGACGGGGACACTTCCGGCGGCGGGGTGACCGTCAGGAATTTCGAGGGACCTGCGGAGGTTGAGAGCAGCGGCGGGGGAATGACGATTGAGAACGTCCACGGAAAGGTGAACGCTTCCACGTCGGGCGGCGCCATTCATGCCGTGTTGCTGTCGCCCGTTCCCGGCGACGTGTCGCTCACGACTTCGGGCGGCGGGGTGACGGTGAAGGTCGGCGCGCAGGCCGCGTTCAATCTCGACGCGAAAACCTCCGGCGGCGGGGTGTCCAGCGATTTGCCGGTGACCGTGCTTGGGAAAGTGGAACACGGTGCGTTGAAAGGTACAGTCAATGGCGGCGGCCCGGCGATTGTTCTGCGGAGCAGCGGCGGCGGCATCCACATCAAGAGCCTGTGACAACTGCAGCCGCCAACGTGAGTTGGCGGAGCGCCGGGCTGCGCGGAGCGCAACCCATGGGGGAACGCGATCTTAAGATCGCGGCTACGGGGGGGGGCGCCGGGAACCGACATTGCTCCCGGCGATGCCGGCCGGTAAGCTGGCGTCGATGTTGGGGACGCAGAAGAACAAGCGGAGCGGGGCACGGCTGGACTGGAGCCAGGTCCGGATCCTGTATGTCCGCGAGCTGCGCGCCGCGCTGCGGGAACGGGCCATCGTCGTCAACAGCATCCTGCTGCCGCTCTTTCTATACCCGTTCATCCTGTGGGCCGGGTTCACCGGGCTGATGTTCGTGCAGGGGCAGACGGAGGGTTTTGCCTCGCGTGTGCAGGTGGCGGGCTGGCCGCACGATCACCCCGCATTGCCGGTGGCTTTCGAGCGGGACAGCCGGATTCACACGACCGTGGGGCCGGATTCGCGGGCGGCAGACCGGATTCGGGAAGGCGGGCTGGATGGCTACCTGGAATTTATCGGGGTCACGAACGCCTCTGTGCCCGGAAATTTCGAGGTGAAATTTCTGTATGACGAATCGAAGGAGCGGAGCGTGTCGGCGCGGGACCGTGTTCACGATGTGCTGCGGCATTACCGCGATCGCTGGCTTCAGCGCGAGGCCCGCGCGCGCGGTGTCGGCGCGGCGGCCTGGGAGGAATTCAGCCTGTCGGAATCCAACGTGGCGTCGAAGCGCCAGATGGGCCGCTTCATCCTTGGCCTGATGCTCCCGACGCTGTTTGTCGTCATGGTCGCGATGGGCTGTTTTTATCCGGCCGTGGATTCGACCGCGGGCGAGCGCGAGCGGAACACGTGGGAGACGCTGATGTCGACGGCGGCGGGGCGGGGGAACATCGTTGCGGCGAAGTATCTTTACGTGACGACGATGGGCGGGATGGCGGGGATGCTGAACATCACGGCGCTGGCGCTGACGATGAAGCCGATCCTGGCGCCGCTGCTGGCGAAGGCCGGGGATTTCATACAGGTGAGCCTGCCGCTGCCGGCGCTGCCGGTGGCGCTCGTCGCGGCGGTGCTGCTGGCGGGATTTGTGTCGGCGATGATGATGATTTTCGCCGTGTTCGCCCGCACGTTCAGGGAGGGACAGGCGATGATCACGCCGTTCTACCTGCTGACGATGCTGCCCGCGGTTTTTCTGCAAATGCCCGGGATGCAATTCACCCTCAAGAGCGCGTGGCTCCCCATCGTCAACGTCACGCTCATGGTCCGCGCCGCCGTGTCCGGTGAATTTCCGGCCGGGCCGATCCTCCTGACGGTCGCCGTGTCGCTGGCGTTGATCGCCGGCTGCCTCCTGCTGGCCACGCGCATCCTGCGGAACGAAGACGTGATCACCGGGAATTTTTCCGGCGGACTCAACCGGTTTGTCCAGCAACAGTTCTTCCGCCGCGCCGCTCCAGGCCCGGGTGCGCCCGGCCCACATTCCCATGAATGAAACACCCGTCATCGTCCGCGACCTGGCGAAAACGTTCTACGATCCCAACCGCGGGGAAATCCGGGCGGTGGACGGGCTCGGATTCGAATGCCGCGCCGGCGAAATTTTCGGTTTGCTGGGGGCCAACGGGGCCGGCAAAACCACCACGCTCCGCATCCTGGCCACGATACTCAAGCCCGGCTCCGGCACCGTCGCCGTCATGGGCCACGACGTCGGCGCCGAACCGGAGGCGGTCCGGCGCAGCCTCGGATTTTACTCGGCCACCACGGCGCTGTATCCGCGCCTGACCGCGCGCGAGACTCTGGAATTCTTCGCGCGCATCAACGGGTATCCGGCCGGCCGCGTGCCGGCGCGCGTCGATGAATTGATCCGGCGCTTCGGCCTTGGCGAATACGCCGACGGCCGCGTCGAAAAACTGTCGCAGGGCATGAAACAGAAAGTCTCGATCGCCCGGACCGTCGCGCACGATCCGCCGGTGCTCATCTTCGACGAACCGACGGTCGGGCTCGATGTGTTGAACGCGATCGAGATGCAGCAGGTGATCGCGGGGTTCCGGGCGGAGGGCAAGACGATCGTGTTTTCGACGCACATCATGAGCGAGGCGGAGAAGCTGTGCGACCGGATTGCGATCGTGCATCGCGGGCGGATTCATGCGTGCGACACGCTGGCGGGATTGCGGGCGGCGACCGGCCAGCATTATCTCGAGGACATTTTTGTTCACTGCGTCAAGACGGCCGGCGCGGTTGCATGAAGCTGAACACCGCCATTCTTGCCGCCTTGTGGCGAAACGATCTGCGGATGCTGCTCCGGGATCGCCGGACCCTGGTCATGTCGATTCTGCTCCCGATGATCGTCATGCCGATTTTTCTCGGGGCATCCACCTGGACCGGCAAGCATCGCGAATACAAGCTGGAGACAACCGTTTACCGTTACGCGTTGTGCGGCGACGAATCAAACGCTGTTCGCCGCCTGGTCGAAGCCACCCGCGATCGGCTGTTGTCCGAGACCAACCGGACATTTCAATTCGATGAATTGGCCGTGACGAACGCCCGCGTTGCGCTGGATCGAGCGGAGCTTCATTTCTACCTGGAACAATCCTCCACCAACCCGCCGGCCGGGCGCCCGGGTGCGCCCGCGATCCAACTGGTTTTCCGGGGCGACCGTGATGATTCATCGGCCGGGATGGGCCGGATGCGGTCGGCGCTGGAGGAGACGCGGTCGGCGCGGCGGAAGGCATTGCTCCTGGAGCACGGGTTGGATCCGGCCACGCTGGCGGTGTATTCCGAGACGAACGTGGCGTCGCGCGGCCAGGTGGCGGGCCTGGCGCTTGGCCGGATGGTGAGCCTCGTGCTGTTGCTGTTCCTGTTCAGCGGCGGCGCCGTGGTGGCGAACGACCTTGTGGCCGGCGAGAAGGAACGCGGCACGCTTGAGACGCTGCTCACCACGGGCGCCGGACGGCTGGAGATCGTGCTCGCCAAACAACTGGTCATCTTCACCGTCGCCGTCGTCATCGCCTGCGTCCAGACCGCGAATCTCCTGGTGTATGTGGGATTCAAACTGATCCCGGTGCCGGCCGGGCTCGCCGCGGCGGTGTCGCCCGGAACGGCGTTGCTGCTCCTGTTCCTGTTCCTGCCGATCGCCGCGATTGTGTCGAGCGCGCTGCTGCTGGTTTCCGGTTATGCCCGCAGTTACAAGGAGGCGCAGCTTTATTTCGTGCCGGTATTCCTCCTCGGACTGCTGCCCGCCGTCGCCCCGCTCCTGCCCGGCGTCAGCCTTCGCTCCGCCATCATCCTCGTCCCGATCGCCAACCTGGCCCTCGCCGTCAAGGACGTCCTGGTCGGGTCGTTCGACTGGCCGTTCATCGCTTTGTCCTGGCTGGTGACCGCCGCCGCCGCCACTGCACTCGCCCGCGCCGGTGTCCGGCTGCTGTCCGACGAACGGCGCCTGACGGCTTCGGAGTCGGACGCCGTGGAGGCTCGCGGCGGGCCCGAATTGTTCGAGCGCCGCGTGCTGACCTGGTTCGCGATCCTCTGGGCCGCACTGCTGATGGTGAACAATTACATGACCGCCCTCGATGTCCGGGGCCAGATCACGGTGAACCTCGTTGGTTTCTTCGGCGTCACCTGCGCGTTCCTGATCCGGCATTACCGGCTGCCGTTGAGGCAAACGCTCTCGTGGCGATTGCCCCGGCCGGGCGTGTGGCTCGGCGTGGCTTGCGGGATTCCCGGAGGATTGCTCACGGGCATCGGATTGTTTCGCCTGGCGAACCTGGTGCTGCCCGTGCCGCAGGAAATGCTGGAGGGATTCAACGAAAGCATCCTGGCCGGGAGCCTGTCCCCGCTGCAGTTGATTTTCTTCTTCGCGCTGATGCCCGGCTTTTTTGAAGAGATCACATTCCGCGGCGTGCTGCTCTACGGGTTGCGCCGACGGCTGCGTCCCGGCGCCCGCGTGGTGGTGGTGGGACTCGCGTTCGGCCTGTTCCACATGGCCCTGTTCCGGCTCGTGCCGACGGCGTTCCTCGGCATGCTCTTCGCCGCCGTGACGCTCCTGACGGGCTCCATCTTCCCCGCCATGGCCTGGCACGCCGGCAGCAACCTCACCAGCCTCATTGCGGAACGATGGAAATACCCGCTCTCGGACCTCGACCCGTGGTGCTACTTCGCGGGAGCCGCGATGCTGGCGGTGGCCTTCCGGGTTTTTTGGGCAAACCGGAAAACAGTTTAGGAGTTTAAGAGCTTAGGAGTTTGAGAATGACTGCCCTTCGCGCCTTCCCAACTCTCAAACTCTTAGACTCCTAAACTCTTAAACTGCATAATTGAGCCACGGCCCGAGCCAGCGTTCCATCTCGGCGACGGGCCTCCCTTTGCGCGCGGCGTAATCCTCCACCTGGTCGCGGCCGAGTTTGCCGACGGCGAAATAGTTCGAGTCCGGGTGCGCGAAATACAATCCGCTGACGCTGCTGCCGGGCCACATCGCGAAGTTTTCCGTGAGCCGGATTCCCGCGTGCTGCTCCACGTCGAGGAGATCCCAGAGCGTCGCTTTCTCGGTGTGATCCGGACACGCCGGGTAGCCGGCAGCGGGCCGGATACCGCGGTATTTTTCGGCGATCAACTCTTCGGCGGTGAGTTTTTCCAGTTTGCCGTAACCCCATTCGTCGCGGACGCGCTTGTGCAGAAACTCCGCGAACGCCTCCGCCAATCGGTCCGCCAGCGCCTCCGCCAGGATGGCGTTGTAATCGTCGTGCGCCGCCTTGAATTTCTCGACCAATTCCTTCAGGCCATGACCGCTCGTGACGGCGAATGCGCCAATGTAGTCGGCGCGGATTTGAGATTTCAAATTTGAAATCTCAGATTCCCGGGGCGCAATGAAATCCGCCAGGCAACGATTGGGCGAGCCGTCCTCTTTGACGACCTGTTGCCGCAGGAAGTGGAGGGTGGCGCGGAGATGGCGGCGCGAACCGTTCGTGTAGATTTCCACATCGTCGCCCGTGCTGTTCGCGGGAAAGAATCCATAGACGCCGCGCAACTCCAGCAGCTTTTCATTCACGATCCGGCCAAGCAGGGCCTGGGCATCCGCGAACAGTTTGCGCGCTTCCTCGCCGTGCGTTTCGTGCTGAAGAATTTTCGGGTACACCCCGCGCAATTCCCAGGTGTGAAAGAACGGCGTCCAATCGATGAACGGGACCAGGTCCGACAGCGAAATCGAAACGGCTCCCGCGTGGCCGTGGGACGATCCGCAGGCGCAGCGGGTTTCCTGGACGGCGCCGCTGGAAATGGTGCGGATGCCGGTGAAGGACGGCTGGGGCGGTTCGGTGTAGTTCAGTTTCGGGGCATTGGCTCGCGCATCGCGTATCGACAGCAATCGCGCGGCCTGGCCGGCGTGCTGGGTTCGGAGGCGCTCGTATTCGTCCCGCACCTGCTTCACGAAGCCGGCTTTTTGTTCTGGGCTGATCAAGCTGCTCACCACCGGCACGGCGCGCGAAGCGTCGAGCACATGGACGACCGGCTGGTTGAAGTGCGGCGCGATTTTCACCGCGGTATGAGTCCGGCTGGTGGTGGCGCCGCCGATCAACAGCGGCAACTGCACCCCGGTGCGCTCCATCTCGCGCGCCACGTGAACCATTTCGTCCAGGGACGGGGTGATCAAACCGCTCAGGCCGATGACGTCCGCCTTTTCGCGCTTTGCGGCCTCGAGGATTTTTTCGCACGGCACCATCACGCCGAGGTCCACGACCTCGTAATTGTTGCACGCGAGAACGACGCCGACGATGTTCTTGCCGATGTCATGGACGTCGCCCTTGACCGTGGCGAGCACGATTTTGCCCTGGGCGCGGACCGATTCGCCGCGCGCGGCCATGGCGGCTTTTTCGGCTTCCATGAACGGCGTGAGATAAGCCACGGCTTTCTTCATGACGCGGGCCGATTTGACCACCTGCGGCAGAAACATTTTGCCGGCGCCGAACAAATCGCCGACCACACCCATGCCAGCCATGAGCGGTCCTTCGATCACGGAGAGAGGCTTGCCGTATTTTTGGCGCGCTTCCTCGATGTCCTCATTGATATAGGTATCGAGTCCCCGGAGCAGAGCATGGGTGAGCCGCTCCTCGACCGAGCCTTTGCGCCAGGCGGCTTCGGTGGATTCCGAGGACGAGGACGAGGACGAGGACGAGGACGATTTGAGTTTTTCGCCGAAGGTTACCAGGCGTTCGGTGGCGTCGGGGCGGCGGTTGAGGAGGACGTCTTCCACCAGCGTTTTGAGTTCGGGCTCGATTTCCTCGTACACGGCAAGCATGCCGGCGTTGACGATGCCCATGTCGAGCCCGGCGCGGATGGCGTGGTAAAGGAAGGCGCTGTGCATCGCCTCGCGCACGGCGTTGTTGCCGCGGAAGCTGAAGGAAATGTTCGAAATGCCGCCGCTGACCTTCGCGTGCGGCAGGTGCTGCTTGATCCAGCGCGTTGCCTCGATGAAATCCACCCCGTAGTTCGAATGTTCCTCGATCCCGGTGCCGACGGTCAAAACGTTCGGGTCGAAAATGATGTCCTCCGGCGGGAACCCGACCTGGTCCACCAGCAAACGATAGGCGCGTTCGCAGATCCGGATCCGGTCCGCGTAAGTCGCGGCCTGGCCGTTTTCATCGAAAGCCATGACCACCACGGCGGCGCCGTAGCGCAGGACTTTTTGGGCGCACTCGAGGAATTTTGCCTCGCCTTCCTTGAGCGAGATGGAGTTGACGATGCCTTTGCCCTGGAGGCATTTCAGGCCGGCCTCGATCACCTCCCATTTCGAGGAATCGACCATGAACGGCACGCGGGCGACTTCGGGTTCGCTGCCGAGGAGCTGCAGGAACCGGGTCATGGCGGCGACGCCGTCGATCATGCCTTCGTCCATGCAGACGTCCAGGACGTTGGCGCCGTTCTCGACCTGCTGACGGGCGATGGCGACGGCGGGCTCGAACTGGCCTTCCTTGATCAGCTTCGCGAACTTGGGCGATCCGGCGACGTTGGTGCGTTCGCCGATCATCATGAACGTGCCGGGCTGCTGCGTGAACGGCTGGGAGCCGGAAAGCCGCAGCGGGCGGATGTCGGCCGAGGCGGCGGGGGCCGGTTTCGGCTGGAATTCGCGCGGATGTTTCCCGGCGACGGCGCGGGCGATGGCGGCGATGTGTTCGGGCGTGTTGCCGCAGCAGCCGCCGGCGATGTTGACCAGGCCGCTCCCGGCGAATTCGCCGAGGAACCGGCCCATGTCCTCCGGCAGCAAATCGAAGCCGGTGGGTGAAAGCGGATTCGGCAGGCCGGCGTTCGGGTAACAGGAAATCGCCGTGTCCGCCTTCTCCGCCAGTTCGGCCAGGAAGGGCCGCATGAGATCCGGTCCGAGCGAACAATTGAGTCCGACGGCGAGCGGCTTCACGTGTTTCACCGCGGTCCAGAACGCCTCGACGGTCTGGGCGGAAATCATGGTCTCACCGCCGCGGCCGACGGCGGCGGAAATCATGACCGGCAGGCGCCGGCCGGACTTGGCGAACACTTCCTCGATGGCGACCAGCGCCGCCTTGGCGTTGAGCGAATCGAAAATGGTTTCCACCAGCAGCAGGTCGGATCCGCCTTCGATGAGCGCCTCGACCTGGAGCACGTAGGCGGATTTCACCTGGTCGAAGGTGACGACCCGGAAGCCGGCGTCGTCGGCGTCGGGGGAATTGGACAGCGACACGGTGAGCGGCCCGATGGATCCGGCGACGAAGCGCGGGCGGCCGGTGGCGGCGGCGATGCGGTCGGCCCATTCGCGGCAGAGCCGGGCGGAGGCGATGTTGATGTCGCGGGCGAGGTCGTTGAGGAAGCCGTTTTCGATGACGCCCTGGTAGAAGGCGGGGTCTTTGCGGCCGCCGTGTTCGCGGGGGTCGTCGATGAAAAATTCGCTTTGGCCGATACTGGTGGCGGAGAAGGTGTTGGTTTCGATGATATCGGCGCCGGCTTCGAGGAAGCGGCGGTGGATATCGCCGATGACGCCGGCCTGGGTGAGGGAATAGATGTCGCCGTTGTTGCGCAGGTCTTTCTTGGCCTGGCGGAAACGGTCGCCGCGGGCCTGGTTTTCGTCGAGTCCGTAGGTGCGCAGGGTGGTGCCCATGGCGCCGTCGATGACGACGACGCGTTCGCGCAGCGCGCGGTGCAGGTCAGAGGTGCGGTTCGAGGTCATGTCCAATTCCCGTTGTTACCGGGCGCACGATAGTCCCCGGCGCCCGTTGTGGCAAGAATAAAAATCAACATATCCTGATGGGATGATATGACAATTGTAATACAGGGGAGAACGGCAGGGGAGTTCATTCCAGATGTTTTTTATTCCTCTGCCGTTCATTCCCCTGACTTCTCCGATCCCCGTCTTTTCTTCTAAAATCTCTTCGCGGGCTTGATTCTGTCCTTTTGCGTCTGGATGGGTGTGGTGTTTCCACCGGATTTTGTCTTATGTTTAGCATCTTTTGGCAAAAGTTGCGCTGATGACCCATTCGTCCGTTGACACCCCGGGTTCGTTTGTTAGAGTCGCAGCGCTTCTGCGGAATTCTTCCGACGGAACGGCACACGACCACGAACAGTTGAACTCGGACATTTGATTTATGGCAAAAGCACTGAAATACGTTTATGTCTTCGGAAACAAGAAGGCGGATGGCAATGGCTCGATGAAGCCGCTGTTGGGCGGCAAGGGGGCGAACCTCGCCGAGATGAGCCGGATCGGCCTGCCGGTGCCTCCCGGATTCACCATCACCACCGAAGTCTGCACCTATTATTACCAGAACAAGAAGACCTACCCGAAGGTGCTTGAGCCGCAGGTGAAGGACGGCGTGGCGTTCATCGAGAAGATCATGGGGACGAAGTTCGGCGACAAGACGGCAATGCCGCTGCTGGTCTCCGTGCGTTCCGGCGCCCGCGATTCCATGCCGGGCATGATGGACACGATTTTGAACCTGGGTTTGAACGACGAGACCGTGCTGGCGCTGGTGAAGGCGACGCAGAACGAGCGGTTCGCCTGGGATTGCTACCGCCGTTTCGTTCAGATGTATGGCGACGTCGTGATGGGCGTGCAGAAGGGCAAGGACGAGGATCACGAACCGTTCGAAGTGGTCATCCACGGTTACAAGCACGAGAAGTATCATGCGGACATCGAGGATTCGAAGCTCACCGCGGCGGACCAGCAGCAGCTGGTTGTCCGGTTCAAGAAGCTGATCAAGGACCGCACCGGCAGTGAATTTCCGCAGGATCCCTGGAAGCAACTCTGGGGCGCGGCAGGCGCCGTGTTTGGTTCCTGGATGAATGACCGCGCCATTGTTTACCGCCGCAAATACGGCATCCCCTCCGAGTGGGGAACGGCCGTCAACGTGCAGGCGATGGTTTACGGCAACACGGGCGATACCTCCGGCTCGGGCGTGGCGTTCACCCGCAACCCGGCCAACGGCGTCAAGGAATTCTACGGTGAATTCCTGATCAACGCCCAGGGCGAAGACGTCGTCGCCGGCGTCCGCACCCCCGAACCCGTCGCGCAGCTCGCGAAAGAGATGCCGGCCGCCTACAAGGAACTGGACACCATCCGCCAGACGCTGGAGCGGCATTTCAAGGACGTGCAGGATTTCGAATTCACGATCCAGGACGGCAAGGTGTTCATGCTGCAGACCCGCAACGGCAAGCGCACCGCGTTCGCCGCGCTGAAGTTCTCCATGGACATGTGCAAGGAAAAGCTCATCGACTGGAAGACGGCGATCAAGCGCAACCCGGCCGACCAGCTCGACCAGCTCCTGGCCCCGATCTTTGACGCGAAGGCCGAGAAGGCCGCCAAGGTCATCGCCAAGGGATTGCCCGCCGGTCCCGGCGCAGCCTCCGGCAAGATGTATCTCAACGCCGACCGCGCGGATGCGGCTGCGGCCAAGGGCGAGAAGGTCCTGCTCGTCCGCAACGAAACCACGCCGGAAGACCTGCGCGGCATGATTGCCTCCGAGGGCATCCTGACGGCCAAGGGCGGCGTCAGCTCGCACGCGGCGCTTGTCGCCCGCCAGATGGGCAAAGTCTGCGTCTGCGGCGCCGGCGCGCTCCAGATTGATTACGCCACCAAGACCCTGACGGTGGACGGCAAGACCTACAAGGAAGGCGACTTCCTGTCGATCAACGGCACGCTCGGCAATGTTTACGCGGGCCAGCTCCCGACGGCCGCCTCGGAAATCGTCCAGGTGCTCGTCGAGAAATCCCTCGATCCCAAGAAGAGCGACACCTACAAGATGTTCGGCACCCTGATGGATTGGTGCTCGAAGGTGACGAAGCTCCAGGTTCGCACCAATGCCGACACGCCCGAGCAGGCCGAGAACGCCATGGCGTTCGGCGCCACGGGCATCGGCCTCACCCGCACCGAGCACATGTTCTTCGAGGGGAACCGCATTGATTCGATGCGCGAAATGATCCTCGCGGACAATGTCGCGGACCGCAAAGCGGCCCTCGCCAAGCTCCTGCCTTACCAGAAAGCGGACTTCGTCGGCATCTTCAAGGCCCTCAAGGGATTCCCGGCCACCATCCGATTCCTCGATCCCCCGCTGCACGAATTCCTCCCGCACGAGGAAGCCGCGCAGAAGGATCTCGCGAAGAAAATGGGCGTGCCGGTCGAGAAGATCAAACAGCGCGTGAAGGAACTGCACGAGTTCAACCCGATGCTCGGGTTCCGCGGCTGCCGCCTCGGCATTGTCTACTCGGAAATTTCCGAGATGCAGGCCCGCGCGGTGTTCGAAGCCGCCGCCGAAGTGCAGAAGAAGGGCATCAAAGTGAAGCCCGAAGTCATGATCCCGCTCGTCGGGTTCAAGAAGGAGCTTGATCTCCAGGTCGCCGTCGTCCATGCCGCCGCCAAGGCGGTGATGGCCGAGAAGAAGGTGAAGCTCGACTACATGGTCGGGACGATGATTGAAGTGCCGCGCGGCGCGCTGACGGCGGATGAAATCGCGCAGACCGCGGAGTTCTTCAGCTTCGGCACGAACGACCTCACCCAGACCTGCCTGGGCATGAGCCGCGACGATTCCGGCAGCTTCCTGCCCGCCTATGCGGAACTGGAAATCTGCAAGAAGAATCCGTTCGCCACGATCGACCAGACCGGCGTCGGCCAGTTGATGAAGATCGCGGCCGAGAAGGGCAACAAGACCCGCAAAGGCATCAAGCTGGGCATCTGCGGCGAACATGGCGGCGATCCGGAATCCGTCAAGTTCTGCCATCGCATCGGCCTCACCTACGTGAGCTGCTCGCCGTTCCGCGTCCCGGTGGCCCGCCTGGCCGCCGCGCAGGCCGCGCTCGAAGACGCGAAGTAAACCGATTCTGAATTCACGCCGCCCCGTCTGGGAATGCCCGGGCGGGGCGGCTTTTTTGTTGTGGGCCGGCGGGGACGCCGTCCCTCCCGGGGAGGGACGCCGTCCCGGCGTCCCCAACCAGACCCTCGTATTAAACCTTTTCACCCAGCCTGCCTTCCCTATCATCCCGCCTCATGGGATTGCTCAACGCGGAAGCACTGGTCAAATCGTTCGGCGAATTGCGAGCGGTGGATTCCGTTTCGTTCGAAGTCCGGGCCGGGGAGATCTACGGATTGCTCGGTCCGAACGGCGCAGGGAAGACCACCACCATCTCGATGATCTCGGGGTTGCTGCAGCCGGACTCGGGCGGGGTGATCGTGGACGGGGTGGCGTTCCGGCAGGATCCGCAACGGGCGCGGCGGATCATGGGTGTGGTCCCGCAGGACCTGGCGATTTACGAGGAGTTGACCGGGCGCGAAAACCTCGAGTTCTGGGGCCGCATGGCCGGGCTCGCGGCGGCGGAGGCGCGGTCGCGCGCCGCCGAATTGCTCGAGGCCCTCGCGTTGTCCGACCGGGCGGCGCACGCCGTGAAGACGTATTCCGGCGGCATGAAGCGGCGGATCAACCTGGGCTGCGCGCTGCTGCATCGGCCCAAACTCCTGCTGCTCGACGAGCCGACGGTGGGGATTGATCCGCAGGCGCGCCTGAAAATTCTGGAATTCATCCGCGACCTGCGCGCCGGGGGCACGGCGGTGTTGTACACCACGCATTACCTTGAGGAGGCGGAAACCTTGTGCCAGCGGATCGGCATCATCGATCACGGGCGGCTGCTGGCGGAAGGCACGCTGGCCGAACTTCAGGAACGGCTGGGGGGCGACCGGGTGTTTGTGCTCGAGGCGGATTTCAAGGGCGCATCGCCGGAGAACTGGCCGGGATTTGGCGAACAATTCCGAATTCTTCAGCGGACGGAGCGGCAGCTTGTCGCGGCGGCGACGGGCAAGCGGGATCCGGCGGAGTGCCTGAAACAGTTGTTGAATCTCCCCGTCGCGGCTCAGAACGTGACGCTGAAACGCCCGACGTTGAATGACGTGTTCCTGCAATTGACCGGCCGCGACCTTCGCGAATGAGCATGCTGCGCGTTCTTTTAATCAAAGACCTGCGGCGCGCCTGGCGGAATCCCTGGCCGTGGCTGATCAATCTCATCCTGCCGCTGTGCATGACGGCGCTGATCGGGCTGGTATTTGGCGGGCGGTCCGAGGACAGCGGGCTGGGGCGGATCCGGTTCGCGGTGGTGGACGAGGATGATTCGGCGCTGACGCAGATGTTGCGGGGCGCGGCGGGGCAGCGCGACGCGGGCAAATACCTGGAACCGGTTTACATGGATCGCGCGGCCGCCATGCGGGAGATCGAGGCCAATCGCATCAGCGGCGCCCTTGTGATCCCCGCGCATTTCACCCGCGATTACCTGGCCGGTTCGGCGCCGGTCACACTCGAGCTGATCAAGAACCCGGCGCAATCGATTCACCCGGCGGTGCTGGACGAACTCCTGGGCGTCGTGGCCACCGCGCTCAATGCCGTCGCCCGGAATTTTCAATCCGAGTTGCCCGAGTGGCTGGACGTGGCGGAGGGCAGGGCGGATTACCGGAAAGTATCCCAGTTGATCGAGCGTGCGGGGGACCGGTTCCAGGCGGCGCGGCAGTTCCTCTCGCCCCCGCGCGTCGCGTACGAGAAGGAAGTGTCGGATGCAACACCGGCGGGTGCGGGGCCGGCGTTCAGTCTGTTCGGCTATTTGCTGGCGGGGATGGGTGGGATGTTCCTGCTCTTTCTGGGCGGCAACGGCATGGCGGATCTTCACCGGGAAGTGCAGCGCCACACGCTGGAGCGGTATCACACGCTCCAGGAAAACCTGCTGCCGTTCATCGCGGGCAAAATGCTGTTCACGACCGTGCTGTTGCTCCTGTGCAGCGCGATCCTGTTCGGCGGCGGTTCCATTGTGTTTCACATTCACTGGGTCAGCGCGGGATCCCTCTCCGTGTTGCTTGGCGCCTACGCCGTGTTTGTCGCGGGGCTCATGGCCCTGCTGGTGGCCATCGTTCCCGACGAACGTCGCGGCGCCGTCCTGAATAACATCGCGGGCATGTTTCTCGGGTTCGCGGGCGGCTGCGCGTTTCCGCCGGACCAACTCCCTGCCTTTTTCCGGCTGCACGTCACGCCGTTCCTGCCGACGAACTGGTTCGTGGGCGCGGCCCGGTCGCTGATTCCGGGCGGCCCGGAACCGCACTGGCAGCGTATCGCCGTCCAGCTCGCCGGGCTGGGCATCGTCCTCGGCTTCCTGGCGGTGGCCGTCCTGCGCCGGCGGTTTCACAGGGGGATCCGGTCATGAAACGGGTTTTGCTCATCGGCGTGAACGATCTACGGCTGTTCCTGAAACACCGCAGCTCCTGGATCTGGCTGTTCGTGATGCCGCTGGCGTTCGTCTACATCATGGGATTCCTCAGCCGGCCGCCCGACCAGGCCCGGAACCACCAGGCGCCGCTCGTGATCGACAACCAGGATTCGAATCACCTGGCCCGCATCTTCCTGGACGAATTGCAATCGCAGGGAATGTGGCTGCTGGACCCGACGAACCGCGACACGGCGGCGCGCGTGCTGGTGATCCCGGCGGATTTCACATCGCGGCTCCTGTCGGGCGAACCGGCGCGGGTCCGGTTCCGGAAGCGGTCGGATTCGGGCGAGAGCGACACCGCGCTGACGGAGCTGCGGGTGCTTCGCGCCATGATTGCGATGAACGGGCACCTGCTGGAGGCGGCGGGCGGCGACACCAACCGGCCCGACTGGAGCGAGGCGCATTTGAAGTCGGTTCTGGCGCTGCCGGACCCGGTGCGGCTGGACTCGAAGTATGCGGGGCGGAAGCCGGTGCCGACGGGTTTTAATTTTTCGCTGCCCGGGAACCTGGTGATGTATTTGATGATGAACCTGCTGTTGTTTGGCGGGATGAACATCGCGATGGAGCGCGGGAACGGCGTGCTGCGGCGTTTCATGGTCTGCCCGGTGAGCCGGTTCCAGCTGGTGATGGGCAAGATCTGCGGGCTGATGTTGCTGGGCCTCGTGCAGGTGCTGGTCTTCATGGTGATGGGCCGGTTTGTGTTCCACATGTCGTTAGGTGCAAACCTCCCGGCGGTGTTCATCGTGCTCCTCGTGTTTTGCTGGGTGGCCGGGTCGCTGGGAGTGCTTGCCGGGTCGCTGCTGTCGGCGGCGGACCGCATTGCCGGCGTTTGCATTCTGGCCAGCATCGCCATGGCCGCGCTGGGCGGGTGCTGGTGGCCGCTCGAGATTGTTCCGGCGGGGGTTCGTGCGGCCGCCCTCTGCACGCCCACCGGCTGGGCCCTCGCCGCCTTGCATCAGCTCATCAGCTTCGGCAACGGGTTCGAATCCGTGCTGCTGCCGCTCGCCGTCCTGGCCGGTTTCGGCGCCGCCGCCAATTCTCTCGCCGCAAAATTCTTCCGCGCCTGACCGCCTCATCTTGGGACAGTGTCCCGGCGTCCGCCGGCCGTTCCCTGATTGTTTCGCCGCAGAGGGCCTGTGTCGGTCCACCTGGCGAAAACCCTGGCCGATCGGGGCCGGCCTGAAAAAGACGTCCCTGGAGGAGGCCGGGGTGATCCCGGGCGTCTTGCTCCGGTTTACCCCGCGAAAGTGGCACCTGCCGTGCTGTTTTGGCGGCGATCTCCGGCGGTGAACACGCCGGGGATTCGGACTCCGGTGGAACGCGAAAGGGACGAGGTCAAGACCGGTTCCGGTATGCCGATGATCCCTGAGAACCATCAATTGAAAACTCTGCCTGAACTGCGTCGCCTCAGTCACAGCGGTTTGCTGACCGTTTGCCTGGCTGCATTCTCATTCTGCGCGCCATCGACTTCGCCCGCCCTCGACCCGGCACGAAGCCTGTTCCAATACAATTGCCGCACCTGGTCGCGCCAGAACGGCCTGCCCGCCAACGCGGTCAATGTCATCCGCCAGACCCCCGACGGCTATCTCTACCTCGGCACGCCGCTGGGCCTCGTGCAGTTCGACGGAATCGATTTCAAGCTGACCGATGGAAGCCACATGCCGAGCCCGATCGTGCGGACGCTGGCGGTGTCGAAGGAGGGCGGCTTGTGGGTGGGGTTGGAGCGAGGCGCATTTGGCTATTATGACGGGCGCGATTTTCATTTTCGCGGCGGCACCAACCTGGGTGGAGTTAATCTGAACGTGGGCGGCCTGGTTGAATCCGGGGACAGCCTCTGGATCGCCGCCGAGACCGGCGCCTCCCGGGTCGGGATTCGCACGAACAGCTTCGACGATGTTTTGTCCACCGCGGTGGATTCGGACCGGCGCTACGACATCTCGGCGATCCTGGAGGATGCATCGGGGCGGGTCTGGCTGGGCACCGTGCAGCGTGGACTGTATTGCTGGCAGGATGGAAAACTGACGCAGTTTCCCGACCGCGCCCTGGACGACCGGATCATTCGGTCGCTGGCGGTGGACCTGGAGGGCCGGCTCTGGGTGGGGACGGAGACGGGATTGATTTGTTATGACCGGAATCTGAACCGGACGAACGCGGTGCCGTTTCCGTGGTATGAGACGCAGGCGTTGCATGTGGACAAGAAGGGCGCTGTGTGGGCCGGGACGAGCGGCGGGGGCCTGCACCGGTATTACAACGGGCAGCTCACCAATTTCCGAAAGGCCGACGGCCTGGCGGATGATTTCGTGCGGTCCATCGCCGAGGACAGCGAAGGCAGTCTCTGGGTCGGCACGCGGAACGGCCTCAGCCAGTTGAGCGACGTCAAGATCCCCACGATTGGAAAGTCCGAGGGTCTCAGCGCGGACGTGGTGGTCTCGACCGCGCCGGCGCGGCAGGGCGGCCTGTGGATTGCGACCGATCACGGGTTTATTTCCTACCAGGACGGGAGGATGACCAATTACGTGACCGGGATCGGGCTGAGTGATTCCTATGTGAAGGGCATCTACGAGGCGCACAACGGAGATATTTATTTGCTGAACGGCACGATGGACATCGAGATTTATTCGGGCACGAACATCGTCGCGCATTACCAGAACAAGACCTGGCCGACGGCGATTGCCGAGGATGACGAGGGTGTCATCGTGGCCGTGGGCGGCGATCTGTTCCGGGTGAACAGCAAGAGCATGACCCCGATGGAACTGTCGGCCGACGGCGACGGGGTCGCGCTGGGCTGGATCTTCAACATGATTCGCGCGCGGGACGGATCGATCTGGGCGTCCAGCGGGAACGGCCTGGCGCAGATCCGGAACGGCAAGGTGAAGACGTATGTTCGCGAGGGCGGCACGACCACGGCGAACAAGATCAACTGGGTTTGCGAGGATCCCGAGGGAACGATCTGGGCGGGCCTGGAAACGGGCCTGGCGCGGTGCAAAGACGGCAAGATGAGTTTCATCACCCGGGCCAACGGGCTGTTCGACAACGTTCTTTACTGCCTGGTGCCGGACGATGCCGGCTATCTGTGGGCCCATTCGAGCCGCGGGTTTTTCAAGGTGAGCCTGAAGAGCCTGAACGATTTTGTGGAGGGCAGGGCGGGGCATGTGGATTCGATTGCCTACGACGGACTGGACGCGGTGAAGACGGCCGAGCGGATGCCGGACCAGATGAACGGTTGCAAGACCGCGGACGGACGGATCTGGTTCCCGACGACCCTGGGACTGGCGGTGATCGATCCGACCAACATCAATCCGAACCTCGTGCCGCCCCCGGTTTACATTCAGAACGTTTGGGCCAACGGGCGCGAGCTGGCGGACAAGGACGCGGCGGTGGTGCGGCCGGGCAAAGGCGAGTTGGAATTTCATTATGCCGGTTTGAGCTACGTGGCGCCGCAGAAGGTGCAATACCGGTACAAGCTGGACGGCTACGATCACGACTGGGTCCAGGCTGGCACGCGCCGGTCGGCGTTCTACACGAACCTGAAGCCCGGCCAGTATCGCTTCCTGGTGCAGGCCTGCAACGCGGACGGAGTCTGGGGGGCTGCGACCGCGGCTTACAGCGTCGAGCTGATGCCGCATTTTTATCAGACCCTCCTGTTCCGGATTTCCCTGGGCATCCTGCCCGCAGTGCTGGCGGTGGGCATTTACGTCTGGCGGGTCCGCCACCTCCAGCGCAAGCAGCGGCAATTGCAGGAGGCGCATGACCACCTCGAACGCAAGGTCCAGGAACGCACCCAGGCCCTTGCGGAAACCAACAGCTCCCTCAAGAACGAAATCGAGGAGCGCAAACGGATGGAGCAGGAGGTTGAACGCATCCACAACCAGCTCGTGGACGCCTCGCGCATGGCCGGCCAGGCGGAGGTCGCTTCCAGCGTCCTGCACAACGTCGGCAACGTTCTCAACAGCGTGAACGTGTCCACCACACTCGTCGCCGAGCGCCTCCAGAAAATGCGGCTGCCCAACCTGACGAAGATCTCGACGCTCATCCAGGAAAACAGCGCCGACCTCGCGACCTTTTTCTCAAACGATCCGCGCGGCAAACAGCTTCCGCAATACGTGCAGGAACTCGCCCGGCACCTCGGAAAGGAACAGCAGGATCTCGTCGCCGAACTGCACTCGCTCGCCCACAATGTCGAGCACATCAAGGAAATCGTTGCCATGCAGCAGACCTATGCCAAGGTCTCCGGCGCCGAGGAGAAGGTCGAGCTGGCCGACATCGTCGACAACGCCATCAAGATGCAGGCGAACGCCTACACCCGCCACGAGGTGAAGGTCGAGCGCGAATACCAGCCGCTCCCGCCCGTGGTCATCGACCGGCACAAGGTGCTCCAGATCCTCATCAACATTTTCCAGAACGCCAAGCACGCCTGCGACGACGGCAAACCCGCCGAAAAGAAAGTCAACGTCCGCATCCGCGCCGCGGAAAACGACCGCCTCCAGGTGGAAGTCCAGGACAACGGCATCGGGATCCCGCCGGAAAACCTGACCCGGATCTTCTCGCACGGATTCACCACGCGGAAGGAAGGGCACGGGTTCGGACTGCACAGCTCGGCCCTCGCCGCCAAGGAAATGGGCGGTTCCCTGACCGCCCTCAGCGCCGGTGTCGGCAAGGGCGCCACGTTCATTCTCGACCTCCCCATGCGCCCCGTGGATTCACCCCGGCCCTCCGCGCGCAATGCGCAGGAAGCCGGCGAAGTGGTTGAGCGGTTGAATGGTTGAATGGTGAAAAAGTTGATGGGTTCAAAGGTGCGCGTCCTGCCGCCATTTAACGATTCAACCTTTTAACGATTCAACCAAGGCCCAAAACTTCCGTAACCTTTTTCCCCGCCCCGACGTCTGATCTTCTGCAAGGCCGCGGTCCGAAAGAAGCGGCGAAACGGAAGTGAACAAATCGAAAATGCAGAGGAGTTTATGAAACTGACCAGGAAAATGTTCGTGCTGATGGCAATCACGGGTCTGATGGCATTGAGCCCGTCGGTGCGCGCCCAAACCAACACCGCGCCGTCCGGCGCCGAAGCCGGCCCCCGCCGCAACGGGCCCCCGTCGATCGACACCCAGATGTCGCGGCTGGATCGGGAATTGAAACTGACCGACGCCCAGAAGCCGAAGGTCAAGGCGGTTCTGGAGGCGCGGAACGAAAAGATCCGCGCGTTGCGCGACGACAAGTCGCTCAGCCGCGACGCGCGCCGGGAGAAGCTGCAGTCGTACCAGAAGGATGCGGCCCAGCAGCTCAAGGGCATTTTGACGCCGGAACAATTCAACAAGTATGAGGCGGCTGCGGCCGAAGCCCGGCAGCGCATGCGCAACGGCCCCGGCGGCGGCACCAACAACGTCCACGGCGCCCACACCGGCGGCGGCGGCGACCAGTAAACGTCATTCGAGTCAAACTCGTCACGCGGGGGACGGACCCAATCCGTCCCCCGCTTTTTTGCCGGGATTATTGTCCCCGCGGATCACGCGGATCACGCGGAACAAAATGCTCTTGCAGAATTTCTGCGTGTTCTGCGAGATTTGCGGGTAACCCTCTGAATCTGCTTCCGTGGGCATTGACAGCGATGAATGCCGGGTGCACTCTGGTGTTGAACGCCGGTCGTTCACTGTCGTATGCAAACCGCCGCATCGAGAACCAGTGGCCGCGAGGCAACGGAGGCACTCCGAAAAAGCCTGCTATTCCTGGTCGACAACTGCCCGGTGGAGAAATGCAATCCCGACGACTGCCCCCTGCATTCCCTGCGCCTGCTCAAGCGCGCCGACCGAATCCGCTGGTTTGAGGCGCTCTCCGGCGACGACCTGTCCTTCCTCGCCGCCTATCATTATGTGTGCCGCGATCTGAAAGCCGCCGGCTAAGCAGGAACGATTCAGTTTAAACCACGGATGAACACGGATTCACACGGATAGGGAATGGCTAAAGCCAGTTTCCGGGGGTGCTTTCAATTCACCGTTTGGTTTGCGTTTGATCCTCCGAGTGCGGCAGTTTTTTATCCGTGTCCATCCGTGTTTATCCGTGGTTAAAAGCCTTTTCAACTGAATCGTTCCGGCTAAGTGGCAGGCAGGGACGCCGGCCCCCGCACAGGCAATCCCCGCGGATGTTCACAATCGGATTGCCGGGCGTGGTAGTGCGAGCGAAGACTGGTGCGCGAGGCGGGGGTCGAACCCACAACCTTCGGCTCCGGAGGCCGACGCTCTATCCAATTGAGCTACTCGCGCAGTCAGGTTTATCGACATTAGGCCAATTGCCGCCACCGGGCAATCAGATTGTGATGAGATGGGGACTCGCAGTAGCTCGTCCCTCCCGTTTGCCGCCCCGCCGGCTTAGTGCGTACTCGGCTTCAGCAGGATTTCAAATTCCCACGGCCCGAGCTGGCTCCAGCGCGCGGTGCCGTCATGCCAGATTCCCTTTTTCGCGGTGAGCGGTGGATCCGACGTGAGCGGAATGATCGCCGGCTGATAACCGTCCCGTTGCACAATAAGGCTGCCGGTCAATTCGACATAATCGGCATCCATCAACCGCCATTGCCGTTCCGGTTCGATCGTGAAGCGTCCTTCCGCGTCCGTCACCGCCACCGGCGGCCGGATGGCGCCGAGCGCTTCCGCGATGGAAGTGGGTTCGGGCAATCGGGAGACGGCCACGCGGGCACCGCGCAGCGGCTTTTGGTTTTGGACATCCCGGACCACGCCGGTGGCGCCCGGGCTGTTTAACGCCCGTTCGGCGATGCAGCCTGCGCCCAGCCATGCCAGCAGCAGCAGGGACAACGGCAGCCCGTGACGATTCATGTTCATTATGTCGACAACACCCATGACGGCGTTGTGCTTAAAGCGCAAGAGGAAAACGTCCTCCCACGAATGCTCCGCGACCTTCGTGTCTCCGTGGTGAACCAACCTTCGCATTGCCTCACCCGCCCGGATGGCTACTATCGATGTCATGAAACCGTTCTTGATCCGAAATGTCCTGCGGGCCTCCCTGTTTTGCCTGGTCTTCATGGGGATCGGCTCAGCCGGGAAGGCATCGGCGGTGGACGCCTTTGCTCAAAACAAACTGTTGGGCCGCGGCATGAATGTGCTGGGGTACGACCCGATCTGGGATTCCTTCAGCTCGGCGCGGTTCAAGCCGGATTATTTCAAAACAATTCACGAGGGCGGTTTCCAGAGTTTGCGGGTGAACCTGCAACCGTTCCGGCACATGGGTCCGGCCCCGGAATACCTGCTGCCGAAAGCCTGGTGGGGGACGGCGGACTGGATTGTGACCAACGCGACGGCGGCGGGGCTGGCGGTGATCCTGGATTGCCACGAATACGAGACCACGGCGTCGAATGAAGCGGCGCACCGGGCGAAGTTTATCGAGTTCTGGCGCCAGTTGGCTGCGCATTACCAGAAGGCGCCGGCCACGGTGTTTTTTGAAATCCTGAACGAACCCAACGGCGAAGTCACCCCGGCCGTCTGGAACCAGTACATCCGCGAAGTGCTGCCCATCATTCGCGAATCCAACCCGGGGCGCACGGTGGTGATCGGGCCGCCGTTCTGGAATTCCATCGGGCATCTCACCGACCTGGAACTGCCGAAGGACAAGAACATCATTGTCACGGTGCACTATTATGACCCGATGAAATTCACGCACCAGGGCGCGCCGTGGGCGGGATTGAAGGGCAAGACCGGCGTGAAATGGGAGGGGACGCCGCAGGAGCGGGCCCGGATCGCTCTAGATTTCCAGTACGCGCAGGATTGGGCGAAGAAGAACAAGCGCCCGGTTTTCCTGGGCGAATTCGGGGCTTATGACGACGGCGACATGGAATCGCGGGCGCGCTACACGGCCGCGGTGGCGCGCACGGCGGAGAAGTTCGGCTGGAGCTGGGCGTACTGGCAGTTCGATTCGAATTTCCTGGCTTACGACGTGCAGAAAAACCAGTGGATCGGTCCGATCCACAACGCGCTCGTTCCTCCCAAGTAACGGGCCGGGAGGCGGACGGCATCGTGAAGGAATTCACACTGGAAACGGAGATCTGGCTGCGGGCGCCGCGAGAGCAGGTGTTCAGGTTCTTTGCCGACGCCGCGAACCTCCAGGCGCTCACCCCGGACTGGTTGGATTTTGAGATACTCACCCCGCAGCCGATCGACCTGCGCCCAGGCGCGCTGATTGATTACCGGATCCGGGTCCATCGAATTCCCATCCGCTGGAGGACGGAAATCGTCACGTGGGAACCGCCGGTCCGGTTTGTGGACATCCAGCTCAAGGGCCCTTACCGGCTTTGGCATCACACCCACGAATTCCACGAGCACAACGGCGGGACGTTGTGCAGGGATTTGGTGCGCTATTCTCCGATAGGCGGCACCCTGGCGAACCGGCTCTTCGTGCGGCGTGATGTGGAACGGATTTTCCAGTTTCGACAGGCACAATTGCGGAAGCGGTTTGGTTGAGCACGTTGAACCGCGAATGGACGCGAATGGACGCGAACAGGAACCCGACATCATTCGCGGAGTAATCTTTTGAACAGGAGGCAGCGGAGGTAGCAGCGGGAAACGGTTACATGTGTTTCTCTGCTTCCTCTGCTGCCTCCTGTTCAAATCCCGTCCTGCCTTTCGCTCCTGTGCAACGTCGTTCCTCATGTTGTTGACGCGCTGCGAAACCGGGTGCAACGTGCGAGTCATGGAGATCGAACGGAAGTTGCATGCGCAGAAGTTCCAAACGCTGGTGCGGAGGAGGGGATCATGGCGTTCGTTTTGAAGAAAAAGGAATCCGTGCGCAAAGGAATCCGGCGCCTGGGCCGGAGGCAGGTGCGCGAGGCACTAACGGCACTGGAGCGATGCAACCGCCCGGACGCGGTTCACGAGGTTCGCAAGAGAATCAAGGAACTGCGGTCGTTGCTCCGCCTGGTCCAGCCCTGCCTGGCCCGCTCTGAATATCGCCGGTGTTCCGAACCCCTGCGCGCCGCCGCCGGCAAACTCGCCGCCGCCCGCGATGCGTGGGTCACCTTGAATGCGCTGGACGCGCTGCAGCAGCATTTTCAATCGGAGTTCGCGCCCGGGTCATTTCGAAAGGTCCGCAAAATCCTGGCAAAGCGATGCCGGGAGAACCAGGCGGGAGTGTCGCGACACGGGGTGGAAAGAGAGGTTCGCCGGCTGCTCAAGAGCGCTTCGGCCAAATTCGCCTCGCTTGAAATAAAGGACTCCGGCTGGTCCGCCTTGAAACGCGGCTTGGAGACCACCTATCGCGCGGGCCGGCTCGGTTATGGTGCGGTTAGCTGGAACGGCCGGGGTTTTCACGAATGGCGAAAGCGGGTCAAGGACCTGTATTGCCACGTCGGCCTGTTGGGTCCCATTTGGCGGGGCGAAATGACGGCGCTCCGGGAGGAATTGAAAGAACTCAGCGACCGGCTCGGGGACGATCACGACCTGGTCCTGTTCACGGAACCTGAAATGAGCCGTCGCTTCAGGGAAACTGCGCCGGCGGAGTTGGAAACCCTGCGCGCACTGGTTCAGGAGCGCCGGGAGAAGCTCCAGGCCCAGGCCCTCGAGATCGGGGCCAGATTCTACCAGGAAACTCCCCCTCAATTCTGCAAACGCCTGGGACGCTATTGGAAACATTGGCGCCGCAAATCAAGGCGCGGCCTGAACACTTCTTCTTTGTAGCAGACGACGTCAGGAGTCTCTCGCACAACCCCTCGCGCTTTGGAGCGAACCAAGACCATTCATCCCGCCTCTCCGCAACGCAAGACCTGGATTAGGGCGTCGATCCAGCCCAGGCTTCGGCGGGCGGGTTGGCGGGCCTGGCTTCGGCGTGGCGCGTGGTGTCGGATTTCACCTGGATATTGTTGATCACATCCCGGACGTCCGGAACCTGTTTGGCAAGATCGGTCGCGCCATTTTTCTGGTCCTGCGTATCGACCCAGCCGCTTAGTTGAACGACGCGGTCGTAGGTGGAGACGGTGACCTGGTTGAACTTGTAGATTGGCGATGTGTCCAGCTTGTTTTTGACCATGCTGCTCACGGCCTGGTCGTCCGTGCGCGAACCGGTCATCTGGTTTCCACCCATCATGGTGCAGCCGGTGAGATAAATCGTCGCCGCGGTCAGCGTGACACCCAAACATTGTGCGAGTGTTCTCATGAAATCAGGGCTCCTTTTTGTGGTGAAGGTAATCCCGCCGACATGAATCACAACTAGGGTGCGGGCCCCATTATTTGGATTGATTCACCCGTGGGCCGGGAGGTCGTATGTTGCGGTGAAATTCCAGGCAAATCGGCTGGCGAACCCCGACCATCCTCTGCCAGATTTGAGGCGCGATGAGCAAGAGCTCCAAGCGCCGGCATTGTCCGGCCGTGCAGCGCGAGATCGGCGCTCCCGAATGCGGCGAGTCCCGCGTCAGCCGCTATGCGTGTCCGGTCGAGTGCGCTTTCAATCCGTTTGGCCCATCCCACTATGATCAGTTCTCTGAAACGGAGGCAATGGTAACACGCAAAGCCCTGCACTGGTACCTCGGGGAACCCGCAGGTGCCGCCCGTTCCCGTGAACTGGACGCCAGGGTGGCGCTCAGCTATATCGAGCAGAACGCCTGGCAAATCTCGGAATTCCATTTTCGCCGCGACGATCAGGGGCGGACCTGTGCGGAGCGGTGGGCGGCCGCAGGTTTGCCGGGATTGAACAATGACGAGCGCGTCATCCAAAGCGCCATGCGGCGGCAACGGACGCGGCTCATCGAGGTGCACCGAATCCTGGACGACCGGATGGTTGAGGCAGTGGACCTCTTTGAGCCGGGATCTCCACCGTTTTTGATTTGTGATCGCGGCCTCGCAGCCGAAGCCTGCCGGTTCAGCACGATCCTTGGCAGTTTCTATCCGCTGCCTCATTACTGGCGTCCATTCGCCATTTCGGTTCTGATGCCTTCCATCGCAACCTTTGAACCGACGGAGGTGGTCAGTGAAATCGTCCGGCGCCTGGGCGGACCGGCGGATCCCGCAGCCCGTGACGGCTGGTTCGGATTGAACTATGCTCGTTTTTTCGAGGCCCTCGATGCCGTGAGCCTTGCGCGCCGTGGACAATTGCTGGCCGCGATGGACGCGGAATTCTGCCAGGCTCTGTATGAATTGCGCGCGCCGTTCGCCGAGTGCCGGGAGGCGCTGGACGCGAGTGAGGAGGTGTCGGACGACGAGATGACCGAAGCTGAAGAGAGCCAGGGATTCGCCGAAGCGCGGGCCTGGATCGAGCAGGTCGATGCTCCCGAGCAATTCGTACTGGGGCGCGTTCTCCTCGGCCAAAAGCACTGGCAGGTGGACGCGATCGGCCACGAGAAATTTAACAAGCTGCGCGCCGGGTTTGAAAAGATCCTGGGTCGTCGGGTGCATTTCACCGGTGAATGCCGCCACGACCTGTCAGCCCAACTCAGGTCGAAGGAAAAGCAATACGATCCGGCATTGGTGCCGCCCCGTTTGCTGGAGAATCCGTCGGGATTCCTTCTGACCTCAAGCCGCGTCCCCACCAGCTTCCCGCATGGCTCGCTCGAAGAGTTGCAGTCGCAAATCATGGACCGGTATGACCGCGCGTGGCTGGACGAATCCGTCCCCACCCTGGAGGGAAGGACGCCGCGGGAGGCGTCTCGCAATCCCGCCCTGCGACCGGTGCTGATCCGCCTGCTCAAGGACCGGGTCCGCTCGGTGGACGAGCGAAATCTTGAAACCGGCGGGACAGCGGACGTGAATTGGCTGCTCAAGGAGCTGGGCGCGGACGAGATCCTTTTTGATCCGCCGCCGGCCCGCGCTCCGGCCAAATACGCGGATGAGGACATGGGAGATGAGGATCCGGCTGAATCGCTCGAACCCTGGCCGGTTCCGCCGTCCAAACCGTTCGGTGCCACAGAAGCCAGGGACCTGCTCTCGACAGCTATGGCGGAATTTGAATCCTTCGCAGATGCGGAGTCTGCGATGGAGGATGCGGGTGGGTTTCTGATCGAGGATGTCCACGAATGTTTCGGCCACTTATTGGAAGAGGGCGAGATCACATTTCTAAGTGTCTATCTGGTTCAGATCTGGTTTGCATTTGTGCCTCCCAATTGTTTTGGGCCTGAAATCGACCCCGGGGAGTGGCGCGCGGAATTTGAGCGAGAATTGAAGTTGGGCGAGGAGGCGGCCAAAGCCGGGCCTGAGGCGGGCAGCCGATTTTTGGCTGAAAACAGTGCCCAACCGGCGATGGTGCGGGTGCTCGCAGGCGACATGGTCTCCCGGTCGGAACAGCTTCCTGGCGTCCACGTGCCGCGGGAGCATATGCCGGTCCTGCTGCTCGTTTTACGGAGCGTGATCGAGGTGCTGGATGCCCGGTGCCGTGAACCTTTCGCCTAACGACCGTCCCGCCGAATCCATTTGCCCGTTACTTCCGCCCGCGGAATTCGTCCATCAAGTTCAGAATGCCTTCGCGGAGTTCAAGCAGTTCCTTGCGGGATTCCGCGACAAAGTTCACCGGCACAAGGTTCTTGGGCGCCACGGCTTCCAGTCCCGCCTGTGACCTGTGCAGGTGGCCGAGCGCGCGCTTCAGCAACGCCACCGTGAAGGCTGGATCGGGAAAAGGTTCTCCGCGGGCCAGGCCACTGAGCGCGCCGGCAAGTTTTGCGCCGGTCGTCTGCAACTCAAAGATGAACAGCTCCAAGTCCTTGTCTTCCGAGCGATCCAGTTGCATTTGGTCCAACTGCCCCTGCAGCCTCACCGCACTTTCGAAGCATCGATGCTGCAGCGGATGTCGCAGGCGGCCGCCGGGCGTCCGGATCCAATCGATGCCCTCCATCGCTGGATCGGGGTCCGATTCCGGCTCACTCACCGCTTCCTCGCAGGCCCGATTGATTTCCTCGACCGACAACCAGGACTCCTCCTGCTTACCGTTGTCCTCGTTCTCGGAGATCCATCCCATTTCACGAGCGATCTTTTCCTCGGCTTCCTCGGAATCGCCATATTTGTCCAGCAATTCACCGTATTTGTCGATGCGAGCATCGTTTTCCTTCAGGAACCGTTCATAATCATGTTCGTCCCAGGATTCAGGATCCTTCTCGAGATGCTGTTGGGCTTCGATGGCCTCCGTCAATCTGCGCATGAACCCCTGCATTCCGGCGGCGGCCTGTTTTGCGCGCTGCTCATCGTCCTCGCGTGTCGCTCGCCATTCCGGCGCGGAAATCTCCAATAAGTAATCCGCGCTCTCAATCACCACGCGCCCATTGAATTCGCTGAACCATTCTATGTAGAGACTGTTGGCCATGTGTTCCGGCGGCGTCTCCTTGCGGCGCAGCATAGCCAAAGCCTCCGGGAGCGGGACGTCGAAAACGCGGACCTTGCGCGAAGCGGTGATATCCCCAATCGTGCCCCGCTGGACGTAAGCCAGTGAATCCAGGGATGGATGCGGGGTTCGTTTGTTTGGGTTGGTGAACGTTAGAAGACAGCCGGCCAGATCTGGCCAGGCATTGCCCTCCAGGTCCAGCACGACCGGTTCTGCTCTGCCCTCCAGCCAGATCTTTCCAGAAACAACCCCCCGGATACGATTATCAATCTGGCCGCGAACGACGCTGTCGTGAATTCGAAATGCCATAGAATACCCTTTCTTCCCTTTCGTTCTTCGGCTTTGAATAAACGGCGAAAGCCCCTGCAAGTCAGTGCGACAATAAGCATCCAATCCGCCCGGATGGTGCCGATGGAGGGGGTCGAACCCACACACTCTTACGAGTACCAGATTTTGAGTCTAGCGCGTCTGCCAATTCCGCCACATCGGCTTGAAGACCGTTGCAGATCTGGACGCTACTTTGCCCGAAATTATCCGCGCCGCAACTCGAATCTGCCGTCATGCGAAGCGCTCAAGAATCTTAACCACGGATGAACACGGGTGAACACGGATGAAGAAAGGGTTGACGCGAATTGACGCGAATGTCCGCTATTTTCCCGGGAGGGACGGCGTCCTCGCCGTCCCCATCTGAACTGTTCCGCTCAGGGTAGCTGCTGATTTGCCATGTCCAACGGATGTTTGGGCCGGCGAGGACGCCGGCCCTCCCGGCATTGGCGTCAATTCGCTTCAATTCGCGTCAAGTCCGGCTGCTATTAAAACCGTGTCCATCCGTGTCCGACAGGACCAGCCGCAGAAGCGCCGCATGTCGATCGCAGCCGGTTTGGCCTGAGCGTCCGCGATTTTCACGTTTCAGCGGCTGATCCCAAACGGCAGGGATAAGCCCTAATGCGCGGCCGGGAGCGGCGCCGGCTGAAGCCCGCTGCCGCGGATGCGCAGTGAACACGGCAGGTCGACCGGCTGAGCGCCGGCCAAAGCCACGACCAGTCCGTTCGTTGTTTGTGAGAATTCCAAAGGACCGTCGCGTCCGAGCAGTTCAACTGTTTCAATCCTGTTTTGGTAAGAATCGGTCGTCGACGCCAGCGAGCGGATGCGCAACGGTCCGGATTCAGGCCGTCGAAGCGCGATGGCATACAGCGTCCCGCCGTCCTTGGATCGCGTGAACCGAATGTCTTCAGGGGTGAACGGTTTTGTCTGGAAGTCGGATTGACCGTCGAACTCGCCTTTTTCGTGCGTGGCGGTGGACGGTCCTTCGCCGTAGACAATCCATGGACGGGTGGCGTAGATTGCCTCGCCGTTTACTTTGAGCCAGGCGCCGATCTGGCTGACGATTTTCAATTCGTCCGCGTCCGGCTGGCCGCCGCGCTGGAGCGGGACGCTCAACAGCAGGTTGCCGTTCTTGCTCACGATGTCGGCCAGCATGCAGAGGACGCCGGCCGCGGATTTATACTGGTGTTTTTCGAACAATTCCCGGTTGTAATGCCATTGCCCGAGGCAGGTGTCCGTCTGCCACGGCTGGGGCAAAATCCCTTCCGCCTTGCCGCGCTCGATGTCATACACGAGAGCCTGCCGCTGGATGGGGTCCAGCAATTTCGCCGTGATGACCGCCTCGTTGCGGCCTTTCCGGCGGACGCTGTCATTGTAGATATGCGAATAGATTCCCAGCCCGTAGCTGTCGTTGACGCCGAGATATTTCATCGGCAAACCGCCTTCGTCGAAATAAACCAGGTCGGGTTCGTAGTCATCCATCAACTGGAGGATGCGCCGCGTGATGTTTTCGCAATAAGCCTTGTCGGGTGCGGCCCCGATGGCGTGGTTCTGCGCGTAGAGCTGTTGCGGATCCAATCCCTCCCACCACTGGCCTTTGCCGTCCGCCTTCGTCAGCCTGCCGTCGTAGGGCACTCCCGCCAGCGGCCCGTTGGTGTCCGCTCCCTGGGCCGGTTCATACCAACGCCAGGTCCAGCCGGCGTTGTGGACGCTGACGCCAAAGCGCAGGCCGTTCTCGCGCGCGGCCCGGGCCCAGCCGCCGATCAGATCCTTGTGCGGCCCCACGTTCACCGAGTTCCACGGCTGATATTTGGAATTCCAGTTGTCTAAATTGTCGCAATGCACCGCGAGGGCCACGAAGTATCTCGCGCCATTGTCCTTGTAGAATCTCAGGAGCCGGCCGGGATCGAAATCGGCCGCCTGCCATTGCCGGATGACGTCCTTGAACCCGTTTGTGGACGGATGACCGTATTCGCGCAGGTGCGATTGGTAGGCGCCGCTGCCCTGCTCATACATGCCGCGCGCATACCAGTCGCCGTGCTCCGGCTGGCATTGCGCGCCCCAATGCGCCCAGATGCCAAACTTCGCGTCGCGAAACCAGTCCGGGCACTGATAATTCGTCAGTGAATTCCAGGCTGGTTCGAAGGGCCCCGGGTTGGAGGAGGGATCCGCCGAGGTCGACTGCAATGAAACCGCCAGTGCGGCCAGCAATATCGTTGGAAGTCGGCTTTTCACTTTTGCATCACGGCTTCCACAATGCCCGGGGTCCAGCTCCGCGTCGAGCGATCGAATATCGCCATGTCGCCGCCGTCATCCCAAACCGCGAAGCTGAACCCGCGTTCGCGGGCTTGCCTGGTGTAAAAGCTGTAATACTTCACGCGGCATGCCGGGTCGACCTTCGAACTCGTGCCGAATTCGCCCATGTAAAGCGGGCACCGATTCGTCGCCGACCACTGCTGCAGCGCCGCGAAATCGGGTTCATGGTGGACCAGCCAGTTTTCGTCCGCCTCGGATCCCCAGGTGTTCGTGCCGGCCGAACAAAACGACCAGGGATCATAGGAATGGAACGACGCCAGGACATACGGATCGCGCGGCGGGTGCATCTTGCCTTCACGCAAACGTCCGGCGTTGTCGCCGACCGCCGCGACAATGACACACCGCGTTGGACTGATGCCGCGGACGACCTTGACGATCCGGGCGTTCATCGCGTCGGTCTGGGCGTCCGAAATATGTTCCTTCTCCGATTCGTTGAGCACTTCGAAAACAAGCTGGTCGTCGGGAACCGATTTGAAAGCGGTGGCGATCTGGGCCCATAGGGCATCGAACCGCGCGGCCTGGACTTCGGGATCCTTCTTGAACCATTCCTCGTGCATGGCATTGAGCACGACGACGAGTCCGTGCTGGTTGGCCCAGCCAACCACCTGCGCCACTCGGTCCAGGAATGCCTTGTCGACGGTGAAGGGCGCGTTGGTGGACAAATGTGCGCCCCAGGTGACCGGCAGTCGGACGTGATGGAATCCGGCCGATTTGAAGGCTTCGAACTCCCATTCCTGGGCGGGCAGTTTGCGCCAGGTGCCTTCGCCGCCGGGGGCGTCGAACACGTTTCCCAGGTTGATGCCGGCGCCCATGCGGACCGACATCTCGGCGGCGGTGGGCGGGGCGGACCAGCCTTCAGCCGCGGCCATGCAGCAGGTGAGGAAAATTGCGAGTCCTGGAATGCGAATCTTTTTGAGCGGCATCATAGGGCAGGGTAAACGAGTCGAGCCGCTGCCGCGTCAGCAGCCAGCCCGCACATTGATTTCAAACTCCGACGAATCCGCCGCCCATAAATTCAAATTTCTTAAAATTCGTGTCAATTAGCGTTAATTCGCGTCAGACGTTGGCCGGGTCGAGGGAAAATCGATGCCGAGGCTTGGAGGCAATTGGGGAGGGGGAGCCGTTCGCAATTCCTCCGCGAGGCTGGCGGGCAAGGGAGCAGGGCGAGCCCCCAGCGCTTCGGCGAGGCCTCCGAGCTTTTCCCGGAGACGCCGCTCCCACATCCAGGAAAACCGGTACCATTCGGGACCGTAGTACCAGCCTTCAATGTGATGGTCATAATCGAAAATGCGGTCCTCCCAGAGGACGCGACCGTCCCGCAGACTAACCAGCTCGAGATCGGCGTAAAATCCATTGTCGGAGGTTCCCATCGGCAGGCCCAGCGCCCAGAGCCCCTGCGAGTAGATCGAAAGCCCGTAACTCCACCGCGTCTCCCCTTCATAGAACGACCGGAGCGTCCCCCTGAGGAGATGGGTGGCCGTCGGAATCTCCCTGTAATCGCCTGTGTAGGTGGCGTGTTCCACGAGTTTTTCGCGGTAGAGTTCGGTCACCAGGGATCGAGACAGATCTTTGCACGGATCCGCCGTGTACTCGGTCGTATCCGGCCCCTGGACCGTCGCTTCCGGCCGGTCAAACAGGTTCCATCCGAAAGGGAAAAGAGGCACGTAATACCAAGCCATGTAAGTGGTGTTCCGAGCGCCCCGAAGATCGATCAACGGCGTAACGACCACCGACGCCTTGCTTCCATTGGTGCTGATCGATGTCGCATAGCGTCCGGAGGGATAAGTCCATTTGCCGACGGAAGTCGAGCAAGAGGCCAGGAGGAGGGAAGAGAGGCATGCCAGGATCGACGATCCGATGGTTGTGCGAGAAGGTGGTTTCATGATTGCGGCCTGATCCTGCGCATCGATTGAACAACCTTCTACCACCTCGCTCGAAGAAGGGCCAGTCTGCTTTGGCATCGGACCAGGGCCGACGCATCTGAATTGCGGGTAGGGACGGCGCGCTGCGCCGTCCGCGCCGCGTCCGGCGGCGCAACGTGGCAGAGGGCTTGCCAGGCGCCGTGCCGCTTTCCGCCCGCTGATGCGCGGGCGGGGACGCCGCAGCGCGGCGTCCCTACCGTCTGAATTCCATGATCGCGGGCCCTAGGAATCGAACTTCACTTCCGGGCGGCGATCACACACTCATCGGCGACGACATTCCCGGTTTTCACATAGTCAATCGAGACCTTTTCGGGCTCCACTTCGACGCGCACGTGTCCGGAATTTCCGAGGAACACACCTTGTTTGTAGCCGTAAGCCTGCAGATCGCGGATGCGGTCGTTGCCGGCGAAGCTCGGCTGGGGGACCATCAGGTAGACAATCCCGTCCAGCTTCTGCCGCGCATAGAAATTGTCGTGCGCCTTGAACACGGCGGTGACGCGGTTCCGCACGAGCAATTCATGCACGGGAGCTTCCCAGCCGGCGCGGTGTTCCGCAAAGCCCGCGTTGCCGTCCGAGTTCCGCCCGCCCCATTCGTTGAAGCCGGCGATTTCAACGCCGCCGCGCGACGCCTGGTCGCCGCTCAGCAGGTTGTGGATGAACACGAACTTGAATCGCGCCTGGCTTTGCTCAAGTGTTCCCTTCAGCCATTGATATTGCGCCGATCCCAGCGACCATTCCCATCCGGTCCGATCGCCGCGCGACGGGGTGGAATTCGAGAAGGGATCCAGCACCACGAACAGCGCGTCGCCCCAGGTCCACGCATAATAATTTTGCGGCAGCCCGCAACGGATCTTTGGCGCGGCATTCCCGGAATAGAACGAATCCGGAATCGGATTTGGGAAATACCGCTTGCGAACCAGGTTCGACCAGACCGCGAGGCAATCGGCGGTTCCGTCGTCGTAACGCCCGCTTTCGCCGTCGTGCGTGCCGAGCGCGAGAAACATCGGGACCGTGCACCCGGCCTGTCCGAGATAGAACCGCTGCGCCACATATTGCCGCGCCGCCTCGTCCCGCGCCGCATGTTTGTCGGTCATGAAAAGGTTGCCGAGGTCGATGTGAAAATCCGGTTGTTCAGCCCGGATATTTGCCAGGGTTTGCTGATACACCTCCGCGCTGGTGCGCTCGTCCAGGTGCGCGTCCGCCGTCAGGGTGAATGTGAACGAACCGCCGGGCGGGCGCGCGGTGTGGAAGGAATACTCCGCGCTGTTCGTGAACTGCGCCGCGCCAGGCCGGCGCCAGCAGAATTGATAGCGGTATCCGGTGTCGGGCTGGAGCGGGGCGAGCGTCAACTCCCGCGGTGCACCCGCCTTGAAACTGGTGACGGGCGTCCGATCTGCGCCGGAATCGAGCCGCGTGCCGAACACGACGAATCCTTCCATATCGAATGAGGCCAGCACGCTTACCGTGATGGAATTGCTTTCGGGCCGGGCCAGGATCAAATCGTACGCATGGACCGGGACGGCGACGTTGAAGGTGTTGGTCGATGGAGACTCCGCGTGGCCATGGGCGGCCCGCGCATGCGGCGCGGCGCCGGGCCAGAGCGTGCAAGCGGCGAAGAGCGGCAGGAGGCGATTACGCATGGCCGGTTCGGGGACGAATGGTGTAGCGATGCGCGGAGTCGCCGGTTTTGCGCCCCACGCTTTCGTCTTTCGGCAGAAAACTTCGGACGTAATCCACGCTGACTTCATCGGGTGAAACGGCGACCTGGAGATGACCCGAGTTCGGCAGCTTAAGGCCGTATTCGTAACGATCCTCGTTAAACGTGGAGTAGCCGGGGTCCGCCGGCATGGGAACTTCCTGGTAAACCACGCCGTCGCGCTCCTGGCGGCAATAGAGGTGGTCGTGCCCCTGGAAGAAAATGGTGACGCCGTGTTTGACCATGAGTTGGTGGACGGGCAATTCCCAGCCCGGCCGTTCGCGGGCGAATTCCCAGTCGCCGCGCCGGTTCCTGCCGCCCCATTCGAACAGGTCGCATTCGTCCACACCACCGCGCCCGGTACCGAGAACATGGTGAGCGAACACAAATTTGAATTTCGCCCGGCTCTGCTCCAGCGTGCGTTTGAACCATTGGTATTGCGCGTTGCCGAGCGTGATTCCCCAGCCGTCATGCAGCCCGCCGCCCTGGTGTCCGGCCTTGCCGCCGTTTGCGCTTTCCGACCGGAAATTGTTGTCCACGCGCGCGGGCGAGTGCCAGTAGTTGTCGAGGATCACAAACAGCGCGTCGCCCCAGGTCCAGGCGCAGTAATCTTTTCGGAGCCCGATGTCCTTCAGCGGTTCCGTATCGCCACTGTAAAAAGCGTCCGGCGCCGGTGTGGGATAGAACCGGTTCCGGGCATTCTGGGCCAGGACGGCGACTTCGTGCTGGAGTCCGGGCTGGTTGAAGTTGAACAGCGAAGCCTGTTCATGGTTGCCATTGACGAGGAACACCGGCGCGGAGCGTCCGACCAGGCCCAGGAACGGGCGCTGCAGCAGGTAACGCCCGTTCACCGTTTCTGCGTTGATGCTCTGGAGTGTGTCCACGCTGAAATCGTCCCCCATGCAGAGGTAAAAATCGGGCCGGCCCGCCGCCGCCGTGAGCAGCGTGCGGGCGTACAACTCCGGGTCGCTCATCTGCGGTCGTTCGGGATGCGAATCGCCCTGGATTGCGAAAGTGAACGCGCGGCCGGGAGATCGCTGAGTGTGAAACCGGCATTCCGGTCGGGCCTGGAAGACTGCCTCGCCGGGTTGGCGGCATTGAACCCGGTAAAAGTATTCCGTGTCGGGCTGGAGATGATCGAGCACCAGATCGAGCGGCTGGCCCGGGACGAGGGTGAAGCCGGGCATCTGATGATCGTAGCGGCCGGGAGTTGTGCCGTACTCGAGCCGGCCTTCCATGGAATCCCGCGCCAGCGCGCTCACGGTGACCGAGTTGCCGCTGATCCGGCCGAGCACCAGGGACAGCAGGCTGAATGGGGCGAGATCCGGCGGCAGGCTGAATTCCCGCACGTCATGCCCGGCGCGGGGGCGTTTGCCCGCCGGTTTTGAAAGGCCGCCGCCCTCGATTTGACCGATCGCCGGCAGGGACGTGAACGCCACGGTGGTTCCGAGCGCCCGGAGAAACGTTCTGCGATTGATCCCGGAGTTCATGGTGTGAGGCGATGCTTTACTTCATTCCGGCGTCCGCGGTTTTGGGCGCGGCGAACAGAAAATCCGAGTTCGTCAATCCGGAGAGGTCAGAGACGGGACCGGAATAGATATAGGCCGGGGCGCTGTGATAGCCGTCCAGGTTGCGGAGTTTCAGGAGCTCGGCGCGCTGGGAGGGGGTCAATGTCCGGTTCACCCTGGCGAACGCGGTGGCGTAGAGCCAGGACATTTCGCCATCGAGCTCGCCGTAGCGGCGCCCGAGCGCGATCACTTTCTCGCGATCCGGCGCGGCGGCGGCCAAATATTTCCGCAGCTCGATGGCTATGGAGCGGCGCACGGTGACGGCTTCCCGGATATCCCGGGATTGCTGCTGCAGGATGCCGGAGATTTCCGAGCGCTGGCTCTCGGTGAGAACCTGTTCCAGGAACGCCTGCCCGCTGTCGCCCGTGCGCGAAATGCTGATGTCGAAATCCCGCTTGCCCATCGCAGGCATGTCTTTCATGTAGAACCCGCCGAAATACGTGCCGTGCCGTTCCGGGCAAAAGTAGGTGTCGGCTTCCAGGCTGCCCGCGGTCCAGCTGAAGAACTCGCTCGCGTAGGTCATGTAAGCGACGTTGAACAGCGGCGGTTTTCCGCGGCCCGCAGCCTTGAGCGAGTCGCGCTCGTCCAGCGCCGGCCAGGTGTTGAAATCGCCGAACTTCATTTTGGCCAGGTAAGCCTTCTGCTCCGGGTTGAGCGAGGCGGCGACCTGCGCCATGACCTCGGCCCGGCGCAGGCTGAGCTCGGCGTCCCTGGCGAAAATGTCGCCGGTGTAACGCACGACGGCCGCGCGATTCAATCCGTCGCTGCCGGGCGGGATTTGGCCGTCGAGCTGGCGATGGAAGGCTTTGATGAGCGGCCAGCGCATGCGGGCGAGGGCTTCCAGTTGCGGCGCCTGTTCGTTCGCGAGATCCATGAACTGCTGTTTCTGCCGCTCGTTCAGCACATGAAGCACATTGCCGGCGACGCGGTTCAGAAACATCGGGTTGTGGCCTTTCGCGGCTGCGTCGATGTCGCGCATGTATTGGAACCCGAAGAAATCGCAGACTTTTCCCGGCGGCATGAAGGTGGAGGCGCCGAAATCGCCGGTGAGGAACGCCAGTCCGCTGAACGCGATGGTGTGAAGCTGGGCGTTGTCGGACACGGCCTGGTCGATCGAATATTTCTGCGCCTGGCCCTGCGGGCGATCCGGGCGATCGCGGCGGGGTCCGGGAGGCGCGGCCTGGCGCGGCGGGCGTTCGGGGGGAGAGCTTGCGTCCGGTTGTCCCGGGACCTGGGCCCTGGAAATCCAGGCGGTGACACCGACCGCCGCGGCGAGGAGAATCGCTTTCGTTTTCATATACCTAACAGACACCCGCCGGATGAACCTTTTACCGGGGAATTCATTAAAACACTTTAATGAAAATCCCTTCGACGCCCGGAGGCGGATGGCGTTAGGCTGACGGCGTGAAAGTCCTCGTCGTGGAAGACGACAAGAAGCTGGGCGGGCTGGTGCGCAAGGGGCTGGAGGCGCAGGGGTTTGTGGTGGATTACACCGACAACGGCGATGAAGGGTTTGCGCTGGCGACCACTCGCAGCTACGACGCGCTCGTGCTCGACATCATGCTGCCCGGCCGCGACGGCCTGAGCATCCTGCGCAACCTGCGCGAGCGGCGGTCCGCCGTCCCGGTGATCCTGGTCACCGCCCGCAGCGCGCTGAATGAACGCCTCGACGGGTTGAATACGGGGGCGGACGATTACCTCACGAAGCCTTTCTATGTGGAGGAGTTGGTGGCGCGCCTGCACGCGCTGTTGCGGCGCGTTTCCGGCCAGCAGGCCAGCGTGCTTCAACACGGCGCGATCACGATCAATCTCCTGACGCGCGAGGTGAAGTGCGGAGCGGAGCCGGTGGAACTGACCGCGCGCGAGTTTGCGCTGCTGACCTACCTGATGCGATCTCCGGGGCGCACGTTCACGCGCGCCCAGATCTGCGAGCATGTCTGGAATTACCACTTCGATCCCGGCACGAATCTCGTGGATGTCTATGTGCAGCACCTGCGCAAGAAACTGGGCAGCCCGGAGGGGCGGCCCGTCATCGAGACCGTCCGGAGCGTCGGGTATCGAATCCCGGAGGAGAAGGCGTCCGAGTGATCCTGAATTCGTTCCGCACAAAAATCGCGCTCTTGTCCGGCTTCATCACCGGGTGCCTGCTGATTGGTTCAGGCGCCGTGTTGTGGCGGGTCAATTACTCCGTGAACCTCGACCGGCTCGACCGCGAAATGCGCAATCTCGGCCAGGCCAACCTCGAGCGCGTTCAGGGCGGAGATCATTGGGCACGGCTCGACGAGGCCCTGAAATTCATCGCCGGCGAACGACCGATGATTCCCTTTGTCCTCTGGGTTCGGAATTACGACAAGGTGGTTTATCAATCCCCGGCCTGGCCCGGCGGCCTTGCGCCCGGATCGTTCCCGGAACCTACGCATTACCCGGGCCCGAACGCGCCGGGTCCCGGCCAACCCCCGCCGCCGCCGCCCCGCCGCGGGGAACAGATTTCACCGGCCAACCCGGCGCTGCCACTCAAAGCCCCGCGGTTTTACACGCGCGACGCGGACGGCAAATCGTGGCGGATAGGGGTCCTGGGCAATCCCTACACGACCCTGATATTGGCCGCCGACATGGGTGAATTCAATGACCGGATGGCCCGGCTCGAAAAAACGTATCTCGCCGCGCTGGCAGTGATCCTGGTGCTGGTCGCGGGAAGCGCGTGGCTGGTTGCCCGGCGCGCGTTGGGGCCGGTCGCGGCGCTGACGGAGGCCGCCGAGCGGGTCACGGCTCGCGGGCTCGACCAGCGGATTCCGGAAATGGCGCGGGAGGAGGAGTTCAACCGTTTGATCACGGTTTTCAACGCGATGCTGGACCGGCTGGAGCGGAGCTTCCGGCAAGCCACACGTTTCAGCGCCGACGCTTCGCATGAACTCAAAACCCCGCTGTCGCGGCTCCAGGTTGAGCTGGAACAAGCCCTGGCTGCCGCGCCGGCCGGCTCGTCCCAGCAGCAGACCTTCGCCAGCCTCCTGGACGAAGTCTGCCGCCTCAAGAGCATCGTTCACAAACTGCTGCTCCTGTCCCTCGCCGACGCCGGCCGGCTCAATCTCAACCTCGAACCCGTCGACCTGGCCCAAATGACCGGGAATGTGGTTCAGGACTGCCGGGCGCAGGCCCCGCGCCTGAAGGTGGAACAGATCCTGGAGCCGGGAATTCATGTGAACGCCGATCCCGAGTTGATGGAACAGGTCCTGCAAAACCTCGCCACCAACGCCATCAAATATAACATGCCAAACGGGACCATCCGGTTCAGCTTGTCCACCGAGGCCGATCGAATCCTCCTGCGTGTCGCGAATACCGGGCCCGGAATTCCGGCGAGCGACCGCGAACGCATTTTTGAGCGGTTCTATCGAAGTGACCCGTCCCGCAGCGGAAGGGTGGACGGGGCGGGCCTTGGCTTGAGTTTGGCCCGGGAGATTGTTCGCGGCCACGGCGGAGATCTCGTGCTTGGAGAAGTCACCGGCGACCTGACCGAATTTGTGGTCAGCCTCCCGGCGCACCCGCAGGAGGGTGGTCCAGCCTGCGCGTAAATCAATTGCTGTTTTGGGAATCATCGGTTAAGCTTCTGCCGCACTGCAGCCGCGAGCTTGTATGTTGTTCTTCGATTCTCACCCCGTTCGGATTCCACGATTTTCACAACCGATACACCTTGCTGCGGCATGCGTTCTTGCCGCCGCGAGCGCGGGTTTTTGCCAGGGGTTGGGCGGCGGATTTCGGATCATCTCGGTGACACCCGGGTCGAAGCCTGCGCCCAAAAGCCTGCTCCAGGCCGCCCCGGCGCCGGGGTCGCCGGCCCCTTCCGTCCCGGTCCTCCTGGTCCCGCCGCTGGAAGGACCGATCATGCAGGTCGCCATCACCATCACCGACCTGCGCGGGGAAGCTTTCGATATCATTGGAACAGCCGAAACCGGACTGTCGGGATCGCTCCTCCCGGGTCACACGACGAACGTCATTTTTGGCCAGCTCGACAGCGGGTCGGGCACGCACCTGGTCAGTTACCCGGGCGCGGTGGCGTCCGGCCTGCAGGGATCTTATCTCACCGAGAACACCTCTGCCGCCGGCGGGGTGGACGGGTCGGTGGACCTGGTGGTCACGCAGCCTGTCGGTTTTTTTGCGCAAGGCCTGCAAGACCTGGACGCGCAGGGCCATCCGCAGTCTGGGTCGATGCTGGGCGAGGGAAATTTCTCCGGGCTCGTGAACACGGCGGACAATGTCGCTTCGGGCGCAAACATCCCGACGCTGATCGGCGCGCCGTTTCTTTTGAATTACCCGGCGTATATCCGCAACAGCCAGCCGATCCAGCCCCGCGGCTCGACGAACGGCTATTCGACTCCGTCGATCACGTTCTACAGCAGTCCCACGGACCCGTCGCTGCCCGTGCTGGCGCACAAGGTGTTTCTGCAGGTCCGGCCCGTGGGCCAGCCGGTCGTGGCGTATTTTATTTTGCTGGATGAAAATCCCTATGCTCCTTCGACGATCATTTCCGGGCAGGGCGCGTCGGCGCTGTTTTTCACGGCGAGCGCCATGACGCTGCACAAGGGGGCGAATGTGTCGAGCGGCCCGATGGTGGTGGACACGGGCGCGCAGGCGACGCTGCTGAGCGAGATTGCCGCGGCGGAACTCGACCTGGACCTGTTGAACCCCGATTTCACGGTGCAGGTGCAGGGGCTGGTGACCAACCTGACGGCGCCGGGTTTTTACATCGATTACGCAACCATTCCCGCGGGTGGCGGGGGCCTGACCTGGACCAACATGCCGGTGGTCATCTTGAACGTCGAGAGCCCGGAGGGCGGCACGTTGTTCGGCATTTTCGGCAGCAACCTGACGGCGAACCGCGACCTTCTGTTCAACGGCGCCGCTTCGACGCCTTACCTCGGGCTCACGGACCCGATCGTGTCGCCGTTGATGCGAATCACCGCCGTGCGTCGGACCGGCGCGAGCACGGGGGAGATCGACTGGCACGCCGAGCCGGCGCCGCCGGTCATGTATCTCGAGCGCTCCACGAACAGCCTCTCCGGCAACCCGCTGAACTGGACGGTCGTGGCCACCAACACGGACGGAACGATCAACGGCACCTTCAGCGTCGCGCCGTTCGTCCCGGGAAGCTATTACCGCCTCCAGGCGCCCAAGTGATCCGGCAGGGGGACGGATTTGAGATTTGAGATTTGAGATCTGAGGCTGACTTCCGGCGGTTCCAATAATATTACGAAAAGACTTGATCGTAATACTGCGCTCGTGGTATTACGATTCAATATGAACGTAACATTTGATTTCCCCGGATGGCGCCTAGCGGCGCTCTGCCTCGGCGCCTGCCTGTCGATGTCCGCCCGGGCGGAAACCGTCACGAACCTCGAGGCCGTGGATGCCGCCGGCGTGGGCGTGTGGAACGGGCCCTTCCCGGTGGTGATCACCGGCGTGCTGCTGACGGATCCCGGCGAGATGCTGGATTCCACGCCGGATTTCATTCCCTGGAATGGCGGGGCGGGGATTTTCGAGCTCGGGGGACAGTGGCAGGTGTTTGTCCAAACGGTGACCCCGGGCGACCGCGGCGGGGTCGAATGCTGGATGGGCCAGAACTACGGGAACCTGCCCTGGGAAGGCAACGAGGAATTCAGTTACGACAACGCCGCCTGGGCGTCGGAAACCAACCGGCTGGGCCGCGATGCCGCAACAGGCCACGTCTTTCGAAAGGGCGACCTCGTCACCGTGACGGCGAACGGTTCCCTGTTCTACGGCGGGATGCAAAACATCAACGAGGAGCACAGCATTGACCCGGCCTATGATTTCGCCCTTTCCCTCGTTTCGTCCAATTACGGCCTTCCGACGCCGGAGGTGATTTCATTGTCTTCCGTGATGGGAACGAACCTGAGCGGGACGGGGCATTACGACCTGTTCGACGCCACGCGCGCGACGGGCGGGGAGCATTGGCAAGGGATGCGGGTGCGGATCAACGGACTGACGCTGGTGACATCGGACGGCTGGACGACGAACTCGGATTGGTACGCGCGGTATTGCGTCGCAACCGACGGGGAAGGGCGCCAGTTCCCGCTGGTGCATCCGCTCTATGACCTCGGCCCGGCGCCAACGAACCGGTTTGATGTGACCGGGGTGTTTCTGCAGGAATCCGGGTCGGGCACGGACGGGACCTTCGGGTACGAACTCTTTGTCCAGGAAATCGCGCCTTCGGATGCCGCGGTGCTGACCCTGGTCCCGCTGGGAGCTTCCGTTGAAGCGTCCTGGCCGGGGTCGCTTGCCAATTATGCGCTCGAATCCGCGGATGCGGCGTCGGGGGCGGCCTGGAGTGCGGTGACCAACTCCGTGGTGGTGGCCGGTGGGCGCAACACGGTGACACTTGGGGTGGATGGGGCGGCGCGGTTTTTCAGGCTGAAACGGGTTCGGTGACGGCTGAGGAATCATGGCCTGTTCCACAAAGCAACGATCGCCCGCGGGTTTCACCCTCGTGGAACTGCTGGTGGTGATTGCGATCATCGCGATCGTTGCCGCCCTGCTGCTGCCCGCGCTGGCGCTGGGCAAGGAACGCGCGAAGGTGGTCCGCGCGAAGGCGGAGCTCTATGGAATCGGCCTGGCGCTGGACATGTATGCCACGGACAACGAGGGAAAAGTTCCCCCGGTCCGGGTGAATTGCAACAGCGACCTGGCGTTGCACTGGTGCGAGCTGCCCGAGGAGTTGGCCCGGGACGGATACCTGCCGCGGGGGAGCCGTGCGGGCCGGGACGCGGACATCCAGGACATTTTCAATCCAGGTTACACCTATAAGTATGCGGCGCCGGGCCCGGAGCTGCTCAACGGCAAGCCGGCCGGCAACTACCAGCTCTGGGTGCCCACCAATGCTCCCCGGATGACGGAGGGAGGAAAATACTTCTCAGACCCGAAACTCAGCCCGGTCCGGTGGGTTGTGTGGAGCATGGGGCCGCGTCCTCAGAGCGCCAGGAGCCTGGCCAGCCATGCGCCGCTGTCGCCGGACAGCTGGTATCGGGGCGCGGGTGACGGCGGCGTCATCGCGCGGTTTGCCGGCGCTTCCGGGATCCAATACACCAGTCCTTGACCCCAACCTGCACACAATTTATGAACAAAATCGCTGCCCTTGTCCTGTCCCTGCTCGCTTTATCGGCGCCGTGGGCGCAGGCGCACGAGACCAACGCCCCTGCCGGACCGGGCCCCTGGAACGCCGCCCAGGAGCCGACAAACTGGTGGGCGGAAATCAAACAGGCCCACGGCCATGTGGGCCCGTGGAATGTGCTGGGCTGGCGGATGGGCAAGGCCGCCTTGCGCGAATTAGACGCGACCTGGGGCCGGCACGAGCTGGACATCGTCTGCATCATCCCGATGCGGACGCCGTATTCGTGCGTGGCCGATGGATTGGTGGTCGGCACAGGCAACAGCATCGGGCGGCTGGACATCCGGCTTTCGGAAACCTTCTCGATGGCCGACCTGCACGCGAGTGTTCGCCGGAAGGACGGCGCGGGCCCGGTTCTTCTGCTGAAACCGAGCGCAGCCTGGCTCCGGCGCATCCGCCACGCGCCGGACTCGGAATTGGACGCGCTGGCGCATGAGTGCGGCGAAATGCCCGAGAAGGACCTTTTTGAAATCATCAAGGTTGAGCGCAGCGACAACTGAAATGGGCGTTGCCCGGCTGGTCCCGTCCGGACACATTGGGCGGGTGAAATCAATTCTGCGCGCGGTGATCCGGGCGGCCTTGCTGGCTGCAGTTCTTTTCCCATCCGCAACACCGGTTTCGGCGGAGGGTCTCCCGTCGGCTTCTCTTAAATCGTGGCTGACGAATGCCGTTCATGACGGCAGGTCCGGAAGTTTCATCGGCACCAATTTCGCCGGGGCGCACGGCGGGTCGCTGCCGTTCCAGGTCTTTGTGCCGGCGCCGTCCACAGCCGCAGCCAGGCCGCCTCTCCTCGTGTTTCTGCACGGGTCGGGCGAACTGGGCAACGACAACCTTCAGCAGGTTCCGCATGTGCCGGCCGTGTTTGTGTCGTCCGAGAACCAGGCGCGGCATCCGTGTTTCATCCTGGCCCCGCAATGTCCGACCAACGATTCGTGGTCGAACTTTCCGGAATTTCCCGCGAACGCGCGGGCGGCGGCGGAGCCCACGACCTCCACACGCCTGGTCCTGGAGTTGGTGGAGGCGTTTGTGCGAGCCGGCCTGGTGGATCCCGCGCGGGTTTACATAACAGGGATTTCGCTGGGGGGCGAGGGGACCTTCGACATGGTGAGCCGCCGGCCGGAGTTGTTTGCGGCGGCGGTGCCCGTGTGCGGCATCGGGGACGCTTCGCGCGCCGCCCAAATGAAACGGGTGCCGTTCTGGGTGTTTCACGGCGACCAGGACCCGATCAACCCGGTGCGGTTCTCGCGCGAACCGGTGGAGGCGATGAAGGCGCAGGGCGGCACGCCGCGTTACACGGAATATCCGGGCATGGGCCATGAAATCTGGGTGAGGGCCTATGCCGAACCGGGGTTGGTGGAGTGGGTCTTCGAGCAGCGGCGGTGAGAATGCGGATCCAGAGTTTTAACCACGGATGGACACGGATAAACACGGATGAAAGCAATTGCTTGTTCCAGAGCTCCCCACTCTGGTCAGAAACTTCATTGCAGCCGGTCCCTATCCGTGTCCATCCGTGTTCATCCGTGGCTAAACGAGTTTTTTCTGCCGCTGGCCGAAGTGCTGCGGGCCGAAGTTGACAATTGTTAGGTGATGCTGGAAAGTGGGCGAATGTTCACCCGGATCGGAAATATTTTTCTGATTGTCGCGCTTTTGGCTGCGACGGGTGGGCATTGGGCGTTGCTCCAGACGGTGGCGTGGGCGGGGATGCTGGCCGACAACCTGAAAACGACTTCCATCAGCCAGGCGGTGGAGCGCACGTTTGACGGGAAGCATCCGTGTCCGCTTTGCCGGCAGATTGCCGAAGGCAAGAAGGCTGAAAAGAAATCCGAATTTCCGCTGGAGTTGAAGAAGTTTGAATTTTTGTCGGCGGCGCCGAAATTTATCTTTGCTTCGCCGACTCAATTCCGGCTCGAGGCCGTGCCGGAATGCTTCTCAGAATCCGTTTTGCATTCGCCTCCCACGCCGCCTCCCCGCCGCTTCTTTGTTTAATCTTCGCAGTTGATTGCCTGCGCCCCCTGGCACGGGCAAGGAGACCCTTTCACAACGATCAGGTCCGCCCTTTTGCGGCATCTGGACGACTTTGGGTTTGAACAAAAAGAAGATGAATTGACATCAAGTTTGGATGTCTATCCCGGCGTTGCCCATGTCGCAATCGCCTTCGGGCTCCAGGCATCCTTTGAAATCCAGAACAGAAATTTGCATTGAGAAACCGGTTTATGAAAAAATTACTTGCAGCGACAGTTTTTGCCGCGTTCGGCGGCGTGGCCTCCATTCAAGTTTCGGCAGCCGTTCTGCCGAACACGACCGCCAACGGTGTCGTTTACCTCACTTATGATCGTGCGGCGTGGGCCACCGTTGCCCCGTATGCCGACTACACGGACATCCACTCAATTCCCACCGGCGCTTCCGGCCCATCAGCCGACGCCACGGGACAGCGCTGGATGTATCCAGATCGTTTCGAGGGAACGAGCTGGGTCGGCGCGGCTTATCCGAGCGATTACCTGACCGGCCCGACCGCGCCGCTGGTGCAGCCGGTCGGCGGATTTGCCCTGCCCGTGAACACCTATGGCCTGAACAGCTTTGCGGCAGATCATCAAATCACATCCTACAATTCCACCTCCGATCCCAACGGCTACATCGGACTGGGCGGATCGTTCCGCGCCACCAGCGACTTTAACGAGCCCGGCGCGTCCGTTTGGTGGGAGCATCTGGCATTGATGCAAGACGCGACGGACAACATTTGGAAGTTGTATGCCACGTCCGGCCCGGGTCAGGGCAGCCTGTTTGAGCTGCGAAATGTCACGACCGAAACCGTTGATGGAAACCTGCATCTTTCCGGCGACTACGTTTTCGGAAACACCGACTGGCTTCAGTTCTTCCAAGATTACAATGGACATTTGAATCCGGACACTGTGCTCGGCCACATTGAACTCGTTCCGGCAGCCGTCCCAGAACCAACCTCCCTTGGCCTCCTGGGGGTTGCCGGCTTGGCCTTTCTGGCACGCCGTCATCGCGCCTGCAAAAAGCTCGCCATGGCCTGCGCCCTTCTGCCGGTGATCGGCGCTTCCCAGTCACACGCTGAAATCGGCACCTATAACATCACGGAAACGTTCTTCGAGCCCGACACCCAGCCTCGCAACTCCATCTTCAACGGCTCGTTTACCTACGACACCGCATCCAAGACCATCTCGGGCCTGAACGGCCTTCTCAGCGAGTCCATGACCGACACCGACGGCTCGCCGATTGACGCCAATCACATGGTCTGGATCCCGCTCAACAACCAGTTGGTGTCCTGGTATGACAGCTCGCTGGGAGGCACATTCGCTGCCGTGTTCAAAAACACCAACACCAAGACGTTTTACAACCCGGGGGGCGTTGGACCACACGCCGTAGCTGCCGACGGCGGCGATTTCTGGTCACCCGAAGTCGGCGTCGCCGGCGGGGGGGTGTACTTCGGCTTTCCCACCAAGGCGAACAACCCCGGCAATGCTTATGCGCTCATTTTCGTGCCGGACTCGCCACTGGACGCGCTCACACAAACTCAGATTGACAAACTGGCGTACGCCGACTGCGTGCCCACCGCCCCCGGGGGAATGTTGAAGGGCGGCGGCATGATGGGCGCCGTGGGCATGACCGGTACATCCGTCGCCGGCTATGGTGCCGTCGGCACGATGAATGGCTATCCCGTTTCTCAAGTAATCACAGCGGTGCCTGAACCCGCATCGCTTGGGCTGCTCAGCATCAGCGGGCTGGGGCTGCTCGCGATGTGGCGAAGCGCAAAACGAACAGCTAATCAAATGACCGCGCGGGTTGGGTCGCCTGAATCCAACCCGCGACTCTACCAATGAAACTCCAACGCTTTTTGGCTGGATACAGGAGTTTGCTGTCATTCATCATGATGCAAAACTCCGCTTGCGCCGCGCTCTACCGCATCACCAGCGGCTCGGTCGCCATGACGATCACCGAGCATGGCGTACGCATCTTTGAATTCGATGCGTATTTTCGACGAAACCCGCTCTCGAACTCAAACCCTCGACGCGCCCGGCAATGCGCCTTTATCGAGGACGTTTCCCGGCGTCACGCTCACTGACCCGATCCGTCCCTACGGCGTTGTGCCGAGTCCGTTTCCCGGCGTGCCCGGCTCATCGCGCAGTCCGCAGAAAACCACGCTCGTATTTGATCCCGCCGACGTGATGGGCACATGGACGTTGTCGAACGACATCTTCGGCTTCACCGGCAACACCACCAAGGGCGAGCAGATCGCGCTCACGAGCATGCAGCGCTATACCGGACCATTCAACGGCGTGCTGATCTATGGCGACTTCGCCATCCGCCGGACTTCCGCCACGGAACTCAAGCTCACCAGCAATATTGACTTCCTTAACGCCGAATTTGCTTCCATCTCGAATCCGGCGATTTCGGTTGTTGGCGACACGCTCACCATCAGCGGCGCCCTGCGCATTGATCAAGGTTTGTTCCTGCTGGATCAAACCGCCGTCGTCGGGACGACTTTCGGCAGCTTTACGCTGACGGCGACCATCGCGCCCGTTCCGCCGCCGGTCATCGAGCAACTGACCGTGGATGCCACCACTGCCACGCTTCAAGCTTCGGACGGCATTCCCGCCGGCAGTTACACCGTGCTGACAACTACAAACCTCGCATTGCCGATGAGTTCATGGGACGTCGCGGCGACCGGCACATTTGCGGACGACGGCAACACGACGAATGCCATCCCCATCATCGCCGGTGAAGCCGCGCGCTTCTTCCGGCTCCAGCAACCTTGAACCGGACCAAACAACATCGGGCCGCCTTCACGCTCGTCGAACTGCTGGTGGTGGTGGCAGTCATCGCGATTCTCGCCGCGCTGCTGCTGCCCGTGTTGTCCTCGGCCAAGCGCCGGGCCAAACGCACGATCTGCCTGAACAACCTCAAGCAGTTCGCGCTCGCCGACACGATGTATCTCAACGATCACCAGCGGCTGCCGCCCGTGAACGACTTTGTGCCGAGCAGCACGACGTTGGATCGCCTCACCACGATGGCGCAATACCTCGGCGTTACTTTGCCGTCCGGACCGTTGACCTCCTGGCCCAGGCGCGCCGAGCAGCCGCGCTGGATAAACTGTCCGATGGCCATCGAATCCGGCGTGGCGGAAGGCGTCACGCTCGGCTCGGGCCTTTACACCGGCTACATCTACGTCGGCGGCATCGAAGGCTCGTCACTGATCGCCAACGGCCTCGCCACCGTCATGAATCCCGGCCAGGCCGCCGACTCGCGCGCCACCAAACGTGGCGTGCTGTGGGCCGACATCCTCGACGAATTCAGCACCTCCGACCCGCGCCGCTTCGAGTTCTTTCATCTCCTGCAAGCCGGTGAAGTATTCCGACTTTCGTTTTCATGCCGAGGAACTGGAAGGCATTCATCGCGCCTGGTCTGACGGCTCGGTGGAATGGACCAAAGGCAGCCGCCTAAAACTGACCGGCGACACCAGCCCCGACCTGCGCCTGAAACATGTGCTCGGGAACTATTACTTCTGAATACCACCAAATCCCATGAACTCTGAATCCATCAATCGTCGCGACGCGCTCCGCCTGCTGGCATTTGCCGCGGCGGCGGGGGCGATGCCGCAATCGCTTCAGGCTGCGGAAACCAACGCCGGCGCCAAAGTTGAAAAGCCGTTGCACCTCCACCCGCAACAGCAGTTGCAGATGGGCAGCGAACAGATCGCCATCCTTGTTTACCCGGAGTTCACCGCACTGGATGCGCTCGGACCGCATTATTTTCTCGCGGGCATGATGGGCGCAACCGTGCGCTTCGTGGCCAAGACACTCGACCCCGTTCCCTGTGAAGGCGCGAGCAAGGGCGGGTTCTGCGTGAAGCCGCAGCTCACGTTTGCTGATTGCCCGGAACAACTGGATTTGTTGCTTGTCCCCGGCGGATTGACCGGCACGTTCGCCGCCATCGAAGACAGAGCCACGATCAACTTCCTGAAAAGCCGCGCGGCAAAAACCAAACTCGTTGGCAGCGTGTGCACGGGATCGCTCGTGCTCGGCGCGGCAGGTTTGCTCAAAGGTCGCAAAGCCACGAGCCACTGGCAGATGCTCGATGTGCTGAAAGAGGTCGGGGCAACCCCTGTAGCAGAGCGGATCGTGTTTGACGGCACGGACCGTGTCACCGCTGCAGGTGTCAGCGCGGGACTGGATTTGGGCTTGGAACTCGTCCGTCGCTATCGCGGCGACTTCTATGCGAAGGGGATGCAACTCCTCGGCGAATACGATCCGCACCCCGCGTTCCCCGGAGGCGGCAATCCCAGGACCGCCGATCCAACCGCCGTGAACATGCTCAACATGATGCACGCGCCGCTGGTTGAGAAGTTCAAAGCCACGATCGCCCATGCCGCATCGAAATAAGGCCGAGGCCCGGATGATGAATAGAACCATCATCGGCCTTGCTCTGTTATGGGTGAGTGTTCTCACTTGCGCCCCGGTGATGTGCTTCAGCCAGGCGTCGGCTGTCGCCAGTGCCGGTCATGAGCATCCAGCGATCCCGCGCGTCCTGCTTGAGCCTTCGGTGGATGACACGCTTGTTCAGGCGGAGTTGAGCAAAGTTGGCGGAGGCATGGTGGAGCGCGGTCAATTATTGTCCAAAGTCGAGTTGTTGAAGAAGCACCAAAACGTTTCGCTCGAACTTCCCAAGCTTTCGACCACGACGCGGGAAGACGAAGATTTGGCGGCCCGTTGCAGAGGTGCTGTGGTGGTGGTAGCGAGGATGGTGCGAATGGGTGCCTCCAATGACTGGGTGGCGCTGCCTGCAACAGGGTTCTTCATTTCTGAGTCCGGCATGTTCGTTACGAGCTCTCACGTGATTCACGATCAGGATTACGAAGGAATGATTGTTCTGCTCGGCGACGGGCGTGTGCTGCCAGTGCGATCCGTGCTCGCAGATGATGAAGGGTATGATGTAGCCATCATGAAAGCGGAGGGCGGACCGGTTGCAGCACTCCCGCTGGAGGCGTCTGGCGAGACAGGCGGTCGAGTGGCGGTTATGAGCCATCCCGTGGGCCGCTTCTTCACTTTTGCCCAGGGGTCGATTACGCGCCGCAGCTTCCAGCATGAAGGCGCGCGGCTTCAAGAGATGGTCGAAATCTCCGCCGAATGTGGTCCAGGAAGCAGCGGTGCGCCCGTCGTTAATTCTCGTGGCAACGTGATCGGCTGGGTGGACGCGGTGCGAACCTGGCCCAATCCCGCCCTGCAAGGTTCTCTGCCCAGTCCCACGCTCACGTTTCGTGAGTGCGGGGTCACAGCAGACATCTTGCGCCTCGTCGAACAAGTCCGTGAGGCATCAGCGCGCAACGCGGTGAATTCAGCTTCCCGGACCGATTTGGCGGAAAGCCTCAAGGCTACGGCCCCATGAATTTTAGCGACCAATGAGTTCCTGCCGCTGCCTTAGATACAGATGGCGTATCGCAGTATCCCGCGCTTGTCGCTGGGGGATCGTGGTGGCGGTGTGTCTTTCGCTCGGTGCTCATTGGGGTGTTCTTCAGGCTGTCGCTTGGACGGGGATGATTGTCAGCTATTGCCATGACGGTTCTTTCGCCGAAGCGTTGAGCAAAACTTTCGACGGCCAACATCCTTGCTGCATGTGCAAGATGATCCAAAAGGGGCGCGCCGAAGAAAAAACGCAGGAGGGTCAACAGGCCAAACCCGGATCGAAGCAGGAACTGGGTATCGCGTGGAAGATCTTTGATTTCGATTTTTCCTGTGACATTGAGCGTGTCGCCTCCCCGGATGATACGGCAGAGCCCCGCCGCGAGGAACCTCCCAAACCCCGGCCTCGAAAATCGCTTCCCAACTTTGTCTGAAGTTGCTCCCCGCTGCTTGTAGAAATGACTGAGGCGCATTTTGGCGGAGTGATCCATTGGCAGTCCTCGAAATTATTCCGGTTGGCAGCGTCGCCGAACGGCAAATCGTGCCGCTCAAGCGGGCCGGACTTTCCATCTGGGAAGATTCGCAGCCAAAAAGCTTGAACCATTTGAAACAGAGAATTGAAAGAATCCATGAAGAATCACATTTCAAGAAAATATGTTATCACCGCAGGGCTGCTGGCCTGTGCTGCGCAGCTCGTCTGCTCACAGACACCCATTAAAGACGTGATCGCACAAGTTGACCCGGCGACCGGCAAGGCAAAAGATGCTGCCACGGAATTTTCCGTGACCGGCATTATCGCGGCGAAGCTTGTGTTGCCAGACCAGAAAGTGCTGGCGTTCGTCCACAATCAGGGAGAACCCGCACTTGCCGTGTTGACTGATGGAAAGGACGGTGCGCGACTCGTCCCGCGCGATGTCGTCACACTTGCCGGGAAGCTGGGAGACGGCCCGTTCGGAGCAGCACTTCTTCTCGATGCAGGAAGCGTTTCAGTGACGGAAAGTAACAAACCGTTCACCTCGGCATCGGTGGCAGGGGCATTGTTCAAAGACGCCTCTGCGATGGCCGGGCGTTACGTGCAGTTGACCAATGTGACGTTTAGTGCGTCGAAGTTTGACGCGTCGGGCACGACCAAAGTCAAGTGCCAGGACGGAACGGAAGTTGCGTTACGCGTCACCAAATCCATCACTGACCGGGAGGTTCCGGCCAGCGCAACGGATGTGTTCGGCGTGGTGGTGAAGTCCGGTAGCGAGTGGCAGTTGGTGGCCGCGCGCTTTCTGCCGGTGAACCGCAAGGCATGTCAGGAGCTTGCCACACAACGCACTTGCCTGTCGTGCCACAATCCAGACATCAACGTCATTGGACCGGCGTATCGTGACGTTGCCGCCAAGTATCGCAACGACCCAAATGCCCCCAGTGTTTTCATTGCCCAAATGGAAAACGGGGGCACCGGCAAATGGGGCACAAACGTCATGCTTTCCCTGAAAGCGCTTGTTCCGCCAGAAGACATGAAGACGCTTGCCGATTGGATTTATAGTTATCGCTGGGATGCCTTGCTGGCGGAATAAAGGAAGCAAAATGATGAGCAACTCATATCCCAAACACACATTCGCCAGGGCAAGGTCAGTAATAATCGCGCTGGCCACTCTCATGTTCGGAATCGGCCTGTCCGCTCAGAACAGTACCAACGTCGTGCATTACAACGTCAAAGGCGTGTTCCTTGAATCACGCAACAACGGAAGCAAAGCGCTCATCCGCCATGAGACAATCCCGGGTTACATGGACGCAATGACGATGCCATTCACCGTGAAACGCCCAGACGAGCTTGGAACACTCAAGCCCGGTGACGAAATCATGTTCCGTCTCACCGTGACCGACACGGAGGACTGGATTGACGAGATCCGGCGCACCGGCGCCAGCGGGCCCCCGCCGAAATCCCCGCCGCCGGCTGGCAGCGTCGCCGCCGAACTTGAACCCGGCGCGCCGGTCCCGGGCTGCGTTCTCACCAACCAATCCGGCAGAGCGCTCCGGCTCGATGGATTCCAAGGGCAGGCGCTGGCGTTCACGTTCTTCTTTTCGCGCTGTCCGCTGCCGACGTTTTGCCCGCGCATGAACAGCAACCTCGGCGTCGTGCAGACCGCCCTGCTGGCCGACGCCAGCCGCACCAACTGGCAACTGTTGTCGATCTCGTTCGATCCGCAGTTTGACACTCCGGGACAATTGAGCGGTCTGGCAGCGCTTTGCCACGCCGACAAGAACCACTGGAATTTCGCCACCGGCAGCCCCGAGGTCATTCGGCAACTTTCGGGCGCCTTTGGATTGATGGTCATCCCCGACGGGGCATCGTTCAGTCACAACCTGCGCACGGTCGTCGTGGATCCCGCGGGCCGCGTCCGGAGGGTTTTCACGGACAATGAATGGACGCCGGAGGAACTGGCCAGTGAGATGAAAGCCGCAATGTCTCACCAGCCATGAAATGGCATTCTGGCAAAGCGGTTCCGATGTTCCTGCTGCTGGTTCTCCTGGGTGCCGGCGGGCTCGTCGCGGCCATCTACCTGAAAGTCGAAAGGCAGCAGCGGGAGCCACTGCCGAAATTCGCGAGCCTCGGCGAGTTTACCTTCACCGAGCGCAGCGAGCGCCCGGTCACACAGGCCGACGTCGCAGGTAAAATCCTGGTGGTGGATTTCTTCTTTGCGAGTTGTTCGGCCGAATGCCAGGTGCTTGGCAGACGCATGCGCCGGGTGCAGGAACTGACTTCGGGGATGGAGGACGTCATGCTCCTGTCCTTCACCGTCGACCCCATGTCCGACACTCCCAAAGTGCTCGCGCGGCGCGCCGAGGAGTTGTCCGCATCGACCAACCGCTGGCTGTTTCTCACCGGTCCCAAAACCAACCTCTATCCGTTCATCGAGACGCGCTTCCTGCTCGCCGCGGCCGCGGGCGACGCCGGGCCGTCCGGCGGCTACATCCACAGCAGCAAGATCGTGCTGGTGGATCGTCTCGGGGTGGTGCGGGGATATTACGACGGACTTGCGGTGGCGGCGCCGGACCGGATTCTCCGGGACATTCAGCGGCTCCGGAACGAGGATTCCGGCCGCCCGGATATCCGCTGAGCGGCGGCCCGATGGTCGGGTTGGGGAGACGGCGGGCCTGTGCGCAAAACGGATATCCGGCCCCCGGCCGCTCCGTCGAGGCCGGGCTGCGAATGTGTGGCCGGAGCAGGAGGATATCCGGGCATGAGCCATGAAATCTGGGCGCGGGCCTATGCCGAGCCGGGGTTGGTGAAGTGGGCCTTCGAGCGGCGGGCGGTGAATTGTCCATCCGGCCTTTACTCGTCCGGCGCCGGCCGGTTTAATGGAGACTGTTAAAATGACGAAGCCGGTGACGAGCGAAATTTCCGATGCCGACCTGGTCCAGCGCGCGCAAGGCGGGGACCTGGACGCGTTCGAGGCGCTGACCAGTCGTTACGAAAACCGGGTATATTCCCTCGCGCTGCGGATGCTGCGGCACGAGCAGGATGCGGAGGACGTGACCCAGCAGGCGTTTTTGAGCGCGCTGGAGAACCTGGCGGGATTCCGGGGGGACGCGGGGTTTGCGACCTGGCTGCTTCGGATCGCGACCCACGCGGCGCTCAAGGTGATCCGGAAGCGCAAGGGGATCGACATGTCCTCGCTCGAGGCGGCGACGGAGGAGGAGGACAGTTATGGCGCGGTGCCGCACCCGGAGTATATTGCCGACTGGCGTCAGTCGCCGGAGGAACTGGTGCATCGGAACGAGCTGCGCCGGCTGCTGGAGGAGGCGCTGGAACAACTGGACGAGAAGTTCCGGCTGGTTTTCCTGTTGCGGGACGTGGAAGGGTTTTCGGTGAAGGAAACCGCCGAAGCGCTGGGCCTGAGCGAAGCGAACACGAAGGTGCGGCTGTTGCGGGCGCGGCTGCAGCTCCGGGAATGGCTGACGCAGAAGTTGGGCGACCCGGCGCGCCGCCTGGCGCCGCATGACCATGGTCCGGAAAAAAATGAGCCGGCGCTGTAACTTATTTCCTGATTGCGTCTCTGTTTGATCAGACGCTTGAACGCGATGAAGTGCGAAGAATTACTGGCGATGTTGAACGAATACGTGGATGGCACGGTGGATCCGGGCATCTGCGAACAGTTCGAGAAGCACCTGGCCGGGTGCAATCCATGCCAGGTGGTGGTGGATAACATCCGGAAGACCATCACGCTTTACCGCGAGGGCGAGGCCTATGAATTGCCGGTAGAATTCCGGCGCAAACTCCACGACACCCTGCGGCAGCGGTGGAAGGAGAAGTCGGCCGGCCGCCATGATTAACTTGTAACTTTTCGGCGCTTCGCGGCTCAGTTCCCGGCAGAATGACGAACTGGATCGTTCCCATCCTGGTTGCCGCCGGCATTGCCGGCCTTTTCCTCCTGAAACGTATGTCCTTTGTATCCTCCGAGACGGCCCAGAAACTCCTGGCTGAAGGCGCGCTGGTGATCGACGTCCGGTCGCCCGATGAATTCCGCGGCGGCGCCGTGCGCGGCGCGATCAATATTCCCCTGGAAAGCCTGGAGCAGACATTTCCGCGTCGTTATCCCGACAAGAGCCGGGCGATCCTGCTGCATTGCCTGAGCGGCACGCGCAGCGGGATGGCCAAGAGCGCCCTGGCGGGATTGGGCTACACCAATGTGCACAACCTGGGGTCCTTCGGCCGGGCGCGGGAGATCGTTGGGGCTAATTAACCCGGAAGGAAAAACCGGCAATCTGACGATTGCGGCTACGGGGAAGGCGTGACGCGAATTGACGCGGATGGTCGCGAATTCTTTGTTTCAACATCCCACCCCGGGACGGACGGCGTCCGCGCCGTCCCTGGCTGGTTCATATCAAATGGATGTTTGGTCCGGCGGGGACGCCGGCCCTCCCGAGATTTTACGTAACTTTTCCGGTGTTCGCGGCTCGATATTTTGGAAAAGACAATCTGCGAAGAACCAGAAAATAAAACCATGAACATCCACCTGCTGATCCGCCGGTTCGCCGGCTCGTTTATTCTTGTGAGTCTCTTGCTGGCTCATTATGTGAGTCCGTACTGGCTGTGGTTCACGGCCTTTGTCGGATTCAACCTGCTTCAATCCTCGTTCACCAATTTCTGTCCTCTGGAAATGATCCTGCGCCGGGTGCGCGCCGGAAAGGGCGGCGATTGCGACAAGCCCGGCGCTTCGTGCTGTTCCTGATCCTGAACAAAAAATGAAAAACGTCCTGCCTGTTGTTCTGTCGGTCCTGGCGGTTGCCGCCGGCGGCTGCCACAAATCCCGTGAAGTCACGGCGCCCAACCTTCCGCCGGTCGCGGTCCGGGTCGAGACGGTCGAATCCCGCGAGCGCGCGTCGACGGAAGACGTGGTGGGCACGGTGCGGCCGCGGTTGCATGCGGCGATCGGGGCGAAGATCAGCGGCCGGATCCGGCAGTTGCTGGTCGTGCCCGGGCAGCGGGTGCAGCCGGGCGAACTGCTGGCGGCGCTCGAGGCGGGCGAGATGCAGGCGCGCCTGGACCAGGCGCTCGCGGTGCGGGCGCAGGCGGAAGCGGATTTGAAGCGCTACACGGCGCTCTACGACCAGAAGATCCTGTCGCCGGCGGAATTCGACGCGGCGCAATCCAGGTTCCGGATTGCGGACGCGGCGGCGAAGGAGGCGCAGGCGATGATGGATTACACCCGGATCACGGCGCCGTTTGCGGGGGTGATCACGCGGAAGCTCGCGGATGTGGGCGACCTGGTGGGCGACCCGACGATGCCGAACCGGCCGATTTTGGAAATGGAAGATCCGACTGCGTTGCGGCTGGAGGCGGACGTGCCGGAGGCGGTGATCGGGAAACTGGCGGTGGGTGACAAACTGCCGGTGCGGATTGGATCGCTCGACGGAGAACTTGCGGGTGTGATCAGCGAGATAGCGCCGGCGGGCGATCCGAGCAGCCGGACATTTTTGGTGAAGCTGGATTTG